>CAJJQF010000008.1:0-54267 GCA_905193815.1 uncultured Collinsella sp. | reverse complement strand
GCCAGGACTGTCCGAAATAGCGAGTAAAGGCCCGGGGCCTCGCTACGGGGCGGCCAAGTTGATGTAGCTGAGATGCAGCATGCGGCCTGCTCACTCCTCGAAGTTCTTAGCGGAAATGAGTTGACTTGCAACAACGCTTTGCTTGCGATGGCGGTTGAGCTGCAACAAAGTTTTTATTGGACCTCGAACCCTATACTCGATGTTCGCTTCGTTCATTGAGTTACCCTTTGCATGAGGCCGGGACATATCGTTCCGCCCGCAGTTTCGCAGGCCGAAGGCCGAGAATGTTTGAGGACGGGATGATATGTCCCGGCCTCCCGGGAGAGTTACCTATGAACTACGCGAACATTAAGTATTTCGACATTGCTGATGGGGAAGGCGTTCGTACTTCTCTGTTTGTGAGCGGGTGCCGTCGCGGGTGCAAGAATTGCTTTAACTCCGTCGCGTGGGACTTTGCCGCGGGTGAAACGTTCGATCGTGCCGTCGAGGACAAGATTATCGAGAGCCTCGACCATCCCTTTATCGATGGCCTGACGATTCTGGGCGGCGAGCCTATGGAGCCCGAGAATCAGGTGGGGCTTGTTGACTTTATCGAACGCGTGCGTGCGGCCTATCCCGCGGGGTCGGGCAAGACCATTTGGTGCTTTACCGGCGACGTGCTCGAGGAGCTTATGCCGGGCGGTCGCCATCATACCGAGGTGACGAACCGTATCCTGGCCTGCCTCGACATGTTGGTGGACGGCCCGTTCGTTCAGGATTTGTACGATATCTCGTTGCGCTTTAGGGGCTCGAGCAATCAGCGCGTGATTGATATGAACGCCACGCGCGCCCGTGCTGTGCGCGAGGGCGTTGCGCTTTGTGATGCGGTTGAACTTTGGCGGGACGATCCAGTCTATTCGACCCATACTATGTAGCTTGTGGCCGATGCCAAAGGGCGTGGTACCATAGCGCGAACGCAAAATCGGAAAAGTGAGGCCCAGATGATCGATCAGGAAAAAGTCGAGGCCGCCATTAAGCTGTTGCTTGAGGGCATAGGCGAGGACCCAACTCGTGAGGGCCTGCTGGAGACCCCGGCGCGCGTTGCCCGTATGTATGGTGAGATCGCCGGCGGTATGGACCAGAGTGCCGAGGAGCACCTGTCCAAAACCTTTGCCGTCGCTTCGAACGATTTGGTTATCGAGCGCGACATCACGTTCTACTCGCTGTGCGAACATCATCTGCTGCCGTTTTATGGCAAGGCCGCCATTGGTTATATCCCCAACGGCCGTGTCGCAGGGCTCTCTAAGCTTGCCCGCACGGTTGAGGTTTATGCCCGCCGTCTGCAGCTGCAGGAGCAGCTGTGTGCGCAGGTTGCCGATGCCCTCATGGAATATCTTGCTCCCCAAGGGGCGATTGTGCTGATGGAAGCCGAGCACATGTGCATGACGATGCGCGGCGTGCAAAAGCCCGGCACCAAGACCGTGACGCTCGCTCGCCGCGGCGTCTTTGGGACTGATCCCGCGCTCGAGGATCGGTTCTTTAGGATGCTGGGCCGTTAGCATGAGGGTCGTCAACGACTTTACATCGAAGACCGATGAGGGGACGTCGCGTCGCGGCTTTATGGCTTCGGGCCTGACTCCCTTTGGTGCCATGCCTCGCATTGATTACATTTGTGCCAACGGGCTGTTCCGTCGGCACCTGGGCAACATTGCACAGTTGGAATCGGGGCGCATCTTCTGCCGCCACGGTATTGATCATCTTCTCGATGTCGCTCGCATTATGTGGATCAAGAATCTCGAGGAACAGCTCGAATTTGACCGTGAGGTCATCTACGCCACGGCACTTCTTCACGATATCGGCAAAGATGAACAGTATGAATCGGGTATATCCCATGATGTTGCAAGCGAACGCGTCGCTGATGCGATTCTCGGCGGCATGCCCGATGATGTGGCGTTTGAGCCGGCCGATGCCGCAGCCATTAAGACGGCCATTCTGGGCCATCGAAAGCTGCGTGTGAACAGCCAACCGCTTGAGCGTCTGCTCTATGCAGCCGACAAAGCGTCGCGCGCCTGCTTTGCATGCCCCGCGCGCAATGCTTGCAACTGGAGCGATGATAAAAAGAACCTGTCGATTCGCGTGTAGTTAGTTTGCGCGGTCGGGGTTCTAAACGAAGGAGACGATCGCGATGAGCAACAAGAAACTGCCCGAGAATGCAACCAAGACTGAAGGCGCCGAGCTCGCCCGCCGTGGAAGGGGCGAAATATCCACCGCAACGGCGGTGCCCCACGTGAGTTATGACGATCTGCGCCATGCTGACCGCATCACCGTTGAAGGTCTTGAGGTTTTTGCTAACCACGGCGTATATCCCGAAGAGAACGCGCTGGGCCAGAAGTTCATCGTGTCCCTGGTGCTCTATGCCGACCTGCGTGCAGCGGGGGAGCACGATAACCTGGACGCCTCGATTGACTACGGCTCGGTATGCCACGATGTCGATGGCTATCTGCGCGAGCATACGTTTAAGCTCATCGAGGCGGCAGCCGAGGGTGTGGCCCAGATGCTGCTACGTCGTTACCCCCTGCTGCTTGGCGTGCACGTTAAGCTCGATAAGCCTTGGGCGCCCGTCGGTCTTCCCCTGGCAAGCTGCGGTGTCGAGATCGAGCGCGTGCGCTAACCGGTTCCAATACGTCTCTATGGGTGGCTGCTTGAGTCGCTGAGACAGTGCTCTATTGTTGGGGCAGTATGTGTCGAGCAGGACGTGGAACCGCTGGTTGTGGCTCGGCTCGAGCAGGTGGACGAGCTCGTGGGCGACAACCATGTCAAGGCACTCGACGGGGTAGGCGGCAAGTTCACGTGCGATGCGAATGGCGCCGGTTTTGGGCGTGCACGAGCCCCAGCGCGTTTTCATGCTGCGCACGGAAACGCGGGAAACGTCGACACCCATTGCGATTTCGTATGCGTGCACGATATCGCGCAGTGCCGATGTGACCTCGGACGTATAGAGCTGGTCAATATGGGCTTGGATCTCACTGGGCGTTAAGCCGTCGAGGGTCGCGTTCCACTTGGCCTGCGGACGTTCGTCTGGCTCGTCGGTACCCATAAAACTTGCGAAGGTGGCCTGCTTGGGCCGCGGTGCGGGTGATGCAAAGTTGTGGTCGAGTGCATCCTGAACGGTGATGGGTTTGCCCCAAAGCGCAATGATGGACGAGGGACTGAGCGGCTCTCGCGCCGTCGCCTGACGTTGCTCGCGCTGGGCAAGTCGGCTGATAATCCAGGCGCTGTTGCGCTTCACAAACGCTTTGATACGCTCGCGGCTGGCGCCGAGCGGTGCGCTGGCGTGGACCTCGCCGCTCGATGTGACGCGTAGGTTGAAGTTCTTGACGCGCTTTTTGGTAACGATGACGGGGATGGGCGTCCCATCCGGTCGGGATACGGAAATCGTAAACTGCTGCGTCAAAAGCGGTCCTTCAGATTGGGGACGGGCCGGCATGTCGACCGTTCGGCATACCGGCCCGCTCAAGGGATGTGAAATTAATAACGCTCAAAGAAGGCAAGCGCGTTGTCGCTGCAGAGCTTCTGCATCACGGTCTTGCCAAAATGCTTGGAAAGCATGTTCTGGAACTCGGGCATCTTGCTGGCGTCGGAGAGGAAAGCGGGCACCGCGGCACCGTCCCAGTCGCCGCCGAGCGCGATGACATTTTCGCCACCCAGGTCAAGCCAGTGCTCGATATGTGCCGCCAGCTGGTCGAAGGTGACGTCTGCGGCTGTCTTGTCGGTTGCGTCGTTGGATAGGAACTCGCTGCAGTAGTTGAGGCCGACGATGCCACCCATATCGCGAATGGTGCGGAACTGGTCGTCGGTAAGGTTGCGCTTAACGCCGCAAACTGCGCGGGAGTTGGAGTGGCTGGCGACGAAGGGGCGCGTGGCGTGGGCGACAACCTCGTCAAAGCACTCATCGTTGAGGTGGGAGACGTCGAGCACCATGCCGGCGTGCTCCATCTGCGTAAGCGCCTCGATGCCGGCGGCGGTGAGGCCGGCGTGGGTATCGTGTCCGCTCGCGAGCGGTCCCTGCGCATTCCAGCTGAGCGATGACATGAGTACGCCCAAGCTCTTGAGCACCTCGATCAGCGCGGGGTCCTCGGCAAAGAACGTGGCGTTTTCGATGGTGTGGATGCAGGCGACCTTGCCATCTTTGAGCGCAGGGCGAATGTCTGCCGCGCTGCGTACGTTGACCATGCGGTCGTGGTTGAGCATTGCCTGGCCGCTCATGTGCGCCATGATCTGCGCCTGGAAGCGCGCGGCGTGGGCGGTGGGAATCTCGTCGGGGACAAACGTGGCGAAGCACTGTGCCCACGGCGTGTTGCCGATCTTTGCGAGCGAGATGGCGCAGGCGTTGCCCTCGATGAGGTCGAAATCTTGCGGATGCGTTTCGTCGCCGGGGAAATAACCGTCGGTGCCGGCGGTAAAGCGCAGGTCGAGATCGAGCGTGGCCCAGCCGATTCGGTCGGCGGTGTCGCAGTGTAGGTCAAATACGGGATATGCCATGGTTCCTCCGGTTGCAGCGTTTCTTTGCAAACTGTCATTGAATTGTATGACTAGGGTATAGTTAGCGCCATATGTTCACGGCGGCCCGCGTTGTGCGCCGCCCTTATCACGGAGGTTACCATGTCCAACCAGGGCAAGAAGGTCAAGACTCATTATCGCGGCACGCTCGACGACGGCACGCAGTTCGATAGTTCCTACGATCGCGGCGAGCCGCTGGAGTTCACCTGCGGCGCCGGTCAGATGATCAAGGGCTTCGACGCCGCTGTTGTCGACATGCAGGTGGGCGAGAAGAAGACCGTGCACATTCCTGCTGCCGATGCCTACGGCGAGCACAACCCCGAGATGGTTATTACCTTCCCGGCCGAACAGGTTCCCAACATCGAGCAGATCGAGAAGGGCATGAAGCTTTTCCTGTCCACGCCGAGCGGCATGCCCGTCCCCGCCGTGGTCATCGACGTAACGCCTGAGGCCGTGACGCTCGACGCCAACCACGAGCTGGCCGGCAAGGACCTCAACTTTGATATCGAGCTCGTTGAGGTCGAGGACTAGGCTATGCCTGTGAATCTGGTTTCGACAGCGTGTCTCGGAAATCTCAACGACCCGTCCTATGAGCTTTTGCTTCGCCGGGAGCTGGGCGGTGTCTTTGAGGTCGATGAGCTACTACTCGATTGGGACCAGGCCGATGCCCGCACATTTGTGGGTGTGACGGAGCTGGGGCGTACGGTCGATATTCGGCTGGGCGCTGCCGATGGCGATCGCCTTGCCGATGGCGATGCGCTTGTCATCGACCGTTCGGGCATGGTGCCCGTGGCGGTTGTCGTGCGCCTGCGCAGTGCCGAGGTTTATTTGGTCGAAGTTGACCGCATGGACCCGATTGCGCTCGCGCATGCGTGCTGGGAGATCGGCAATATGCACGCGCCGCTTTTCCGAGGCGATTCGGACGAGTATACCGTGCGCATGTATACGCCGGTGCAGCCTGTTTTGGGCCGCATGCTCCGGGGCGTCGAGGGCGTTCGGCTCTCGGTGGTTACCCGTGAACTCGATGCGGACCGGCGCCTTGCGTCGAGTGCGGCGGATGCCGTTGTGAGTATGGCTCCAGACTTTACGATCGTAAAGAAGGCGCGCGGTTAACGTGCGTATGAGTAAGACGGACTTTGAGAGGCAGCTATTCAAAGTCCGTCTTTCTGTTGATGAGATGCTGTGGGGGAAAGCATATGGGTCTTGAAGGAATCAAGCTGATTGCATGCGATTTGGACGGTACGTTGCTGCATCCGGGGGAGCGCGAGCCGCGTTCCGAGGCCTTTGAGCTCATCGATGAGCTGCATCGTCGCGGTATCGTGTTTATGCCGGCGAGCGGCCGTCAATATGCGAGCTTGCGCTATCTGTTTGCCCCGGTGGCCGATGAGCTCGCCTATGTATGCGAAAACGGAGCTCTGGTGATGAGCGAGGGACGTGCCGTTGTCAAGCGTTCCATGGAGCGTAGCCTTGCTATGGATATCGCGAATGCCGTGGTTGCGTATCCCCATGCCGACGTGACCCTTTCGTGTGAGGGACACCTCTACACCATGAGCGGCAACGATGCGTTCGTCGACCATTTGCGCTATGAGGTCCACTGCGATGTGGCGGTGGTCGACCGTCCCGAGGACATCGACGAGGACGTCATTAAGATTGCCTTCCAGACGCCCAAGGTGGATCAGCCGGCGGCCCTGGAGTATTTTGAGCGCCTCTTTAGCGACCGTGCCGACGTGATGACGTCGGGAACCGAGTGGACGGACTTTATCGGCTTTGGTTCGGGTAAGGGTTCCGCGCTTGCCGATTACGGTCGTGCCCTGGGAATTTCGCCCGACGAGATGATGGCGTTTGGCGATAACGAAAACGACCGCGACATGCTCAACGTCGTGGGCCATCCTTATCTAATGGAGAGCTGCAATCCCTCTATGCGTGGCATCAACGACCGCGTCCGCTACGTGCGCACGGTCGAAGAAGAACTGCGCCGCCTGCTCGCCGAGTAGATATATGTGGCATGCCTAGGAATCTCTTTTTGCTGCAGAGTGCAGCAAGGTGGATTTTAAGGCATGTCCCGAACATCTACCGGCAGTCGGGGCAGAGACCCTCGAAGATGGTGTAGTGCGACGTGACGTGCCAGCCGATTTGCTCGGATGCCTTGGCGTCGAGTTGGGCATCGAAGGGGAGTGGTACGTCGATGACGCGGCTGCACGAGGTGCAGATGATATGCGCATGCGGCTCGATCGTGCGATCGAAGCGGCTGCCGCCCGGCGTCTTGATGGAGAGAATCTCGCCGGCGTCGGCCAAGAGATTGAGGTTGCGGTAGACCGTGCCGCGGCTGATTTTGTCATCCTGCGCGCGCACGACGTTGTAGATTTCGTCGGCGGTGGGATGGTTATAGCTTTGGCGCACGGCGTCAAGAACCAGCTTTCGCTGCCTGGTATTCCTTCTTTGCACCGCCATGCGCCTCGCCTCTTTTCTATCAACGGTCGTAGGTAAATGATACCGTATTTAGCACACAATACTAATAACGAGGCGTGAAACCGTCTTCATTGGCAAGTGGGGCTCGGGCCTGGGCGTCTACGAGGCGAAAACGCGTTCCCATACGCTCGTAGGAGGCATGAAGCGCCTCGAGATGAGATAGGATATTTGCCGGAGCCCCCTGTATCTCCATCTCGACTGAGCCGTCTTCCATGTTACGCACCCAGCCGGTGAGCGCGCGTGCCTGCGCGAGGTTGGTGTTGGTAAAGCGAAAGCCAACGCCCTGGACTTGCCCCGCCCAGCGCAGGAAATAGCACAGGGGAGTGTCTTGAGTGGCCTCGTCACTTGCGAGCACAGTAAGCCTGCGGCGCAGCTCGAGCTCGACGTTTGATGGTTTTTGAGGCTCTCGACTGCCGCCGGTGACGCTGGAGAAGAACGTATCGAAGAGGCCCATAGCTATGCCTGCTTGCCTGCGTCGGCCGGGAAGGTTATGCCGGCCTGCTGGCGCACGGCATCCATGATGCGCAGTGAGACGAGTGTGACATCGCGGTAGTGGCCAAGCTCGTGGCGTCCCGCCGGGGTCTCCCAAATCTCTTCCTTAACGTTATCGATGCCGCCGATGGCGGTGATAAAGTCTGTGAGTTCGTATTCCATAGTGTTGCTCGATTTGGGCAGGTCGAGCACGTGGCCGTTCTCGCCCTGTTCGCGCGGTGCCTCGGTCGCCGAGCCGCGTACGACGTCGCCGCGATAGTCGATGCGGACGTTGCGGGGCGTGGACAGATGGTCGATCTGGATGGTGCCACGCTCGCCTTCGATCTGTGAGGGCAGCAGATCGTTGGTGATCTTTGAATGCGCAAGCTCGACGGAGATGCGGCCTCCGCCATAACTGGCGAGAATGGAGCCGCAGCCGTCGATGGGACCATGGGTGAGCTCTTGCGTTGAGGGATCGAGCAGCGTGGTCATGCTGGTGAGACCGGAGGGCATGCCGAAAATCTCGACCATGGGCTCGACGGTGTAGACACCAATGTCCATGAGGGAACCCGATGCCATATTGCAGTCGAAGATATTGGTGGCGCGTCCCGCGAGAATCTCGTTGTAGCGCGAGGAATACTTGCCAAAGCGCAATGAGGCGCGGCGGATGGGGGCGATCTCGCCCAGAGCGTCCTCAATGGCGTGGAAAGCGGGATCGTGAAGCGGGCGCATGGCCTCGAGGGCCACGACGCCAGCTGCCTCGGCAGCCCGGAAGACCTCGAGCGCTTGCACCTCGGTGGCGCAGAAGGGCTTTTCGACGATAACGTGCTTACCGCCGGCGATGCAGGCGAGCGCCTGCTCGTGATGGAGTGCATTGGGGCTGCCGATGTAGACGGCATCGATGTCGTTGGCGGACGCGAGCTCTTCGAGTGACGTAAAGTTTCGCTCGCCACCGCGCTCGGCGGTAAAGGCAGTACCGCGATTGGCGTCGCGTGAAAGCGTGCCCACAAACGCGGCTTGGTCGTTGGCGTTGACGACTTGGATAAAGTCGTCGGTGATCATGGATGTGCCGATGGTCGCGATGCGCAGCATACGTCCCCCTTGCGTTGTTTGGTCTACAGGATGAGTGTAGCGCGTGGGGATATAAAGCTGCGCGAAAACGCTATTACAGGTCGCTCTCGTTAAAGCCGGTGTCGATATCGAGGTTACTACCGTCGGCCGCCGTGGTGGCGAGCTCATCGCAGCGCTCATTGAGCTCGTGGCCGGCATGCCCCTTAACCCAGATGAACTCAACCTTGTGCTTGCTTTTGGCGGTGAGTAGGCGCTCCCACAGGTCGCGGTTCTTGACGGGCTGCTTGTTGGCGGTTTTCCATCCGCGCTTTTTCCAGCCGTCGATCCAGTGCTTGTTAAAGGCGTTGACGACGTACTGCGAATCGGAATGGACCTCGACCTCGCAGGGGCGGTTAAGTGCCTCGAGCGCCACGATGACCGCCATGAGCTCCATGCGGTTGTTGGTGGTCTTGGCGTAGCCGCGCGAAAGCTCGGAGGTGAAGGTCTTGCCGGCGGGGTTGGTGTATTTGAGCACGGCGCCGTAGCCGCCGCGTCCCGGATTTGATCGGGCCGAGCCGTCGGTATAGATGATGACCTTCACGGGCTTCCTTTCGTTGGGTACGTTTCGTGTGAGTGACCATTGTAGCGCCATGCCCGCCGGGGGCTAGCAATCTACGATTTCTACCCCGTCTTCCGACAGTTAGTTGGCATGGATGATGCGGTTGAGCTCGTCGAGGTATTGCTGCAAGAGGAGAGAGGGCTTGCGCTCGTCGTGCATGATATAGCCTACGTGCATCGTTGGGGCGTCTGCTAACGGGATCGATGCCATACCCCATTGCATTTCATTGGAGAGGACACCGGTCGACAGGGTGTAGCCGTTCGACGTGATAAGTAAGTTAGTAAGTGTTCCGCGGTCCGAGATTCGTATGTTGCGGTCGCAAGGGATATAGCTAAAAGGTTCCTCGGCGTAATAGAAGGAGTTTGAGGTTCCCTGCTCAAAGCTGTAGCGCGTATATGGTGTGAGGTCGGCAAGGGACAGCTGCGGGCGGCGGGCAAGCGGGTGGCGCTCGCTAACGAAGACGTGGACCGTCGCGTCGAATAGGGGATGGAAGCTCGCGCGCGCATCGGCAAAAGCCTTCTGCAGAACGCGGGCGTTAAAGTCGTCCAGATAGAGGATGCCGATATCGCTGCGAAATGCGCGGACGTCATCGATGATCTGCGACGTGGTGGTCTCGCGCATGATGAACTCGAACTTGCTGTCGCGGCAGCGCTCGACCACGTTGACAAAGGCCTCGACCGAAAAGGCGTAGTGCTGGGCGGAAATGGCGAGGCGGGCTTGCGGGGTACCGCCGTCCTCGTAGCGCGCCTCGAGCATGTCGGCCTGCTCTACGACTTGGCGCGCATAGCCCAAAAGCTCGGTGCCGTCGTTGGTGAGCGTGACGCCGCGGCTGGAGCGCGTAAAGATCTCCAGGTGGAGCTCCTGTTCCAGGCTTTTGACGGCGTTTGAGATGTTGGACTGAGCGGTATAGAGGCGCTGAGCTGCGGCGTTGATTGAGCCGGACTCTGCCACGGCAATCAGAAAACGAAGCTGCTGAAGGGTCATCGACGCCATCCTTTCGATTGCTATCTATAAAACCGATAACAGGTTAGCGCTTTTAAGTGATTGACCGAGCGAAACAATGCTCGTACTATTCAAAACACACAAAGGCGGTAGGTAATTAAGCCAACCACGGAACGGGATGCGAAAGGAGGCCCGCATATGAATTGCTTACCAAGACGAATGCCGGGCTCCTGTTTGCGCCCGTCGGCGTGATCAGGAGACAGCGACTTACTTCTCTCTAATTTATTAACTTTTGTTCGATCAAGGAGATCATCATGAGCCAGTTCATCAACAACCCCGAGCACACCTTTGGTTTCGATACCCTGCAGCTTCACGTTGGCCAGGAGAGCGCCGATCCCGCATCCGACTCCCGCGCCGTGCCTATCTACCAGACCACGAGCTATGTGTTCCGCAATTCCCAGCACGCCGCCGACCGCTTTGGTCTTGCCGACGCTGGTAACATCTACGGCCGTCTGACCAACTCCACCCAGGGCGTCTTCGAGGACCGTATCGCCGCACTCGAGGGCGGTGTGGCAGGTCTTGCCGTCGCCTCCGGTGCTGCTGCCATCACCTATACCCTGCAGGCTCTTGCCCAGGCCGGTGACCACGTGGTGGCTCAAAAGACCATCTACGGTGGCTCCTACAACCTGCTGGAGCATACGCTCTCCCAGTTTGGCGTCGAGACCACCTTCGTCGATGCCCACAACCTGGACGAGGTCGAGGGCGCCATCAAGGACAACACCACGGTCATCTACCTCGAGACGCTCGGCAACCCCAATTCTGACATCCCCAATATCGACGCCATCTCCGAGATCGCCAAGAAGCACGGTTTACCGGTTGTCGTCGACAACACCTTCGGCACCCCGTATCTGTTCCGTCCGCTGGAGCATGGTGCCAACATCGTCGTCCACTCCGCAACCAAGTTCATCGGCGGCCACGGCACCTCGCTGGGCGGCGTGATCGTCGACGGCGGTAACTTCGATTGGAAGGCGAGCGGAAAGTACGCCCAGATCGCTGAGCCCAACCCCTCCTACCACGGCGTCTCGTTTGCCGAGGCTGCCGGTCCCGCCGCCTTCGCAACCTATGTCCGCGCTATCCTGCTGCGTGACGAGGGCGCCTGCATCAGCCCGTTCAACGCCTGGGTCCTGCTCCAGGGCACAGAGACTCTGTCGCTGCGCGTTGACCGTCATGTCGAGAACACCAAGAAGGTCGTTGAGTTCCTGACCGGTGACACCCATGTTGCCAAGGTGAACCACCCGAGCCTGCCTGAGCACCCCGACCATGAGCTCTACAAGCAATATTTCCCCAACGGCGGTGCCTCGATCTTTACCTTTGAGATTAAGGGTGGCCAGGAGGCCGCCTGGAAGTTCATTGATCATCTGCAGGTGTTCTCGCTGCTCGCCAACGTGGCCGACGTCAAGTCGCTCGTCGTGCATCCGGCTACCACCACGCACTCCCAGCTCTCTGCCGAGGAGCTCGCCGAGCAGAACATCACGCCCTCCACGATCCGTCTTTCCATCGGTACCGAGAACGCCGAGGATATCATTTGGGATCTGAAGCAGGCCTTCGCCGCGCTGGACGAGTAAGGCGACTTGTGCAAGGACCCCTTGCGACTCGATAGGTATAACTGCATAAAATGCCTGCTCAAGGCGCCTGTGCGAACAATGGTTGCACAGGCGCCTTTTTTGCATAGAACGGGTGCAAAAACAGGGTTTTTGACATGCTTTATGCATTCGAGTTGTGGAAAACTCCTGTTGAGAGGATGTGAGTTTTACGCAATTGACGTGCGCCTTTTGAGTAAAACCGCAGGTCGCGATTTGCTCGGGGTACTATGCAGCGCGATCGAATCACACGCAGCTCAAAGGCAGCAAAAACGCACTACGGAGGTTTCCAGCTACATGAGGATCGATTCACGAAAACCGAAAGCCGCCGCCCTTTCCGCCGCTCTGACCGTGGCACTTTTGGCGGGCGCCGGTGCAACTGATGCCCACGCCGCAACACTGTCCGATACGGTTGGATCTACGCCGTCCGAGACGACGCTGGTACAGCCCGTTGACTATCGCGGCGATGGTTATGGTTCCATGCAGGAGTGGAACGCCTCGATGGAGGCCAAGCGCGATTCCCTGGAGATGCGCGCTCAGATCATCATGAACATGTACGGTGACTATGCCACCGATGACGAGCGCGCTGTGCTGCAGGGTTGCATCGACGGCGCGGGTAGCCTGTTGACGATGGGGGAGGTCGACGCCAAGTCGACCGAGCTCGATGAGCTGCGCACTGCGCTTGAGGATGCCAAGCGCGAAGCGCTCGAGGCTGCCGCCGAGGCGGAGGCTGCCGAGGCCGCCCAGGCTTCGTGCTACAACGCCGGTTACACTCCGTCCTATGCGTCTGCCGCGTCCTACGCGAACGGATCGGGCCTGACGCGCTCTGCGGGTGTCAATAACTACAACGGACGCCGCGAGACCTATTACAGCAGCAATGTGCTTTATCACTATCGCACGGGCGAATGGACTCAGGATTCTGAGGGCTTCTGGCGCGATTCCGACGGCTATTACGTTGTTGCCGCGGGCGATATGGCCCAGGGCTCGACCTTTACGGGCTCCAAGGGTGATTGCAAGGTCTATGACTCCGGCTGCGCTGCCGGAACCACCGATTACTACACCGGTTGGTAATTTTTCTGCATCACGGATATTTGGCGGACGGGCGTCTTTACCGAGCTTTACGGCAACGTAAGGACGTCCGTTCTATGTATGCGTTTGAGTTAACAGAGCCCTTACCGTGGCGGTACGCTGGGCGTATGGATGCGGGGCACACTGGTTCTTGAGAAATAAGGTCTTTCTCTTGGAGGAAGTGGTCTTGTGAATGCTCGAGATATTGCCGTTGCCGCCGTCGCGTTGATGCTTGGCTGCCTTGGTCCCACGGCCGCGCTCGTCGCGGGCATGCAGGGGACATGCGGGGCTGCTCCTATCGTGGTCGGCGCGCTGATCGCGGCCACGCTGCTGGGAAGTGCGGGTGTAGCCCTTTGTCGCGACGATGAGGGCCAGGCGTCGGAGTCGCAGCTCTAACCGTTGTGAAGCTGATTTTTGGTCAAAGATGAAAAAGGAAGCCGCCGCGAGGGGAGTGCCCCTTGCGGCGGCTTTACCATTGGATCTGTTGGCTGCAGTATGCCGAGCACTACCAGCTGCCTTCTATTTCGCGAATCCTCTGGTAGAGCCAATCGTTTTGCGGCACTTGGATATCGTGTTTGGCGGCCAGGCGGCAAATGGTGCCCGCGAACTCCTCGACTTCGGTTTTTCGTTGTGCGATACGGTCCTGCGCCATCGAGGGCATACCGGTGGGGTCGATTCCCTCGATGAGGTGCACCATTTGCGTCAGGTCTGCCTCGGTCAGCTCAACGCCCTCGGCGTTGGCAACCGCAAGCGTCTCGCGCATGGCGGAGACAAAACAGCGGCGCTGCTCGGAGCCCGGCTCCGTGGCGCTTCCGTAGGTCCCGCCGTAGGCCATGCAGGTCTGGTTGATGCCGTCGTTGAGCATGAGTTTGGCCCACATGCGGTGGGCGATGTCGTCCTCGACGGTATGGGCGATGCCGCAGCGCGTATAGAGCTCGTCGATAGCGGCGACAGTCGCGGGGTCGGTGCCCGCTGCCGCGCCAAAGCGAATCTCGCACGCATTGGTAAAGGTGAGCGCGCCGTTGAGGAACACGGCGTCCATGCCCTGGCAGATACCAAGAACGGTATGCTCCCAGCCAAAGCGTTCGGCAATCTTTTGCTCGCTCGTAATGCCGTTGCACAGCGAGGCGATGAGCGTGTTGGGTCCCACGACACGCTCCATAGTCTTGAGTGCTTGGTCGAGACCGGTGGTCTTGACTGTCAGGATGACCAGATCGGCGGGCGTCGCCTCGCTGGCACGGACGGACGTGAGATCGCAGGGCTTGCCGTTGACGGTGAGCGCGTCGTTCGCATGACGCTCAAAACGGGCATCATCCATGACGTATTCGACGGCGTCGTTGCCGAGCGCCCGGGCGATCATGCTGCCGTAGAGCAGGCCGACGCCGCCCTTGCCGATAAAGGCGACCTTGTTGATCTGCATGTGAATCATCTCCCCATGTAAAAGGCGCCCGCGTAAGGGGCGCCTGATGGATTGTATGCTGCCGGGGTGATTGATGGGTGCGCGGGGCGGCTGTTATAAAAAAGAAACGTTTGCCTGGACGCTACGCTGCAGGGCAGACCGCAAAGACACGCGCGTGGTCATGCCCGGCTCCTTTCATCGGGCTTTTTGCTGATGTTAAAGCGGTGCCGTGACGGCTCGATTTCTGCTGCGTTACGATACGTTCTCAATTGCGATTCCGATGTGTTTCGATGACGTGACGGGTTTGTTTCGCCTTGTCAGGGTTTCGATGGGAGGGGAGGGGCCGTGCAATACCGCGTTGACCCTAAAAGTGGTAACCGAATATCCGCTCTGGGTCTGGGCTGCATGAGGTTTCCCGGTGCGCCGGGACACCCCGATGCGAAGACGGCCGATGCCATCATCTCCCGTGCGGTGGAGCAGGGGATTAATTATCTGGACACGGCCTATTTCTATCCCGGCAACGAGGCTTGCGTGGGCGCTTCGCTTGAACGCCTGGGCTTGCGCGACCAGGTTTTGCTCGCAACCAAGCTGCCGCATGCTTCGTGCAAATGCGCGGAGGATTTCGATCGGTTTTTCGACGAGCAGCTGCGCCGCCTGCAGACCGACCATATCGACTATTACCTTATGCACAACATCACCTCGCCTGCGCAGTAGGAGCGCGTGGTGGCGCTGGGCATCGAGGACTGGATCGCGCAGCAAAAGGCTGCAGGGCGTATTCGTCAGATAGGCTTTTCGTACCACGGCAGCGCGGCGGACTTCCTTACGATGCTCGATGCGTATGAGTGGGACTTTTGCCAGATCCAGTACAACTACGCTGGAGAGCGATATCAGGCGGGAACGGCGGGGCTCATGGCCGCCGCCGAGCGAGGTCTCGCGGTGTTTGTGATGGAGCCGCTTTTGGGCGGACGCTTGGCAGGCAAATTGCCTCCGCGGGCGCGCGCTGTTCTCGATGGTGCATGCGATCGGCATTTGCATACGCCTGCCGCTTGGGGGCTCTCGTGGGTGTGGAATCATCCTCAGGTGACGATGCTGCTTTCGGGTATGACCGATACCGCGCAGGTGGATGAGAACTCGTCACTGGCAGACCTCGCGTTGCCGAATTCGATGACTGCCAACCAGCTCGACACGATCGCGCACGTGCTGGATGAGTTTGAAAAATCGAATCGCGTGCCCTGCACGGGATGCGGCTACTGCATGCCATGTCCCAAGGGTATCAACATTCCCGGCTGCTTTGCCGCCTACAACGCGAGCTATGCGCACAGCTGGTTTACGGGGCTGTCGCAATACTTTACGGCGAGTGCGGTGCGCACAAGCGAGGCCAAGCTGGCGAGCAATTGCGTCAAGTGCGGCAAATGCGCGCGCCACTGCCCGCAGCATATCGATATCCCCGAGCGTCTCGATGACGTGCGCCGGCGCTTCCAGCCGGGCCCCGTAACGGCCATGCTTAAAGTCTTCGGCAAAACACGCTCCTCATGACCCTTTTATAACTTGCGGTGGAATAGTTCCTGTTTGCGGCAGAATAGGGGCCAAACAGGAACTATTTCACCGCAACTGAAGGGGGCTGTCGTGGGCCATCGGGATTCATGGGATGATTCGCGTGAGGTTCGTTGGGGCATTTTGGGCGCTGGGCACATTTCTCATCGATTTGCATCGTCGCTCAAGAAGGTCGACGGGGCACGGCTGGTGGCTGCGGCCGGCCGCACTCCTGCACATGTCGAGGAATTTTGCCGAGCGTTTTCGATTGATGCTGCGCATGGCCATGCCTCGGTCGACGATAACGGCGATGCGGCTTATGACGCGCTGATTGCCGACCCCGATGTCGACGCAATTTACTTGGCTTTTCCGCATGGCATGCATACGCGTTGGGCCTGTCGCGCGCTGTGCGCCGGAAAGGCCGTGCTGTGCGAAAAGCCGGCCGTTTTGAGTGAGGAAGAGGCTCTCTCGATTGCCTCCACCTCTCGCGAGCGCGGCGTGCTGTTTATGGAGGCGATGAAGAATCGGTTTTGCCCGATGCGCACTCGCGTGAAGGACTTGCTTGCGTCGGGTGAGCTTGGCCGTATTGTCTCGATTGAAAGCGTGCAAAAGCTCGATTACGGCGAGTCTCCTTCAGGCTATCTGCTTGATCCGTTGCAGGGCGGCTGTCTATATGACATGGGCTGCTATGCGGTCGGTTGGTTTGAGGATTTGCTCGCGGGCGCTTGCGAGGTTTCGTCCCGTGAAGTTCGCTGGCGTGACGTATCGGGCGGTCGCGTCGATTGGGCCGACGAGATCCATATGAGCGTCGGCGGTATACCCATTCATATGGTGTGCGACGGCAAAGCAACATATGAAAGCCGCTTAACGATTGCCTGTGAGCGGGGCTCGTTGGAAATCGAGCGGCTCCATCGCCCCGAGCTCGCTCATGTGAAGTATTCCGACGGTCGAGTACTCGAAATCGATGCACCATTTGAAGTCGATGATTTTTACGGTGAGGCGTCGCATGCGACGCAGCTCATTCAGGCGGGGAAACTCGAAAGCCCCATCATGTCCCTAGCCGCCACACAGCGCTGTGCGCACATCATCGATGCGATTCGCTTGAAACTTTAGGGCGTGGGGGCATGGCGCCAACGCCTGGAATGCCTTGGAGGCCTTTGCCCCTGATGCCTCTTTTATAACTTGCGGTGGAATATGGTCTGTTTGCGCCAAAATAGGGCACCAATAGACCGTATTTCACCGCAACTGATGAAGAGGGAGTTGGAGATGCTGACGATTGGGTGCCATCTTTCGACGACGAAGGGCTATCGGGCGATGGGGGAGACGGCGCTATCCATTGGCGCCAATACCTTTGCGTTCTTTACGCGCAACCCGCGCGGCGGCAAGGCAAAAGAACTTGACATGGATGACGTGGCGGATCTGCGCGAGCTTATGGCACAAAACGACTTTGGACCGCTGGTGGCGCATGCCCCGTATACCTACAACCCCTGTTCTGCCAAAGAGCGGGCACGCGAGTTTGCCTTGGAGGCAATGGCCGAGGACTTGCAGCGTCTGGAAGCACTGCCCGGCAACTACTACAACTTCCATCCCGGTGCGCATGTGGGACAGGGCTCCGACGTCGGCATTCAGATGATTGTCGACACGCTGTGCCAGGTGATGTTTGAGGGGCAGCAGACGACGGTATTACTCGAGACCATGGCAGGCAAGGGCACCGAGGTGGGCCGTAGCTTTGAAGAACTGGCGTGCATTATCGAGGGCGTTGCCGCCAAGCGCCCAGAGCTGTCCGATAAGCTGGGCGTTTGTTTGGACACCTGCCATGTGAGCGATGCCGGCTACGACATCATCCATGATCTGGACGGCGTACTCGACGAGTTCGACCGCGTGGTGGGTATCGATCGCTTGCATGCCGTACATATCAACGATTCGAAGAACCCTTGTGGCGCCCATAAAGATCGCCACGAGTGCATCGGCAAGGGATACCTTGGCAGCGAGGAATTTGGTGGCGGTATGCAGGTTATGCAGAATATTGTATCGAATGGCCGTTTGCGTTCGCTGCCGTTTATTTTGGAGACTCCGAACGAACTTGCAGGTTATGCAGCTGAAATTAGACTATTAAGGTCATTGCAGCAGTAATGACTGTCACAAAGTAGAGTATTCCATTCACGTTATGGGTTTGTTTCAATCAGTTTTCTCATTGCAGATTCGTAATTTCGGGTGCATAATAGCCAACAGTTTTTGCAGACCTCTGAATCAAACGAGGTCACCGGAAGGAGACTGATTATGAAGCTGAAGAAGCTTGGCGCATTTGCCGCCACGGGTGCTATGGCGCTCGCCCTTGCTCTGACGGGCTGCGGTTCGTCCAACGCCACCTCTGGTTCTGATGCCGGTTCCAGCAGCTCTGACGACGCTAAGGTCGAGAAGGTCGACGGCTCCAAGGAGTACGCGCTCGTCAAGGACGGCACGCTGACCGTCGGCACCTCTGCCGAGTACGCTCCGTTTGAGTACAAGGATGACAACGGCGATTATCAGGGCTTTGACCTTGAGCTCATCAAGGCTATCGGCGACAAGCTGGGCCTGGATGTCGAGTATGTCAACAATGACTTTGACACGCTGGTTCCGGGCGTCGCTTCGGGCGCCAAGTATGACGTTTCCATCGCGGCTATCACCGACACGCCCGAGCGTGAGAAGGAAGTCACTTTCTCTGATTCCTACTACATGGACGATCAGGCTATCGTGACCAAGGTCGATAACACCGACATCACGGCCGACAACTACAGCGAGAAGCTCAACAACGCCGACGCTACCATCATCGTCCAGTCTGGCTCGACCGCCGAGGCCTTTGCCCAGGAGAACTTCCCCAAGGCCAAGATCGTCCCCTACAAGGACGCCACCGAGTGCTTCAGCGCCCTGCAGTCCGATAAGGGCGACGCCGTAGTCACCAACCGCTCCGTTGCCAGCCAGCTGACCGCCGAGCAGTTCAACACCTGCCAGACCATCAAGCAGATCAGCACCGGCGAGGAGTACGCCATCGCCATCAACCAGGGCAACACCAAGCTCAAGGACGACATCAACCAGGCTATCAAGGACCTGACCGACGACGGTACCGTCGACGCCCTCATGGCTAAGTACAATATCAAGTAAAATAACTACTTGATTGCGCGCGGGCCCTTTCCGTTTTGGCGGAAAGGGCCTTTGCGCTTCTCTTGACGGAGAGCGTTTCCGTCTCGTTTTGCCGGCAACTTCTACGATAGGAGCCACCTTGTCTCGACTGAACAAAGGGGCCGCGGAGCAGCGTTTTCCACTGCCCTCGATGCTCCAAAAGCTGGCCTGTGCCCTGGCTGTGGCGCTCGCCCTGGTATGCGCGGGGGCCTGCGTGCCCACGACCGCCCAGGCGCTTGAGACCGCAAAGATTACCGCCCGACCCAATACCGGTTCGGGTAGCGATGTGGTCGGCGGCACCGAGACGCGCATCACTTGGGAAGTTCAGGCCGATGCCGACGAGGAGCTGAGCGGTCTTTCGCTGACGTTTGTCGACGGCACGACGTTTGGTACCGATGACACGCGATTGACGATGCTCTCGGGCGAGGACCTCATGGATCGTACGCCCATGAAGCCCACGTGCAAGGCTGACGGCCAGACGCTCAAGATTGACTTTGGCGAGACGGCGCCTGCCGGCGGCTATTTCCGCGTCGAGGTTTACGGTGTGACGTTTCCCGTCGAGGGCGGCGATGAGGCCTTTAGCGGCACCTATACGCTCGCCGACGGTTCGACCAAGAAGATCTCCATGATTCCGTCGGTGGAGATCAAGGGCGTGACGGCCTTCGATAACTTCCTGGCCGACCTTAAGGAGCAGCCGTGGGTCGAGGCGTGGAACTCCAATATGTTCCTGCGCCTGTTCCTGAACCCGGTCATTTTGGTCCAGAGCCTGCCGATCGTCTTCAAGGGCTTCCTTATGTCGCTTTCGATCGTGCTCGTGGCGTTTCCGCTGGCAATTCCCTTTGGCTTTGCCCTGTCGCTTATGCGCATCTCCAAGTCGCGCATCCTGCGCTGCCTCGCCGGCATCTACGTGAATATCATTCGCGGTACGCCGGCGTTCCTGCAGATCTATATCGCGTTCTTCGGTCTGCCGTTGGCCGGCGTCAAGGTGGACGACTATGTTTTGGGCGTTATCGTCATGGCCATGAACTCGTCTGCGTACCTGTGCGAGATCTTCCGTGCCGGTATTCAATCGATCCCCAAGGGCCAAAACGAGGCTGCTCGCTCTCTGGGCATGAATGCCTTCCAGACGCTGCTCTACGTTATGATTCCGCAGACGTTCCGCAATGTTTTGCCTACGCTGACCAGCGAGTTTATCTTGCTTTACAAGGATACGTCGCTGCTTGCCGCCGTGGGTGTGGTCGAAATCGTCATGAACGCCCGTACCATCGTGGCCACGACGGGCTCCATTACACCGTACGTGGTTGCCGCCCTGTTCTATCTGGTCATCACCCTGCCGCTCGCTCGCTTGGTGAGCGGTCTTGAGGCGAGGCTTTTGGGTACGACCGAGACCAAGAAGAAGCGTCCCGCTAAGAGCGCCGGACAGGTTGTCGCGACGCCTGCCGATCACATCGCCGGTCTGTAAGGAGGTCCTATCATGAGCGAAACCAATAACTCGAACGAGGTCGTCGTCAGCATTAAGAACCTCCAGAAGGCCTTTGGCGATAACGTGGTCCTGCGCGATATCGATCTGGATGTGCATAAGGGCGAGGTCGTCGTAGTTTTGGGTCCTTCGGGCTCGGGCAAGTCGACGATGCTTCGCTGCATCAATCGTCTGGAGCATCCTACGAGTGGTTCGATTGTCGTCGAGGGCGTGGATGTGTGCGCCAAGGGCGTTGACCTCAATAAGGTGCGTACGCACTTGGGCATGGTGTTTCAGCAGTTCAACCTGTTCCCGCACCTGTCGGTCAAAAAGAACGTCATGCTTGCGCAGCAAAAGGTGCTCAAGCGCAGCAAGGAAGAGGCCGAGAAGATCGCCGTCGAGGAGCTGACCAAGGTCGGTCTTGCCGAGCGTATCGACTTTATGCCGAGCCAGCTCTCGGGCGGCCAGCAGCAGCGCGTTGCCATCGCCCGCGCCCTGTCGATGAACCCTCACGTTATGCTCTTTGACGAGGCCACGTCGGCGCTCGATCCCGAGCTGGTTCGCGACGTTCTGGGTGTCATGCGCGACCTGGCACGCGATGGCATGACCATGATTGTCGTGACGCACGAGATGGGCTTTGCCCGCGACGTCGCCGACCGCGTCGTCTTTATGGACGGCGGCGTCATTGTGGAAGAGGGTACGCCGAGTGAGGTCTTCGACCACCCCAAGAGCGAGCGCACCAAGGCGTTCTTGGGCAATATCTCGTAGCCGGTTGATGTAACTGCCGTTACAAAAGAGCGGGGCTGGACTTGAATCCAGCCCCGCTCTTTTGTAGGGATGGGGATGCGCTTTGATGCAGGCTCTCTTGGAGGCCCTGGGTTCGTTACACGAGCTCGGCTCCGAGGGCCTTGCAAGCGGTCTCGCCCTCGTCGTCGGGCGCGTCGTAGCAGATGGTGGAGTCCACGACGTTGACGCCCGCCTCGTCGGCGTCCGCCTTCCAGTTGTCCATCCATTCGCCCTCGGCCCACGAATAAGAGCCAAAGAGGACGACCTTCTTGTCGCCGAGGGTCTCCTTGACCTCATCCCACATGGGCTGGAACTCATCGTATTCAAGCTCCTCGGAACCCATGGCGGGGCAGCCGAAGGCGAAGGCATCATATTCGGCGACCTTGTCGGCAGAGAAGTCGGCGCAGGAGATGACCTCTGCCTCGGCGCCGGCACCGGTTGCGCCCTCGGCAACGAAGTTTGCCATGGCCTCGGTGTTGCCTGTACCGCTCCAGTAGACGACGGCGATCTTGCTCATATGTCTTCCTTTCGGTTGTGCGGCGTGCGGCCGCGTTTTGTATGCTCTATCGGGTTGCCTGGACAAGTTGTCCCAGAGTGCAGCCCTGTTGATAGATGTAGGTAAGGTATTGCGTGCATGCGCGATAGGAATCGAAGGTCGTGAGCGCCTGCTCAACGTTTGTGTATACCTTCCATGCGCCAAAGACCTTATAGTTTTCGCCGTGCTGGACGATAAACTGATGGACATCTTCGTAGGGATAGCCCAAAAAATAGCCAATTTCGTGGGGGAACTCGCACATGCACCCCGTATCGCAGTGCCTATTTCGCGCGAGCGCGCAGACGCTGCCGTCATAGGCGCTCTCTGCGGCATTGCTGCTTGCCAGCGTGATGCGCGCGGCGAGATGCACCAGGGACGCGGGCAGGTTGTGGACATCGTAACCTTCGGCGGCAAGCGCCGTCGTGGCGCGGGGGTCGGAGAGGTATCGCATGAGGTCTGCAGGGCGGTACACATAGATGAGCGCTCCGCAGGGGCGCCAGACCAAAACGCTCATATGGATCCCGAGTGGCTGGAGCTCGCGGTTGCATTGGGCTATGACGGCGAGCAGGCGAGAGCGTCGCTCTTCGATATGGACGGCGCCGGGTTTTCCGTTTTGGTTGGCGTAAACGCCGGGATAGGTAAAGAGCGAAGCCGGCTTGATACCTGCGAGCGTAGGGGAGCAGTTGCGCACGACTGCTGCCTGAAACGTTGGGATGTCTATGGTTCGAGTCACGGTGCTCCTTACGGATCTAAACTGTTAGCCTAGGAAAACTTATACACGAAAGTAAGCCATGGTCAACAAAAAAGTTTGAAGAGGGAAACTAATTGACCGAACAGACATGATTTTGGGTTAAGATGGGGACACCCCATGGGGGTATCTAGATAGGGCTACTTGAAAGGGGAACGCATGAGTGACTTGCTCAGCCCTGCGAATCTCATCGTGCTGGCCGTCATTGCCGTCGGCATGTTTTTTGGACTGCGTCGCATTGCCGCTTCGACACATGGGAAGAGTTGTTGCAGCGATGGTGCGAGCGGCAAGAAGGCCAAAAAGGTTGTTGTGGTGGATACCGATGCGTCACACTATCCCTATAGCGATGAGCTGCTCATCGGCGGCATGAGCTGTGACGGCTGCGCTCAGAACGTAGCCAATGCCCTCAATGCACTGGATGGCGTGTGGGCAACGGTGACGTATGCGGACCACACGGCACGCGTGCGCTCTAAGCAGCCGGTTGATCGTGATGTCCTCGAGACGGCCGTGAAAGACGCGGGCTACTACGTCATGACGCTGTAAGCGTCGCTCTGGATGCGCTTCCTTGGCTAAGCTCGTCCGCGCAGTTCGATGTCTTGGATGCCGTCGAAGTCGATGGCGATGTCTCGGAGCTTGAGGAGCTTGAAGGCGGGGAGCGCCTCGTCGAGGATGCCGGTGCGGCTGCGATAGCCGTATGTATCGTAATAGGTGACACGAACCAAGTCGCCACGTTTGAGACCCTCGAGTTTTTTAGAAAGCACGAGGGCTTTTTCTTCCGTGAGCTCACGTTTTGGCTCGATGGTGATTTCCTGCTTGCGCACGAGTTCGTAGTATCCCGTGAGGGCGGCAAAGGGCATAAACTGTGCGGCGCGGTTGGCGCGCACGGCACCGTTGGCAGTGAGGTTGGGGTCGGCGGCGCGGCGTCTGCCCTCGGGGTCCGCCAAGCGCTCGAAGGCGGTCGGCGGGCGCACGGGCTGTTGTTTGGGTTTAGGCACGGTGTCCTCCAACTTGTTCGTTGCGTTCGCGCGCGGTGGCGCCGGCGGTAAAGCTTAATCCCTTGACGAGCGCGTTCTTGCCGTACTTGCCTTTCACGGCCAGGACGGTGCGCGCCAGGTCGCGCTCGCGCTCATCGGCCTCGATATCGCTGAATAGATCGATGGTGGCAAATTCCTCGGGCATGAGGTTGCCAAATCCCAGGTTGATGCGCTTGACCGGTCGTTTGGGATCGACAGTCTGCGCCCAGAGCTCATCGAAATAGCCCATGATCTTCTTAAACGAATTGGTACGCTCGGGCAGCTTTCGCGAGGCGTTAGAGTGCGCAAAGAGTGCGGCATAGCCACCGCGCGGTTTGCCGCCATGCTCTCCCACAAAGATGCCATCGATTGCCTGCGCTTCGCGCACCAGGCGACGCCGTTCGTCATCGCGTTGGACGGGCTTGGGCGCACGGGGCGCGAGCTCGGGGCCGGCGGTTGCGGTGGGTTCGATACTCGATGTGCTCGAGCGCAGGTGCCCGCATCCGTCCACATACTGCGCTGTACCGCTGGCGTCGAGGCGGCGTATGTCGGCGCGTTCGCTCGCGTAGCCCACAAAGAGCGAGATGCTGTCGCAGACCACGTGCTTATCGACCAAGTCTAAAACGGCGTTGTCGACCATCTCGCGCAAGACGGTATAGGCCTGTTCGTAGGCATAACCCTTCGAGAGCACCTGTCCTGTGGTGGTCGAAGTTGCTTGCGGGCGATAGGCTTGGATATCGGCGATGGTTGTCGGCTCGCGCCCGAAGGCATGGTCGATGAGATATTCGGCATTGACGCCGAGCTCGTCGTAAAGCAGGTTTTCGTCGAGCGCCGCGACGCCCATCAGATCGTAGACGCCGTATTTCTCGAGGCGGGCTGCCACGCCGGGACCGATGCCCCAGATATCGGTGATGGGACGATGGGGCCAGATCTCCTTGCGAAAGGTCTCGTCGTCGAGTATGCCGATGCGGCTGGGTACGTGCTTGGCGGTAATGTCGAGCGCTACCTTGGCCTGGAATAGGTTGGGGCCGATGCCGACCGTCGCCGTGATGCCGGTGCGCGCGAGGACCTCATCGCGCAACATGCAGGCAAAGCCTTTGGCATTGGTATGGTAGAGGTCTAGATAGGGCGTCACGTCGATAAAGCATTCGTCGATTGAATAGACGTGAATGTCTTGCGGGCTCACGTATTCCAGATAGATGCCGTAGATTTGCGCCGACACTTCCATGTAGTGCTGCATGCGCGGTGCGGCTTTGATGTAGTCGATGCCGTCGGGAATCTCAAACAGACGGCAGCGATTGTGAATCCCTAAGTCCTTCATGGCCTGTGTGATGGCGAGGCAGATGGTCGTGCGCCCGCGCGATTCGTCGGCAACGACCAGGTTGGTGGTGAGCGGGTTGAGTCCGCGGTCGACGCACTCGACGCTAGCGTAAAACGTCTTGAGGTCGATGCAGATATAGGTGTGACGCTCGTGCCCCACGCGTCCTCCCATCAAACACATGTTCTTATCGAATATCTGTTCGATAATACCCGCTCGTCCGGACATCGTCAAAACCTGTCAAAAAGGGACTGGTTTGTTTTGGTAGGTATGGTCGTGCGGTTGGATTGGGTTTTAACGCAGCTCTAAAGAGTGCGAAACAGCTCGGAAAACCTCGCTTCGTAGCATGAGCCTAACGATTGATACCGCCTATGCGCACGGAAGGGTTGTGGGAAAGATGGTCAATTATGGGTTTGGTATGCCGACGCGCCTTGTTGCGGATGGAGACGTGGCTCGCTGGTGCGGACGATTGGTCGCTCACTACGGTGGCACCAAGGCGCTGGTCGTGTTGGGCGGTGACAAGCATACGCGCGATGAGCTTGTCTCGGCGGCACTTGGCTCGCTTGATCGAGCCCTGCTCGAGCGCGTGCTTTTTCGCTGCGGCTCGTTTGAGGGCGACGGGGGAGACGAGCTGATCGACGAAGCCGTGGCCCTGGCGACCGACGAAGGCGTGGACTTTGTCCTGGCGATTGGCGATGCCGATACTGCTGGCTTTGCGCGCGAGCTCGCGCGTCGCATGGCGGCGCTCGATGCCGGCGAAGACGGTTTTGTCCCTTATGGATGCATTGTCTCGGAGGGCAAGGCGCCTGCTGTCGTGGGCATCGGTGAGGTTCCCGTTTTTGCCATTATCGCGCCCGAACTGCTGGAGGGCATCGGGTCTCCTCTGCGTGAGTTGCTCGGTAGCATCTGCGCCGCGGCCTAATATTTGCCATAAAAGGACGGGTTGTTTTTGGTTGGTAAAGCGTTTGACCTGCCAAAATAAGCCTGTCCCTTTTTAATCGGTTGCCGTTTGGGGGCCGATTGGCAACGCTCGCTGATTGTAGTCTTGACCTGCGCTAGAATAGTGGCATCTGAATGTCCGGGCGCATGGAGGCGTGCGCCCGTATGCTGAGGAGGACTCTATGGCAACTGTTGCCGCACCTATCGATGCTACGTCGACTGCCGCTTGGAAGGCGCTCGAGGCTCATCAGGAGAAGCTCGAGGCCGAAGGTATCGACCTCAAGGCCTGGTTCGCTGCTGACGCCGACCGCGTGAACAAGCTGAGCTTTGACGCCGGTGACCTGCACTTCGATCTGTCGAAGAACCTGGTGACCGATGAGACCGTCAAGCTGCTGTGCGATCTTGCCCGCGAGGTGAAGCTCGAGGAGCGCCGCGACGCCATGTTCTCTGGCGAGCACATCAACACTACCGAGGACCGCGCTGTCCTGCACACCGCGCTGCGCCGCCCGGCAAGCGAGAAGGGCCAGCTCATCGTCGACGGCCAGGACGTCGTCGCCGACGTGCACGAGGTCCTCGACCGCATGTATGCCTTCGCCGAGCGCGTGCGCTCCGGTGAGTGGAAGGGCGTTACCGGCAAGAAGATCGAGCATCTGGTGTCCATCGGCATCGGCGGCTCCGACCTGGGCCCGGTCATGGCCTACGAGGCTCTGCGCCCCTATGCCGACGCCGGTATCGACTGCCGCTACATCTCCAACATCGACCCCAACGACCAGGCCGAGAAGCTCAAGGGCCTGGATCCCGAGACCACGCTCGTAATCATCGTCTCCAAGACCTTCACCACGCTCGAGACCCTCACCAACGCCCGCGAGGTCAAGACCTGGATGCTCGAGCAGCTCAAGGCTCAGGGCGCCATCGACGGCTCCGATGAGCAGAACGCCGAGGCCGTGGCAAAGCACTTCGTCGCCGTTTCCACCGCACTCGAGAAGGTCGAGGCCTTCGGTATCGACCCCGCCAACGCCTTCGGTTTCTGGAACTGGGTTGGCGGCCGCTATTCCGTTGACTCCGCCGTGGGCCTGTCGCTGATCGTCGTGCTCGGCCCCGAGCGCTTCCGGCAGTTCCTCGAAGGCTTCCACGCCATCGACGAGTACTTCTGCAACACCCCGCTCGAGAACAACGCCGTCGCGCTGATGGGCCTGCTCAATGTCTGGTACGTCAACTTCTTCGGTTCCAAGAGCCACGCCGTGCTTCCGTACTGCCAGTATCTGCACCGCTTCCCGGCCTACCTGCAGCAGCTCACCATGGAGTCCAACGGCAAGCACGTCCGCTGGGACGGCAGCGCTGTGACCTCCGATACCGGTGAGATCTTCTGGGGCGAGCCCGGCACCAACGGCCAGCATGCCTTCTATCAGCTGCTGCACCAGGGCACTGTGGTGGTCCCGGCCGACTTTATCGCTTTCGCCAACACTGCCAACCCTGCGACCGACAGCGGCCAGGATGTCCACGAGCTGTTCCTGGGCAACTTCCTGGCCCAGACCAAGGCGCTCGCCTTTGGTAAGACGGCCGACGAGGTTCGTGCCGAGGGCACGCCCGAGCAGATCGTCCCGGCCCGCTGCTTTGAGGGTAACCGTCCGACGACCTCGATCTTTGGCGACACGCTGACCCCGTTTGCGCTCGGCGAGCTCATCGCCCTGTACGAGCACATCGTATTTGTCGAGGGCACGGTCTGGGGCATCGACTCCTACGACCAGTGGGGCGTCGAGCTGGGCAAGCAGCTTGCCAAGCAGATTACCCCTGCCTTCCACGACGACGCCGCCAAGGCCGAGCAGGATGCTTCGACTCAGGCGCTCATCGAGTTCTACCGCGCTCACCGTAAGTAGTCGCTGCTGTTAACGCATCGTGCCTTATAGTCAGGGGCCCGTATCCTATCGGATGCGGGCCCCTTTGCTTTGCCGTGGTCCCGGGGCGCACGGCCTTTGTGGAACATCGCCGGGGCGCCGCGCGCTGCGAGAACCCTGCGCTTAGATCTTGGCCTCCGCATGGCCTCGCTGCGCCTCGGGCAGCTCCCCGTAGAGCGGATGGTCTTCGAGCCTAAAGCGCTCGACCTGTTCGGGAGTGCGACCGCGTACAAAGAGCCACGAGCAATCAATCGGCGTCGCCATGAGTGTGCTGGGCAGCGCGTCGGCGCGGTCGGAAAACACCCGGGCACTCTCGGGATCCTGGAACGCCAGCACCAGATGCGTGTCGCAGTTGCCCATGATGGAGCGTGCGCGTGCCTCGCCATAGAGCGCATCGAGCTGGTTGGTCGACTGCAGCAGCAGCGTTGCCCAGATGTTGCGGCTTCGGATAATCGAGAGCACGTTGTCGATCTGGGGGATCTGCAGATTTGCGAAGTCATCGAGCATAAAGCGCACGGGCATGGGCAGGCTGCCGTCGGGCTGCCTATCGGCCTCACGAATGAGGCCCATAAACGCCTGCGAAATAAAGAGGCCGGTCAGCGGATCGAGATTGCGGTCAATATCGCTCACGGTTACAAACAGGGCGCAGGGGGTGTGTCCCATGGAAGCGAAGTCCACCTGATGGCACTCACGATAGAGCTGTGCCGCACCGTCGAATCCCAGACACATGACCTTTTCGGCAAGGATGCCGACGATGCTCGCGTGCATGCGCTCGGCATTTTGCGTAATGGCGTAGCGCCGCCATAGCGAGAGGGCATAGCTTTGGGGGTCGATCGTGATCAGGTCGTCAAACAATCGACTCGTGGCACCGTCCTGCAGGTGCTCGATCAGCTTGATGACCGAGCTGATCGTCTGCTCGTCGGCGGGTAGCTGTTCGGTGACGTAGGCGATAAGACACGACAGCAGGTTTGCCGCTGCATGATCCCAAAAAGGCTGGTTGTTGTCCTCGATGGGGCAGATGGCCTTTGCTACCGAGAGGATGTCCTGCTGGTTGGGCCTGCCGTCCACCTTGCGGCGAATGTGCCTCAGGGGGTTGTAGCCGCAGCGCTCGATGCCGGGCGCAAGGGCCGGGACGGTGTTGAGGTCGGCGAAGTTGAGACATTGCACGCGGTAACCGTGGGCTGCCAGCACGGGTCCCACTTCGCGACAGAGCGTGCCTTTGGTGTCGAGCACGATGTAGCTTGCGTTCATTTGCAGCAGGTTGGGCTTGAGGACGTTTCGGGTCTTGCCGGCTCCCGAGGGGCCGATCACAAGTGCGTTGTTGTTGAGTCCCGTTTGGCGGGTGTCGCAGGAAAGCGTTCGATCCTTGGCGAGGATGGTGGACGATGCGGACTCAGATGCGGCGAGGCGGCTGGCGAGGTTAGACATGGGCGACCTCCTTGGTGGTCGAGAGGATTTCGTGGGCAAAGCCGAGCTCGACGGCGCGCTCGGCCGAAAGGTAGGTGTCTTTTGCAGTGAGGGACTGGATGCGCTTGGGCGTGAGGCCGCTGCGGTCCGAGAGGATTTGCGTGAGGGTCTTGCGGGTCTGCATGAGACGCCGGCTGGTTTCCTGCAGCGCAAGTGCCGAGCCGCCTGCCCCCTGGGGGATCAGCGGGTCGTGAATCATGAGCTCTGCATGGGGCGCCATACGGCGATCGTCGCCGCCCATAAAGATCACGGCGCCCATGGACGCGGCGAATTCCAGGCAGACGGTGCGGATGGGGCACGATGCGAGGCGCATGGCGTCATAGATCGCAAGACCCGATCGCACGCTTCCGCCGGCGCTGGCGACAAATATGGTGATGGGGCGGCTGAGGTCGGTGGCATCGAGCAGGCGGATCTGCTGACATAGGTCGTGGGCCATCGGGGTTTCGATGTTTCCCATGACGGAGAGCTCGCGACGGGCGAGCATCTCATCGTAAATGCTGGTGAGCGTGATACCTCGGGCGGATTCACGCATGGTG
Organism: uncultured Collinsella sp.; assembly: GCA_905193815.1. Lineage (GTDB taxonomy): Bacteria > Actinomycetota > Coriobacteriia > Coriobacteriales > Coriobacteriaceae > Collinsella. Next base: position 24,682 of record CAJJQF010000008.1, on the reverse strand, counting down.
AGGGGGCTGATGATGGGGGAATGATTGGTGTCCATGAGGACTCCTTTCTGTTGGTTGTGTTGTGGAATAGGATTGTTGCCCGTGGAGGGGCTGGCGGGCTACAGGGTTCGTCCGAGCCTGAGATCGAGCTCGGTTGTGGGGCAGGCTGCCTGTTCGTGCGGCTCGCAAGCGCCAAGGGCTCCAAAGCGATGGAGCGTTGCGGTGGGCGTGGTGTAGGCGAGCCGCAGCTGATGCTCGACAGGGGCACATCCGTCATTTTTGTAATGAGCCGCGTAGTACTGCGCGATGCTGGCGTTCATCTCGCTGCCATTGCGATGGCGCTCAAACTGGCGTCTGCAGGTCTCGATGATCTTTGCTACCGACTTGGGTGCCGTCGCGGGAACAAGAGCGAGATAGCCCTCAAATAGCTCGTTGATGCTCAGGAGGCACAGCAGGTCGATCAGCGTCCTTATGGCTGCTCCCTCGGCGGAAAAGTGCGCGGTCATGCGGTTATATCGGTTACGGTCGACGATGGCCACATGGGGTCTTGGAGTTTTCTGCCCCGTGGTCCCGGGCTTTTGCCGCGCCTGTGTATTGAGCTCGACGTTGCAGCGCTTGAGGCCGTCCAACGGAAGGAACAGTGCGGTGCGCAGGGTGTTCCGCTTGCTTTCGAGTTCATGACGCTCGTCGGGTTTCCATTCGAGCTTGAGTTTCGTGTCGAGCGCCGTAAGCATATGGGCTAGGCAGCCTACGGTAAGAACGTACGAATCGTTGTCGCGTTTTGGGGCATAGGGGTCTGTCAGCTTGCGAATGTCGGGGTCGCCCATGATCTTTGTGCAGCGCTTCAGCAGTTGAGGGTGGTCGGCCAAGATCGTCGCGAGCGGTAGCGACGCGTAGTTCTTGATGGTCGCGGCGGCAAAGGCGGCGTCATATTCGTTTGCATATGCTCGCTCAATGCGGGCATCCAGAATGCTTTTCTTATCGCCGTCTTCAGCGTGGTGGTTTGTCATAGCTTCTCCAATCGGTTGATGTTCGTGCTGTTTGTTGATGTGCTGGTTGTCGTGAGTGATGCGCTTGCCGTGGGTGATGTGCTGACGTTGGGGTGCTATGCGGTTTTCAATGAGCCCGTGAGGCAGTTGCTGCAGGGGCGGGATGGAACGGCCCATGCAAGGCGGAAGGCATCGTGCTCAAAATCGAGACAGCAATGCCCTGGGTGCCTCACATGTGGCAGTTACCTCATTAAGTTGTCATTGCGTTTGGGGTTGTACTTTGCCGATCTTCCTTCTCTTACACGCTAAAACTCAAACTTCATATGCTCGATCTACTTAAAACCGCAACGGCGGTCTTTTATCAACTTATATGTCGGAACGCGTCTTTGCAAGTACTTTTTTGCCTTTGTTTCAAATGGGGTGGTTTTGCAACCGTCATACGCGCGCTGTGCGAACGTGCCCCGGCTCGGATAAGATAGTGCGCGATAAAAACGATGCAAGGAGGCACATATGGCAATTAAAGCCATCGCGATGGATATTGACGGTACGCTCACCAACGACCAGAAAGTGATTAGCCCGCGCACGTGCGAAAAGCTGCTCGCGGCGCAGGAGTCGGGCATTAAGCTCATTTTGGCTTCGGGCCGTCCCGCATGGGGACTACATGCTCTGGCGCAGGAGCTCGACCTTCAAAACCATGACGGTCTGCTGGTTGCCTTTAATGGCGCGCATGTGGTCGACGCTCAGACCGATGAGGTCCTTTTTGACCAGGCCATGCCGGCTGACGAGCTGCACCGTCTGATTGATCACCTGCAAAACTATGATGTGATCCCCATGATCTCGCTCGGGCGCGACCTGCATGTAGAGGACTCGTATCGCTGCATGATTACACTGCCGGACGGCTCGCAGAAGAATATCGTCAAATACGAGCGCGATGCCTGCGACCTTAAGATTCGCGAAGTCGAGAGCCTTCATGAGGTGGCGGATGCTTATCCCGTGGACAAGCTGCTGACGGCGGGCGATCCGGCCTACCTGCAGGCACATTACGAGGAGATGTATGCGCCCTTTAAGCAGACGCTTTCGGGCATGTTTACGGCCGACTGGTACTTTGAGTACACGGCGCCCGGTATTGACAAGGCCCGCGCGCTCGAGGGTGCCCTGCCCAAGCTCGGCATCGATGCCAGCGAGGTCGTATCGTTTGGCGACGGCCAGAACGACAAGTCCATGATCGAGTGGGCTGGTACCGGCGTCGCCATGGGTAACGCTGTCGATGAAGTCAAGGCCGTGGCCCAGATGGTGACCGCCAACAACAACGAAGACGGTATCGCGGTGGCACTTGACCAGCTACTGGGTTAGAATCGCCGATAGTGCATGGTTCGGGCGTCCGCTTGCGGGCGCCCTTTTGTTAGGGAGGGTGCCGTGTCCGCATTTCCGTTCGACGCCGTTATCTTTGACATGGACGGCGTCATTGTCGACACCGAGAATTACTACCTGGGCGAGACTGCCGCGTTTGCCAAGGAGCTTGGGCTTAATCTGACTCAAGAGGAGTTGAACGGCCAGGTCGGTACCTCGCATCAGTTCTTCCTGCATATGCTGGTCGATTGGTTTGAGCGTGCCGGTAAGGGGCATTTCACTGGCGAGGAAGCGTTGGCCCGTTGGGACGAGTGGGCGCATAAGCGTCCGCGCGACTATCAGGCTTTGATCAACCCGGGCGCCGTGGATACGATTCGAGAGCTGCCGCGCCGCGGCGTTCGCGTTGCGCTTGCCAGCTCGTCTCCCATGGATAGCATCGAGGAAGTGCTCAACGCATGCGGGCTGTCGGATGCCTTTGAGTATGTGGTGAGCGGCGAGCAGTTTAAGGAGAGCAAGCCCGAGCCCGACATCTACCTGCATGCGCTGGATCTGCTGGGGCTGCCCGCGAATCGCTGCTGCTGCGTTGAGGATTCGGTGCCCGGCATCACCGCTGGCAAGCGAGCCGGCCTGACAGTCATTGCCAAGCGCGAGGAACGCTTTGGCTTTAGCCAGGATGCCGCGGACAAGATTATCGACCAGCTGCCGGAGCTGCTCACGCTTTCTTAGGAGCGCGGTAGTTGCGCGTTTTTCGGGTCTGATGAGTAAATACCCGACATTTTGGTGCGGCAGCAAGCATACTTTATGCTAAAACGGGCTTAAGGACTTGCTGAATGCCCTTAAGCCCGTTTTAGACTTAATTGTGCTGGGAGAGGGTATATGCCACCGACTGAAGGGCTAACTGATGGTAAAGCAGCGATACCGCTGTACCAACAGGTTATTGATATCATTAAAAACGAAATCAACTCCGGTGCCTACAAGGCGGGCGCGCGGATACCCAACGAATTCGAATTGGCTGAGAGCTATAAAGTTGGCCGCGTTACCGTGCGACGCGCTATTGAGGAGCTCGTCCAGCAGGGCTATCTAACGAAGCGGCAGGGGAAAGGCACGTTTGTCAATGCCCCCAAGCTTAAGCGCAAGATTCGCCAGAAGGATGACGTCCAGAGTTTTTCGGACGCATGCCGCGTTAACGGAATGGAGCCGGGGGCGTGCGTCATTTCGAGAAAGATACTGCCGGCAGATTCTACCGAAGCGCAGTTCTTTGGTGTTCCCGTTGGAACTGATTTGATTTGCGTTGAGCGTGTACGTACTGCCGATGGAGTCCCCGTCATGCTCGAGAACAACATATACGTTTACGAGGACAACGCCTATCTATCAACGGCACCTCTATCTAACCAATCCATTTTTGAGTTCGTGCGCAACCGAACGGGCCGCACGCCCGCGTTTACCGACCCGTGCACGCTCGAGATCGCGTGCGCGTCGCCCGAGGTCGCTCGGCTGTTGGCAGTTCCCGTTGGCGAACCCTTGTTTTATATGGAAGCCTTCTTTTTCGATGAGCAGCGGCGGCCGTTTATCATCGGTCGTCAGCGGATCGTTGGGTCTCGCTACGTTTTTGACATCTAGGACATTGCGAATGGAAGCGCCCGGTGGATCATCTCACCGGGCGTTTCCATACCGTTCACGGCGCAAACGCAACCGTTCAACCGCGTTGCGGCAATCAGTTTGAAATTATCTTGATGAAGGAAAAAGCTGCTGGTAATCTATGGGACGTCATAGAACGTTTGCATTGTGCAAACGTTGAAGCGAGATGCGATGCAGTCTCGAGTTCTTTGGAGGTATCTATGTCAGATACGAAGGCGAAGAAGACAAACAGACGTTTTAAGTTCAAATTACCGCATGTCTATACGATCATGTTCTTGCTGATAGTTGTCTTTGCGGTCCTGACTTGGATCGTTCCCTCTGGTCAGTATCAGCGCAAGACGATTTCGACAGCGGCGGGCGAGCGTGAAGTCGCCGTTGCTGGAACCTATGAGCAGGTCGATAAGAACTACACCGATTCCGAGACCGGCGAGACCATCAATCTGGGTCAGGATATCTTCGCGGTTCTGCAAGCGCCCACCAAGGGTATCCAAGAGGCTGCCGACGTCGTTGCGTTCGTCTTATTGATTGGCGGATCGTTCGCGATCATCACCAAGACCAACGCTTTGAATGCCGGCATGAGCCGTGTGATTAAAAAGCTCAAGAACAAGGACATCCTCATCATTCCCATCACGATGACGTTGCTGTCCATTTGTGGCACTACGTTTGGTATGTCTGAGGAAGCCCTGCCGTTCTATGCCATCTTCATTCCCATCATGATGGGTATCGGTTATGACTCGATGACGGCATTCATCATCTGCTTCCTTGGTCCTAACCTGGGATATTGTGCTTCGACCATCGACCCGTTTAATGTTTTGATCGCCCAAGGCATCATTGGCATCGAGGGTAATCCGCAACTGTGGCTGCGTGCCGTTTCTTGGGTCATCTTCACTGCCGTCGGTATCGCATGGGCCATGCGCTACGCCATGCGCGTCAAGAAAAACCCCGAGTCGTCCATTGTGTACGAGGACGATAAGCTCAAGCGTATTGAATTTTCCGTGACCGATGCCTCCATCGAGGAAGAGTTCACTATCCGTCAGAAGCTCGTGCTTATCGATTTTGCTTGCGGTATGGGCATTATCGTCTGGGGTCTTGTTACCCAGGGCTGGTACATGAATCAGATTTCCGCCGTGTTCCTTGGCATGGGCTTGCTTGCCGGTATCCTGGGCGGCCTTGACCAGCAGACGATCGCAGAGGAGTTCGTTAAGGGTCTCGCCGACTTTGCGTACGCTGCCGTCGTTATCGGTATCGCTCGCGGTATTCTGGTCATCGCCGAGGGCGGCATGATCATCGACACCATCCTCCAGGCGCTCGCTACCGCGCTCGCCGGTGCACCCGCCGCCGTCTACACCACGTTTATGTATGTCGTCCTTGGTCTGCTCTCTTTGCTGGTTCCCTCGAGTTCTGGCCTGGCGGCTCTCACCATGCCCGTTATGGGCCCCCTGACCGAGCTCATGGGCCTCAATCCCGAGGCGGCCGTCACCGCGCTCCAGTTTGCCAACCAGACCATCAACACCATCAGCCCCGTGGCGGGCATGACGGTCGCCGGTCTTGCCGTGGCTAGGATTTCGTTTGGCCAATGGTGGAAGACCATTTGGAAGTTCTTCATTTTCATGGTCGTCTTTGGCCTGATCGTAACGGCAATCTCTGGCATGCTTCCGGTGTAGGTGGTTGTGATGTCTGATCGTTTGACGGTCCTGACGTCTAAGAGCGTCTTTACCGGTACGGGGGACCTGCCGTTTGAAGGTTTCGTAGCGGTCCGTGGCAATCGAATTGAGGCTGTTGGCACCAAGTGTGAGGTAACTTCGTATTTGACCCAGGCGGACGATGTAGTTGACCTGGGCGACCGCACTGTCATGCCTGGCCTGATCGATGTGCATACCTTCTATACAGGTTGGGCGCTGCGGACGTTGGGGTCTGATCTGTCCGGCATCGCTGATGCCAAAGAGGCTGTGTCGCTCTTGCGTGCATGGAAAGAAGATCATCCGGATTGCGCGGCGGCTTTTGGCCACAACCTACCCGAAACGTTGGCATCGGATGCCGAGAACGCAAATACGGCAGCTGTGTTTGACGATTGTTTTGGCGATATCCCTGTCGTCTGCTTTACACCGGGTGCGGAGACCTGCGTTCTCAATGCTGCCGCCAGTGCGCGATACGGCTTTACACCCCAGGCGTGCTATGCCGAGAAGATCTGGCGCATGATGAGTGATTTCCTTGCGCTGACCGAGGTGCGTGCCGGGTATTCGGACTACATGAGCATGCTTAACGAGCGTGGCGTTACCGCCATCAAGGAAATGGCGTTTGATGACTACTATGGCTTTGCCGACGAAATGGCTCGCCGTGAGGAATCTGGTGAGCTGACGGCTCGCGTCTCTATGATGTCGCAGCCGGTGGGCGCCGGTGCAAATCTGGCATATGCCCGCGAGGCACGAGAGCGCTTCCGGGGACCGTTCGTTCGTTTTTCTGGCTTCAACCGTATGACCGATCGCGGCGTATGGGCGGGGCTTGCAGAGATGATAGACCCCTATGAGGACTCGGCCGATGCGGGCGCTGCCGGCAAGACGGTCGTCGAGGAGCCAGAGTGGGATCTGATTGAGAGCGAGCTGCGTGCAATTGATGCTGACGGCTTCCGATATTCCTTGCATTGCCAGGGCGATGGCGCCGTTCGTCGCACCGTGGCGCTCTATGCCTCGCTGCCTCGAGACGAGCATGGACGGATGCTTCGCCGCCATGCGATTACCGATCTCGAGAACTCTGACCCGACCGATCTTGTCGAGTTTGGCAAGTTAGGTGGAATTTGCGAGGTCTATCCGCAGATTCTGACGCTGGACCGGCGCGAGGATTGCCTGTCGATGATGCGTCGACAAATTGGCGAGACGCGACTTTTACACAGCTGGAATCGCCGCGGCATGGAAGATTCCGGATGCACAGTGTGCTGTGGAACGGATTTGCCGCTGCTGATTCCGAGCCTGGGCGAGTCAATCTACAGCGCGTGCGGCGGATTCTTCGCCGACGGACTGCCCGTGAATGAGGTCAACACGCTGACGCTTGTCGAGCTCTTGCGGGCTTGGACTGCCGGGGGCGCGTACGATCTGATGCGCGAAGACGAGCTGGGTACGCTTGAGGTTGGCAAGCTTGCCGATATCTGCGTGCTCGATCGGGATGTGTTTGACCTCGATTATCGCGACGCACGCGATCTTGCGGTTGATATGACGATGTCGGATGGACAAATCGTGTTCGATCGAAATAAGGAGGCATAAGATGTCTGAATCCAAACCGACGCTGCACCGCGAGCAGATTGCGGGCATGAATATCCACTACATCATGTGGTCGCTCGATTACTTCCTTGATGTGCAGCAGCGCTTGGGCTTTGAGTCCATTGAGCTGTGGTGTGCAGAGCCGCATGTGACGCTCGACCACACGGGCTACTTTGAGGCTGAGGTCCTGGCGAAAAAGGCTGCAGACCGTGGGCTTAGGTATCGTACTCTGTGCCCCGAGAATGTTGTCTATCCTTGGCAGTATTGCGCACGCAAACCGCTGCATGAGCAGCGCAGCCTGGCGTACTTTAAGCACGGCATTGAGCTTGCCGAGGTACTTGGGTGCGACCGTATGTCCGTCAACTCGGGCTGGGGCGACTGGGACGAGGACCGCGAGGAAGCTTGGAAGCGCAGCCGCGAGCACTTGTCCATTCTGGCGGAGTATGCCGGCGAGCACGGTTTGGTGCTTACGATGGAAAGCCTGCGTCCCGAGGAGAGCAACCTTGTGACGACGGTTTCCGATGCGAAGCGCATGATTGACGAGGTCGCGAGCCCGTACTTACAGCCCATGGTTGATACAACCGCGATGGGCGTTGCAGGCGAGACGCTCGAGGACTGGTTTGTCGCCTTTGGTGATGGGGCAATTCACGAGATGCACTTTATCGACGGTGATCCGTATGGTCATCTGGTGTGGGGCGATGGCAAGCACGATATGGACGCCTTCGTCGCCACACTCAACGCCCATGGTTTCGACGGCATGCTGGGCCAGGAAATCACGGACGGTCGTTACTACGATGACCCGGCGGCGGCAGATGCCAAGAACATGGCCGCATTCGAGAAATATCTGATTGACTAAAACAACCATCGGCCACGCAACCAACGTCATTGATTGCGGGCCAAATAAGAAAGGAACTGGATATGAACGCACACGATCTGATCAAAGAGGCAATTGCCGAGAAGGGCAAGTTCGACAGCGTCTACTGGATTGCTTGCGGTGGCTCCATGATCGATTTGATCCCGGCCCATGAGCTTCTGCAGCGCGAGGCAACCACCTTCACTTCGTATATCTATACGGCTCGCGAGTTCGATATCATGCGTCCGCGTCGTCTGGGCGAGAAGTCCCTGGTCATCGCTTGTAGCCACAGTGGCAACACCCCTGAGGTCGTCGAGGGCTGCGAGATTGCCCTTGCTGCCGGCGCTACGGTGATCGCCCAGACCGACAACGCTGGATCCAAGATCGACTCCGGCAAGTGGACCACGTGGGTCTACCCGTGGGGCGAGGGCGTGCCGCAGGCTGAGGTCCCCGCTGGCATTTCGCTGTCGCTTGCGGCCGAGCTGCTCGATCAGCAGGAGGGCTACGCCGATCTTGCCGATATGTATGCCGGTATCGCCGAGATGGATAAGATTCTTCCCCCGGCACGCGAGAAGGTAAATGCCGAGCTGGGCGATCGCTTTGCCAAGCTTTGCCAGGAGCACGAGTTCTTCTACATTCTGGGCAGCGGTCCCAACTTTAGCCAGACCTACGGTTTCGCTATCTGCTCTCTTATGGAGATGCAGTGGCAGCACTGCAGCTACATCCACTCTGCCGAGTACTTCCACGGCCCCTTCGAGGCTACTCAGGATGGCGTTTTTTACTTCCTGCAGATGGGCTCCAGCGAGTGCCGTGCTATGGACGAGCGCGCCCTGGCGTTCCTTAAGACGCATACCGATACGCTGATGGTGCTCGATGCCAAGGAGTACGGTATGGAAGCCGTGCCGGCGAGCGTCCGTGCCTATCTGGACCCGGTGCTGTTCTACGCCATGAACTGCGAGCTGCGTGCCGCACGCGGCAAGGTGTTTGATCACGATCCCGATTTCCGTCGCTATATGGGTGTTGTCGAGTACTAGAAGGAGCAAAGGCCATGGCATTTAACGTTAACGCGCTCGGATTTGGCGACAACGTCGTCGATCGCTACGAGCATATCCACACCATGTATCCCGGCGGCAATGCGGTGAACTTCGCCGTTTATGCCAAGAAATGCGGTGCCGCACGCTCCGCATACATGGGCATTTTTGGCAATGATGCCGCTGCCGAGCATGTCATTGCAAGCCTCGAGGATGAGGGTATCGAGCTTGACAAGTGCGAGCAGATGATTGGCGAGAACGGAGCGGCTCGCGTGACCGTCGTTGACGGTGACCGTGTCTTCCTTGGCTCCAACGAGGGCGGTATCCGTGGCGATGCGCGCTATGTCCTCGATCGCTTTGACCTTGCGTACATGAAGCAGTTCGATGTGGTTCATTCGGGCAACTATTGCTTCACCGAGCGCGAGCTGCCCAAGTTGAAGGCTGCGGGCGTCACGGTCTCTTTTGACTTTTCGGACGACTCCACCGACGAGTACTACGAGCAGATTGCGCCCTACGTCGATTTCGCTTTCTTTAGTGCGGCGGATGCCGCGAGTGAGGACGAGATTCGCGAACGTCTGGCATGGGTGAAGGGCCTGGGTCCGCGTTTTGTGTCGGCTACGGCGGGCGCCGAGGGCTGCATTGCTTACGACGGCGAGCGCTATTACCGCCAGCTGGCTAAACCGGTAACGGATATGAAGGACACCATGGGGGCGGGCGACTCGTTCCTCACCTCGTTTTTGATGTGCTATCTCGATTCCGCCAAGCGTGGTGAGGATGGCGCCGAGGCCATCGAGCACGCGCTCGACTTTGCTGCCGGGTTTGCCTCGACCGTGTGCGGCATGGAAGGTTCTTGGGGCCACGGAGCGCCGATCGCCGAATAGCCGAACGGTCACAGGGAGGCGCATTGGCGCCTCCCTGTGACTCGGTGGTCAAAAAATGCAAAATATGAGTACTGTGACTAATTTAGTCGCAGCATAATTGACCCCTTCAGACGTGATTTAAGCGTTTGGAGGGGTTTAAACTTGCGAAAATGTAGGAGGAATGACTGTAAAAGTGTTAGTTAATGGACAATCATAGATCATTCTGGTGATCGGAAAGCTCAAAGTAATGTATCCGTTTCGGTAACAGTACTCATATTTGACATTTTTTGACCACAGGGGTTAGCGAAGGTCAAAAACAGCGTGCGCATTTGCTAAAACTGCCGACTCGATGCGCTTTGCGTCACAGTTTTTGAGTGAGGCAATGCGCATCGAGGTCCTTGTGAGCGATCTGATGAGCGACTGTGCGCTTGTTTCTGTGTTTGGTTCGGCTGGTGAATCGGTCTCGAGCAGTAAACGATCGAGTGGAATCTGTCGTGCGTATTCGCGACCGCGCTTGGTCGCGAGCATGCGTTCGTTGACGGAAAAATAACAGCCCGCATTACGCGCGCGGGCGAGTTCGTCCGAAGTGCCGCTAAACCAGTGGAAGATGATAGCGGGGGAATCGGGGTTTGGGATGAGTAGTCCATGCGATTCGAGGACGTCCAGTACGGCTTCTGCCGAACGAACGGCGTGAATTGATATCACGCGCCCGGTAAGAGGATGCTGCACGAGCGCATCGCAGAGCCGGTTAAGTGCCTGTATTTGTAGCGGCTCACTTCCAGCAAAGCGCGCGGAAAAGTCGAGTCCGACTTCGCCGATGTAGCGTTCTTGGGCAGCAACTTCGCAAAGCAGATTGACTTCGACAAAACCGCAGTGGCCATCGGCGAGCCACCAGGGGTGAAGCCCAACGCCGGCGATGATGCCTGGTTGGCGACAGGCGCGCTCGTTTGCGGCCGAAAAGTCGCGCGGATTGACGCCGCAGTCAAATAGACCCAAGTCCAGCGCCGTCGCCTCATCGGCAACGGCGTCCGGGTGAGCCATTAAATCAAGATGGCAGTGTGCATCAAATAACCGGGGCTCCATCTCGGTGCGCTCCGCTAGTCCAGACGTTGGCCATCGGAGCGTACGCGCTCAGTGCCGCGGCCGCTGATCTGGCGGATAACCTCGCCGGCAATCATCTGGCCCATGATGGGCGGCATAAAGCTGGCGGTTCCCAGCTCGGTGCGCTCGTGGATGTTGGAAGGGTCGCGGGGCTGTGTCTTAACCGATTCCTCGCAGCTAAACAGTACATGCAGACTCTTGATTCCGCGCTTCTTGCATTCTTTGCGCATGATGCGGCTCATGGGGTCACGTACCGTATCGAAAATGTCGGCAAAGCGGAGGCACTCGGGATGGAGCTTGTTGGCCCCGCCCATGGAGCTAACCAAACGAATGTCGTGGTCCTGAGCATATTTGGCAATGGTGAGCTTGGCCGAGATGGTGTCGATGGCGTCGACGACGTAGTCGAGCTTGCCGTCCGTCTGCTCCAAAACGCTCGCGAAGAAATCATCGATGTTGTCGCTCAGCAGGTATTCGGTGCGCTTGATGACGGTAGCGGTAGGGTTGATGTCGTGAATCATAGCCTCCATGACGTCGACTTTGCGCTTGCCGACGGTGCTGTGAAAGGCGATGGCCTGGCGATTGATATTGCTGGGCGCGATGATGTCCTTATCCAGAATGACGAAATGACCGATGCCGCCGCGGGCGAGTGCCTCGCAGCAGTTGGAGCCCACGCCTCCGCAGCCGAGCACTAGCACCGTAGCATCGGCGAGCTTATCGAGTGCCTCGCGGCCCATGATAATCTCGAGCTTGGTGTCGCGTGTCTCGATGGCGGTTGCGGCAGCGGTTTCGGTCATAAATATCCTCCGATGGGGAAGCAGGTCGTGTTTTAGCTATCGCCATTATAGGTAATCGCCCATAGGTTGCGATGGCGTTTGCTTTGATGTGGTTTGAAGCATTGCGATTAGATAGTTAGACAAACATCTAAATATTGAGTATAGTGTGCACGTCATGAGAGATGATGAGAGGAGGTCTTATGCCGGGAGAGGGTTTTAAGGCGCTTGCCGATCCAACGCGACGGCGCATTTTGGAATTGCTGCGCGAGGGCAATTGCACGGCGGGGGAGCTTGCCGAGCATTTCGATATCAGTAAGCCGTCGCTGAGCCATCACTTGGCGACGCTCAAAAACGCCGGGTTGGTGACCGACGAGCGCCATGGCCAAAACATCGTATACAGCTTAAACACCACCGTCATGCAGGATTTAATTGGCTGGTTTATGGGCTTTACAAACACTGAAGGTGATAAGGATGAATAATGAAAACAAGGGCATTCACCCCACGGGGGTATCGTCGCGCGTGTGGATTGCGCTGGTCGCTCTGTGCGTCGCCAATGTCGTAGCGCACCTCATGGTGATGCCGAGCTTGCCTGCGCAGATTCCCACGCACTGGGGCGCGAACGGCGCCGTCGACGGTTGGGGTCCTAGCTGGATGGCCTCTGCGCTCGGTGTGCTGCCTCTGGCGCTTCTCGCAATGTTCTGCGTGGTGCCGCGCATCGACCCCAAAGGTGAGGCATATCGAACCTCGGGCAAGTTCTACCAGGGCTTCGTAATCGCCTTCACCTTGTTCATGTGCGCCATAAGCTGGCTGGGAGAGCTTACGGTCTGGGGCGTGGTGCCGGCGGCCGGTTCGGTTAACGTGCTGATTTCCGGTGTTGTCGGTTTGCTATTCATCGGCGTAGGCAACTACTTGCCGCGTGTGAAGCAGAACTATACGCTCGGTATCAAGACACCTTGGGCGCTTGCCGATCCCGAGAACTGGCGCCGTGCTCAGCGGTTTGGCGGCGCCTGCTTTATGGTGCTGGGTATTGGCCTGATTGTGATGGGCGTGGCAGGCAGCGTGCTTTCGAGTGAAGTCGTCGCCGCGGTGATTGCGGCTCTGGCGTTTGGTTCGGTTGGAGCCGTTTACGTCTACTCGTATCTGTTGTGGCGCAAATCGCAGCGAGCCGCTCGTTAAGGTTGCGGAAAACTAGCGTACGCAGTTCATAGTATGTTTCGGGGGACTTTTCCCAGGTAGTATTAGGGGGTGTGGGCAACCATGCCCCTTTTTCGTTACGTTTCAGAGCTGGTTCCCTCATTTCGTTTCCACTAAAGCGAATCAAGAATAGGGAAACAGCAGGTAGAAAGGATAGAACAGGCAAATGGCAGAGTTTATCTACCAGATGTATCAGGCTCGCAAGGCCCATGGCGACAAGGTGATCCTTGACGACGTGACCCTGAGCTTCTACCCCGGTGCCAAGATCGGCGTCGTGGGCCCCAACGGTATGGGCAAGTCGACCCTGCTCAAGATTATGGCCGGCATCGAGGAGGTCTCCAACGGCGATGCCAGGCTCACTCCCGGCTACACCGTGGGCATCCTGCAGCAGGAGCCGCCGCTCGACGATGACAAGACCGTCATCGAGAACGTGCGCATGGCGTTTGGTGACATGATTGCCAAGGTCGATCGCTTCAACAAGATCGGCGAGGAGATGTGCGACCCGGATTGCGACATGGACGCCCTCATGGCCGAGATGGGCAAGCTCCAGGACGAGATCGACGCCGCCGACGGCTGGGATATCGATTCCAAGCTCGGCCAGGCCATGGACGCCCTGCAGCTGCCCGATTCCGACATTCCGGTCAACGTGCTTTCCGGCGGCGAGCGCCGTCGCGTGGCCCTGTGCAAGCTGCTGCTCGAGGCTCCCGACCTGCTGCTGCTCGACGAGCCCACGAACCACCTGGACGCCGAGTCGATCCTGTGGCTCGAGCACTTCCTGCACAACTACCAGGGCGCGGTGCTTGCCGTCACGCACGATCGCTACTTCCTGGATAACGTTGCCGAGTGGATCTGCGAGGTCGACCGCGGTCACCTTTATCCCTACAAGGGCAACTACTCCACGTATCTGGAGACCAAGGCCGCCCGTATCGAGGCGCAGGGCAACCGCGACGCCAAGCTCGCCAAGCGCATGGAGGCCGAGCTCGAGTGGGTACGCAGCTCGCCCAAGGCTCGCCAGGCTAAGAACAAGGCCCGTCTGGCTCGCTACGAGGAGATGGAGGCCGAGGCCCGCGCAAGCCAGAAGCTCGACTGGACCGACATCCGCATCCCTGTGGGCCCGCGTCTGGGCAACAAGGTGCTCGAGGCTCATCACCTGCACAAGGAGTTCGATGGCCGTGTGCTCATCGATGACCTTTCGTTCACCCTGCCGCGCAACGGCATTGTGGGCGTCATCGGCCCCAACGGTGTCGGTAAGACCACACTGTTCAAGACGATTGTGGGTCTGGAGCCGCTGACTTCGGGCGAGCTCGAGGTGGGCGAGACCGTCAAGATTTCTTACGTCGACCAGAACCGTTCTGGCATCGACCCCGATAAGAACCTGTGGGAGGTCGTCTCGGATGGCCTGGACCACATGATGGTCGGCGAGACCGAGGTCCCCAGCCGCGCGTACGTGGCGAGCTTTGGCTTTAAGGGCCAGGACCAGCAGAAGCGCGCTGGCGTACTCTCCGGTGGCGAGCGCAACCGTCTGAACTTGGCGCTTACGCTCAAGCAGGGCGGCAACCTGCTGCTCCTCGACGAGCCCACGAACGACCTCGACGTCGAGACGCTGTCCTCGCTCGAAGCGGCGCTGCTCGAGTTCCCGGGCTGTTCGGTGGTCATTAGCCACGACCGTATGTTCCTGGACCGCGTCGCCACGCACGTTCTGGCGTGGGAGGGCACCGACGAGAATCCGGGCAACTGGTATTGGTTCGAGGGCAACTTCGAGGCCTATCAGGCCAACCGCATCGAGCGCCTGGGCGAGGATGCAGCCCAGCCGCATCGTATTCACCGTAAGCTGACGCGCGACTAGATCGTTACGCGGTTTTCCAAACCGCGTAACTGCTCGACGCTGCGCGGGTCGCAAGCACCCCATCTTGCCGTTCAAGCCGTCGCTCGCGTACCGAAGTACGCGTCGCTCCTCTTTCACGGCAACCTGGGACACTTGCGGCCCGCTCGCTGTTGGTTACGCAACATCAACAAATAAAAACGGCTCAAATCCTGATTTGGATTTGAGTCGTTTGTCGTTACTGCTCGGGTTCTTCGACTTTATCGATGGCCCAGGTGGATCCGAGGCCACCGGTGGTGTTGCGGCGAATGCGCACGGTAACTTCGCGGCGCTCGCCGGCCTGCGTGTAGCGCAGGGGGAAGCTTGCGCGGTTTCGTGCGGCCTCGATGGTACCGCGCTCGCGGGCGATCCAGTAGTACTCGCCGACAATGCCGAGGGTATCGGCGCCGTAGGGGAGATAGGTCGACAGCTGGTGTAGCAATGGGCCGGGGCAGAAGACCTCGGTTGCGAAATCGATGGGGAAGTCCTCGGGGATGGCGGGCGCTACGGGTGCGGGGGTTGGGGCCGCTGCGGGTGCCGAAGCCGGTGCCGGTGCGGGAATTTGGCCGCAAGCAGAGGTGGGCACGGATTCGATGACGGGTGCGGGCTCCGGCGTCGCTTCCGGCTTGATCGTGGAATCTGCGGGCTCCACGGTGACGGGCGCGTCTGCAGCTGCGGTTTCAACCTCAACCTGCGTCGCGTCCTCGTTCTCGACGCTCGACTTTGCTTCGATGGGCGTGGATGCCATGGTGGTGATGCCGGCGTTGGCGTTCTCGGGGTCATAGACGACCGTGAGCGAGATGGCGGGCTGCGGCGTCTCGGGCTCCGGTGTCGACTCGGTAGCGTCTTGATCTGCGGGCTCGTCGGACTGATCGTCCTCGGCCTCGTCGCCAAAGACATCGCTGTTTTGGAACGCAGACGGCTCGGGTTGGTCAGCGGCTTCTTCGGTTGTCGACTTGGGCGCTTCGTTGAGCTCCACAGTGGCTTCCTGCTCGGATATGACTTCGGAATCGGTCGTGGCGGCGATTTCGGTTTCGGCTTCTGCCGTTACCTCAATAGCAACTTCGATCTCTGTCTCGGGCTCGGGTTCCGGCGCGGCTTCAACCATGGCTTCGGGCTCGGGACGCTTAACGTGCTTGGGGCGCACGGCCTTGAGGTCCTTCTCACCGCGCTTTTTCTTTTTGTAGGACTGCTTGGCGCCCTTGGCGGTCTTGGGCTTGTCCTCGCCCTTGGCAAGCGCAGCATCCCAGGCCTCGTTGGCGATGACCGTGGCATACAGGCGGCCGCCTTTAAAGACGGTCAGCTTAATGCAGTCGTCGAGCTCCTCGAGCAGCTCGCGCGTGGACTCGAAGCCCAGGTCATAAGCGGTCATGTCGCCAGCGGCGAGCGCCTCCTCGACCTGCGTCATAAACGTTTGCTTGCCACATCCAATCGCATCGCGCAGCAGGCGATACAGATAGATGTGGTTGCCCAGCGAAAGCGTGGGCCTAACTATTGTCTTGCTCATGGCAAATCTCCTCTTTACACATGTAAAGCATCTTACCATCGCATGGCGTTCGCCATGGCGGCGCCCAAGGCAAACGGGCGCGAACCGCTTTCGATTCGCGCCCGTTGTACAGGTCGGTTATCTATGAGAGGCAAACGTGCTTAGTTGCCCGATGCCGTGCCTTGGCTCGAGTTGTCAGATGCCGTGCCGGAAGCGGTTCCGCTCGAGCTGTTGGTGTTGTTACTGTCTGCCGTGCCCGTTCCCGACGTGGTGTCGCTCGTCTGGCCTCCCGTGTTCGGCTGTGAACCGTCAGTCGTTTGGCTTGAGTCGGTCGTGCCGGACGGCGTGCCACTGTTGGCCGTAGAGGAATCGGTGCCCTGCGATTGGTTTTGGGTGTTCGAGGACGAATTGGCAGAGGTAGGACTGTCTTGCGTGTCGTCCGTCTGTGCCTGCTGATCCTGCGGCTGAGTGTTGCCATTTGCATCGCTCTCGGTCGTGCGCGACGACAGGATTGGCTCGGGACGCTCGCCCAGACCCTCACCGGCAGTGGTGATAAGGATGGCGCCGGCGCAGGCGATGACCGCGACGATGGCGATGGCGATCGAGAAGACGATGACCTTCTTTTGTGTCTGGCTGCGCTCTGCCGCCGCCTTGGCGCGCAGACTGTTGGGGGCGACGCGCGCCGTGGTCGCGCGTCCCGCAACCTGGCGCATCTCCTGCGTGGTCGCGGCGCCACCTAGGTGCTCCTCGACATCGGGCTCAACGGGCTCGTAGGCGCCGGCAGGGTAGTCGACAGCGGCATGCGTGCCCTTGATTGCTTCGGCGCTGGCGGAGATAAAGTGGCGATAGACCTGCGAGGACACAACAGTGATGACTGAACTCACAGCGGCACCAATCACCGAGCCGGCAATGCCGATCTTTGAAGCAAGCGCCACGCTCGTGGCGGCAGCTGCGGCGCCGGCGATGATCTGGGGAATGGAAATGTCGTCGAACAGACCCTTTTTGGGCGCGATGGCCATGGTCTGTCCGATGGAATGGTTCTCGTGCACGCCGTTGTTGAGCGATGCCGGCGTCATGACGCGCGTGCGCGGCGCGTCGGTGTACTTGGTTGTCATACGGGGTCCTCCCGGTGTAAATCTGCTTCGTTTCGTGTAGCCATCAGGGTACCCACCAGATGTGAATCGTACGTGACATTTAACAGATACCATCAACTCATCAATTGCTCACCAAGTTGGTGGGATGCGGTTACACCCGGCGGTTGAACTACAATAGGACTTGCTAATTGTTGTGAATGGCGTCTACGCACGGGAGCATTCTTATGAATCTTCACCTTTCTCAGTCTGATGGCTTTTTGCGTGTGGCGGCGGCCTCGCCGCGGATTCGCGTGGCCGATGTCGAGGGCAATGCCGAGGTTGCGCTGGCGGCTGTTCGCGAGGCTACCGAGCGCGGCGTTCGCGCGCTGGTGCTGCCCGAGCTTAACCTGACCGGCTATACCGCGGCCGACCTGTTCCATAACCGCACGCTGCTGCATGCCTGCGAGGCTGCTCTGGTGCATATCCTCGACGAGACTCGTGAGTTGCCGATTGTCTTTACCATTGGTCTTCCCGTTGCAGTTGCCGAGAATATCTACAACTGCGCCGCCGTGTGCTGCGCGGGCGAGCTTTTGGGCCTCTCGGCCAAGAAGTATCTGCCCAACTATGGCGAGTTCTATGAGCGCCGTTGGTTTGCTCCGGCGCCTGCGGATCCCGTGTGGGTTGAATTTGCCGGTCAGGGTCCGGTTCCGCTGGGTTCGGGGCTTGTCTACCGCTGCTGTGATGAGGGTGCCGAGGATATGGTGCTGGGCGTTGAGGTTTGCGAGGACCTGTGGGTACCGGCGCCGCCTTCGACCGAGATGGCGCTTGCCGGTGCGACGGTGATCCTCAATCCGTCGGCTTCGGACGAGATTATCGGTAAGGCGGATTACCGCCGCAGCCTCATTTCCAACCAGAGCGCGCGCCTGTATTGCGCCTATGCCTACGCGGACGCGAGCGAGGGCGAGTCCACGACCGACATGGTCTTTGCGGGCGAGAACCTCGTCTACGAAAACGGCTCCAAGCTCGCCGCGACCAAACTGCTTACCTGCGATATGGCCATCGCCGACGTTGACCTTGACCGCCTGGTTGCCGAGCGCCGTCGCTCGACGACATGGACGCGCGCGGACGATGCGCCGGAGGCCGTGACCGTCGAGTTCTCGTTTGAGGGCTCGCTCGCCGAAGAGCCTGTCCTGCGCGATGCGCTCGGCATAGACCGTGTCTTCCCCCGCGCGCCCTTCGTGCCTGCCGACCATGGTGGCCTGGCTGAGCGCTGCGAGACCATCCTCGACCTGCAGACCGCGGGCCTCAAGACCCGCCTTGCCCATACGGGCACCAAGGCGGCCGTTATCGGCCTTTCGGGCGGTCTCGATTCCACGCTGGCGCTGCTTGTGACCGTGCGTGCCTTCGATGCGCTGGGGCTGCCGCGCACTGGTATCACAGCCGTGTCCATGCCCGGCTTCGGCACGACGCATCGCACCAAGTCGAATGCCGAGTCGCTCGCTCGCGACCTGGGTGTGAGCTTCCGCGAGGTTTCGATCCACGCGGCTGTGGAGCAGCACTTCAAGGACATTGAGCATGATCCGGCCGTGCAGGACGTGACCTACGAGAACAGCCAGGCGCGCGAGCGTACGCAGATTCTGATGGATCTGGCCAACCAAGCCGGCGGTTTTGTCATTGGCACGGGCGACCTGTCGGAGCTGGCGCTCGGCTGGGCTACCTATAACGGCGACCACATGAGCATGTACGCCGTCAACGCGAGCGTGCCCAAGACGCTTGTGCGCCATCTGGTGCGCTATGCCGCCGATGTCTTTGGCGGGCGCATTGCCGAGGTCTTGCTCGATATCCTCGATACGCCGGTGTCCCCCGAGCTTCTGCCGCCCACGGGCGACGGCGAGATTGCGCAGAAGACCGAGGATTTGGTGGGCCCGTACGAGCTGCACGACTACTTCCTCTACTACCTGCTGCGTTTTGGCTTTGAGCCGGGCAAGATCTACCGCATGGCGCTCAAGAGCTTCGAGGGCGTCTACGACGCCAAGACCGTCCGCACATGGCTACGTACGTTCTACCGTCGCTTCTTTGCCCAGCAGTTTAAGCGCAGCTGCCTGCCCGATGGTCCCAAGGTGGGCTCGGTGACGCTCAGCCCGCGCGGCGATTGGCGTATGCCGAGTGACGCTAGCTCGCGTCTGTGGCTTGCGCAGATCGACGCGCTCAATCCAGTTGACTAAGGTTGGCTAAATTGAACCAATACGGGGGTTGCAAGCGTTACACTTTTGCAATCTGATGGCCCGTATCGCGCGGCGCTCTTGTCGGAGCGCCGCGTTTTTCATATCGAAAGGTGGCACCATGCAGGCATCGCAGCGTCTCGACCGCTTTGGCGCGGAGGTCTTCGCCTCGCTCAACAACAAGCTTCTCGCGCTGAAGGCTCAGGGCAAGACCATTTACAACATGAGCGTGGGCACGCCCGACTTTAAGCCGTACGACCACGTGGTCGAGGCGCTCACGCAGGCAGCCCAAGATCCCGAGATGTGGAAGTATGCCCTGCGCGACCTGCCCGAACTCAAGCAAGCCGTGTGCGATTACTATGAGCGTCGCTTTGGCGTTTCGGGCATTACGCCGTCTATGGTGCAGTCGTGCAACGGCACGCAGGAGGGCGTGGGCCATTTGGGCCTGGCCCTGCTCGATCCGGGTGACACCATTCTGGTTCCCGATCCGTGCTACCCGGTCTTTGAGGCGGGTGCCAAGATCGCCGATGCCAAGCTCGAATACTATCCGCTGGTTGCCGAGCATAATTACCTGCCCTATGTGGCGGGTATCGATCCCGAGGTGGCCGATCGTGCCAAGTATATGATCGTGTCGCTGCCCGCGAACCCGGTCGGCTCGGTGGGCACGCCCGAGATCTACGAGGAGATCATCACTTTCGCCCGCGAGCACGACCTGCTCATCGTTCACGACAACGCATACTCCGACATCGTGTTTGACGGCGAGCCGGGCGGCAGCTTCTTGCAGTATCCCGGCGCGCTCGAGGTGGGCGTTGAGTTCTTCTCGCTCTCCAAGTCGTTTAACGTCACCGGTGCGCGTATCGGCTTTTTGGTCGGTCGCGAGGATGTGGTCTCGGCCTTCGCCAAGCTGCGCAGCCAGATTGACTTTGGCATGTTCTTCCCGATCCAGAAGGCCGCCATCGCGTGCCTTAATGGCCCGCGCGATGAGGTCGAGGCGCAGCGTCTGAAGTACCAGGAGCGCCGCGATGCCCTGTGCGACGGTCTTGAGGGCCTGGGCTGGGAACGTCCCAATGCGCATGGCTCTATGTTTGTGTGGGCCAAGCTTCCCGGTGGTCGCACCGATTCTATGGCGTTTTGCGAGGAGCTTATGGAGAAGGCCGGCGTTGTGGTGACGCCGGGCGCGAGCTTTGGCCCTTCGGGCGAGGGGCACGTGCGTATGGCACTGGTCTTACCGCCCGACCAGATCGCTTTGGCTGTCGAGGCCATTCGCGAGGCGGGCCTGTATTAGAAACCTATTTCGACTCGTCAATAGCTCGAAACCGATTTCGTGCAGTTATTTTACGAATTCTGCAAACAATTTCGGTAAACGGTCGATTTTTGGCTGCGAATAGGAGCATAATCAAAGTCCCGATTGGATGTATTGGGATTACGACAAGCCGCTCGGGTCGTTCCCGGGCGGCTTGTTTGTGGAGAGAGATGGGAGTTTCTAATGGTTAACGAGAAGAAGGTCGCTATTGTCGGCTGCGGTTTCGTCGGTTCGTCTTCGGCGTTCGCACTGATGCAGAGTGGTCTGTTCTCCGAGATGGTCCTCATCGACGTGGACAAGAACCGTGCCGAGGGTGAGGCCCTGGATATCGCGCACGGCATGACGTTTGCCGAGCCGATGAAGATCTACGCCGGCGATTATTCCGATGTCGCCGACGCCGCCATGATCGTCGTCACTGCTGGCGCTGCCCAGAAGCCCGGTGAGACCCGCCTGGACCTGGTCAACAAGAACGTCAGCATCTTTAAGTCCATTATCCCCGAGATTAAGAAGTCCGGCTTCGACGGCATTCTGCTAATCGTCTCCAACCCGGTCGATGTCCTGACCTACGCCGCCATCAAGATGTCCGGCCTGCCCGAGGGCCACGTCATCGGTTCCGGTACCGTGCTCGACACCGGCCGCCTGCAGCAGATGCTTGGTGCCCACGTTGAGGTTGACCCGCGCGATGTCCAGGCCTATGTCATGGGCGAGCACGGCGACTCCGAGTTTGTCGCTTGGTCCAGCGCTCAGGTTGCCGGCGTTCCGCTGAACACCTTCTGTGAGCTTCACGGCCACTTGGAGCATGAGGCTGCCGAGAAGCGTATCGCCGAGGACGTCAAGAACTCCGCCTACACCATCATCGAGAAGAAGCACGCCACCTACTATGGCGTCGCCATGGCCGTCAAGCGCATCTGCACCGCCGTTATGCGCGATGAGCAGACCGTTCTGCCTGTCTCCTCGCTCATGGTGGGCGAGTATGGCCTGTCCGATCTTGCCATCTCCATGCCGACCGTCGTTGGCCGCGACGGCGTTGTCTGCCGCGTCCCCGTGCCGCTGAACGATGACGAGCAGCATGAGCTCACCGTCTCCGCCAAGGCCCTCAAGGACATCATCGACAGCGTCGATTTCTCCTGCTAAATCAAGCTCGCTAGAGCGAAAAGCTACAATGAAGGCGTCCGGGCCCACACGGTCCGGGCGCCTTTTGGTGCAAAGTAACCTGACCCCAATGCACCCCCAATACACCATAGTTGATGGGAGGGCCATGTCGGATTCGCCTAATTTTTTGACCTATGCTCAGACGGCGTTTGATCCGTTTGAGGAGCGGCCGTTCTGCGCGGTGGACAGCCTGGTCTTTGCGTGGTTGTCCTATTTGCGTTTGCCGGGTGATATGGCGGAGCTGACGAACTGGCAGGGCCTAGACGTACGCGAGCTGCTGCGTGCCGAGTGCTATCGGGACATGATTGACGACTTGTGGGATCCAGAGGGGAGCAGGGCCTTGTTGGAGGCCGTGGCAGCAAATCCCAGATACCGCGGCGTGCACGTTTGCGGCTATCGTGCCGTGAGCGATGTGGTGGCGACGGAGCAGTTTGCAGCCATGGCGTTCCGGTTTCCGGCGGGGTTTAGCTATCTTTCCTTCCGGGGGACCGACAGCACGATTGTGGGCTGGAAAGAGGACTTTAACATGGCGTTCCGGTGTCCTGTGCCGGCCCAGGAATCCGCGGCGCGTTATGTGGACGAGGCGGCGGATGCGATCGACGGGCCGCTTTTGTGCGGAGGTCATTCCAAGGGTGGAAACCTTGCGGTGTACGGTGCGGCGATGTGCTCCGATGTCGCCCGTGAGCGAATCGAACGGGCGTATTCCCATGATGGTCCAGGGTTCGTCGAGGAGTTTCTGAACGGCAACGCCTTTGCCGATCTTTCCGGTCGAATCGACAAGACGCTACCTCGGTCGTCGATCTTCGGCATGATGTTCGAGACACAAGAGGACTATGCCGTCATTGAGAGCACCGAGTTCAGCCTGCTGCAGCACAATCCCTTTAGCTGGGTGGTTGATGGTTGCGACTTCGTATACTGTGAGCGCCTGTCCGCCGGTACTCGATACGTTGATGGCTCCATTCGCGAGATGCTGCTTACAGTGTCGCCTAGCGAGCGCGAGCGTTTTGTAGATGCGTTGTTCTCCGTGTTTGAGGCTACGGACGCCGAACGGTTTGCGGATATCGCAGGAAATCTGCGTGAGAGTCTGCCTGTGATGCTCCAGGCTGCGCAAGGCTTTGACAAAGATACGCGACGCTTTATCTCGCAGACCATCGTGGCGATCCTTAAATGCGCACTGTTGCCCAAACGACCCCAGATCGACGTGCCCGCTGCCGGCAAGAGTTTGGCAGAACAGCTCGAGGCTTGGCAGTCCGAGCTCCTGCGCTAGCCATTGATACAAAGCAACCTGTCCCCGATGCGCCAATCTTCGATGCGCCTGGGGCGGGCTCGACCGCTATACTGGTTCGTGCCGAAATCGATCTAGAACGGAATGCCGTATATGAAAATCAATCACGCGATTCTGCATATCCTGGACTTTGACTCTGCCGTCAACGTCATGAGTCAGCGAGAGCTCGATATCGAGAGCCGTACCGTGCGCAACTTCGTGACCACGCATCTGCGCCGCGCACGCACCTCGGCCGACAATAAACGCGCCACGTTTGCCGAGAACTCCGCATTCGGCGGCGAGCTCAAGGGCTATTTCTTTGGTGAGCGTGAGTTCGTGGACCTGTCTCAGCAGATTGCGGAGTTCATCTCTTCCGAACTTACCAAGGCCGAGAAAGCCGAGTCCACTGACGTGCTTGTGGCGGACTTTGATGACGATGAGGATGCCCGCTGGTTTGCCGTGATGCTGCTGGGCTCCAAGCAGGCTTTTATGCACGAGGTAGGTCGCGAAGAGGGCGAGGTGCGCAACGACATTGCGCGCCACTACGCCATTCTGCCGAATCCCTCGCAAAAGGTGCCGAGCTATGCAATCGTGCGTGCAAGCACCATGGAGATCGGCTATGTGGACAAGAAACGCAAGATCGCCGGCGAGGACCGTATGCTTATCCCCGATGGCCTGCTGCAGTGCGACGCGGGCGTATCGGGCAAGGAGGTCATCGACACCGTGACGCGTGTGGTCGAGGAAGTCGCCGAGGAACACGGTGCCAATACGGCCGTAGCGCTCGCCAAGGTTAAGGCTGCTGTTGCCGAGAAGGTCGAGGATGACGAGGAGCTGCCGCCTTGGGATATCGTCGACGAGGTCTTTGAGGACGAGCCGGTCATCAAGGAGAGCGTGCGCGCGGCACTGACCGAGGAGAAGGTGCCTGAGCGTGTGCCCGTGGAGCGCAAGCAGGTCGAACGCGCGGCGGTGCGCAATCATAAGATCCGTACCGACACGGGTATCGAGATCAGCTTCCCGGCCGAGATGGGTTCCAACTCCGAGTACATTGAGTTCGTCAATGAGCCTAACGGCCTCATCTCCATCGAGCTCAAAAATATCGGTAGCATCGAGAATCGATAAGTTGCGTTGCGCCTACAGCGAGAAAGCAAAGGCCGAGGCCCTTCGGGACTTCGGCCTTTTTTGTTTTCGGCTTGGTTGCTGACATTGCGCCGCAGGTTGGGCATACGTCAGCGAAAACGCCCCAGAGCGAGCAAGGTGACGTGAAAGAGGAGGGCATTGACCTTTTGGTCATGCCCGACG
>CAJJQF010000007.1:0-55486 GCA_905193815.1 uncultured Collinsella sp. | reverse complement strand
GCCGTCACGCAGGGCGATCATGTAGCCAAACTCGCCGCGCAGGCAGCCAAGCGCGGCCTCGACGCCGCACTGGGTCGCAAAGATGCGGTCCTGGGCGTCGGGCTGGCCGCCGCGCTGCGTGTGGCCGGGGATGGCGACGCGGGTCTCGCGACCGGTCTTGGCTTCGATCTCCTTGGCGATGTCGTAGACAATCGACGGGCTCGTACGCTCGGCGAGCTTCTTCTTGTACTCCTTCTTGGACAACGCCGCGTCCTCCTTAGAGATGGCACCCTCGGCGACGGCCACGATGGTAAAGCGGCTGCCGGTCTCCATGCGATGCTCGATGGTCTTGATGACGTTGTCCATGTCGTAGGGGATCTCGGGAATCAGGATGACGTCCGCGCCGCCCGCGACGCCTGCATACAGCGGGATCCAGCCAACCTTGTGGCCCATGATCTCGATAACGAACACGCGGCCGTGGCTCGAGGCGGTAGTGTGGATGTCGTCGATGCACTTGGTGGCGACGTCGATGGCGCTCGTAAAGCCAAACGTCAGCTCGGTGCCCCAGGTGTCGTTATCGATGGTCTTGGGCAGGGCGATAACGTTGAGGCCCTCTTCGCGCAGGCGGTTGGCGGTCTTGGTGGAGCCGTTGCCGCCCAGCATAAACAGGCAGTCGAGCTGCAGCTTATGATAGGTGTGGACCATCGCCGGCACCTTCTCGACACCATCGGCTTCGGGGGTATCCAGGCGCTTGAACGGCGTGCGGCTCGTGCCCAGGATGGTGCCGCCGCGGGTGAGGATGCCGCTAAAATCGGCGGGCGTCATGACGCGGAACCTGCTGTAGATAAGGCCCTGATAGCCGTCCTCAAAGCCATAAATCTCGATAGGCTCTTCGCTATTGGTCATAAGCGTTTTGACGATGCCGCGCATGGTGGCGTTGAGCGCTTGGCAGTCGCCGCCACTAGTAAGAAGACCAATCCTAAGCATGATGAATCCTTCCGGGCAAGTTATAACATGCGCATAAGTTTACCCCCGCACACTGTTGATGCGGAGGTAAAACGTGTTAGCTCAGATGTATAGAAATGTAAGTAACGTCAGGCGAGCGTAAGGTCGATGGGCCTGGCTCCTTAAAGCGCGAAGGCGTCGACGTCGCCCCAGTGGCGGCGCAGCGTGATGGCAGCAGCGGGCTCGGTATTGTCAAAGACGACCGACCATTGCGTGTTGCTGGTGATGTCTTCCGGATTGGGCTCTTGCGCCGCAGCGCGTAGGGCTTTCCAAGCGACTGCCTCGTCTTGGGCGCCGGCATGGGCGTCGAGGACATCGGCGATGGCGACGGCGCGCTCTTTACCATGGCCCAGCTCGCCATTCTTTTGGTTGGGCAGCACTTCGTCACCATAGCAGGCGTAGAAGTTCGTAACCTGGCGTACGGGAGTCGCTTTGAAAGCGCGGTCCGGATCGTGCGGATCCCACTCTACTACGCGCGCGTCACCGGCGGCGTCGTTGATAAAGAAGTGATAATCGCGTCCGGCCATGGCGTGCATGTCGTAGGCGGAAAGCAGGTCTACGGCCTCCTGCGTGGTAGCCGCGCGGTCGAGCACAAGGCGGATGGCGAGCGAAGTGTTGATGACGGGGCGTTGCGTGTCCTGGTCACAGGGCTTGGAATCCAGGGTGAGTACGGCAATGGACACGCCGCATTCGTTAACACCGTCGAGCTGGGCAAACGGGCCCATGAGTGCGGCGGCACGTCTGGCGACGGAGTCAAGCGGAGTGTTATCGCCCAGGTTGTTAAGGGCGGCAAACCCGATGGAGGCATGGCCGCCGCGTGGGTGATTGCGCACCAGCAGCGCCGAGGTGTCGTCCTTAAAGTCGTAATTGCGACCGGTGCGCACGCGGCCTTCGGCATCTACGGCGACAAAAGCGCTGCAGGCAAACTGCGGCGCTTGGACATGTGCCGGCACACCGGGCAGCACCTGCGCCACTATGGCATCGATGTAGGCCTGGTCGTCGCGCACGCCAGCGGCGATGATGCGGTCGAGGTCGTAGTCGTAAGCGATGTCGATTGCGTACAGGTCATAGCCATCCGCGTAGCCGGTCAAGCGTTTGAGCGACGCGGCGGACTTGATTTGCTTGCGGTAAACGATGCCGGCGGCAGCGGCAAGGCCGGCGGCGACTCCCGCGACACCGCAGGCGATGGCAATGTTACGTGGCTTCATGACGGCTCCTCTCGTCCTGTTAGCGCAATTGTCGCAAAGGGAGCGCGGGCATGATGGCTCAACTTGGTGAGCGGCGCGGAATTAAGCACGGAATGAAGAGTGCGGCGCTGGCGCGGCGGGGTATGCTGGAGGGGACCATCAACCCAGCGAAAGGGGAGAGCATGACGGATCAGGAAACGCCCGAGCGCGCACATGTGACGGCCGACGATATCGAGGCCGCCAACGACCTTATCGACTTTATCGAGGCGTGCCCCAGCATGTTCCATACGGCAGCGACCATTATGGCCGAGCTCGACGAGGCAGGCTTTACCTACCTGCCCGAGAATGCGGCGTGGGACATCGAGCCGGGCGGGCGTTATTACACGCAGCGCAACACCTCGAGCGTTGTTGCCTTTAAGGTGGGCGAGGACCTGGCCGCGACGTGGGGCGAGGACGGCGTTGCCGGTGACTATCATTTTCAGCTCACGGCGTCGCACAGCGATTCGCCGACGTTTAAGGTCAAGGCCGTGCCCGAGCTCGACGGCGCGGGCGAGACGTTGCGCTTGAACACCGAGGCCTACGGCGGCATGATCGACTACACCTGGTTTGATCGTCCGCTGGCGCTGGCCGGTCGCGTGCTGGTGCGCGAGGGCGACCGTGTCGAGAGCCGCTTGCTTGCCACCGAGCGCGAAGTCGCTATTATCCCGAGCCTTGCCATCCACATGAACCGCGGCGTTAACGAGGGCTTTGCGCCCAACCGAGCCGTTGACCTGTGTCCGCTCATCAGCGCCGGCGAGCTTAAGCAGGGTGACTTCGATGCCCTGATCGCCGACGAGCTGGACGTTGAGCCCGAGCAGATTCTGGGCCGCGATCTGTTCCTGGTCAATCGTCAGGATGCGCGCATTTGGGGCTGGGCCGATGAGTTTATCTCGACGCCCAAGCTCGACGACCTGGCCTGTGCCTATACCTCGCTACAGGCATTTTTGGGCGCCGAAAACGCGCACGACGTCTCGGTCTTCTGCTGCTTCGATAACGAGGAGGTTGGCTCCGAGACCAAGCAGGGTGCCATGTCGACCTTCTTGGCCGACGCGCTGCGCCGCATCAACGGATCGCTGGGTTTTGACGACGAGTCGTACCATCGCGCACTTGCTGCCTCGATGCTTGTAAGCTGCGACAACGCACATGCCGTGCACCCCAACCACGCCGAGAAGTGCGATGCCCGCAATCAGGTGGTGCTCAACGGCGGTATCGTCATCAAGGAAGCCGCCAACCAGCACTACTGCACCGATGCCTTTAGCCGTGCGGTGTTCCAGGCTATTTGCGATGACGCCGACGTGCCCACGCAGGCCTTCGCCAACAAGAGCGACATGGCCGGCGGCTCCACGCTCGGTAACCTGTCGAACATGCAGGCGAGCATGCATGCCGTGGACGTGGGCCTACCGCAGCTGGCCATGCACTCAAGCTACGAGACCGGCGGCGTACGCGACGTGATGTACGCCATCCGCGCCCTCACCGCCTTCTACGAGCGCAACCTAACCATCAACGGCGCCGAAAGCGTAGAGCTCTAAAATCGACCAAAATGGGATGACAATTTTGGCAGGTTTTATCTGGGCAAATGCCACAACGCCAACGGCAAGACGGAACTGCTAAGGCTTGCAGATAAAGCTGGCGCCAGCGAAACGTCGCAGGTAGAGCAAAAGTCAGCGAGAGCCCGCCAGGGCGAGCAAGGTGACGTGAAAGAGGAGGGCATAGGCCTTTTGGCCATGCCCGACGATTGAACGTCAGATTGCCGCTCTGGCGGGCTCGCAGCGTCGAGTGGTTCCGGCGTTTGTTAAAACGCCGGAACAGATCCCCTAATGTTCGATCCAGCAGCGAAGCGTCTCGCCGGCTTGCAGATGACGCAGATTCTCTGCGGCAATGTCGACCACGTTGTTGAGCGTGGCTGCCAGGTGGAACCAGCCGGAGACGTGTGGCGTGATGAGCATGTTGGGCGCATCCCACAGGGGGCTTGTCTCAGGCAGCGGCTCGGGGTCGGTGACGTCGACCGCGGCGCCGGCAAGGTGTCCGGACTCAAGAGCGGCAACCAGATCGTCGGCAACAACAAGGTCACCGCGGCCACCATTGGCAAAGAAGGCGCCCGGCTTCATCGCGGCGAAGAACTCGGCGTTCGCCAGGCCGCGGGTCTCGGGTGTGCTGGGCATAAAGGATGCGACGACGTCGGCCTCGGCCAGGCGCTCGGGCAGGGCGTCCATGCCGTCCATGTCCTCAAACACAATGGGGTAGACGAGCGGATGGCGCTTGATGCCGCGGACGTGCGCACCCATACTGCGGCAGAGCGTGGCGAAGTGGCCGCCGATATCGCCCGCGCCCAGCACCAGTACGTTGGCGTTTTTGAGCGAGGTAACCGGCCCCAAATCCTCCCAGCGATGCTCGCGCTGCAAATCGTGATAGCCGGGCAGGCGCTTCATCATGGAAAGGGCCATGGCAAACATGTGCTCGCTTACGGCCTGGCCGTAGGCGCCCACCGAGCAAGACAGTTTGGCGTCGGCTGGCACGGTGCCGGCGGCCAGGTAATCGTCATAGCCGGCGGTCTGCAATTGCAACAGCTGGAGATGCTCGCATGCCGTGAGCATGTCAGGGTCGATGTTGCCCAAGATCACGTCGGCATCGGCGACCTGCTCGCGCGTGGCGGCGTTGGAGCTCGTGTAGATAAAGTCCTCGCCCGGAGCGCTCGACTCAAGAATTGCGCGATGGCGGTCGTTGACGGGCAACAAAACCAGGATGTTCACAAGCAGTCCTCTCCGCTCGACCTGCCAAAAAGGGACAGGTTTATTATTGGCAGGTTTTATCAGGCAAAACGTTCAAATAAAAACGCCGGATGCAAGACGAGCGTGCCCGTCAGCATCCGGCGCATCTACAGCTACCAGCTCAGCAGCTCGTAACCGTCCTCGGTCACCACGAGCTGTACCTCGCACTGGGCCGAATCGCTGCCGTCCTTGGTGCGCACGCACCAGCCATCGCCCTTGCTGATCTTGATGTCGGGCGCTCCGGCATTGACCATGGGCTCAATGGTAAAGACCATGCCCGGGGCCATGATGGTGTCCACATCGGGTGCCTCGGTGGTAAAGCCCACAAACGGGTCCTCGTGGAACTCCTTACCGATGCCGTGTCCGCCGTACTCGCGCACCACGCTAAAACCGGCGTCCTCGATCGTCTTTTGCACGGCCTCGGCCATGACGGACAGCGGCAGCCACGGCTTGACGGCCGCCAGACCCGCCTCCACGCTGGCGCGGGTGACGTCGACCAGGCGCTGGCGCTCGGCCGAGACCTCGCCGATGCAGAACATGCGGCTCGAGTCGCTAAAGTAGCCGTCCAAAATCGTGGAGCAGTCCACGTTGATGATGTCGCCCTCGTGCAACACGTCCGCATCGCAGGGGATGCCGTGGCAGACCACGTCGTTGATCGAGGTGCACACGCTCTTGGGGTAGCCCTCGTAGTGGAGGTCGGCCGGCGTGCCACCGTGCTCGACGGTATAGTCGTAGATCATCTGGTCGATCTGGTTGGTGGTCATACCGGCGGCGATATGCTCGCCCACGTAGTCGAGCACACCCATGTTGATGGCGGCCGAGCGCTTGATGCCCTCGATGTCGGCGGGCGTCTTGTAGAGCGTGCGGGGCAGAACCTCCCAGCCCTCCTCCCACAGGCGCTCGAGGCGCTCGTCGAAGGCGTTATGGCATTTCTTATATTTTTTGCCGCTGCCGCACCAGCAGGCGTCGTTGCGGCCGGGCACGGGTCCGTTGTCATACATGGCTAACTTCCTTTCATCCGCAGCTAGTATAGCCCACCCACGCGTCCATAAAAGTTGCGGTGATATAGTTCCGATTTAAGCGGTTTAACAGCACAAATAGGAACTATATCACCGCAACTGATGGAGCGGGATGGCTGACACTAGCTGCTGCGTGGTTTTGCTAGTAGCTCACCTGGCAGGAGATGCTGAGGGCGCGCACGCGCGCGGCAATGGCGTCGAGGACGTCGGGTGCTGCTTTGGCAAGGCCGGCGACCGGCGTCTCGCGCGCCACCGTGTAAATGGTCGCCTCCTGCGGACGAATGCGCTCGAGCGCCGCGAGCCAGGGGGCGACGTATTCCTCGCCGGTGTTGTCGATGAGCTTGCCCTGATACTCGCCGGTCAAAAAGATCGTCTGGATAATGACGTGGCCGTTAAAGCTCGCGAACGTCTCGATCTGGTGCTCCACATCGTAAGGGCCAACGGGTTGATCGAGCAGCTGGATAAATGCCGGATCGACCGTATCCAGCTTGAGGATGTTGTCGTCGACCATCATGAGCGCATCGTGCACCTGGGGACGGCCGGCGCGCGTGCCGTTGGAGAGCACGGCAATCTTGGTGTTTGGGGCCAGCTGGTCGCGAAGCGCGACGGCACCGGCGATGGCCTGCGGAAACTCCGGTGCGGCG
Organism: uncultured Collinsella sp.; assembly: GCA_905193815.1. Lineage (GTDB taxonomy): Bacteria > Actinomycetota > Coriobacteriia > Coriobacteriales > Coriobacteriaceae > Collinsella. Next base: position 48,845 of record CAJJQF010000007.1, on the reverse strand, counting down.
GTGGGCTCGCCGTTGCCTGCGAAGGTGATCACATCGGGGAGCTCGCCTTCGGCTGCCATCTCGCGCAGCTTTGCCTCGAGCGCGTCGAGTACCACGGCAGCTGTGTTGTACGGCTCATGGCAGGGGCGCTCGGCATTGAGGCCGTTTTCGCAGTAAATGCAGTCGAACGTGCAGATTTTGCCGCTGGCCGGCATCATGTTGACGCCGAGCGAGAGACCGAGGCGACGGCTGCGAACGGGCCCAAAGATGGGGCTGGCATTCAAAAACGTAGACATAGGCATATGCTCCTCAAGACAATTGTGCCTAAGCATAGCATCGGCTCCAAAGCAAGGTGCGGGCTCTTGCTTTACAAGTTTCGTTTTTTAACGTCGCTCATTATGCCGTGCCATGAAAAGCCTCGGGTCGGGTACAGTTAATCTGTTAACAAGGCGTAAGGCAATGCGAGCCTATCCAACCGTACTGAAGTGCAACTGGATGGGCTTTGACGATGGGAACACAGTATGGATTTTACGGTCGAGAATGCGGGCACCACGATCGCCTGCCGCGAGTATGCTGGCCCGGTTGTATCGTCCGATGCACCCGCCTTGGTGTGCGTGCACGGCGCTTGTGTCGACGGCGTCTTCTTTGACGCCATCGCCCGCGAGCTCGCCTGTGACTATCGCGTCATTGCCTACGACCGCCGCGGTTGCGGCGAGAGTGGCGACGCTGCAGACGGACGCTACGACCTCGCCGTCCAGGCCGCCGACCTGCAGACCGTTATCGAGCATATTGGCGCTCCGGTAAACGTGCTCGCGCATAGTGCCGGTACGCTGGTGGCCCTGGAGCTTCTCCGTGCAAACCCCGCCATAATCTCTCGTGCGATTCTGCATGAACCCGCCGTGACGGATGAGGGTGCCGGTCTGGGCGCGGCCCCGGTTTTGCTCGAGATGATCGCCGCAGGAAAGGTCTCCAGGGCATTACGGGCCTTCCTGGGCGCCATCGGCGATTCGGACCCTGAGGCCCCCAAGTTGACCGTGGCGGAAGCCAAGCATGCCCTGCGCAACGGCCGCAGTTTCATGGCGAACGAATACGGGATTACTATGACCTGCGTTCCCGATTGGGATAGCGTTCGCGCGTCGAAAACGGTGGCCTCCGTGCTTTTGGGCGAGCTCTCGATTGGTACGCCCCGCGAGGCGGGAACGAGGATGGCGGCTGAGCTTTTGGATTGCCCCCTCGTAACGATTCCCGGCGCGCACAACGGCCTGCGCGATCGCCCGGCAGCGGCTGCCCAGACTGTCCGTGGCATCCTGGGGTTCTAGCAGCTGCAAAAAAACAAAACAGGCTTCATCCGCAAACGTTTCGGCCGTGTTAACAAATGCGCTCAAAACCTTACGTTTGCGGCTTCAATCGCGCCGTCTGTCAACTCATAAAAATGTAACAGCATTCACGTGCCTACCTGCATCGACAAGGTGTTACCCTTGTAACATTTGGAACCCACCGCTCCATGCGAAACTATCGAAAGGGCCCCGTATGCTCAATAATCACGAGGTCAATCTAACCGACGAGGAGGCTGCCGCCGAGGTCGCCCGTGTCGCAAGGACCTACCCCGTGGTACGTTTGCTGTCGGCCGATCAGATTAAGAGCGAGCCTAACTGCCTGCTCGCCGGCGATCGCTGCCCTTGTCTGCGTCAGTCGAGTCTTGAGGCCTTGACAGATTCCGATGAGGTGTCGGAGCAACTGCTCAACGATGGTGTTGAGTACCGCGCCCGTCTGCGCCCTCTAAAGGTCGAGGGCGAGCCTCATGTCTTGCTGATGGTGCGTCCGATCGATGGGCAAGAGGCTGCAGAAGAGGACCTTGTCTACACCGACGTGCTGACGAATGTGCGCAATCGCCGATATTACGAAGAAAAGCTTCGTAGCGCCCGCATGAAGGCTGGCGTGGCGGTGATCGACCTTGATGATTTTAGGGTCTTCAACGATACATGTGGCCGCCATGCCGGCGACCTTGCGCTCGGTGCTGTGGCAACAGCCATACGCAGCGGTATTCGTTCGACTGACGAACTTGTGCGCTATGGCTGCGACAAGTTTGTAGCTGTCATGCCCGATATTCCCTCCGATGACTTTGCCCGTCGTCTGCGTCAGGTGTCCGATGCCGTCCATTCCACGATTATTCCGGGCCATGAGCACGTGAGCTTGACGGCATGTGTTGGTGGCGTTCGCATTCATGGCGAGACGGTCGATGAGGGCGTTGGCCGCGCTGTCCAGTTACTGAGCCGCGCTAAGGCAAAAGCCGGTACGGTCGTGACCGATGCCGATTCCATCGAGGCCTTCCAAAGCGAAAAACCTTCGGTGCTTATTGTCGATGACTCCGAGATGAACCGAGCCATTCTCAACGAGATGCTCAAGGACGAGTATTGCATCCTCGAGGCCGATAACGGTCGCGCGGCGCTCGACATGGTCGACCGCTATGGCGATGAGCTGTCGCTCGTGCTGCTGGATATTGTCATGCCGGGCATAAGCGGCTTTGAGGTGCTGGCCGGTCTGTCGCGCCGATCGGTTAGTGACAATCTGCCTGTCATCATGATTTCGAGCGAAGATTCCGATGATATGGTTCTGCGCGCGTACGAGCTAGGCGCCTCGGACTATATCAACCGCCCGTTTGACTCCCGTGTCGTGCGCCGCCGTGTAAGCAACACCATCCGCCTATACGCCAAACAGCGCCGCCTGACGAGCCTGCTGTCCCAGCAGTACAACGAGCGTGTCAAGAACAGTCGTATGCTCATCGACATCATGGCTGGCGTCATGGAGCTTCGCAACGGCGAGAGCGGCAGGCACGTTACGAACATCGAAAAGCTGACCGAGCTGCTGCTTGGCTGTCTGGTCCAGCGTAGCGGCGCGATCTCCCTCGACAATGAGGAGCGCTCCACGGTTGCCCTGGCTTCGGCGCTGCACGATATCGGCAAGATGTCGATTGACGATGCGATTCTCAACAAACCCGGGCGCCTTACGCCCGAGGAGTTCGAGATTATGAAGACGCATACCACAATCGGCGCCGACATGCTGCTTGAGCTGGGTAGCCATCACGCCGGCAATGCGCTTATGGAATATGCGTACCAGATTGCGCGTTGGCATCACGAGCGCTGGGACGGCAAGGGTTATCCCGATGGCCTTAAGGGCGACGAAATTCCCATTGCCGCACAGGTGGTTTCGGTGGCCGACGTGTACGATGCTCTGACGAGCGTGCGCGTGTACAAGGACGCTATCCCGCACAAGGAGGCAATTCAGATGATCCTGGACGGTAAGTGCGGCACCTTTAACCCGCTGCTGCTCGATTGTCTGCTCGAGGTGCAAGACCAAATTGCCGAGACGTTGGCACGCCCCGCTGACGTCGTCGCGTTTCCCACGATTTAGTTTGACCAAAGGAGTTTTTAATCCATGATTTCCATGCGTGAGGCGTATGAGAAGATCGGCGCCAATTATGATGACGCGTGCGCTCGGCTGATGGGCGAGGAAATGCTCGCCCGCTTTGCCCTCAAGTTTTTGGATGACGAGAGCATGGACAAGCTGGAGGCCGCCATGGCGGCGGGAGACGCTGAAGGTGCGTTTATGGCAGCGCACACGCTCAAGGGCGTGAGCCAGAACCTGGGATTCGATAATCTGTACGAGCCGGCGGTCGTGGTAACCGAAGCACTGCGTGGTGCCGATGCCGTTGACGGCGCTCGCGAGGGGATGCATGCGCTGCAGCAGCAATATGCGGCTACGATGTTGGCCCTGCGCGAGGTGGCTGAATAAGAGCTTGCGTGCTTTGATGACAATGAGAGCGGATAATCTCCCGTTTTAGGCTCGGTGGTGGCCTCAAAGTGGGAGATTATCCACTCTCGTTCGATACGTGTCCAAAAATCCACTCTCACCCCTTCCGATTAGTGAATGGCCTATGCGCACTGGTGGGGCTTTCCGCATGCAATCTATATCGTTGTTCGATAAACTGTTCGAATAACGATAGAGTCGATGAGGGTGAGTGTATGTCCAACAGCGTTCAGCGTATGGCCAAGGCGGGCGAAAATATCAGGAAGCTTGGTTTTTGCATGGCAGCCGTTTTTGCAGGGATGCTCGTCGCTTTTGCCGCGTTGGTTGTTTACGTGATTTGGTATGCGGTTGAAAACGTTGCTTCTGTCGATTCTTTTGGTGTCGTGACGCTTCTCAATGGCGGGTGCATCGTTATCCCAAGCGGACTGTGCCTGGCACTCGTTGTGGGTATTTCGCTTGTCGTTTTGTGCGGAATCAGCCGTAATATCTCGCGGGGCGTCTCGCCCTTTACCAGGGCACATGTGCGGCTTATCCGTGTTCTTGCACTTGCCTTTGCTGTTAACGCTGCTGTTTCGTTTGTTGGTGCCTATGGATCGGTCAATCTCACCATTGGCGGACTGGAGCTTTACATCGTGCCTCATTCCTTCGTTATTGAGATTTGCCAAGGCGCTACCTTTGATGCGGGGTCGTTTATCGGCGCAGTTGTCTGCTTGTTTATCTCGGCGATCTGGAGTTATGCCTCGCTGCTCCAAGAGCAGTCTGACGAGCTTGTGTAGGAGGAAACATGAGCTATCTCATCATCGAGCTTGAGACGCAGCTGCTTAAGACCGGAAAGACCAGCGCTGATCTGATTCGGGCGACGGGGCATACTCCGGCTAATATTTCAAAGCTTAGAAACGGAAAGATAAAAGCTATTCGCCTAAAGACGCTTCTCGATATCTGTGATGAGCTTGATTGTCAACCGGGAGATATTATTCAGCGCGTGAGCGAGAAAGAGCTTGAGGAGCTTATTGTCGAGCGCGCAAAAAATGTCGTGAGACAGATACGGGACGGCGGAGGCAATGAGGTATCGCTTCCGACATCAGTCTTCGCTGTCGATTTGAGTGACGAGTAGCTTAAGGCAAACAACTAAAACGAAGTATCAGCGTGAAGGGACCCGTGTCTAACACGGGTCCCTTCTTTTAGATTATCTTGACAAATATGAGTTATCGAAAAACAATAACAACCATGGAAAACGATAAAGGAAAGAAGGAACGATATGAGCGGTTTTTCTATCAAGCAGAACGGGGGTCCAATGAACGCATCAGCGATAAAGCTATCAAAAGTTTCAAAACGCTACGGGAAACGGCACGTTTTGCATGACGTTTCCTTCGAGGTGCATCAGTCTGAGCTCTGTGCCCTTGTCGGTGCAAACGGTGCGGGCAAAAGCACGCTTATTAAAATCGTCTTGGGCCTCTGCGAGCCATCTTCGGGGAGCGTGGAGCTCTTTGGAGGCAAATCAAAAAGAGAGCTTGGCCTGATGCGGACGCGTGTCGGCTATGTGCCAGATTCCAGCGGAGCATATCAATCTCTCAGCGCGGTTGAGAATCTTCAAATCCGATGTGCGGAATGGGGGCTTGATGAGAAGCGTGAGGTTCCTCGCGTCTTGGGCCTAGTTGGGCTGGACGTCGATGAGAAAAGGAGCGTGAGCAGTTTTTCTCTGGGAATGAAGCGGCGACTTGATATAGCTACGGCTTTGTTGGGTGACACTGATCTGCTTATTTTTGATGAGCCGGCAAATGGGTTGGACCCGCTGGGCATCGAGAGTATATGGGCTCTTATCGGTCGATTGAATCGAGAACAGGGTAAGACCATGCTCATCTCTAGCCATGATTTGGATGAGTTGGCATCAGTTGCAACAAGTTGCGTGTTTATTCATGACGGCGAACTGCTGAAAATGGAACCGATGGACGTCATAAGGGATGAGGCATCGTCCCTAAAAGAGTATTACAGGCGCTTGATGAAGGCGGTCTCGCTATGAAGCGGGCGATCCATCCCATAAAGGCAGATATGATGCGTTTGCACAGGATGTTTCCGGCGAAGTTTGGTCTTACGCTTATGCTGGCGTTCGGCCTTCTCTTCTGTGTCTTTCTAAAAAACGGAACAACGTTGCTCGCCTTTGGCAATAGCGTTTTTGGGGAGGATATTGGTTTCTGCTGGAATGTAATCGATCCTTCTGCACCCGATGAGTCCCTTGTGCGCAGTGCTTTTGCCGGCACCTCCCTGTTCGTTCCGCTCATCGTTTGCCTGGCGATTTTACAGGAGCGCGGCTATGAAGAGGGATGCCGAATTTCTTCAGCAAGAGGTCTTGCCCGCTTTAACGGGGCTCTAGCCCATGCATTTTCGTCTGCTTTAATAATTGGCGCAGCATATAGTGCGCTTTGCCTTCTTCTTTTTGCAATAGCCATAATACGTGGAGGGCAAAACTATGCGCATAGCATGCTGGCTGCATTTTTGCCCGCAATGATGATTAACGCCGTATTGGTGATATCGGTTGCGCTGGAGACGGTGACCATCTATCGGATTACAGGCAGCGCTGTATTGAGCGGGGCTGCGATAATTATTGGATTTGTCATGAGCTTGACGCTCTACGGAACCTTCCTTCAGGCGCCTATACCATCTTTGCGATGGATCTTCCTCCTTCCGGGGCCGTACCTTGGAGTCGGATGTGCCCTTGGGTATAGCGATATGGGGCAGCTGACGCTTCTGGGATATGGCGCGGCAGCCAGTTGTCTATCGGTATTGATTTACGCTCTCGTGAGCTTTCGTGCTGGGGGTGTGCTCAATGGCTCGTCAGACTAGAAGATTCCTTCATTCAGAATTGAAGCATGTGAGCAAATGGACGTACGCCTTAATCCTGGTAATTTATGCGTGCATGGTGGTATTGCAGCTTAATTCTTTCCCGATGTGGTTCTGTAGCCTCCGTGAGAACAGTTTCTTGGGCTTTTTCCCAGACCCGACGCTTCGGCTATCGGCAGAGGATGTCCTTCTATTTGGTAATGCAGAGGTTTTTCGCGGTCTGCTGTTCAACATAGCCCCGTTGGCTCATGCATTGTTCTTTCCGTTCATCGCGGCTTGCATTGTGCCGCGCTTTGTCAGTTCGGGCTTTATTGAGGAACCGTGGGGGTTGTCGGAGGCTCGGGGAGGGAAGCGTGTGTGCGCTATCGTTGCGCGAGTGGTGCTGTCTTCTTTTGCCCTTTTGGGCGCGTTTATCCTGTCGAGTGTCGTTTTGTACTGTCTTAATTGCGCAATCGTTTTGGATGCTCAGCAGTATTTCAACCTGAATTTTTTTTGCTATCGACTTCTTCTGGCGAGCGTCGTCTGCCTTGCATACGTGGTCTCTTGCGTGACCGCTGTTTCCTATTTTGGGTCCGGCTTCGGTCCGATTGGCATGCTGTTGCTTGTCAACGTTGTAGCGATCTACATACAGCTCGGGGCCAATTCCATGCTTCCGCTTCCAGCTTCGATGCTCATGTGGATTTGTGGCGTGACCCCGTTGGGGAATAGTCAATGCATTTCGATTCTAATTGACTGCCTGATAAACGTAGCAAGCGTTTTTGCCATTTGCTTTGCCGTCGACCGATTGCGGTCGAGATTTCTTTGATTGTTTGTGAGGAATAATCATACCGAGCATACCAAATACGGGGGGCGGACACCGTAGCTGGTGTCCGCCCCCCGTCATGGAAAGCTTTAGCCTGTGCGGTTCGCGAGCTAGCGTGCCTGCTTAACTTTGGCCGCTGCCTCGACAAACGACTTCCACAGGTTAAAGTCGGTTTCGAGCGTCTTCCACGTGTACTCAGGGTGCCACTGCACGCCTAGACAGAATGGCTGGCCTTCGACCTCGATGCACTCGGGAACGCCGTCGGTTGCCTTGGCGACCAAGCGCGTGCTCTTACCCAGACGGTCGACGCAGCAGTGATGTGCCGAGTTGGTCTGGATCAGCCTGTACCCGCCAAGCGCGCGCTCCAGCAGCGAACCCGGCACGACCTCGACGGGATGCACGGGGTCGTTGAGCACGTGGGTATGGCGCCACTGCGTGCGGCCCTCGCGAGCGCCCAGGCTCGGCACGTCCATGCACAGGGTGCCGCCAGTGGCGACATTGAGCAGCTGCGTGCCGCGGCGGGTGGTAAAGAGCGGCTTTTTGGCGCGGAGTACCTCGCCGACCAGCTTAAACTCAAAGCTATCACGGATCTCGCAGCAGAGGGTGGGGTCGTAGGGTCGATCATCGCCCCAGCGTTTGGGATTGACATCGGGGCCGCCGGGAATGGCGATGCCGTCGGCGATATCGACGTAATGACGGATGACCTCAATGTCCTCGGTGATGGACATCTGCAGCGGCAGGCCGCCGGCGGCAAGGATGGCATCGACAAAGACACTTGCGATTTCCTCGTTGGGGGAGAGCGTCTCGCTTAAAAACGGCTTTGCCTCTTCCCAACGCGGCGCCACCAGGATGAGTGGACGGTCGGCGGGGGCAACGTCGACGTGCGGGGTATAGGACGAGGAAGTATGGGTTCCGATCATAGGTGTTGCTTTCGAATCTGAAGGTGACAGGGCGCATGAGAGACGTGGGGCAACACTTTCAATGGATTTGTCCCACGGGGTGGCTGGTTAGTGGCCCTTAATGGAGTTGAGGAAGTCCTGGGCGCGCTTGGTCTGGGGGTGGTCGAAGAACTCGTCGGGCGTGCCGGTTTCCACGATTTGGCCGTCGGCCATAAAGACGACGCGGTCGGCCACGCGGCGGGCAAAGTTCATCTCGTGCGTGATGACGATCATCGTCATGCCCTGCTGGGCCAGACGGACCATGACCTCGAGCACCTCGTTGATCATTTCGGGGTCAAGGGCGCTCGTGGGCTCGTCAAAGAGCATGGCCTTGGGCTGCATAGCAAGTGAACGGGCGATGGCCACGCGCTGCTGCTGGCCGCCCGAAAGCTGTGCGGGCACCTTGTCGGCCTGCTCGGCCACGCCCACGCGGCTCAGCAGGTCCATGGCGCGCTCACGAGCCTCCTCCTTGGACACGCCCAGCACGTCGACCGGTCCCAGCATGACGTTCTGCAGCACCGTCATATGTGCGAACAGGTTGAACTGTTGGAACACCATGCCCAACTCGGCGCGCATGCGGGCAAGGTCTTTGCCTTCCTGTGGCAGAGGCTCGCCCTCGATGAGGATTTCGCCCGAGTCAATGGTCTCCAAGCGGTTGATGGTTCGGCACATGGTCGACTTGCCCGAGCCCGAGGGTCCGATCACCACGACGACCTCGCCGCGGTCGACCGACAGATTGATGTCGTTGAGAACGTGCAGGTCGCCATAGTGCTTATCGACGTGCTTGAGCTCGATAAGCGGCTGGTTGCCAGAAGTAGAAGTGCTCTGTGCCATGGTGCTCGGCTCCTTATGCTTTGAGAACGTGGGTGCTTAGCGGATGATGGTCGCGCCGGTCTTGTGCGAAACGTAGACGGCGGCCTTGTTAATCGCAACGTTGATGATGATGTAGATGACCGCGATTACCAGGTAGACCGACACGAGAGCGTCGTAGTTGGTAATGAGCACGCGGGCGTTTTGCATGAGGTCGGGGTAGCTCACCACGTAGGCGACGGTGGTGTCTTTGACTACGACCACGAGCTGCGAAATCAACGACGGAATGATAAATCGAATAGCCTGCGGCAATACGATTTTAAAGGTGATTTTAGCCTTGGAGAGACCGAGCGCCTGGGCCGCCTCGACCTGCCCGCGCGGTACGGCGTTGACGCCGGCGCGGAAGATTTCGGCGAGTACGCCGGCGGCAGCGAGCGCGACGGGAAGCGTGAGCATCCAAAACGACGGCAGCGCGATCTTGTACTGAGGCAGCACCAAAAAGAAGAAGTAGATGAACAGCAGGCTCGGCACGCCGCGGAAGAAATCGGTGAGCACGCGGCAGACCAGCTGCAGCGGCTTAATGTCGCTGGTACGGCCGAGCATAAGGGCTAGGCCCAGCACCAGCGCGATGGCGCCAGCGGTGAGTGCGACTTTGACGGTGCCCTCAAAGCCGGCAAGCAGGAACTTCCAGGTGGTGAGGTGTGTAAAGAAATACCAATAGTGGACCGAAAGCTGGCCGGTCACATAAAAGCGCTGCAGTACCAGAGCGATGAGTGCGGCCACGGCAACGAGCGAAATGGCGGTGCCGATGCGAATCTTGGCGCGCATCTTGGGGCCGGGAGCCTCGTAGAGCGCATCGCGCATGGTAAGTGCAGGGGAGGAATGCTTGCTCATCGGAGGATCCTCACCTTCTTATCGATATAGTTGCCAATGTGGCTCACCACAAAGGCCGTGCCCAGGTAGCCGAGCGCCGAGATAAAGAACGCGGCGACGCCGCCGAGCGAGCGCGTGTTAATGTAGCTCACCACGCCGGTGAGCTCCTGCGGCTTAAGCGGCACCTGGCTGCCGAGCGCAGTGGTGAGCATGACGGCGATAAAGAGGTTGGTCATGGGCAGCACGCTCGAGCGCAGCGCCTGCGGAATCACGATCTTGGCGAGGATGCGGTTAAAGCTCATGCCCAGCGAGCGGGCGGCTTCCACCTGGCCAACGCCGACGGTGTTGATGCCGCTCATAAAGTTCTCGGAGCCAAAGGCCGAGCCCAAAAGGACCGTGGCGACGATAACGCAGGTGCGGTAGGGCAGGACGATCTTGAGCGGCGGCAGCGCGTAGACGACGATGATAAGCAGCGCGATGCCAGGGATGTTACGGAAGACCTGGACATACAGGTCGCCAAAGACGCGCAGCGGCTTGAGCGGCGACACGCGCATCACGGTGACGGCGACGGCCAGCACCATGGCGATGGCAAACGATTCGAGCGTCATGCCCCAGGTTGCGAGCAGCGCGTCGATATAGTTCTGGCCATAGAGCGACCAGAGTTCGGAGAGACTCATGCGGACCTCCCGCCGGTAAGGAAAGGGGCTCCCGTGTGTACGGAAGCCCCGACAACTCAGTGAGGAAACAGTTTACCGCAATAAAGCGCATCATGCGTTTCCATATGGTTTCGTTGCGGCCGTTACCAGGCTCGCTGCCTAGGCGCCGATCTCGGGCAGCTCGGGAACGTTGGTGTCGCCCGTACGGTCGCCGATGCAGATCTGCCACAGCTCAGTCCAGGTGCCGTCGTCCTCGATCTTCTTAAGGAAGTCGTTGACAAAGGCGACGCCGTCGGAATCGAGCGGCAGACCGATGCCATAGGGCTCCTTGCTGCCGAAGGGCTTGCCGGCGATCTTGTACTTACCGGGCTCGCGGACCAGGGCGCTCTGCTGCATGTTGTTATCGATGACGTAGGCGTCAACGCGGCCCTGCTGGAGTGCCTGGCGGGCCTCCTCGTCGGTCTTGAACTCCTGCTGGCTGGCCTTGGGGGCGAACTCCTCCAGGATAGCGGGGCCGTTGGAGCCGGACTGGACGGCGACGTTCTTGTCGGCCAGGTCGTCGACGCTCTTGATGTCGTCGTTATCGGCGAGCACCAGGATGGCCTGCTGCGTGTAGTAGTAGGGGCCGGCGAAGGAGACGAGCTTCTTGCGCTCGTCAGTGATGGTGTAGGTGGCAAAGACGGCGTCGACCTGGCCGTTCTGCAGGACGGACTCGCGTGTGTCCGAGGTCACCTGGGTGATCTCGACCTTGTTTTCGCCCAGAATGTAGTTGGACAGGAGCTGTGCGATACCGGCGTCGAAGCCGCGGGTCTGACCGTCTTTCTCGTTGAGGAGGGAGAAGAGCGTGGAGGTCTGAACGCCACCGATCTTAAAGACGCCGGCGTCCTTGACGGCCGTGGCCCAGGTGCTGGCGGCGATGGCGTCGTCATCGGCCTTGGGGCCGTTGTCGACGAGCTTGTCGAATGCCTTGGCATCGAGCGTAGCGGAAACCTCGGTATCCTCGGAGCCCTTGGAGGAGCCGGCGGCGGAACCCTTGTCGGCCTCGGCGCTGGTGTCGGAGCAGCCGGCAAGACCAAGGCCGGCGACGGTTGCGAAGGTAGCGGCGACAAAGCCGCGGCGGTCGAGAACGACCTGCTGGGAGAGGTTCTTGCTCATGGTAGAACACCTTTCTCAATAAAATCCCTAGCGGTTGAGTAGAGTTATACCCTATCGCGCTCAAATGGGTCAACACGAAATAACTCAGAAACATACTTACCTTATGGGTAATTCTACCTACCAAAAAGGGACAGGCACCTTTGTGGTGGTTCTTGCAGATGTGACGGCCTGCCTCGCTGCTTTGTCTCAATCTGTAACAGGTAGACGAGGAAATGGGTTCTAACTGTTACAGATCGAGATTTTCTCTTCAGGGGAATTCGAATGTCTCAATCTGTAACATCTGGACGGCCAAAAGGTCTCTATCTGTTACAGATTGAGATAATCGCGTCGCGAAAATTAAAACCTCCGCAGGGATGCTTCCCTTGCGGAGGTTTTCTTACTCGTTGAGTAGCCTTACGGCTTCGGCGGCCATGTTCTCGACCGTCATGCCGTTCTGAGCGAGCAGCTCGTTGGGGTCGTAGCGGTCGGGGAAGCCCTTGGCGATGCCGAAGGTGCGCGTACGTAACGGCGTGCATGCCAGATAGCACGCCACGCGTTCGCCCCAGCCGCCGTCCAAGATGCCGTCCTCGAGGGTGACGACAACGCGATGCTCGGCGGCAAGGCTGTCGAGGAACTCGCGGTCGAGCTCGGTTGCAAAGCGCGGGTTGACGAGCGTGGCCTCGATACCGTACTCGGCAGCCAAGCGGTTTGCCACGCGCTCACCCAGCTCAAAGAAATCGCCAAGCGCAAGCACGGCCACATCGCGGCCCTGACGCACGACGTTGTAGCGCACGACGCCGTAATCGGTGCCCTCGGCGGGCGCAAGGTCGGGACGGCTTACCAGGCCGATGCCCGGTACGCGGATCGCCACGGGATGCTTGCGGTGGTCGAGCGACCAGCTCAGCATGGACAGGTATTCCTCCATGCAGGCCGGCGCCAAGTAGCGCATGTTGGGAAGGGCGCCCAGCATGGAAATATCAAAGAACGAGAGGTGCGTCTCGGATGTGGTGCCAAAGATCGACGCGCCAAACACCAAGATGGTTGCGGGGGCATCGTTGAGGCACAGGTCGTGCCACAGCTCGTCGTAGGCGCGCTGCAAAAACGTGCCGTACACACCAAAGACTGGCTTGGCGCCCGAGCGCGCAAGCGCGGTGGCAAAAGTTACGGCGTGCTCCTCGGCAATGCCCACGTCGACAAACTGCTTACCTGCCGCAGCGCGAAGCTCGGGTGTAAAGCCCATGATGTAGGGCGTGGCGGCCGTGATGCCCACGACCTGCGAATCGCGCTCGATGGCGGTGCTGAGCGCCTCGCCCGTAATATCGGCATAGGTGCGCGGCGCAGGCTCGCTCGGATGGCCCGGGCAGAGCTTGCGCCCAGTCGCCATGTCAAACGGACCCACGTGGTGCCAGCGTTCCGGGTCGCTCTGGGCTGGCTCAAAGCCCTTGCCCTTGGCGGTGGAGACGTGCAGCACGATGGGGTGATCGATATTGCGCAGTTCCTGCAACGCGTCGACGAGGGCCAACACATCGTTACCGGCGTCCAGATAGCGGTAGTCGAGCCCCATCGCGCGGAAGACGTTGCGCTCACAGGCACCGTTGCTGGCGCGCAGCTCGGCCAGATTGCGATACAGGCCGCCATGGTTCTCGGCAATGGACTGGTCGTTATCGTTGACGATGATGACCAGGTTGCTATCGAGTTCGGCGGCATTGTTAAAGCCCTCAAACGCCAGGCCGCCCGAAAGCGAGCCGTCGCCAATGATGGTGATGACGTTATACGTGTCGCCCGCCAGGTCACGCGCGTGGGCAAGGCCGCAGCCCAGGCTCACCGACGTGGAGGTATGGCCCATGGCGAACAGGTCGTGCTCGGACTCGTTGGGATTGGCAAAGCCAGAAGCCTCACCATAACGTTCCGGATTGATATAGGTGTACGCGCGCCCGGTCAGCGCCTTGTGAGCGTAGGTCTGGTGCGACACGTCAAAGACAATTTTGTCGGTGGGGGAGTTAAACACGCGATGGAGCGCGACCGTGAGCTCAACGACGCCCAAGTTGGGGGCAACGTGCCCGCCGACGGCGGCGGAGCTTTCGAGGATGGCGTGGCGAATCTCGCCGCAGAGCAGCGGAAGCTCGGCGCGGTCGAGAGCCTTGACGTCCTCGGGCGTTGTCGTTTGCGTAAGCAGCATCGTTGTGGGTTACTCCATGCGAATCGTGCGCCGGCACTCCCTCGGCCGGCACAATTGCACAAGACAGTCTCGCACATTTTGGCGTTTGATATGTGACGGCGGCGCGGTAATTCGCCAACTGGTGGGGCAAAACGTTTTGTCCGATGCCATACTGATGTGTTCCATGATGTTTTTATCGATTGTGCGCAGGCCGTGGCTTGTCGCCGCGGGCCGCTGGAAGGAGGCAGCATGTCCGATACCGTTCGTGCCGAGAAAATCGCGCGCGAGGTTGACTATGCCGCCCGTCAGCTCGCCCAGGCGGGCCGCTTGGACCTGACGCACGGGTTTATCCAGCATGGTGATGTGACGGTCTATGCACATGTGACCTCGGTGGCGCGGGCAAGTCTGTCCTTTGCCGAGCGCCTGGGCCGTGTCGGTGTCTCGGTCGACCGCGCCTCGTTGCTGCGCGGGGCCCTGCTGCACGATTACTTTCTCTATGACTGGCACGATCCCGACCCAAGCCATCGGCTGCATGGCTTTCGCCACCCGTTTTTTGCCCTGGCGCGAGCCGAAGAGGATTTTGAGCTGACGTCTCGTGAGCGGAATATTATCGTGCGCCATATGTTTCCGCTGGTGCCGGTGCCGCCGACGTGTCGTGAGGCATGGATTGTATGCCTGGCGGATAAATGGTGTGCTCTGCGCGAGACGATCGCCGGCCGTCTGCCGCGCAAGGACGAGGCAGACGATGGCGTGAGTGACGAATCGAGCGAAAAGAGGAGAGGGTAGACGGTGGGGACCGCGATCGACATGGCATTTGACGGCGCGACGCTTGCCGCCTGTCCGCTCTCGGCGCTGGTGCTCTCGTTTGCCTTTTACGGTTTCTGCGGCTGGGCATGGGAATCGACAGTCTGCGCCATGCTCAACCACGGGCGCTTTGCCAACAGCGGCTTTTTGCTGGGACCGTGCTGCCCCATCTATGGCGCGGGCGGCATTGCCTGCTGGCTGCTGTTGCGCGGAATTCCTGACGCGTCGAGCCAGTTTGTCGCGGCAGCGCTCGTATGCAGCGTGATTGAGTACAGCGTGGGCGTGCTGCTGGAAAAAACAACAGGCGCTCGCTTTTGGGACTATTCTCACCTGCCGTTTAACCTGCACGGACGCATCTGTCTGTACTGGGCCTGCGCGTTTGGCCTGGGTGCGCTGTGCATTTGCCGTTTAGTGGAGCCGGCATTGCTGGGGCTGCTTGGCCATCTGCCGGTGCTGATTGTGCGGCTGTCCGCCTTTATCGTCGCGGTCGCGATGATGGTCGACGCAGTGTGCTCGTTGGCGAGCTGGCGGCGTCTGTCCGATCAGCTGGAGCGCGTGCGCGCCGACCTTGCCGACCGCATCAACGAGTCGCTTGCCGATGCGTCCGACTCCATGCTCGAACGTATTCCCGATTCGGCGATCGACTCGGTGGCACAGACGCATATCCGCAGCCGTGCCGTTAACGCGTGGCTGGCGGAGCTGGGCGATGCGACGCTCGATGCCCTTCGTGAGAAGGCTTCGATGCCGACGTTTATCTCGGATGGTGCTCGCGGCCTGGCGCTCGCTGCCCGCCGCGTGGCCGATGCCGCGCCGAGCATGCCGCGTCCGTCGCTCAGTCGTCGCCTTGCCGGCAAGCGTATGAGCCGTCCGGTGCCGAGCGTGTCACTCAGCCGCCGCGACCTACGCTTTTTCAATGCCTTCCCGCGTCTGCGCATCAATCGCTACGAAGGCGTCATTCGAGCAACTAATCTCCGCGACCGCGCCCACGAGCTGTTTCGGCGCTAGCCGGGATGGGCGCGCTCACGGCTCCCTTGCTCGCGTATTTCCCGTTCGTTTCGCGCCCGTTGCCGCGCCGTTTCCAAGATTGCGGTACCGTTTCCATTCGACAACGCAGCGTTTAACAACGCCGTATCTGGTCTACACCAGTTGCCCCTCGGCCGCATCATGAGCGCCGACAACGTTCATGCGACCAAGGGGGACGAATGTACGATACGGGATCGACAACGTTTATGCTCATTTGCACCATGCTCGTGTTTTTAATGACACCGGGTCTGGCGTTTTTCTATGGCGGCCTGTCCAGGCGCAAAAATGTCATCAACACCATGCTTATGTGCTTTGGCGTCATTGGCCTGGTTGGTGTGCTGTGGATTGTCGCCGGCTGGTCGCTGGCCTACGGCGGCGACGGTTCCAGCCCGTTTATTGGAGGCCTTGACCAGCTGCTGTGCCTGCCGGTGCTCAACCAGGTGCTGCAGGCGGCCGAGGGCAATGCTGCGGACGGTGCCGTCTATCCTCAAATCATCAACATCGCCTTCCAGATGGCGTTTGCCATGATCACGGCCGCTATCGTCACGGGCAGCCTGGCCGGCCGCGTTAAGTTTGGTGCCATGGCGGCCTTCCTGGGCATTTGGCTGCTTGTGGTCTATGCGCCGCTCGCCCACATGGTTTGGGGCGGCGATGGCTCCTTTATCGGCGACATCATCGGCGCGCTCGACTTTGCCGGCGGCGACGTGGTGCACATTTCGTCCGGTCTGACGGGCCTGATTCTCTGCTTAATGCTCGGCCGTCGTCGCGGTTTTGGCATGGTGAGCTACCGTCCGCATAACGTGCCGTTTGTGGCGCTGGGCGCCGGTCTGCTTTGGTTTGGCTGGTTTGGCTTTAACGGCGGCAGCGAGTTTAAGGCCGATGCCGTGGCGGCACTCGCCATCCTCAACACTGTGACGGCCAGCGCGGCGGGCATGGTCTCGTGGCTTGCCGTCGAGCGCGTGCACACCGGTCGCCCCACGCTGGTGGGCGCCAGCACCGGTCTGGTTGCGGGCCTTGTGGTGGTCACGCCGGGTGCGGGCTTTGTCGAGCCGTGGGCGGCGCTGGTCATGGGCCTGATCGTATCGCCCGTCTGCTACCTGGCCATCAGCCATCTTAAGACCAAGTTTGGCTACGACGATGCGCTCGATGCGTTTGGCTGCCACGGTATCGGCGGCATCTTGGGCGGCGTGCTCACGGGCCTGTTCTGCGTGCCGGAGCTTTCGTGGACCGGTAAGGGCGGCCTGTTCTACACGGGCGACGTGTCGCTGCTCATCTCTCAGATCTTGGGCATTGTGGTGACGGTCGTCATTGTACTGGTACTCGATCTGGTGATCGCCGCGGTAGTCAAGGCGCTGTTCCACGGCAGCCTGCGCGTGGACGAGGCCGACGAGGCGCTGGGCCTGGACGCGAGTCAACACGGCGAGAGCGCGTATCCCTCGTTCTCCGGACTCGATTAGCAGCTTCCCCAAGCACCGCACCTTGCCGTTCAATCGTCGCTCACGTACTTAAGTACGCTTCGCTCCTCTTTCACGGCAATCTGCGGCACTTGGGAAACCTGCTAAGACCAGTCAGTTGAACTTTTTGATCTCTGAGGTTGGTTTGCGGCATTTGGAAAACCCGTGCCACATGAATGAGCAATTCATTTCTTTATTAAAGAGAGGAATTCACTATGAAGAAAATTACGGCGATCGTTCGTGCCGAGAAGCTTGAGGTTCTTAAAGATGCGCTGTTTGCTGCCGATGTTCGCGGCATGACTATCAACCAGGTGCAGGGCTGCGGTGCACAGCATGGCTGGAAGGAATACGTGCGCGGCAACGAGTTGCTTGTCAACACGATCCCTAAGGTGCAGTTCACCCTTATCTGCGCCGATGAGCACGTCGATGGCATTGTCGACATCATCTGCAACGCCGCTCGCACCGGAGCCGTCGGCGATGGCAAGATCTGGGTCGAGCCGGTCGAGGAAGTCATCCGCATCCGTACCGGCGAACACGGCCCCGCCGCGGTGTAGGGCCGACCGTCTGCCATCCTCAACGTTAAAATAGTGCAGTGAAGCACAAGACTTGCATTGCGGATGGAATGATTATGGGTCGCAATAAATATCCTGAAGAGACGGTCGCGAAGATTCTCGACGCGGCGCTGGAGTTATTCTGCGCACAGGGTTATGAGGGGACGAGCATTCAAGACATCGTCGACCGCCTCGATGGCATGACCAAAGGTGCTGTCTATCATCACTTTAAGAGCAAAGAGGAGATTTTCAACGCCGCATTTGATCGGGCAATGGCTCCGATTGTTGAGCACCGCCGCGCGACACTTGGTGCTGGCAATATGACGGGGGCCCAAAAGCTCAAGCGGCTGTACGCGCCCGAGTCCGTCGTTCCACAAATTGAGCTATGGGCACGCATGCATCCTGCGGCGGATCCGGTAAAAAGCTCGCGGCTGCTGGCGATGCAGTACCAAGGTTCGTTTGACGAGTCGGCCGATGGCTATCTCTTGCCAGTGATCGAGGAGGGCGTCGCCGACGGCTCCATTGCGTGCGAATGCCCGCGCGAAGCGGCGGAGGCCGTATCGTTGTTGGCGAATCTTTGGCTGCTGCCGCTGTTCCGTCCACTCGAGACCAAGGATCGAATGCTCGCTCGCGCTCAATGTTTGGCGCAGATGGCTGCTGCGGTGGGACTCGATTTGGGGGAAGAAGTGCTTCAGACAACGGCGCTGATTTGGGACGTATGGGACTGTTCCGGGTGGTAATATAGATACCAACGGTATGTAATTGATTTGCGAGGGTAGCCACGGCTGCCCTTTTCAAGTCATTAAATACATACTATCGGTATGTATTTGGGGGCAGGCTTATGGCTGGGATGCGAAGAATTAGCGTTTCGTTGGCGCCAAAAACAGTGCGATCTATCAGGCTTTTTGGCCTTCTTGTTGCGCAGCTGTGCGCGTATTCGATGTTGTCGGCACTGTGTTTTGCGTGCCCGCTTTACTTGTTCGATTGCAGCGGCTCATCAACGTTATATGGTGCCGTCGCGGCGATAGCGTTCGCGCCGGGCGTGCTTGCGACTCCGGCTGGCGGAATCTTGGCGGATCGCGGGAGACATCGCGGGGTTCTTGTGGTGCTCGGCATTGTTCTGATGGCTGCATCACTGTTGTTTATCCCAATGAAGCGTTCGCTGCCTCTTGCCGTTGTCGTGGTAGCAATGCTTTGCGTCCAATATAGTATCCAATCGCTGCTGAAACCGATGCTTCAAATTGAGACGGTGCGCATGACGGGCCCAGAAAAGGTTGAGCGTGCCACTGCGTTGGTCTCGCAGATAACCATGGCGAGCAATATCTTGGGCCCTGTGGTCGGGACGGCAGTCTATGGGTGCTTTGGTATCGATGCTCTATGCGAAACCGCGGCGTTGACATTTGCGATGTCAGCCCTGCTGTTCGGGGGTGCACTCAAGCGAAATGCCTCATCTGGAATGACAGGGGACAGTACGACTTGCTCGACATACCGAAGCGATTTTCGGGAGTCGATTCGGTATCTGTTGCAAAAATCATCATTGGTCGCCGTGATTTTGCTTGCGGCTGTTTTGAACCTTGCGTTGGTTGGGCTAACGATTGGCGCTCCCATTGTTGTTTCAAAGCATCTCGGAATACAGTCATCCTTTGTTGGGATTATTGAGGTGGCTATGGGCTTGGGTGGTCTTGTCGGCAGTGGTTTGGTCGGTATTTGGCCGCATCGTTTTTCCTTCAAGGGCATATGTCGATATGTTGCGATGATTAGTTTTGGAGTCGTACCGATTATTGTCGCACTACTGAGCGGTCCTGATGAATTAGCGTTTGCCGCGCTTGCGGCCGGCTCGGTATGGGTCATGGCGTGGGCAAGCATTGCATCGGTCGAAATCGTTTCATTTGTTCAGCGGTCAGCGCCAAAGGAACTCTGCGGAAAAGTGCTGGCCCTCGTTTATATGATGCTTTCCTGTGCAACGCCTATTGGCCAATTGGTTTACGGGCTCGCATATGATCGATGGACACCGGCGATTGTATTCGCAGGCATGTTGGCGGTGCTGACGTTGACGACGGCGCTGTTTTATCGGCTGAAAAGTCGCTCGTAACGATTGATTTAACGCGCTGGGGAACCGTTGCTTTGCGGAAGCGAATGTCCCGGCGCGTTGGAACACCCTTGCATGGACGCGCCTCTCCTTCGTCTACAATATCGTGCAGACGAAGGAGAGGCATGCCCATGATCAAGATGTTTGCGAGTGACTTAGACGGAACGCTGCTGAACGCCCTGCACGAGGCAGATGGGACCATCCGCCGTGCCATTCGCGAGCTGACCGAGGCTGGCCTGCATGTGGTTCCCGCGACCGGGCGCTCGACGCTGCCGGTCGGCGAGCATGGCTTTACGGGCCTGGCGCTTGACGCCTGCTGCTCTAACGGCTCCATCGTGCGCGACAGTCATGGCGAGGTGCTCAAGACCTGGACCATCGATCCGCAGATCACCGAGGAGCTGCTCAAGGAGTTCCCGGACATTTGCTTTGATTGCTCCACGCCCGATGGCATGTTCTCGAGCGGCTCGTTCGAGATGCATCAGGCGGGCTTTAAAAAGGACAGTCCTATCAAGCGTATCGTGATGCGCGGCATGCGTGCACGTGGCGGGTATCACGAGGAACAGTATTTCGACCAGTCGATCGGTGACATTCTGCGCCACGATGTGTGCAAGATCAACTGCCGTGTGATCTCGCCCGAGCTGGAGCGCGACCTTAAGGCGTATTTGGCCGAGCGCTCGGACCGCGTGGTCAACGCGCCGTTTGACCCGGTGATGTTTGAGATCACGGATGTGGCATGCAACAAGGGCGAGAGCGTGGCCTGGCTGGCGGGCTACTACGGCATTGCCGAGGACGAGGTCGCGGTCTACGGCGACGGCGGCAACGACATTGCCATGCTCAAACGCTTCCGCCACAGCTACGCGACCAAAAACGCAAGCGAGGCAGCCAAGGACGCCGCGAGCGCAACTATCGGCAGTTGCATGGTCCACGCCGTTCCCAAACACATGCTTGCCACCATGCACAAGCAGAATTCCTGCACCGTAATCGAATAATGTGACAAAGGGACAGCCCCTTTGTCACAGGTGACGCTGGTCTCTTGAAATACGAACAAACATTCGCATATCTAACTGCGCTTTGATAGAATTGATACTGTTGGCGGCAGTTCCATGTGCCGGGCAGCGCCCTCCATCTGATGGGAGGTGATGCCCATGACCGATTTGATTGATTTCGTGAGGCTTCTGACTGCTTTGGTCTCGTTCTTCACGGCGCTTGTCGGCCTTTCCGAGGCACTCAAGCAGCGTTCGAAGCGCAACAGAAGGGGTCGCCGCCGCTAAGGCGTTGACCCCCTAATGCAAACAACGGCGCTGCCCAGCTAGCTACAACTTGGGCTGCCGTCGACACTATTCTACCCACGAATGACATTTTGGACAATTGGTAATGCCGCTTCAAAAGCCAGGCACAACTGGCACAACCTAGGCGGCCGCTGAATGTGGCAAAGGGACCGTCCCTTTGTCACAACCCAAATATTGCCTTTACGTGTTGATGCACACGGTGTGCAATAATACTCGCACTGTGCAATAGCGCACAGGCTGAGTAACAAGGAGGACGCTTGTCCCAGCTCGAGAAATGTGATCGCCGGTCCCTTCGCTCGCAGCGTGCCCTTCGCCAGGCACTTGCCAGCGAGCTTGCCGAAAGCGGCGACCTTTCGCGCATTAATGTCGCGTCGCTCACCGAGCGCGCTGGCCTTACGCGCCGCACGTTCTATTCGCACTACCGCGATATTCCCGACTTTATCAGCCAGATCGAGAACGGCCTGCTTGCCGAGATTCGCGAGCGGGTGGAGCTTATCACCGCAGCTCAATTACCTGATCTTTACCGCAACATCGATGAGCTCGAGCCGGCGCCCGGTTCGGTTGAGCTGCTGCGTTATCTTGCGGCCAACCGCGACTTAATTGGTGCGCTGCTGGGTCCGGGCGGCGACCAGGCCTTCATTAAAAGAATCATCGACACCGCGCGTGAGGCTGTGGTGCCGCGTGCACAGACGGGCATTTTGGGCCTGGCGCTGGGCACGTTCTTTGACTACTACGTTACCTACGTCGTGAGTGCCGAGGTCGGCCTGATTCAGCGCTGGTTTGAGCGTGGGCTCACCGAATCGCCCGAGGCCATGGCGCGCATTATGACGGTGCTCGCTTTTGTGCGCCCTGGTGACCTGTATGGCCAACCCATCGATATCAACGTGCCGGAATACGGCATGAAGCTATTGAACCTGCAGCTCGAGGACGCGGTCGACACCGCCGCAGCCGTCGAGTCCAACAACTAAGAGGAGAGACAATGAGCAAACTCGTCGAGGGCATTAAGGACCGTATGGTCGCTGCCGCGCGTGAGGCTGCACCCGCCGTGGTGGATGCCGCGCAGAAGGCCGCGACCGCAGCTGCCGAGAAAGTTGCCGAGGCAGTTGCCGATGCCAAGAACGCGGCAGGGGAGACGTCCGTCGCTAGCGAGCTCGCCACTGCCGCTGAGCCCGTAGCCGCCGCCCACGCCCCCGAAGGCGCGATCTTCAACCCCGAGAACGCTCGCGGCAACCTGCACCTGGGCATCGACGTGGGCTCCACCACCGTTAAACTTGCCGTGCTCAACGACGACAACCAGATTGTCTACGCCAAGTACCAGCGCCACCACACCGACGTCCGTGCCTGCGCCCGCGACCTGTTCGAGGGCGCTGCGACCGTGCTGCCGACGGCTCAGATGACCTGCGCCATCACCGGTTCGGGCGGCCTGCTGCTGTCCCAATGGCTCGACCTGGAGTTTGTTCAGGAGGTCATCGCCAGCAAGCGTGCCGTCGAGACCCTCATCCCGGCCACCGATGTCGCCATCGAGCTGGGCGGCGAGGACGCCAAGATCATCTACTTCGACAACGGCATCGAGCAGCGCATGAACGGCACCTGCGCCGGCGGCACGGGCGCGTTCATCGACCAGATGGCCACTCTGCTGCACACCGATGCCAGCGGCCTCAACGAGCTCGCGGCAAACGCCACCACCATCTATCCCATTGCCAGCCGCTGCGGCGTTTTTGCCAAGACCGACGTCCAGCCGCTGCTCAACGAGGGCGCCCGCCCCGAGGACGTGGCCGCCTCCATCTTCCAGGCCGTCGTGACCCAGACCATCTCGGGTCTGGCGTGCGGCCGTCCCATCCGCGGCAACGTCGCCTTCCTGGGCGGCCCGCTGCAGTACCTCTCCGAGCTGCGCCACCGCTTCTACCTCACGCTCAACCTGGACGAGGAGCACCGCATTGTGCCCCAAAACGCTCACCTGTTTGTGGCGAGCGGCGCCGCCATGGCGCATGAGTCCAACAAGCTCAGCACGTTCCCGCAGCTCATCGAGGCTATCGATGCCCTGGGTGACACACAGGGTGCCGAGGTCGAGCGCCTGGATCCGCTCTTTGCCACCGACGAGGACTTCGCCGAGTTCAAAACCCGCCACGACCAGGAAGTCGTCCCCAAGGGCAAACTCGAAGGCTACACCGGCCGCGTGTTCATTGGCATCGACGCCGGTTCCACCACCATGAAGGCCGCGCTCGTGGGCGAGGACGGCCAGCTGCTGCACACCTGGTACGGCAACAACAACGGCGACATCCTGGGTACGGCCAAGGTCATCATGGCCGATTTCTACAATCACATTCCCGCCGGCTGCACCATCGGCCACGTGACCACCACCGGCTACGGCGAGGCGCTGCTCATTGAGGCCCTCAAGGCCGACTCCGGCGAGATCGAGACCGTCGCGCACCTGCGCGGCGCCAAGGCGTTCCTGCCCGGCGTCGAGTTCATTCTGGACATCGGCGGCCAGGACATGAAGTGCCTGCGCGTCAAGGACGGCGTTATCGAGCACATCATGCTCAACGAGGCCTGCTCGTCGGGTTGCGGTAGCTTTATCGAGAGCTTCGCCGTCTCTATGAACATGGACGTGCGCGCGTTCGCCGATGCCGCCATCCATGCCAAGGCCCCGGTCGACCTGGGCAGCCGCTGCACGGTCTTTATGAACTCGCGCGTCAAGCAGGCGCAAAAGGAAGGCGCCACGGTGGGCGACATCGCGGCCGGCCTGTCCTATTCCGTCATCAAGAATGCCCTGTTCAAGGTCATTAAGCTGCGCGACCCCAAGGAGATCGGCAGTCAGGTGATCGTCCAGGGCGGTACCTTTATGTCCGACGCCACGCTTCGCGCATTTGAGCAGCTCACCGGCGTTCACGCCGTGCGTCCCGACATCGCCGGCTGCATGGGCGCCTATGGTGCGGCCCTGCTCGCCCGCGATCGCGCCGGCGCCGACGGCACCTCGGCCATCCTTTCGGCTGAGGACATCGCGCACCTTACCGTGACGCAAAAGCATGTCCGCTGCGGTCGCTGCTCCAACAACTGCCAGCTCACCGTCAACGACTTTGGCGGCGGCAGGCGCTTCATTACCGGCAACCGCTGCGAGAAGGGCGCCGGCCACAAAAAGCAGAAGACCGAGGCCCCCAACCTCTTCAAAAAGAAAAACGAGCTGCTGTTTAACCGCGAGGTGCTGAGCCCCGACGAGGCCCCGCGCGGCACCGTCGGCATCCCCCGCGCGCTCAACATGTACGAGAACTACCCCTTCTGGCATGCGTTCTTTACGCGCCTGGGCTTTAGCGTGCAGCTGTCCGACCAGTCGAGCAAGAAGACCTACCAGGCGGGCATCGAGTCCATGCCGTCCGAGAGCGTGTGCTACCCGGCAAAGATGAGCCACGGCCACGTGATGAACCTCATCGACCGTGACGTCGACTTCATCTGGATGCCGTGCGTGCGCTGGGAGCGCAAGGAGGATCCGACCGCCGGTAACTGCTACAACTGCCCCATCGTCATGAGCTACCCCACGGCGCTGGCGCTCAATATCGACGAGATCCGCGAGCAGAACATCGAGTTCCTGTACCCGTTTGTGCCATATCACGACAAGACCGAACTCAAGCGCCGTCTGTACCAGGTGCTCGCCGTCGACCGTGTGGCCGATGCTGAGGCCGGTCGTGGTCGCGTGCGCGGTCCCAAGATCACGCGCTCCGAGGTCGATGCCGCCGTCAACGCTGCCTTTGAGGCCGATGCGCATTTCCACGAGGATATTCAGACCATGGGCGAGGAGGCTCTTAAGTGGGTCGAGGACCACGGCGGTCACGGCATCGTGCTCGCCGGTCGTCCCTACCATAACGACCCCGAGATCAACCACGCCCTGCCCGAGCTTATCTCGAGCTTTGGCTTTGCGGTCTTTACCGAGGATTCGCTCGCGCACCTGGTGAAGCCCGAGCGTCCGATTCGCGTCGTCGACCAGTGGATGTACCACAGCCGCCTGTACGCCGTCGCCCGTTTTGTGACGATGCGCAACGACCTGGACCTGATCCAGCTCAATTCCTTCGGCTGCGGCCTGGACGCTCTGACCACCGACCAGGTGCAGGAAATCCTTGAGGCCAGCGGCAAGATCTACACCGTGCTCAAGATCGACGAGGTGTCCAACCTGGGCGCCGCGCGCATCCGCATCCGCTCGCTCATGGCAGCGCTCAAGGACCAGGAGGCCGAGCGCTTGGCTGAGGCAACGGCCGCGGGCGAGGCCTATGAGCAGAGCGATGCCGCGCCGGTGGCGCCCTCCACGGATGCCCCCGCGTTCGCAAGCCGCAAGTACACGTTTGAGGCTCAGCGTGAGAGTGCTTCGACCGCGTGGCCCAAGGTGCCCTTTACCGAGCAGATGCGCGAAGAGGGCTACACCATCCTGTGCCCGCAGATGGCGCCGATTCACTTTGACCTGGTCAAAGAGGTGTTCCGTGGTGCTGGCTACAACTTGGAGCTGCTGCCCTCGACTGACCACGATGCCGTCGAGGCCGGCCTGCGCTATGTGAACAACGACATTTGCTACCCGTCGATCCTGGTGACGGGCCAGATCATGGAGGCCATCGAGAGTGGTCGGTACGACCTGTCCAAGACTGCCGTGGTCATCAGCCAGACTGGCGGCGGCTGCCGTGCCACTAACTACATCGCACTCATCCGCAAGGCACTGCGCGAGAGCGGCCACCCCGAGATCCCGGTGATCTCGCTTTCGGCCGCGGCGCTCGGCGAGGATAATCCTGGCTTTAAGATTACGCCGGCGCTGCTCAAGCAAGCAGTCTACGCGGTGCTCTTTGGCGACGTGATGATGCAGATGCTCTATCGTTGCCGTCCGTACGAGGCTACGCCCGGTGCCGCCAATGCGCTCTACGAGGAGTACATGGCGCGCGCCCGTAAGCTGGCGCCTAAGTTCAACAGGCACAACTACACCAAGCTGTGCCGCGAGGCCATCCGCGCGTTCGATACCATGCCACTCGTGGGTGAGGGTACCAAGCCGCGCGTGGGCGTGGTCGGCGAGATTCTGGTCAAGTTCCATCCCACGGCCAACAACCACGTGGTCGACGTTATCGAGCGCGAGGGCTGCGAGGCCGTGGTGCCGGGTCTGCTCGACTTCTTCCTGTACTCCATGAGCAACGCCGAGTTGCAGAAGGATGAGCTGGGAAGCTCTGCCACTACGCGCGCGGGCATGCAAGCGCTTATTAAACTCGTGGACTGGATGCGTACGCCGGTGGAGGAGATGCTCGAAAAGTCCCGCCGCTTTGAGGCGCCTGAGCGCATCGGCACCATGGCCGACAAGGCCCGCACGGTGCTTTCGGTGTGCAATAACATGGGCGAGGGCTGGTTGCTCACGGCTGAGATGCTCGATCTGATTGACCATGGCGCGCCCAACATTATCTGCACGCAGCCCTTCGCGTGCCTGCCCAATCACGTGGTGGGCAAGGCCGTGATCAAGGAGCTGCGCCGTCAGCACCCCGAGAGCAATATCGTCGCGGTGGACTACGACCCCGGTGCGTCCGAGGTCAACCAGCTCAACCGTATTAAGCTCATGATTAGCGTGGCCAAGGAAAACATGCGCGCCGGCAAGGGCTTTAAGCTCGAGAAGGTGGCGCCGCTCGCAATGGACGAGGTCACCGGCCAGATGCGTGCCCACGACGGCTGTGTGAGCTGCGGCTCGGTTGACGAGAGTGCCGTGGCGTCGGTCGCTGAGCGCCTGGGACGCGGCATTAAGAAGTAGTTGGCCTGCTATGGGCTAGATATGAGACAAACGGGTGGTGGCTGCACCGGCTACCACCCGCTTTTTCTGGACATATGTTGCGTAAATGACCTTGCTACAGCCTTCCGTGGGCTTGTCCGATTTTTGGGCCGGTTCGGGCTTTGAGGACAAGTTGCTGCAGGCCCAGGGCGATTTTTCGCTCAACGCAGGCCAGCACGGTGTGACCTATCTGCCAAACGACGAGACGACCGCGACCGGTCGCTACCAGGTGCTGCTGTACGACAACAACTTTGGTGCGGCCGAGAGCTATCCCAAGTTCGACTGGGGCCAGCTGGGCGCCGCGGTGGTGACCGACTACAGCAAGGGAACGCATTCGTTTGGGCGCATCTTTACGGTGGACGAGGCCGCGCGCACCTACGAGCTTGTGGACCAGATCGCAGTGCCGTTCTCGGGTTATGTGAGCAGTGCGCAGCGCGTCGGCGGTTCGAATAGCACGCTCGTGGCATCGGGCATGGCCAAGACCTTTGCCGAGTACGATCGCTATGGACTGCCCATCGCCACCTACGAAATGGAAGCCGAAAAGTACATCTATCGCGTGTACAAGTACGAGCTGTAGCGCTGCGCTTGGCTGTGCCTGCGCCCCGCGGCTGCGCTCTCGTGCCGGGCCCACCTCGCGTCCCGCATCACTTTACGTCAAATTCCACGCGATCGAGTTCGGGCACATTGAGGTCGATGAGCTTCCGGGCAACGTGACGGTCGTGTGCCCCAAGCGTCTCGCCTGTCGTCACATGGGCGACAATCTCGCGCTCGACGATGCCCTCCTCGTCGCCTTCGGTGGCCGAGGTCTCGACGGCGACGGTGTAATCCTTAAAGCCCGGCAGCACCGCGGCAAGCTCGCGCGTAGTCTCGGTGACGCCGTAGCCGTCCTGCACGCCGGCCTGCGCCGAGCCAATAGACCCCGCCGTCATAACAATGCAGGGGATGGCAAAGATCACCGTGCCCACGATGATGCGGCGGCGCACTTTGCGTGACAGCTCATCGACCTCGGCATTTTCCTCGGCGGTCACAATGCCGTCGCCGTTGAGGTCGCGCTTGAGCGGCACGCGCAAAAGAAGCAGCACGGCTTCGGCCGCCAGCGCGATAAAGACCACGTTGATGCCAAACTCGTAAAGCGCCGAGAGAAACAGCGACCCGCTTGCGATGGCGATGCCGTAGCCCGCCGCGCACAGGGGCGGCATGAGCGCGGTCGCCACGGCCACGCCGGCGATGAGCGTGGCGGGTTCCTGGTCGCGCGAGTTGCCCAGCCCGCCTGCAAAGCCGCCTGCGAGTGCGACGGTAAGGTCCCAGACGGTGGGTGTCGAGTTGTCGATGATGGCGGCCGTGGTGGTGCCAAGGGGCGAGAGCTTAAAGTACAGCGTGGACGTGACCAGGCAAAAGGCCATCTGTAGAGCCAGACTCGCGACGGCTTCGACGGTAATCTCGCGGTCGAGCGTGGCGATGCCATAAGCCATGGCAAGGACCGATCCCATAAGCGGGCAGATGAGCATGGCGCCCACGATGGCGATGTCCGAATCGATATCGAGGCCGATGCTCGCGATAAGCATGGCAATAATCAGGATGCATAGGTGGGAGCCAGTCAGACGCGCCCCGTTTACAAAACGCTTGCGAATTACGTGGTAGGGCGCGCGACCCTCGCGAATGTTGAATGCGCGCTTGAGGAAGCGGGTGATGTTTTCCATGGCTTCGCTATGAGCGGGGCGGATGCCGTGGCGCCGGTGATGGCGTTCGCGTAGTCGCTTGATCTGTTGTTTGTCGAGTTCCATGTCCACCTCGTTCCAGCGCGGTCCGCGCAACGCGCCCGTTGTCCTAACTCTACACCGTGGCGGGCGGGGTGTCTGTTGGATGCGGAATCCGATAGGGCGGATGACGCGGGAGCAAATGCAAATCACAGGCTCAATTCCATCCCGCGAGAATATGATGCACCAGCTCCTTCAAATGTGACGAAACTGTGAAGCACGAGAGCGTGAATTTCAAAAATCCGCCGGTGACCAATGTTGCGCAACAGAATTCAAAAATCAGCTCCTACATTTTGAAGCGTATGGATACATCCGTGTCAAAGGGAGAAAGCCATGGCAAACTACAGTCCACAACACTTTGAGCCTCGGGCCAAGGCCGTCAACGTCAAGGGCGTTGCCAACCGCGCCGTCGCAACCGTTTTGACGGCGGGCCTCATCGCTCAGCCGCTCATATCGCCGCTGGCGGCAATCGCCGCACCGTCAACCGATAACGGCGATTCTGTTCAGGGGGGGGGTAGTTCTGTAGAGAATACCGTTGCCGCCGGTAACCAAGCGGTCGTAAAGACGGCTGCCCAGCTGGCCGAGGAGTCGGCAAAGCAGCTCAAGGACGCTCAGACCGCCTACGATGCCGCCCAGAAGAAGGCCGACGCGGCGGGCCAGTCTCAAAAGCAGGCGCAGCAGCAAAAGAATCAGGCCTCGCAGGCTGTGAGCGACAACGAAATCGAGCAGAACGCAGCAGAAGTCGCCGCGCTCCAGGAGAAGATTGACGAGCTCAAAGCCGCCGTCGAAAAGACCGAGCAGCAGCAGAAGAAGCTGGGCGACCTGAACGATCAGCTCGATCAAGCCAACAAGAGTGTCGAGGATAAGACCCAGGCGCTCAAGGACGCCAAGGCAAAGCAGGATGAGGCCAAGAAGGCCCTCGACGATGCGCAGGCCAAGCTCGAGGCCATGGGTATGGACGAGTACGAGGCCGCCAAGAAGGCCGTCGAGGACGCACAGGCAAAGCTCGATGACGCCAATAAGGCCGTTGCTACTGCACAGGCCAATCTGGACCAGGCCAAGGCTGCCGAGGCTAGCGCCCAGCAGGAAAAGAAGGACACTGAGGTCGCTCTGACTTCCGCCCAGGCCAAGAAGCAGGAGACTGCCGCTGCTCTCGCAGCCGCAACCACTGCGCGCGATAACGCCCAGCAGAAGCTCAACCAGGCGCAGGCCGCGCTCGATGCTGCCGTCTCGGGTACGGGTGTCGACCTGAGTGCGCTTGAGGCCGCCAAGAACGCTGCTGCTGGTGAGCTCAAGACCGCACAGGCGGAGCTCAATGCCGCGACGGATGCCGACGCCACCGCACAGACAAATCTGCAGGCCGCCCAGGCTGCCGTCGCTGCCGCGCAGGAGAAGGCCAACGCCGCCAACGCTGCTGTGGCATCTGCCCAGTCTGCATACGGTGCGGCAAACAAGGAGTACAACGCCGCCGCCAGCAAGCGCGACGCCGCCAAGGCCGCATACGAGAAGGCGCAGCAGACCGAAGCAGACAAGAAGACCGCGTACGATAAGCTTGTCGAAGTTCGCAAGCAGAAGCGCAGCGAGTGGGAGGCAGCCTGCGCCGCTTCGAACGCTGCGGAAAAGGCTTATGACGCTGCTAATGCCCAGGTTGAGGCTCTTGAGCAGCAGATTGCAGACCTAAAGTCCAACATGACCGTTGACCAGGAAGTCATCAGTCAGGGTATGTTCGGCTTCATGAACTACATCATCGGCGGCAGCCAGTTCACAGCCACGCAGAAAAAGAACGCCCAGGAAGCCGTATCGATGCTGACCGGTGCCGCTGACAAGGCCGAATGGTATGACCAGTACGTCGATCATGACATGTCTCGCGACACCAACCCGCTCTCCCTGGAGCAGATGCGCAACGCCTTGACATATCTCGACACCCAGAACAACCTCCGCAAGGCGAACGGTCAGTCGGCGCTCAGCGTCAGCCTCCGCATGACTGCGGCAGCCGCCCTTAATGTATCATATTCATCGAACATCTGGGGACACTCGGGCTGCTACTGGGACAATGGAGAAAATCTTGCCGGCGGCGGCGGTGCATATACCGGCGGCGAGACCGAGGATACGCTTGGCTGGCCATATACCGGTCTCTACACTCAGGAAAAAGAGGCATTCGATAAGTACGTCGAGAAGAATAGTGACCTTGGGAACCATCGATATGATTCCGACTATATCTACCAGCACTACAGCAGCATCTACCATGAGTGCGGGCATTATCTCAACATCATCGATGCCGGCACGAAGGCTATCGGCATCGCGACCGGTAGCGGTAAGAACACCGATTCCGAGGTAACAATCTTCGATTACAGCTCTTTTGACAGTGAGGCTGATTTCACTGTCTCCGAGTTCAAGAAGCTCCTGAACGACTACATCGATTCCGCATACAACGCAGGCGGCACGCAGGAGCAGAAGGAGCAGCTGAAGCAGCTTCAGAATAAGCTGGCGGAAGCGCAGAAGACCTTCGGTACTACCAAGGAAGCTTATTTCGCAGCAGTAAATAAGCAGGATGCGGCGCATGACGCCTATACCGCGGCAGACACGAACGTGAACACCGCCAAGGGCGAGTACGAGAAGGCTAAGTCCGGCACCGCCGCCGCGAAGACGGTATACGACGCCGCGAAGGACGCGCTCGGCGGAATCGACATCGAGTCCCTCAAGCAGAACCTCGATGCTGCAAAGTCCGAGGCCGCTACTGCCCAGGCGGCTTTCGATAAGGCAAACGCCACGCTTGCTGACAGCAAGACGAAGGCAGCTGAGGCCGCTGCTCGAAAGGCGAAGGCTCGCAGCGCCCGCGATGCCGCCAAGGCAAAGTCTGAACAGGCCAATGAGGCGTATGACAACGCCACGGCTTCGGTCAAGGACCTTGCTGCCAAGCGCGATGCCGCCCAGGCGGACCTTGCGAATAAGCAGGGCTCGCTTGACGAGGCAAAGAAGGCCGACGATGCCGCCCAGGCTGGTGTAGACAAGGCCCAGGCCGCAGATGTCCAGGCCGCGACTGCTCTTTCGGACGCCAAGCAGGCAGTTGACGCCAAGAAGCAGGCCCTGTCCGACGCGCAGGCGAAGGCCAAGGCCGCCGAGGGTGAGCTGGCCGGCGCAAACAAGGCCTTCAAGCGCTTCGCCGGCGCCCAGAAGGCGGTCGACGACGCCAAGGCCGCCTATGACGCCGCCGTCGCCGGTGTCGCCGATGCCCAGAAGCAGCTCGAGGCCGCCAACGAAGCCGTCGTCGATGCGAACTTCGAGATCGTCACGGCCAAGGCCGAGCTCGCCAGCGATGAGGCACTCAAGGCCGATCTTGAGGCTGTCGACCACAAGGCATCCCTTGCCGCGGGCACGACGGGCAACGAGAAGCTGGTCAAGCTTAACGCTGCCTACGCTCGCTATAAGGCTGCCGTCGATGCCGCCGCTGGTCTCAAGGCTGCTCTGAGCGATGCCGATGCCAAGCTGTCCGATGCCAACGACGCCTATGCCGCCGCGCTGGCCGAGCTTGGCGATGCCAAGGATGCCCTGGCTGCCGCGCAGGCCGAGTACGACAAGTATCATCCCAAGGCCGAGCCGCAGGCCAAGCCTCAGGTTGCGCAGGCTGCTGCAAAGGCTCCTGTCGCCAAGAAGAAGGCAACGTCGGCCGCGCTCGCCCAGACTGGCGACAATTCCGCTCTTGCGGGCGAGGTGTTCGTCATCGGCGGTATCACCCTCGTGGCCGCTGGTGTGACGCTGAGCGATCGTCGTCGCAAGCAGATGTAGCGTTTCGAGCGTAGATTCTGCAACGAACTTCGGTTCACAGCAGGAACGCTTCGATAGCTTAACCGATAAGGCCGGCGCGCTGTTAAACGCAGCGTGCCGGCCTTTCTTTGTTTCGATATCAAAAAGCCCGGTCAGCAGCCGCAAAAGCTACCGACCGGGCAAATCGTAGGCAATATGTTTGCTGTCGAGCGGCTGCTCAGCTTAGCCCAGCAGGCTCAGACCCACGGAGACAAACGCCAGGATAACGCCGACGATGGACTCGCCGCCGAGCAGGCCGCTGGCAACGACCAGACCCTGTTCCTGGAAGGCGGCGTCCTTGGCAGCCCTCTCCTCGTCGGAAAGACCAGCGGTGGCGTCGCGGTGGGCGGACCACTTGTCGTAGGCGAGCTTGACGCAGGAGCCCAGGAATGCCGTGAGTGACATGTAGAAGGGCAGGTACACGCCCAGGCCGATCATCATGGCCGGAATGCCGAGCCAGTACATGATGATGCCGGCGATAAAGCCGCCAACGAACCACGGCACGCTCGGGATGCCCGAGACCATGGTAGCGACAACGCTTGCCTGCGCGGCCACAAAGCTCTTGTCGGGGCCAAAGGCGTCCGGGCCATAGGCGGTGACGAGCGCGACCATGACGGCGGCAGCGACCAGGGCGCCTACGATGCCGCCGATGGCCTGGCCGATCCACTGCGCACGCGGGTTGGTGCCCAGCACGGCGCCGGCCTTAAAGTCGTTCATGACGTCGCCCGCAAGGCCGCACGCCACGGCTACGATGCCGGCGATAAAGAACAGCTTGACCTGAGCGATCTGCGCGAAGGCAGCCACGATGAGCATAACGATGAGGCCAAAGATTTCCATGGGGTCGATACCCGTCTGGCCGCAGCTCTGCGCGCTCATGATGGTGGTGACAAAGGTGAACAGCGTAACGATGACGGCCGGAACGGGGCCAAGGTCGAGCACGATGGCGATGATCACGGCGATGGCGGCAGCGCCCAGGCCGATGATGCCGGCGTCGAGCTTAAGGGAGCCCGAGATGAGCGACTGCTCGTCGGTGTCGGTGGAGCTGTCGGCGGCAAGACCGCGGACGATGCCGGCGACCTGCGGCAGGATGTCCTTGAGGACGACGGCGACGCCAAAGCCCATCATGAGGCCCATGCCCAGGGACTTGACGATGCCCTGCGCAGTCACAACGTCGAACAGGCCGGCAGCGGTGCCGCCGACAATGATGCCAAAATTGCCCAGCAGGGCGCCGGCAAACCAGAAGGCGACGGGGGCGAAGCCCACGAGGAAGCCGACAGAGAGCAGCATGGGCGAGTTGTAGAGGGCAAAGGTCACGCCGGGGATGTTGAGCGTGCACAACATGCTGGGCACCACGCCCAGGGCGTCGCGC
This sequence comes from uncultured Collinsella sp., assembly GCA_905193815.1. Classification (GTDB taxonomy): domain Bacteria; phylum Actinomycetota; class Coriobacteriia; order Coriobacteriales; family Coriobacteriaceae; genus Collinsella. The sequence goes on along the minus strand of CAJJQF010000007.1, from coordinate 14,931 downwards.
AGCACGCTATAGATGCCGGCGATGGCCATGGAGCCAAAGAGCTGCTTGCCGGTTTTGCCGCCAGCCTCGGTAGCACGCAGGGTCTGAGCTGCGGCGTTGCCGGTGGGGAACTCAAGCGCGGCGTCCACGATAAAGTGACGGTGGATGAGCGCGGTGGCCAGCAGGCCCAGGATGGTGCCGGCGAGCGCCACGATAAACATGTCGAGCCAGCTGATCTGGTCGGCATAGCCCAGCATCCAGGCGCCCGGGATGGTAAACGCCAGGCCGCCGGCGACCATGGCGCCCGCGGACATGATGGTGTGGGTGACGTTGGCCTCGTTGAGGCTGGCGTTGCCCATGAGCTTAAGGAAGAACAGCGAGATGACGGCAGCGAAGACGATCGGCCAGGGGAGTGCGCCCATCTTGAGGGCGGTGTAGGCCGAGCTTGCCGTGATGATCACGCAGCCAAGGACGCCGATGACGACGCCGCGCAGCGTGAGTTGCCCGCGCATCGAAGCGCGGTTCGAGGGATTGCTCATATAGAACTCCTTTGCGTATATCCGCTTCCCCCGGGAGCGCCGCTACGGATACGGCGCGGGAAGTCGGGTTACCAAGGGCCGCCGCGTGAGCTCGCGCGCGACCGCGCACCAGTATAGCCGTAAGGCAGCCCATTTGGGACGGGGCTTTTGGGTAGCCAATTTGGGACGGGGCTATTTTAGCTACCCTTTGACTGTCGATGAATTATCCGGGACTGGGGCAAATATCAACCGACATATAGGGGTAGCTAAAATAGCCCCGTCCCAAATTGGCTACCCGGGATGACTGGTTCGGGTAGGCGATATACTGCTGGGCAGACGAAAGGAGCGCCGACGATGCTTAATGGGTGCGCATATATATTGACGGTCGACGTGGGCAACACGTTCATTCGCTTTGGCCTGTTTGCCGAGGATTCGGCCGCGGCGCAGGAATGCCCGCTTGCGACGTGCGAGATTACGACGCCATCGAGCATTACGGCCGACGAAGCGCGCATGCGTCTCGCTCAAGTCATGGCCGCACTGGCGGCCGATGCGGGCATGCCGGGAGCGCTTATGCCCGCGGCTGCTGTGCTGAGCTGTGTGGTCCCGGCACTCGAGCGCCCGTGGAAGGCAGCGCTTTCCCGTACCTGCACGGGGCGCGTGCTCACCGTGGGGCCGGGACTTAAGACCGGCATGCCCGTGCACTACGATGACCCGGCCGAGATCGGCCCCGACCGCATCGCCGATGCCGTGGCGGCCCGCGCCGTCTACGGCTCGCCGTGCATCGTGATTGACCTGGGCACCACGACCAATATCGAGGTCATCAACGCGCACGGTACCTTTGTCGGCGGCGTTATCGCGCCGGGGCTGGCGCTCGGCGCCCGCTCGCTTTCGGCGGCAGCAGCGCGCCTACCCCAGGTTGAGCCCTCGGCGCCAACGCACGTCATCGGCCGCAACACGCGCGAGGCCATGCGCTCGGGCGTGGTTTTGGGCGAGGTAGCCCGCATCGACGGCATGCTCGACATGGTGCTTGCCGAGATGCGCGCGACCAAGGCCGCGGGGGAGGGCGACGTGCCCATCGTCATTACCGGCGACGATGCCGAGGCGCTCGCGGCGTTGGTCGGCCACAGCCTGACGGTAGACGACGCGCTGACGCTGCGGGGTCTCGCCGAGCTCTACCGTATTAACCAAAAGCCCCGCCGCGTGTAAAAGTGAGGCCCCCGGCGGGACAAACGCCTCCACCTTTCACCTGCTACAATGGGTCAAACTATTGCGATTACGGAGGTGTCTGCCATGTCGGACGATCTTCATCAAACTTCGTCAGGCAAGCGCCTGGACGTCATTAGCTGGGACGAGTTCTTTATGAGCGTGGCCATCGCCGCTCAGCGCCGCAGCAAGGACCCCAACACGCAGGTGGGTGCGTGCATCGCCAACACCAACCACCGCATCCTTTCGGTGGGCTACAACGGTACGCCCTCGGCGCTCAACGACGACTTTTTTCCGTGGGGTACGAGCGACGACCCGCTGCAGGACAAGCACAACTACGTGGTCCATGCCGAGGCCAACGCCGTGCTCAACTACCGTGGCTCGCTCAAGGACCTCGAGGGTTCCACGGTCTACGTCACGCTGTTCCCGTGCCACGACTGTGCCAAGATTTTGGCTCAGGTGGGCGTGGGCGAGGTCGTCTACCTGGACAACAAGTACGCCGACACCGATGATGGGCGCATCAGCCGCCGCATTCTCGACTCCTGTGGCATCAGCTACCGCCAGGTCATCGTCGATGTCCAGATTGGTACCGGGGGACAGGCTCGACAGTAATATGCGTTGTCGCTATCTGACGACGAACGCAGCTCAAAGAGCCCCGTCCCAAATTGACTACTCGTGAAAGTCGCGTCTGCGCGCATGGACGGCTCGTGAGCGGGTACACGGCTGTAGTAACATAGCTTCTGTCCGCGGGCGTGCCCGCGTTATTGTGAGAAAGGAGCCCCTGTGGCTGTTAACGAAGAGCTGCTTAAGAAGGTTCTTGAAGAGATTCGCCCCAACCTGCAGGCCGACGGCGGCGATATGGAGTATGTGGGCGTCGACGACGAGGGCGTCGTCAAACTGGAGCTGCAGGGCGCTTGCGCCGGCTGCCCCATGAGCTCGCTGACCCTGTCTATGGGCATCGAGCGCATTCTGAAGGAGCACGTGCCTGGCGTTACCCGCGTTGAGCAGGTCAATGCTTCCGGCGAGGCCGAGGACCTGTACGACGAGTACGCGCCGTTTTAAGATGCGAAAGCTGCGGACGGTGCGCTCCGCATAGACGTTACGCCTAAATATGCGGCTGCGAGCGCAAGGCCCGCGGCCGCATTTGTATGTAGGGAGTAGGAGGGTCGACATGCTCAACGACTTCTACCATATGCTTGATCCTGTCGCGATCTCGGCGGGCCCCATCACCATCTACTGGTACGGCCTGGCCTACGTGGTTGGCGCTCTGCTCACGGCGGTCGTCATGTACCGCACGCAGCGTCGCTGGGGCTTTAACATCACGATTGATGACCTGACGAGTGTCGTGGTCGGTGTGGTCTTTGGCCTTATCATTGGCGCCCGCCTGTTCTACGTCATCTTTTACGGTGACGGCTACTACTGGGCGCATCCGCTCGAGATCTTTGCCACCAATGAAGGTGGCATGAGTTTCCATGGCGGCCTGGTGGGCGGCATCATCGGCGGCGTGCTCGTGTGCCGCATGTACAAGCTCGATGCGTGGACTTTGGCAGACCTCGCGGTCATCGGTGCTCCGCTGGCCCTGTGCCTGGGGCGCTGCGCCAACTTTGTCAACGGCGAGCTGTGGGGCAAGCCGACCGATTTGCCCTGGGGCGTGATCTTTGGCGGCACCGCGGGCGATATGCCGCGCCATCCTTCCCAGCTCTACGAGGCATTTCTCGAGGGCATTGTGCTCTTCTGCATTCTGCAGGTGCTCAGCCGCAAAAAACCGCTGCTGCCCCAGGGCACGTTTATGGGCGTGTTCGTGATGGGGTACGGCATCGTCCGCTTTCTCGTTGAGTTCGTGCGCGTGCCCGATGCCCAGCTGGGCTATCTGCTGGGAGGCGTTATCACCATGGGCCAGCTGCTGAGTTTGCCGCTCGTGATCGCCGGCCTGGCGCTCATCATTTTCGCCCGACACCGCAATCGCCCCCAGCGCATCTACCTCGACGCCTAACCAAGACCACCGCAAAGGGGACAGGCACCTTTGTGGTGGTTTTGCCGAGTTTGATAGGTTTCTAGAAAGGCTTTCGGACTGTGAAGGATCCCGACCTCTCCACAACGGCTGCGCGCGACGCTGCCCGCATCGTCTGGTTTAAGCGCTACCCCGCCAAGCAGACGCTCATCGCATTTTTGCTCGCGCTGTTGGCGACCACGGCGTTTTCCATCGATCCCGCCCCGGTGTCGAGCAACGCAGTCTTGGCGATTGACCCCAAGGCTTCGGGCATGCTGTACGTGTGCTACGAGGTGCTCCTCTCGTTCGCCGGCCATACCGACGCGGTCATGCTGCTTGCGCTTGCCTGCCTGCTCACGCTGCCGTTTCGCTACGTATTCTTTGGCCGCGGCGACGCCTGGCGTCCCTCGGTGATCCTTCCGTCGCTGTTCTTTGCCGTCTGCATGGTGTTTGGCCGTAGCTACGACCTCACCGATTCGGCCGAGATCGTGCTCGGCGACAAGGCCCGCATCATCTGCGCCTGGATAGGCGGCGTGGGCTGGATGCTTTTGGCGGTCGTTGCCTTCTACCTCGCCTTTGAGTGTCTAGATTGGCTGAGCTCTCGGCGCATTCCGTTTTCCGAAGCGCACTTTGGCCGCGTATGGCGTGTGACTCACGCCGTGCTCTCGGTCCATCCCTTTGCCGGGCCCTTTCTGGTGCTTATGATTGCCTGGGCGCCCACGCTCATCGCTTCGCTGCCCGGCCTTTTTATGGGAGATACGGGTGCGCAGATTCGTCAGTGGTTTAACTACCCCAATGGCACGAGTGACTACCTGCGTTTGCTCAATCCCAATGTGTTGCTCAACGGACATCACCCCGTGGTGCACACGGCTATCATCGGTTCGTGCGTCCAGCTGGGGCTTTCACTGTTCAACAGCGCCAACGCAGGTCTTGCCATCTACACCTGCGCTCAGTTCGTCATTACGGCCGCCTGCATGGCCTATTCCATCTCGTCGCTGCGCAAGCTGGGCGTGAGCCTGCCGGTCCGCGGCGTGATCTTGCTGTTCTTTGTGTTTATGCCCATGTTCTCCAACTACGCGGCCCTGCTTACCAAAGATGTGCTGTTTGCCGACGCGTTTTTGGTGCTGTTGGTGCAGACCGTAAAGCTCGTGGCCTGCGGCCTGCCCCGTCGCGATGCCAATGCCGAGCGTGCGGGCGAACAGAGGCCCGTGCTCTTTGCGCGCCACGACTGGCTGCTGCTCGCTCTGGGCGCCATGGGTTCCACGTTTCTGCGTAACGGCGGCCTGGTGTTTCCGCTGGCGGCATGCGTAATCGCAGCGGTGTTTTGCGCATGGGACGCGCATGTTGCTCATCGTGCAGCCAAGCAGGCTGGTGCTGCGCCTTCGGGCACTACCCCGCGTTTCCGCTGGGTGGGAGTTCTTGCGGTGCTTGCGCTCTGCCTTGTCTCTAATATGTACTTCACCAAGGTCTTTATGCCGGCGCACGATATCACGCCTGGTTCCAAGCGCGAAATCCTTTCGATTCCGTTCCAGCAGACGGCTCGTTTCGTCCAAAAGCACGACGGCCTCAACTCGGGCGTCAACCCTACGGTTAAGGAGGATGGCACCATCGTGGAGGCTCCTTGCGACGGTTCGGTGACCGACGAAGAGCGTGCCGTGATCGATCGCGTACTCAAGTACGAGAACCTGGGCCGCCGCTACAACCCGGATAAGTCGGACGCCGTCAAGAACTGCTTTAACGAGTACGCCTCGCAGGAGGACATCGATGCCTATTTTGAGGTATGGGCTCAGATGTTTAAGAAGGATCCCGAGTGCTATATTTCGGCGCTTATCAATAACTACTATGGCTATTTTTATCCGAGCGCGCGCGATGCCTGGGTCTACAGCACGGCGCGCAGTGCCGAGATTATGGCGAAGCCCGATAACCTCAAGTACTTTGACTTCCATCCGGTCGATAGCAAGGTTGTGCGCTGGTGCGACCACCTGATCAACCTGTATCGCGTGGCAGTACAACGCATCCCGTTTATCTCGCTCGCCATGAGCTCGGCCACCTATGTGTGGATCATGATCGCCGTGGTGGTCTATCTGCTACGTCGTCATTCGTGGCGCGGGCTGGCCATTTGGGTGCCGCTGCTGGGCGTGCTCGCCGTGTGCCTGATCGGTCCCTGCAACGGCTCGACCTACATGCGCTATCTGTATCCGGTCATCGCCTGCATGCCCTTTGCCATTGGCGCCACCATCACCCGCAGCGACCTCCTCTGGTCCTAATATGGTGCAAGGGGGACAGGTTACTTTGCTCCAAAGGGTTGCATCATCACGACGCCTTCATTTTGGGGTTTATCTCGCAGGCCAGTAGGTATATCATAACGACGTTTGTTTATATTGCCCGAGCATCTGCGCTGGGCTTTAGGTCGAAACCGATAGGAGACACGTATGTCCGGACACTCTAAGTGGGCCACAACCAAGCATCGTAAGGGCGCGCAGGACGCCAAGCGTTCCGCCCTCTTCTCCAAGCTGAGCCGCAACATCACCGTTGCTGCCCGTCTCGGCGGCGACCCGCTGCCCGAGAACAACGCCAGCCTCGCCGCTGCCGTTGCTAAGGCCAAGGCTCAGTCCATGCCCAAGGACAAGATCAAGTCCGCTATCGACAAGGCCTTCGGTTCGGGTGCCGATGCCGCCGTCTACGAGAACATCGTGTACGAGGGCTATGGTCCCGCCGGCGTCGCCGTCTACGTTGACTGCCTGACCGATAACCGCAACCGTACCGCCGCCGATGTCCGTTCCGCCTTCTCCCACGCTGGCGGCAACCTGGGCACCTCCGGTTCCGTCGCCTTCCAGTTTGAGCGCAAGGGCCAGATCGTCGTCGCCAAGGAGATCCTGGACGAGAACGCCAAGAAGGAGACCATGATCGCCAACGGTGCTGCCGGTGACGAGGATGAGTTCATGATGGCCATCGCCGAGGCCGGTGGCGAGGACTACGAGGACGCCGGCGAGGAGTGGATCGTCTGGACCGCTGCTAACGACGTCATGGCTGTTTCCAAGGCGCTCGAGGAGCAGGGCATCCAGGTCAAGGGCTCCGAGACCACCATGGTCCCGACCACCCCGACGGAGGTCTCCGGTACCGACGCCAAGAAGGTCCAGCGCCTCATCGACCGTCTCGAGGAGCTCGACGACGTCCAGGACGTCTACAGCACCATGGACATGACCGACGAGGTCATCGCTGCCCTCGAGGAGGAGTAGCGCCCACACGGGTTAAGTCGTGCATATCTGGGCATAATGAAGCGAGCATGCAAGCCTCGTGGAATAGATGAGCCGGATCCGCGTGCGTATGGCACCGGACCCGGCTCTTTTATAATGATGCGAACCGTTTTGCATTCTGTGGACCGAAACCTGAAGGGAGCGCGCGTGCGCGTACTCAAACGAGCCCTAGCAATCGTGTACCTTGCCGCCGCCATCGTGGCGCTGGGCACGCTTGTCTGCCAGTTCTGGGGACCGTATACGTATCGCTTTATGCTGCTGTTGCGTGACGCCATGCCTCGCGTCGTCGTTACGGTGTGTGCCGCCATCGTGGCACTTGGCGTGCTCATCGGTTTTTTCCGCCTGATGTTCGCACGTCGCGAACCGTCCTGCGTGCATCCGGCGGGGGAGCGCAGCATCGAGGTCACCCTCGCAGCGCTTTCCTCGTGTGCCCGTGCCGCGGCGGAGTGCGATGATCGCGTGATGGTTGAGCATATCGAGGCGCGCGTTCAAGGCTCCGACGAGTCGCGCGTTCGTTTTAAGGTCGAGGCCATCGCGCTCGATGATAAGGACGTCGCCTCCCTTGCCACCTCGATGCAGCAGCGCATCGAGAAGGCCTGCGACACCATGCTCGGCACGCCGGGCACGACCGCGCGCGTCCGTTTTTTGCCGTCCAAGACTACCGTCCAGACCGTGGAGGTTTCCGGTGAGTGATACCAACCAAGACAAGACCGCCCGCACGCCGCGCCTGACGATCGACCAGAACGCTACGCCAGCAGGCGAGTCCGCCGACACCAAGCCCGAGGCCGGCGAGCAGCACGACAGCGCCGTCAACGACTTTGACGAGGCCATGGGTCTCATCAAAGGTACGGGCGCTGCTATCTGGAGCTACGCCGTGCGCCACCCCAACACTACGCTCGGCGCCGTGGCTGGCTTTATCCTCGCCGTGCTGGTACTTACGTTGGGCCTGTGGGACACGCTCGTCATCGCATTCTTTGTGCTGATCGGCGCCGTGATCGGCCAGATTCGCGATGGCGAGAACGGTATCGTCAACTTCTTCGGCCGCCTATTTAGCGGCCGCTAATACGTATTCGACTGTCGCATCCGCGGCAGGCATAAGGAGGAACCATGGCTTTTAACACGAAGGTCGATGTAGCCGATACCGAGCTCGAGGCAGACGAGACCGTCACCGCCGAGGCCGAGGACGTAACGCTCGAGGATGAGGCGCTCGTCGAGGCCGAGTCCGATGTGGATGAGGATGACGAGGAAGCGGACGAGTCCGAGGACTCGCTGACCTATTCCAACGGCGTGATCGAGAAGATCGTTGCCATGGCCACCCGCGAGGTTCCGCACGTTCTGGGCATGAAGGGTAACCTCATGCACTTTGTGCAGGAGCAGTTTGGTGCCGAGAATCTGACCAAGGGCGTGACGGTCGAGGTCACCGATGACAATCGCGTGGTCGTCAACATCTCCGTCATCATCGAGTACGGCGCCTATGCGCCCGCGATCTTCGACGATGTCAAGGCACGTGTCACCGAGCGCCTTGCCGCGATGACCGGCCTTGAGGTGGCGGGCGTCAACCTGCGTATCGAGGACGTCATCACCCCCGAGGAGTACGAGCACCGCACCAGCCAGCACGAATAACCTTCCAAAAAGGGATGTTTGTTTTGGCATGTTTTATCTGCGAAAACGTTAAACGGCCGACCGCGCAAGCAAAAGCGTGGCCGGCCGTTATTTGTATGCCCCCCGATGTGGGCATACCGCTCGTCTAACTAGGGGTTGCAATCGTCGCGTTCCGCGTTACCCTAATGGGCGCATTGTTTCCAAATTGTTAACGAGGGGTTGCCGTAATGGCTGACGAGCACGAAACAGAAAGCAAGGCATGGGCGATTGAGGCCGCCGCGGCAGAGGCGGCATCGCGTGCTGCCGAGGAGGTGCATCGTCCTCCCGTGGTGCCGATGGAGCGCGTGGTTGATCGCACCGATATCGAGCGCGGCGAGCGTGCCGGTCAAAAGCGCAGCCAGGAGCCGGGCTTCCCGCGCTTTTTTGCCGAGCTCAATCTGGGCCTGATTCTTACGGCCTTTGCCATCGTTGCGTTTAAAACCCCTAATCACTTTGCTTTCGGCGGCACCTCGGGCGTATCGGTTATTCTTTCCACGCTGTTCCCGACCCTGCCCGTCGGCGTCTTTATGTGGATTATCAACGCGATTCTCGTCGTTTTGGGCTTTATCTTTTTGGAGCGCAAGGCAATCCTGTGGAGCGTCTTTGCCTCGTTTGCGCTGTCCGCCTATGTTTCGCTTTTTGAGCTCTTTATTCCGACTGATGTCTCGATGACGGGCGATATGTGGCTTGACCTGTGCTTTGCCGTGATCCTGCCGGCGCTCGGCAGCGCCATTGTCTTTGATATTGGCGCCTCGACGGGCGGCACGGACATTCTCGCTATGATCCTCAAACGCCGCACGACGCTCGAGATTGGTCGCGCACTGCTGTTGGTCGATATCGGCATCGTGGCCATCGCGGCCTTTTTGTATGGCCCGCGTGTCGGTCTGTATTGCGTGCTCGGCCTGTTTGCCAAGACGCTCGTGGTCGACAAGGCCATCGAGAGCATTCACCTTCGTAAGGTCTGCACGGTCATTTGTTCCGAGCCCCTTAAGGTCGAGGAGTTTATCGTCAAGCATCTCAACCGCACAGCGACCATCAGTCGCGGCTACGGTGCCTTCTCGGGCAAGTGCGTGACGGTGATCATGAGCGTGCTGAGCCGTCGCGAGGCCGTGCAACTACGCCGCTATGCGCGCGAAGTCGATCCGGGTGCCTTTATCACGATCGTCGACAGCTCCGAGATCGTCGGCAAGGGCTTCCGCGGCACGAACTAGCGCGGACATACTCATCAAACAATCGAAAAGCGCCTCGCGCGTTGCAAATACGTCATCTAAGAGTATTTGACCCCACATTGGGCAATAATGATGCTAAAGACATCGTTTGCGATCCAAGTGATTCGTTCAAAATACGAAGGGATGATTCTATGTTCTGCTCGCAGTGTGGCGCCCCCATGGGCGATAACGACAAGTTCTGCGGCGTGTGTGGTGCTCCTAATGCCGGTGCCGCTGGCCCCGCTCCCCAGGGACAGCCTCAGCCCCAGCAGTTTGTTCCGCAACCGCCCGTGGCGAATGCGCCAAAGGGCTGTGTGGCTCAGGCGTTCCAAGATATGACTAAGACTCCGGGCGTGCTTCAGCGTGTATGCCAAATCGCGTTTTTGCCGGCGCTGATTTGCGTTGTGTCGGTGCTCGTGTTGTTTATTCCCGTTATTGGCGGCATTGCGGCTGCCATCGGCTTTTTGGCAGCTTGCATTGCGAGCGTGTGCGGTTCCGGCTTTGGCATCGAGTGGGGTCGCGATCTGTCGCTTAAGATCGATGACGGCATGGATCGTCCGCTGATGCGTTCCACGTCGTTTGGTCTCGGAGTCTTTTCGAGCGTTATTTCGGTCGTGCTCGAGGTTATCGCTGCCATTCCCGTTATCGGTGTAGTGCTTTCGCTGGTGGAGGGCGTGGCGCTTGGTGCCGCAGGCTCGTACTCCTACTATGGCTCCTATGCGCTCGAGGCTGCGCTGTTCGGCTCGCTCGGCCTGCTTGTCCTGGCGCTGATTGCCTCGGCGATTCTGGGTGTCTTCTTTAAGATGTTCGCCGACATCGCCGTGATGCACTTTGCGGTGACCGGTCGCGTCGAGAGCGCGTTTTCGCTCGATAAGGTCTGGGCGGCCTTTAAGCACAACAAGACCAAGCTGTTCTGTGCTTCGTTCCTTCCCGAGTTTTTGACGGGCCTGGTCGCCAATGTTGTCACATGGATCTTGACGGCCGTCTTTGGCGCCATTGCCTCTGTCGGTATGTATAGCTACTACTATCGTCCTACGGGTATTGAGGCAATTGTTACCGGCGGTGGCGTCACGCTCGTGCTGTTCTTGGTGCTGGTCGCTTTCGTCACCGTATTTCTTACGGTCTTTGGAAAGATGCTCAAGCACCGTGCCGTTGGCTATTGGGCCGCACGCTATGCAAGCGAGTGGGCCGATGAGGATAAGGACGACGTCCTGACTTTTGTGTTGCCTTTCGAGAAGAAGTCCGCTGCTTCGGGTTACAGCGCTCCGGATGCTTCGCCGGCGCCTGCACCCGCTCCCGCGACCGAGTCTAAGCCGGCGCCCGAGCCTGAACCGGCGCCCGAGTCTGAGACGGCATCTGAGCCCGAGCCTGCGCCTGCGCCCGAGCCTGATCCTGAGTCGGCACCTGCACCTGAGTCGGCGTCCGAGCCAAGCTCCGACGAGGAGCCTCAGGACGAGTAGCCATGCCGTCTGCCATTTGGGGACGGGGTAGAAATGGTAGAAATAGCGCTTGAAGAATGAGCGGGGGCGGACGTGTCGATACGTCCGCCCCCGCTCTGCTTTAGCCAGGCTGTTATGGATGGGTGTGACGACTACTCGTCGCGCTTCTCCTCGCGGCGTGCAGCAGCGCGTGCGTCGTGGATACCCTTGATCGCGGCATGGCGAGCCGTTCGGGCATCATGGATGGCGTCACGAGCCTCGGCGGACGTCGCCTTGGCAGAGCGTAACTTGGCGGCCAGATCGGGGTTGGTTTCGGCGACCGCGGTAATCGCGGGGCCGTCGAGCTCCTCTTGCGTGGGCTCGGCCAAAAAGTCGATAGCATACTGGGCGGCCACCATGGAGCCCTTTGCCAGCACGGTCTCGTCAATCTTGTAAAAGCAGGAATGTTGGGCGTACGTGGCGCCAATCTTGGGGTTGCGCGTACCTACAAAGGCGAGCACGCCCGGTACGCGGCGCAGGTACTCCGAAAAATCCTCGCCCGAAAGCGTGCCACGGTAATGGCCTTGACCGGTGGGGCCCAAGCACTTGATTACGGCCTGACGGCAGCGCTCGCTCGAGGCGGCGTCGTTTTCGACCTTGTAGTTGGCGATGGTGTAGTCGGTGAGCTCTGCCTCGGCGCCCAAGGCGGCCGCGGTATGCTCCACGATGCGGCGCATAAGCTCCGGCATTTCCTCGTGGGTCGAATCTCCGTAGGTGCGCACCGTGCCGGCGAGGTAGGCCGTGCCGGCGATAACGTTGCGCGCGGTGCCGCCGCGCAGCTCACCGACGGTGATGACAGCCGGCTCATAGGGGCTGATTTCGCGCGAAACGATGGTCTGCAGGGCGTTGACAATCTCGGCGGCAACCATGACGGCGTCGTGGCCGCGCTGGGGCATGGCGCCATGGCACGAGGTGCCGCGGACGTCGATGCGGAACCAGTCGGTATTGGCCATGCGCGGACCGGGCTCGCAGCTCACGGTGCCGGCGTCGACCTCACTCCAGATGTGCGCGGCGTAGGCGCCATCGACGCCGTCGAGCACGCCGGTGCCGATCATGAGCTTGGCGCCCTGGCCGTTTTCCTCGCTGGGCTGGAACACGATGCGGACCTCGCCGTGGATGTCGTCGGTCATATGGCGCAGGATTTGCAGCGTTCCGAGCATCATGGCGATATGGCAGTCGTGGCCGCAGGCGTGCATGCAGCCCTCGTTGACGCTGGCGAACTCCTCGCCGGTCTGCTCGGTGACGGGCAGGGCGTCGATGTCGGCGCGCAGCAGGATGCGGCGGCGTGGCGTGCCGTCCTCGCGATAGGCGTCGGGCGCGGTGCCGCGAAGGGTCGCCACAAGGCCCGTCTTGAGCGGACGTTCGTAGGGGATATTCATGGCGTCGAGCTGGTTGGCGATGTCGGAGGTCGTGCGCTCCTCGGCAAGGCTCAGCTCCGGGTGCTTATGGAAGTGCCGGCGCTGCTTGATGATATAGGGTTCAAACTCGGTAGCGATATCTTTGATGGCTGCGGTGACGTCGTCAGCCGCGCGAGCCTCAGTCGCCGCCATAATCTGCTGTGCCTTGGTCTTCGTCATGGTCGATTTGCTCCTTGCTGGGTTGATCGCAAAATCGTACAGGCTCTCTCCAGTATGCCACCTGCCGCTAGGGCTGGTAAAGTTGCCGTTTGCCGCTTGGGGTTTTGTTACAAGGGCGGGGGAGTACACTCGGGGGTGTTGAATTTCCTGCCAGAGATGGGGATGCCCATGCAACATATCGATCGGATTATCCGCTCCAAGAACGTCTTTACCGCGCAAGACGGCATCGATACCGCCCGCGAGCTGGCGATTGCCATCGCAGGCGACCGTATTGTCGCAGTCGGTGCGCCTGATGACGTGATTGCCGCCGCACCTGCCGCCACGTCGGTTATCGACTACGGCGAGCAGTTTGTCTGCCCCAGTTTCCATGACGCTCATCTGCATTTCTTCCATACCTCGGTCGGTTCCTCGCTGTACATGCTCATGGATATGGGCACGTCCGAGGCGGCGCTGGTGCAACATGCGCTCGAGTTTTCCCGTGACCTGCCCGACGACGCTTGGGTTGTGACGCAGGGCTGGCGCGACTACCGTTGGGACCCGCCCGAGCATCCTACCAAGGCGTCACTCGATGCGGCATTCCCCGATCGTCCCTGCGTTATGTATTCGGGCGACGGGCACACGCTTTGGCTCAACAGCCGCGCACTCGAGGCGCTCGGCGTCACACGCGACAGCGAGCCGCCAGCGGGCGGCAGCTACGACAAGGATGCAAACGGTGAGCTCACGGGCATTGCTCACGAGGCGGCTGCCATGCAGTTGCTGCCGCGCTGCCTTGAGTGGCTGGGCGAGGACCGCATCGCGAGTGCGTATGCCGACCAAATGAAACGCATGGCTGAGCAAGGCATTACCTCGATTTGCGACATGTCGCTCATGCCCATGCCGGGCTGCGACTTTATCCGCGACGACGTCTACGACAAGCTTCAGGCGATCGGCAAGCTGGGCATTCGCGCCCACCTGTTCCCCACGCTGCTGGATGACCAATCGCGCTTGGAAGAACTGCAGACCCGCTACGCGAACAACGCGCTGCTCTCGGCGCCTGGTTTTAAGCAGTTTTTCGACGGCGTGTCGAGCGAACACACGGCCTATCTCACCGAGCCCTATACCAACCCGCGCTTCCCGGGCGACCAGGGTCGTCTGACGGTTCCCATCGAGCGCATGCGCAAGCTGGTTCTGGCGGCAGCCGAGCGCGGCCACACCGTGCGCATCCACGTTATCGGCGACGGCGCCATCCATGCCGCACTCGATATCTTTGAGGAGGCGGCAGAGCTCTACGGCTTGCCCCAGCACGGCCATAATACGCTTGAGCATTTGGAGAATCTGCTGCCCGAGGACATCGATCGTCTGCGCAAGCTCGACGTGGTTGCCTCGAGTCAACCCTGCCATATCACGCTCGACCCGGGTGGTCCGGAGCGCGACCTGGGCTTGGAGCGCAGCCGCATCATGTGGCCGTTTGCGACCTATAAACAGCGCGGCATCCGCCAAGCCTTCGGCACCGATAGCCCCATAACAGCTGTTACCAGCATGAACGTGCTCTATACGGCTATCACGCGCCAGGACCCCAAAAGCCACTGGCCCGAGGGCGGCTGGTTGCCGAGCGAGCGCATCGACGCGGCTACAGCCCTGCGCAACTACACCCTGGGCAGCGCCTACGCGGCGGGCGACGAGCAAAACCTCGGCAGCCTGGAACCCGGCAAATACGCCGACCTGGTAGTCCTGGACCAAAACCCGCTCACCATCGACCCCCAAGAACTCCAAGCCACCAAGGTTCAGGCCACCTACCTGGCAGGCAACTTGATTTACGAGCGCTAGCCCCACATCCCACCCCTCAGTTGCGGTGAAATAGTCCCTAAAATCGGCCTTCAAGCCCAAAAACAGGAACTATTCCACCGCAACTTAAAAGAGCGCGTCCCAACAACGTGCCCCTATCTTGTGCATCCCATCTGCATCGCCATTTTGCTGCACTGACTTTTTTCTGAATGCCGGGCCCGAATTAGTTAACCTGGCTCCCGGGGCGGACCGGAGGGCATGAAGTTTGTCGCGAGTTCCGCACGCAAAGGAAAGCACTTAATGTGCTTTCCGTCTT
>CAJJQF010000006.1:0-68906 GCA_905193815.1 uncultured Collinsella sp. | reverse complement strand
CACATCTGGTGTGTCCATCCTCGCAGTATCCGGTTCTCAAGGTGCACGCCTGCGCTGGTTCCCGGTTCCACCGGGCCGCGCGGCAAGGAGATATATTGCCAGACCGCGAAGCTCTGTGGGACGTCAATTCCACTCTTCACAAGTCCTACACAACATATTGCTTTCTATAGGTAATAGAAAGACTGGTGCGGATCTTCCGCACGTATCAGATGATGACCCTTTGGTTCAGGAATATATAGAGATCGGTCACCTGTAAGTGTATATCTACCCGCGCTTTTAGCAATGTAAACCGCGCTTCAGATAAAAAGAGGGAGCGCCGCGCACAACGCGACACTCCCCTAGCGATTCAAGAGAATCTATTAGGCCTCGAGAGCCTTCTTGGCGATGGTAGCCAGCTCGTTGAAGGACTCGATGTCCTCGTAAGCCATCTGAGCCAGGACCTTGCGGTCGAGCTCGATGCCGGCAACCTTCAGGCCGTGCATGAACTGAGAGTAAGAGATGTCGTTCAGGCGAGCAGCAGCGTTGATACGAGTGATCCAAAGAGAACGGATCTCGCGCTTCTTGTTGCGGCGATCACGATACTGATACTGCAGGGAGTGCTGGACCTGCTCTTTAGCATGCTTGTAAGTACGCGAAGCGGCACCGTAGTAACCCTTCGCACGGTGCATAACGGTACGGCGCTTCTTCTTGGCGGCAACAGCGCGCTTAATACGTGCCATGTTCTATCAACTCCTAGACGGTAAAACGAAAAACGGGAACGCGAACTTAGGCGAGACGCGACTTGATGACCTTGCGGTCGGCAGCGGCGATCTCGGTCTCCTGACGGAAGCCACGCTTACGCTTGGTGGACTTCTTGCTCAGGATGTGGCTCTTGAAAGCCTTGGCGCGCATAAGCTTGCCGGTACCAGTCTTGCGGAAACGCTTCTTGGTGCCGCTGTGGGACTTCATCTTAGGCATGAAATACTCCTTAATCGGTTACAGAACACTAGTTACTTGGTATCGCTTGCCGCTTTATCCTCATCGAAGGCGCCCTTAATCGGGGCGAGCAGCATAAGCATGTTACGGCCTTCCATCTTAGGCTTGGACTCGACCGTAGCGTAAGGCTTGAGATCCTCGGCGAGACGCTCGAGAACGTTAAGGCCCTGCTCCGGGTGAGCCATCTCACGGCCGCGGAACATGATGGTGATCTTAACGCGTGCGCCCTTCTTGAGGAAACGCAGAACGTGGCCCTTCTTGGTCTCGTAGTCGCCAACGTCGATCTTGGGTCGGAACTTCATTTCCTTGACCTCGACCTTGGACTGGTTCTTACGAGCAGCCTTGGCCTTCATGGCCTGCTGGTACTTGAACTTACCGTAGTCCATGACCTTGCAGACCGGCGGCTCCGCGTTGGGAGCGATCTCGACCAGGTCGAGACCCTGATCGTCGGCGACGCGCTGGGCATCGCGGATGGCGAACAGGCCGAGCTGAGAGCCATCGACGCCAATCAAACGGCACGAAGATGCAGTGATCTCGTCGTTGATGCGGGTGTCATCAGACTTAGCTATTTTCCCTACCTCCATTCATAAAAAAATAACCCGGCGCTTCTCAGCAACCAGGTCGTACACATAGACTTCCTCGATTTGAGGAAGGGAATCTAAGTTGTATGACCAGTCAGCTGCTCATTGGCGCCAAAAGGTGGGAACCCTCGGGTTCCTCTTTAGGGCATTGCGGGAACAACGCCTTGCGAATAATAACACGTACAGCGCGTTATCACATTACGTACACGAAAAAGGGGGCCGCAACCCCCTTGAACGCTCGCTTGCATGTATGGTGCCCGAGGCGAGACTCGAACTCGCACGTTGTTGCCAACGGTGGATTTTGAGTCCACTGCGTCTGCCAATTCCGCCACTCGGGCACGTAATGCGTGAGTTAGTTTATCACAGCTTTCTACCGATTAGTCCGAAAATGGAACTTCGAGCATTTCGATGAGTTCGACCGTGCGTAGCATCTCGCGCTGACGGCATCCGCGACCGTCGACCGAAGCCTCACCCATCTGGTTATCGTAAGGGTCCTCGCACATGCCGTCGAAAGAGGGCTCAAACTCTGCCTGGAATCGATTGTTGGCCACCATACGCCATGGGTCGAGATTGCCAAAGTAGTGACGGCGGCGCCACTCCTCCCCCATCCTGCGAGCAGAAGATCCAAATGACACGTCGGCGTTGAGCCAACCGGTCTGCGGCGTATAGAACTCTGCCCAGTCGTGCGACCCCACCGAATCGGGCGCAACATACAGGCCGCTCTGCCAACGGGCAGGCACGCCCGCGATACGGCACATGGTGATAAACGTGAGCGCCATAACGCCGCAATCGCCGCGGAGCGAATGCGCGCAGTCATCGGCAATAGATCCCAAAAGCAAGTACGGCGGCTGATAGCGATAGTCGATATGCTGCGTCAGATAATCATAGATAGCACGGGCGCGATCGAGCGGATCCACGAGTCCGTCAACAACACCGGCCGTCAGCTGCTGCAGATACGGCGTGAATGCAATGTGCGGACGGTCCTCGGAAATATCCTCGGGCAGAGGCGCGTCCATACGCGGATGAACCGGAAGTGCGCCATCGTAGACATCACAATAAGCAGCATCGATGTGATAACGATAAGTCACCGAGAATGAGCGCTCACTCGAAGAAGACCACGAGGCGGTACGCGCCGAAGCGTTCGCGGGAGCAACAGCACCCTCCGGCGTCATGTCGAGAATCTCGACCTGAGACTGTTGGCGGCAGGTGGCGGCTACGGGAAGCCAAGCGCGAACGGTCTCCCCCTCTAGAGCGCCGGGGACAGACAAGGACGCCTTAAGCGTAATAACGCGAGTCAATCCGTTTTGTGACTCCATCTCCTTGAGCATCTCGTTGCGCAGTGCAATTCCGTCCGTAGGATCGGGACGCATGCCGGGAACCTCTTTGGGATATACGCGAAGCGAATCGAGGAAGTTGTCGAGAACGAACAGCTCGCCATCGATAAAGCGCCAGTCAATACGCTTACGGTCAATCAGATCGTCAAACTGCTCCTCGGTAAACCCAGGCCACTCCTCGCGGATCATCGCAATAGCTCGATCGCGCGACACCGAAAAATGAAGCGGCGTCTCAAGCATGCGATACCGCTCGGCACGAACGCAGGCAGCAAGCGAGGGATCGGGATTTTGGGCAAGTAGACGGTCGCAGGCCTCAATAGCCTGCGAAAGATACCCCGCGTCCTTTAAACGCAGAATCTCGGGTGGCAAGCCAACATCTAGAAAACGGAAGTCATCATTGCAAACATCAACAGAGCAACCAACAGGACCCTCGTCAATAACCTTCCCATCCGAAGGCAACACATTAACAACAGCCATACCAAACTCCAAGTCATTAGAACTCTTGAAGCCCATTGTAGCGAGATAAAAAGAAAGCCCCAATAAAGGAACCCTCAACACCGATAAACGGTACCTCTAAAAATGAATTCAGCCCAGTAACCCTGTAGCGAGTTAACAAAGGAGGCCCCGTTCACCCGGAGCTTTTCCCATTGCGCGACTTCTGGCAAAGCCAGGTGAGCGCAAGGGAAAAGCGTAGGGTGAACGGGGCCTCCGGCGGGAAGTTAAACCGCTACTTACGCCTTGTTGACGGAGCCAAACTCCTCCATGAGCTCCTTGGTGCGGGCAACGATGTTGTCGCGACCAGGCTTGAGGAGCTTGCGGGGGTCAAAGCCCTTGCCCTGCTGATCCTTGCCAGCCTCGATGTACTCGCGAACGCCCTTGGCAAAGACGAGCTGCAGATCGGTGTTGACGTTGATCTTGGAGATACCCAGGGAGATGGCCTTCTTGATCTGATCCTCGGGGATGCCGGTGCCACCGTGCAGGACGAGGGGCAGGTCGCCGGTCTGAGCCTTGATCTCGCCCAGGCGCTCGAAGGAAAGGCCAGCCCAGTCGGCAGGGTACACGCCGTGGATGTTGCCGATACCGCAGGCGAGGAAGTCGACGCCCAGGTCAGCAATCTGCTTGCACTCAGCAGGATCAGCGAGCTCGCCGCTGGAGGTCACGCCGTCCTCGGTGCCGCCGATGCCGCCGACCTCGGCCTCGATGGACATGCCCTTGGAGTGGGCAAGCTCAACGAGCTCCTTGGTGCGGTCGAGGTTAAGCTGGAAGGTCTCCTCGTGAGAGCCGTCATACATGATGGACGTGAAGCCGGCCTCGATGCACTTGAAGCAGTCCTCGTAAGAACCGTGATCGAGGTGAAGGGCGACGGGAACGGTAACGCCCGTGGCCTCGACGGCAGCCTTGACCATGTCGGCGCAGACCTTGAAACCGCCCATCCACTTAGCGGCACCAGCGGTGCACTGAAGGATCAGCGGAGACTTGGCCTCCTCGGCGGCCTGGAGAATAGCCAGGGTCCACTCGAGGTTGTTGGTGTTGAAGGCACCGAGACCGTACTTGCCGGCCTCGGCCTTCTTGAGCATGTCTGCTGCGTTGACGAGCATAAAAGAAACCTCCTGTAAGGTTGCTCCGATAACGCCTGCGATTTTACCACGACATACCCGAGCATAAACGTTCGTTTGTTCACGAATACCATCCGATTGGACAAATTTTGACCGTTTGCCCCACAGAATCGACCCACTGGGGAAAATAGCTTGACGATTGAGCGGTCTTCGTGGTTCGAAAGACGGCTTCAAGCCTACATCTGCATAAACGGGTTCTGCATAAGTTCGCGCGCCATCGTGGTCGAATCGCCATGGCCCGTCAAGCAAACGGTATCGGGCGGAAGCGTCTTGGCAAGTTTGGAGAGCGAGCGCATAATCGCCGCCTCGTCACCGCCGGAAAGATCGGTACGACCGTGACTGCCCGGGAAAAGCGTGTCGCCCACAAAGGCGATGTTCCCCTGCTCGGTCGCGGCGAACAGGACGATGCCGCCCGGCGTATGCCCCGGCGTCTCGATCACCTGCAGGCAGACGTCGCCCACCTCGATTGTATCGCCCTCGGCAAGCAAACGCGTCGGCTCACCCGGATCGGGCGTCTCGATACCCCACATGGCGCGCTGCTCCTCGATATTTGCGCGAGGTACCGTCACGTCCTTAGCGCACAACTCATATAGTGCGCTGTCGCCAACGACAGCTCGAACCCCGGCAACCCCGCCAACATGGTCGGCATGACCGTGCGTGCAGACAGAGCCGAGCACGCGCACCTCGGGATGCGCGGTGCGGATATGCTCCACAAGACGCTCGCCCTCCCACGCCGGATCGACGATTAAGCACTCGTCATTCGAAATCACGGCGTAGCTGTTGGTCTGAATCGGGCCGTTGACGAGCGCCTCAATCGAAGCCGCGCCTCGGGGTGTCAGGTCCAAAGTCATATCGCCCATGCGCATACCCTCCTTCTAAAATACGTTCGAGGCACCAAACGATGCCTCGAACGTAACCAATATCTATGATGCTGAGAGGCTCTCGCACCTACACACGGCGCTTGAGTTGCGCTCCGCCCTCGCCGGGCATAAGACGGCGAGCGTCGTAGACCGAGTCGACGCTGCTGATGGAAGCCAGCAGCGGATCCAGGCCGCTCGCATCCGAAATCTCGACCATAAAGCGCAGGGTCGCAATACCCTCGCGGTTGGTCGAGGTGGCGGCGGAAAGGATATTGCCGCCTGCATCGCCAATGGCAATGGTGACGTCCTTGAGCAGGCCCATGCGGTCCAGGCACTCGACCACGATCTCGACCTGGAAGAGAGTGTCGGCAGCACCATCCCACTCTACGTCAATCATGCGCTCGGGGTGCTCCATGAGGCCCTTGACGTTGGGGCAGTTGGCGCGATGCACTGAGACACCTCGGCCGCGCGTGATAAAGCCGACGATGTCGTCGCCCGTCACGGGGTTGCAGCAATGAGCCAGACGGACTAGCAGGCCGCTGTTGCTCTCGCCCTTGACGATAATGCCGTTACTGGCGCTCTTGCCGCGCTTTTGCGGCTTGCGGTTGGAGCCGCGAGCAGGCTGTTTCACGACCTCGGCGATAGCCTCGGCCTTGGTGAGCTGTTCCTCGGGCTTTGGGTCCAAGATTTGCTCGACCTTATTGCCCACAGCGCGCGGGGCAACCTTGCCGGCGCCGACGGCGGCAAACAGGTCCTCGAGCTGCTTGAAGTTAAACTGCTCCGCCACGGCATTGAGCGCGCGCGTCGAACGCGGCGTAGAAATGCCATAGCCACGCTTACGCAGGTCCTTGGCCAGCATATCGCGGCCGGCGGCAGCGTCGTCGTCCTTGGTCGCAGCGGCAAAATAGCGGCGGATCTTTGACTTGGCGGAAGGCGTCTTGACGATCTTGAGCCAATCACGCGACGGTTTGGAACTCTTGTTCGTCAGGATTTCAACGCGGTCGCCCGTCTTGATCTCGTGCGTGAGCGGGGCCACCGCACCGTTGATCTTAGCGCCGACGCAGTGGTTTCCCACCTCGGTGTGAACGGCGTAGGCAAAGTCGAGCGGCGTGGAGCCGGCACGAAGCGCCATGACCTCGCCCTTGGGCGTAAAGACGAAAATCTCCTGATCGAAGAGGTCGACCTTCAGCGAATGCAGGTATTCCTTGGCATCGGTGATTTCGTCGGAAGCCGCCCAATCGAGCGAATGCTTGAGCCAGTTGATCTGGTCGTCCAAACGTTGAGCGTCATTGGTCTTGGAAGCAGACGATCCGCCCGACTTCTTATATAGCCAGTGGGCGGCAATGCCATACTCGGCCTGCTCATGCATCTCGTAGGTTCGAATCTGAATCTCGAGCGGACGAGCCGTGGGGCCGATGACCGTCGTGTGGAGCGACTGGTAGTTATTGACCTTGGGCATGGCGATATAGTCTTTAAAGCGACCAGGCATGGGATGCCACAGCGTATGCACCGCACCGAGCGTGGAGTAGCAATCGCGCACCGAATGGGTAATAACACGCAGCGCCACCAGGTCGTAGATCTCGGAGAACTCCTTGCCCTTGCGCTTCATCTTTTGGTAGATGGACCAATAGTGCTTGGAGCGGCCATTAATCTGGAAGCCCTCCAGGCCAATGCGGTTGAGTTCGTCGGTGAGCGTCTTGATGGTCTCGGCAAGGTAGCGCTCGCGGACCTCGCGCGACTCAGCCACCATGCGCGCGATGCGCTGGTAGGCATCGGGCTCCAGGTAGAAGAAGGACAGGTCCTCGAGCTCCCACTTAATAGAGCTCATGCCCAGGCGGTCGGCCAAGGGCGCGTACACGTCCATGGTCTCGCGAGCCTTAAACAGGCGACGATCCTCACGCAGGGCCGCCAGCGTACGCATGTTGTGCAGACGGTCGGCAAGTTTAACGATGATGACACGAATGTCCTTGGACATGGCGAGGAACATCTTGCGCAGCGTGAGGGCCTGTTTCTCGTCCATGCTGTCGACTTCGATGTTGGTGAGCTTGGTCACGCCATCGACGAGCTCAGCAACGGTTTCGCCAAACAGGCCGGAAACATCGGTGAGCGAGGTCTCGGTATCCTCGACGGTATCGTGCAGCAGCGCGGCACACACCACATCGCAGTCCATCTTGAGATCGGCCAAAATGATGGCAACCTCGACGGGATGGTTAATGTACATCTCGCCCGAGCGGCGCTTTTGGTTGCAGTGCTTCTCGGCGGCAAAGCAGTAGGCCTGCTCAACCTTAGAAAAGTCGTCCTCATTCATATATTTGAGGCACAGGCGCTCCAGCTTGTCGTAGCTGTCCGCCATAATCTCGGGCGGCAGCTCATCGGCATGCTTATAGTGCTCCATCTCCGAAAACGGCTGGAGGGTGGAATCATGGGCGGTACGGGCTGCGGCATCCATCGAGGTCCCCTTCCCCTAGGCCCGCGGTACGATCGGGCGGTTAACTTTGGCTAGCATATCAGAAGCGCACGAATCGAGCGCCCAGCTCCGGAAAGCCGAGAACTCCATGCGCGAGCGCAAGCCCTCCAAATAGCGAATTGACCTGCTCAATTGCACGCGGCCGGGGTTTTCGGCCATCGCGATACGACGAGTGTCGTCAAACCCCGAAACGCGACAGAAACCAAGCTCTTCGAAGATTCCCAGGCCGCTTTCCACCGAGCGCTCGTCGACCGGCGTGCGGGCATCGATGGCAAGGCACATCTGCGCGATGTCGATATCACTTGCGCAGAATGAATCGTCCCCCGTCTTGCCACGGTTGGAGCGCCACATGGTCTGCAGCGCTCGATAGAGCGTGACGAGCTCGTCGCGCTCGGGCGCATAGCAGTCGAGTAGGCGCTCGTTAATGCGGGCGTCGCGCGACGAATAGAGCAGATGGATCACGGCGGGCTGGCCATCGCGACCGGCGCGGCCGCTCATCTGGTTAAACTCAATGCCGCCAAACGGCATGTGATAGAGCACGACATGGCGGATATCGGGCAGGTTGACGCCCTCGCCAAAGGCAGATGTCGAGACGATGCAGCTGAGGCTGCCGTCTCGGAATGCTTCCTCCACGCGACGGCGATCGGAACGCGCAAGCCCCGCGTTATAGAACGCGATATGGGTTGCGCAATCGGGCACACGCTTGCGCAACGTCTTGGCGAGCGCCACGGACTGGTCGCGCGAATTGACGTAGATGACGGTCTTTTCCCCCGTCGCCACAATCGACACCAAACGGTTCTCGCGACTTGCAAGATCGCGGTCGTCCTCGAGCTGCAGGTTCTCGCGCACCGTCTCGTCGACCACCGTGCGAGTGATCGGCAGCATGCGAGCAAGCTCGGCCACAACCGGAGCCGTCGCGGTGGCCGTCGCAGCCATAACGACCGGGTCGCCCAGGGCTTTGAGGATATCGGGCATGTCGAGATAGGCGCTGCGGTCGCCGCCCTTGGCAAGACCGGCGTGGTGCGCCTCATCGATAACGACAAAGCCGATGCGGCCCGAACGCGCGAAGCGGTCACGGTGGATAGATAGGAACTCGGGCGTCGTGAGCACGATACCGGTGCGGCCCGAAGCTAGGCCGGCGAACACGTCATCGCGTGCGGCCTCCACGGTCTCGCCGGTCAGCACGCCAACGCCAATGCCAAGCGATGCCATCGTCGACGAGAGGTGATAGGCCTGGTCGGCAACGAGCGCGCGCAGCGGATAGACAAAGATGCTCGCACGCCCGCGAAGAACCGCCTCGCGCGCGGCATGCACATGAAAGATGAGCGACTTGCCGCGCCCCGTTCCCATAACGGCCAGAACACTTTGGTGATCGGCCAGGGCATCGAGCGCCTCGACCTGCGCGCGGTGCGGCTGGTTCGAGCCGATAAAGCTATGGATAAGCGAGCGCGTGAGCTCGGTATAGGAAAGCTGGGCGAGCGTCTCGCGCTTACGCGACTCCAGGCGCAGGCCGGAATCCGCCGGCTGCACGCCACGACGAAGCTCGCATGCCGGATCGTCGATGCTGGGCAGCGTGGTATCGCGGACCAGAACATCCTTGATCATGAGCTTGGGCTTCACACGACCCTGCCAATGCTCGGCAACGGCCTCGAACACCAAATCGACAGCGCTATCGCAGTTGATGAGCTTATCGATTTGCGGTACACGAAACATGATGGCCGGCACACTCGCGGCGCCATCCGTCGCCACGAAGCGCATGTGCTCGCCGGTCTTACCCACCACGGCGCGATCACACATCGTCACGCCCTCGGCAGCCAGCAGCGGCACCTTATTACCCTGGCCAAACGGCTCAAGGCGGGAAATCTGCTCGATGGTCTCGATATTTAGCTCGGAGAGGTCAACGGTGGCGGCAACCTCGTCAGTGTCCTCAAAGTCCTCGGCGGGAAGCTCCGATAGCACGGCCGAAAGGCGACGGCGGAACTCGTCGAGCTTGGATGCCTCGATAGTCACACCCACCGCACCGGCATGTCCGCCGCGACGAATCATCAGGTCGGAACAGCGCTCGATGGCGTCAAACAGGTTAACTTTGCCCACCGAGCGACCAGAGCCGCGCGCGATACCGTCCTCGATCGAGAACAGCAGCGCCGGCACGTGGTAGCGGTTGGTCAGACGGCTTGCCACGATGCCCTTGACGCCCTCGTGCCAGCCTTCGCCGCCCACGACGATCGCGCGTCCGCCGTCATAGGTCTCCTCGACCTTTGCCATGGCATCGCGCGTGAGCTCCGCCTCGATCTCACGGCGCTGGCGGTTGATTTCCTCGAGCTCGGCGGCAAGCGCGCTCGCTTCGATGGGGTCGCGGGCAAGCAGCAGATCGAGCGCCAGCTTGGGATCAGCCATGCGGCCGGCAGCATTCAGACGAGGGATGAGCGAAAACGACAGGCCGTCGGCCGTAATGGTAGAAAGGTCGGCCTTGGCAAGTGCGGCAAGCGCGATATAACCGGGGCGGGCCGTCACGCGCATCTGCTGGATGCCCTCGGCGACCAGTGCGCGATTCTCGGGCGTGAGCGGCATCATGTCGGACACGGTGCCCAGCGCCGCGACCTCTATCAGCGAACGCCAATACGACGGCTTGCCCAAACGCTCGCCCAGGACCTGCACCAGCTTAAGCGCCACACCGGCACCGGCAAGCTCGCGCGAGGGGCCCTCGTCCTCGAGCTTGGGATCGGTCAGGGGCACGCCCTGCGGCACCTGGTCGGACGGCTCGTGATGGTCCGTGACCACCAAATCGATCCCCAGACTCTCCAGATAGGAGACCTCTTCCTTGGCAGCAATACCGTTATCGACGGTCACAATCAGGTTGGGTTGAGCGAGCTCGTTGACGCGGTCGAGCGCCGCACGCGACAGGCCGTAGCCCTCGTCAAAGCGGTGCGGAATAAACGGCGTGACGTTGGCGCCAAACGAACGTAGCGCCTCGGTCAACAGACAAGTCGACGTAATGCCGTCGACGTCAAAATCGCCAAAGACGGCGATACGCTCGTGGCTGCGAATAGCACGCTCAACGCGGTCGGCGACGACCACCATGCCCGGAATAACGAGTGGGTCCGCCCAGTCGCGATCGAGCGAAGGCGTCAAAAACAGCTGGCCTTCCTCGATGGATGTAATGCCGTGCGCAACCATAATGCGCGCCACCAGCCCGGGTATGCCCAGGCCAGCCGAAAGCTCCTTTTCGAGCTCGGGGTTTTGCTGAGCGACCGCCCAGCGATGCGTCGTCTTAAGCGATGACATAGGCACCCACCCCCGATAGGGGCAGGTCGCCGCGATACCTCTCACGGTTCATAGCGATGAGTCCTCTGTGTATGCCCGCTTCGGCAGGCAGATCTGTTGAACGGATTTATTATACCGTGCGGCGCGGACGCAAATCGCCGCAGCACGCCGCGGTTTCGGTAAACGATGCCGGTAATACCCTCGAAATAATCGAGCGTTTCTGACGCACGGACACATGTGAGCGTCTAGCATATCCAGTCAAAACGGATTCACGAGCAAAGGGAGTCACAAGAGCATATGAAGCAATGGGTTGGACTGGGCAAGTTTCTCGCGGGGCACATGCAAATCATCGTTCCGATTTGCGTGGCGCTCGGCGTGCTCTTTCCTCAACAGATCGGCGTTCTCAAGCCCATCGTTCCCACCTTGTTTGCCTTTATGACGTTCCAAGGTGCGCTCAGCAACACCTTTCACCAGGTAGCCGAGGTGTTCCACCGTCCGCTGCACCTGATTGTGGCATTGTTGGTCTCGGCGGCGCTTATTCCCATCGCGGCCTATGCCATGGGATCGTTGTTCTTTGGTTCCAACCCCAACCTTGTCTGCGGCATCGTGCTCGAATACAGTGTGCCCGTGGCAGTCACCGCTTTTATGTGGATCAGCATGTTCGGCGGCAACGGCCCGCTCGCGCTCACCATCATCCTGACGTCCTCGGTTATATCGCCCGTAACGATTCCGCTCACGCTCAAGCTCCTGTTGGGCGCCACCGTCGCAATCGATGTTCCGAGCATGATGCAGAACATGGCCTTTATGATTGCCATCCCCGCCGTGCTCGGCATCGTGATCAACGAGCTCACGCACGGCTGGGGACACGAGAAACTCTCCCCCGCGCTCTCGCCCGCCTGCAAGTTCATGATGATGGGCGTTATTGCCTCCAACTCCACCGCCATGAGCGAGTACGTGCTACACATGAACGCGGTGCGCCTGGAAGTCGCCCTCTTTATTCTGGCGTTCGCCATCAGCGGTTTTGTCGTGGGCATTCTGGTCGCCCGCGCGTTGCACCTGCCGTATAGCGAGACGACCACCATGTGCTTTACCTGCGGCATGCGCAATATCTCTTCGGGCGCCGTCATCGCCACGCAATACTTTCCGGGCGAAGTTGTGTTTCCCGTCATGTGTGGAACGTTGTTTCAGCAGGTGCTCGCCTCGCTTATCGGACATCTCTTTGAACGTCTGACCGGCGAGGAGCGCGCCGCCCAGCGCAAGCGGGTCGAGGCCGGCCGCGATGCAATGGCGCGCTAAACCGTCCGCAGTGTGCGGGCGCTCACTTTACGATGTGAGCGCCTCCAGATGTGCGCGGAGTCGCTCCGCATCGACATCGAGCGTGGTCTCAGCATTGACCTGAGCCAGCCGATACCCGACAAAGTAGGGTGAAACCACCCAACGTGGAAGCGCCTTGGCAATGGTCCGGCCGCTCATGTGATAGAAGAACAGGTTGTACGACTCTGCACGACCGCCATGGTGCTCGTGCAAGATATAGCGCAGAGCTACCTGGATTGCGTCGGCGAAGAGATCCGCCTCGGCTTGGTCTCTCGTGTCATCGCTGGCGGCGATTCCCTGCGGGGCTGAAACGTTGATCTCAAAGAACCCCATGATCGGTTCGGTTGAGATGTTGACCGCGATTCTCCCCTGTCGCCAGACATTGATGCCTTCGAAATTGGCAGAAGTCAGCGAAGCATAGCCGTCTTCCTGCTCCAAACCCACAATCTGCATGTGCGGATGGACGAGGCTGCCGCCCGAAAGCGGGCCTTTGTTCTTGTACATGAGCACACTGCAGTACTGTTGGGAATCGATCATCTGCTGCCAACAGCCCAGGGCAAACCGCATCACATGATGCAGCTCATCCGGTTCATAGGTCACCAGGTCGGCGTCGTGATTGGCAGACTCGATCAATACGGTCTGACGTGTGGCCCGCAATGTCTTGAACTTATTCTCGAGCCAGATGCAGTCACCATCGCGCTGGATGATGTTGGCAAGCCCCTCCGTGTCGCAAAAGGGGCACGCGGTGCCAGGGCGACGATTATCGTCGGGCTTACCGCTCGCCTGCTGAACGTCAAATACCAGCGCCACGGGTTATACCTCTAGCGGCACGATCTTGGTGCCATGGAGCTCGGAGACGCCTAGCGCCGCCGCGACCGCGTCGCGATTTGCCGTAGTGATGCCGCCGCCGGGAAGGATGGTCAAACGATCGCCCGCATACTCGATTAAACGAGTCAGGTGATCGAAATTATCCTCGATCGACGTACCGGCAGCGCCGCCATGCGTGAGGATGCGCGTAACGCCGCAGTCGGCAAGTGTATCAATCGCATCGAGCTGAGCCTCGGGCGAGAGCTGGTCAAATGCCATGTGGAAGGTGATGTCGATGGGCTCACGCTTACATTCCTCGGTCGCGCAGCCCGCAGCCATCACGAGGGCGCCAAGCGTAAGCTCGTCGAGCGCCCATCCGCCAGCGCAGGGTTTGCAGCAGCCAAAGACCAAGCCGTCAACGCCCGCACTCACGGCAAGGCCCAAGTCCATCTCCATCATGCGCAGCTCATCCTGGTTGTAGTGAAAGTCGCCGCCACGCGGACGGATCATGCACATCACCCGTGCATCTTGTTCATGGGCATAGTTGGTTGTAGCGCTGATAACGCCGGCCGAAGGCGTGGTGCCACCGACGGCGAGGTTGTCACACAGCTCAATGCGCCTCGCACCGGCCTCGATGGCCGCTGGCACTCGCTCAAAGTTCTCGGCACAAAACTCGTACAGCATAGATGGACCCCCAAAGACAACAGACGTTTTCCGACGGGCATTGTCACACATCCCCATGAAGTTGCGGTGGAATAGGGACTGTTTTGGCGTCTAGCGCCCCCATTTAGTCCCTATTTCACCGCAACTTAAAAGGGGGCGCTGACCGGGTTGGTCAGCGCCCCCTTTGTTGAATGGATTAACCGCCCAGATAGGCCTTGCGGACGTTATCGTCGTGCAGGAGCTCCTGTCCGGTACCGGTCATGGTGATCTTGCCGGTCTCGAGCACGTAGCCGCGCGTAGCGATCGAAAGTGCCATCTGTGCGTTTTGCTCGACCAGAAGCACCGTGGTGCCGGCCTTGTGCAGGTCCTCGACAATCTGGAAGATCTGTTCGATCAGAATCGGTGCCAGACCCATGGAAGGTTCGTCGAGCATAAGCAGTTTGGGGTTACTCATAAGGGCGCGCCCCATAACGAGCATCTGCTGCTCGCCGCCCGAAAGGGTGCCGGCGACCTGGCGACGACGTTCCTTCAGGCGCGGGAACTGCTCGTAGACGCGCTCCAGGCCCGGAGCCACCGTGGACTTGGGCTGCGTATAGGCACCCATCTCCAGGTTCTCCTCGACCGTCATCTGCAAAAAGGCGCGACGGCCCTCGGGGACCTGAGCCAGGCCCTTACCAACCAGCTTATCGGCGGGCGTATGAGTAATGTCCTCGCCCATAAACTTGATGGAACCGGTCTTGGAACGCAGCAGGCCCGAGACGGTCTTGAGCGTTGTGGACTTGCCGGCACCGTTGGCACCAATCAAGGCCACGATCTCGCCCTCGTTAACGTTAAAGGAGATGTCCTTAATGGCGTGGATGGCGCCGTACCAGACGTTGATGTTGTAGACGGAAAGCATCGGCTCTGCCATTTAGTTCTCCCCCTTATCCTGCTTGCCCAGATATGCCTCAATAACAGCGTCGTTGTTCTGGATTTCCTCTGCCGTGCCCTTGGCGATGACCTTACCAAAGTTGAGCACGCAGATGCCCTCGCAGATGTTCATAACGAGCGACATATCATGCTCGATAAGCATGATGGCAATGCCAAAGGTGTCGCGAATCTTGACGATGTTCTCCATGAGCTCCGCGGTCTCGGACGGGTTCATGCCGGCAGCAGGCTCGTCGAGCAGCAGTAGCTTGGGGTTGGTGGCAAGCGCGCGGACGATCTCCAGACGACGCTGAGCGCCGTAAGGCAGAGATCCGGCCTGCTCGTTTGCCAGATGCTCCATATCAAAGATGGACAGCAGCTCCATGGCGCGCTCGTGAGCAGCCTTCTCGTGCTTCCAATACGTCGGCAGGCGCAGC
Source organism: uncultured Collinsella sp. (assembly GCA_905193815.1). Classification (GTDB taxonomy): domain Bacteria; phylum Actinomycetota; class Coriobacteriia; order Coriobacteriales; family Coriobacteriaceae; genus Collinsella. The sequence continues at coordinate 53,682 of CAJJQF010000006.1, read as the reverse complement.
ACGCCCTCAAAGCCGGAGTAACGCTCCTGGTTATGCAGGCCGACCTTGACGTTATCCTCCACCGTCATGGTGTTGAATAGGCGAATGTTCTGGAAGGTACGGGCAATACCCATGCGGTTGACCTGGTAGACCGACTTGCCCGAGGTGTCCTCGCCGTCGAGCAGGATGGTGCCATGCGTTGGCTGGTACACCTTGGTGAGCAGGTTGAAGACCGTGGTCTTGCCGGCGCCGTTGGGACCGATCAGACCGGCGATCTCGGTCTTGCCGATAGTCAGGCTAAAGTCGTCGACTGCCTTAAGGCCACCGAACTCAATGCCCAGGTGGATGCACTCGAGTGCAGGGCGCTCGCCCAGGTCACGATCGGGAACGATGGCGCCAGAAGGATACGGGACCATCTTGCCCTTCTTGAACTCAAATTTACTGGGCATCGGCTGCCACCTCCTTCTTGGAAGCAAAGCGGTCCTTGACGCGACCGAAGAACGCCTTGAGCTGCGGGTTGTTGGTAAAGATCATGACCAGGATCAGCACGATGGCGTAGATGAGCATGCGGTAGTCCGAGAACTGACGAAGCAGCTCGGGGAGCACCGTGAGCAGCGCCGCAGCGATAACGGAGCCGCGCATGTTGCCCAGGCCGCCCAGGACCACGAACACCAGAATGAGGATGGACGTATTGAAGTCGAACTTAGTGGCGGAAAGCTGCGAGAAGTTACCGCCGAAGAGAGCTCCGGCAGCACCGGCGAGGGCAGCGGAAACCACGAAGGCGATCATGCGGTACTGGGTGACGGAGATGCCCACGGACTCGGCAGCGATCTTGTTGTCGCGCACGGCCATGATGGCACGACCGGTACGGCTGCGAACCAGGTTGAGCACGATCACGAGTGCGACCATGACCAGGATGGCGCCGGCAAGGAAGGTCGAGTACGTCGACACGCCCGAGGCGCCCTGGGCGCCCTTGATGATGGCGGTGCCGTCCTCGAGCAGGTGCAAGTCGTCGATCGTAGAGTTGCCCGTGATGTTAAAAATCACGTGCAGCCCGCGGGAGTCGACGCCCACAATGAGGCAGGTGACGATCTCTTTGATGATCTCGCCAAAAGCCAGGGTCACGATGGCCAGATAGTCGCCGCTCAGGCGCAGGACCGGGATACCAATCAAGAAGCCCAAGATGGCAGCGGCGATAGCGCCGACCACAATGCTGATGATCAGACGTATCGGATCGGACGGAACGGCGCTCTCCAGCGCGACGGCGGTGACGATGCCCGTGTAGGCACCGACGCTCATAAAGCCCGCGTGGCCCAGCGACAAGTCGCCCGCGATGCCGACGACGAGGTTGAGGGAAATGGCCATGACGATATAGGCCGTGATGGGAACCAGCTGACCGGCGATCATGCGCGGAATCATGTGGTTAGACTGCATAAAGAACACGATGGCGAAGGCCACGATGCACATGGCGTACGTGACAAAGTCGTGACGCGTCTGCTTGTCTTTAAGAAACTTCATAACGCTCACCTACACCTTCTCGGGGACGTACTTGCCCAAGAGGCCGGCAGGCTTGACGAGCAGGACGATGATCAAAACACCAAAGACGATGGAGTTGGCAAGGCTCGTGGAAATGTAAGCCTGCGCCATCGCCTCGATGATGCCGATGAGAATGCCACCGACAAAGGCACCGGGGATGGAGCCGATGCCGCCGAAGACGGCGGCGTCGAAGGCCTTGATGCCAGGCATGGCACCCGTCGTGGGCTGCAGCACCGGCGAGTAGGAGCACAGGAGCACGCCGGCGATGGCGGCAAGCGCCGAGCCGATGGCAAACGTCATCGAGATGGTGCGGTTGACGTTGATGCCCATGAGCTGAGCGGCGGCCTTGTCCTCGGACACGGCGCGCATGGCCTTGCCCATCTTGGTCTTACCTGTAAAGAACATCAGGCCGGCCATGATAACCAGGCAGGCGACGATGGTGACGAGCGAGACGGCGCTTACGTTGAACTTGGCCAAGAACTCCGGCACCTGGAAGGTGACGAGCGAAGTGAAGTTCTTGGGCGTGGCGCCCCACAGAAGCTGCGCGGCGTTCTGCAGGAAGTAAGACACGCCGATAGCCGTGATCAGAACGGCCAGCGGGCCTGCTTGGCGCAGCGGCTTATAGGCCAGACCCTCGATGAGAACGCCGAGAACCGTGCAGACCACACAAGAAAGAATTACAGATACCCAGCCCGGGAGGCCGAGATACGACGTGGCGCAGAACGAGACATAGGCACCGACCATGATGACGTCGCCGTGAGCGAAGTTCAGCATCTTGGCGATACCGTAGACCATGGTGTAGCCCAACGCGATGATGGCGTAGACGCTGCCCATGGACAGGCCGTTGACCAGGTATTGGATAAAGACCGTCATGTTCCACATCCCCCTTTCGAATAGGTTTCCAGTTGATGTATGAAACAGGGACGTTACATCGTCCCTAGATACCAAGCAAGCAGGGAAGGCCAAAACCTCCCCTGCTTGGGATCAAAACCGCTCTATGTAAGGCGGCCAATTAGGCCTGTACGTACTTGCCGTCGGTGATGACGTACGCCGTGGGCTCCTTCTGGACCTGGCCCTTATCGTTCCAGGTGAGCTTGCCGGTCAGACCGTCAACGGTAATCTTGAGCATAGCCTTGGACAGCTTCTCGGCGGCCTCGGTCGGGTCGGCGTCGACACCAAGACCGGCCTCCTTGAGGGCCTCGGCCACCGCGTGCACGCCGTCGTAGGCGTCGGCGGCAAACTGGTCGGGGGTATCGCCGTACTTATCCTTGTAAGCGTTAACGAAGTCGGCGTTCTTCTCGTCGTCGGCGGAGAACGGGGTCATGAGCAGCAGACCCTCAGCAAGAGAGGTATCGAAGCCCTCAACGCCCAGGATGCCGTCCATGCCGTCGCAGCCCATCATCTTGACGTCGTAGCCCATGTCCTTGGCGTTCTTGAGCAGGACGGACGCCGGCGTGTAGTAGATCGGCGCAAAGATCATGGTGGCGCCGGCCTGCTTGGCCTTGGTCAGCTGGTTCGTAAAGCTCGTGGCGGAGTCGTCCTTAAAGGTCTCCTCGTCAACAATCTCGAGCTTGGACTCAGCGGCCTAGGCCTTAAAGGAATCTGCGATGCCCGAAGAATAGGCGTCGCCGGAGTTATAGAACAGCACGAACTTCTCGTCCGCATACTTCTGCGCCAGGAACTTGGCAGCGTTGACACCCTGGTTGGGGTCGGTGAAGCAAACCTGGAAGACGCAATCCTTGCCGTCGGTGACGTCCTCGGAGGATGCGGACGGGGTGATCATGAACGTCTTGGGGTCGTTACCGCACTCGGCGGCAACGGCAACCGACGCACCCGTGGTGGTCGGGCCGACGAGGGCCTGCATGCCCCAGTCGAGCAGGGTGTTGAAGGCGTTGACGGCCTTCTCGCCGTCGGCCTGGTCATCCTCGGCCTTGCTGGCAAGCGGCAGCTCCTTGGTCGAGAAATCCTTGCAGCCAAGCTCGACACCCTGGGTAACGGACTTGCCGTAGGACGCGTTGGCGCCGGTCAGCGGGCCGATGGTGCCGATCTTAAACGAAGCGTCGCTCGAGGCGGAACCGCTATCGCCGCCGTTGGAGGAGCAGCCGGCTAGAATGGACATCGCCCCCAGACCTGCTGCGCTCGCGATAACGCTCCTGCGATTCATAACAGGGTTCAATGACTTACCGGTGAGGCTCGACATGCGGCTCTCCTCTCAAATCTCGTCGGGTTTCGGTTACCCGACAGGCCATCCTTCGCCGTGTTCGGCGTTCGCAAAATACTAGACGCTTTAGTTAAGGAAAGTGGCGATTATTTCAACTTTTCTTTGGATTTGTTCATTTATCCATAATTCTGCGTATTTCTATTACTTTATGCAGTAATGCCACTTTATTGTGTGAAAGTAATGTTTCCGTTCTGTTACAGGCGTCCCTTCCCTGAATAAAACGGCCTCACCGGTCGCGCTTTATGCGCACTTAGGCGGCGATGTACTTGCCGTCCTGGATCACATAGGCCGTAGCGGGCTTTTCGACCTGGCCCTCGTCATTCCACGTCAGCTCGCCTGTCAGGCCCTCGATCTTGATCTTGCGCATGGCACGGGCAAGGTCGCCGGCAATGTCGGCACCGTCGGCCGTAATGTCAATCCCCGCCTTGTCGATGGCCTCGACAATGGCGTGGACGCAATCGTAGGCGTCGGCGGCAAACTGGTTGGGTGTCTCGTCGTAGGCATCCTTATAGGCTTTGACGAAGTCGGCATTCTTCTCATCGTCAGCCGAAAACGGGGTCATGAGCAGTACGCCCTCGGCAAGAGAGGTATCGAAGCCCTCCACAGAGAGCAGGCCGTCCATGCCGTCGGTACCCATGAGCGTCATGTCGTAGCCCATGTCCTTGGCGTTCTTGAGCAAAACGGACGCCGGCGTGTAGTAGATCGGCGCAAAGATGAGCGTGGCGCCGGCCTCCTTGGCCTTGGTGAGCTGGTTGGTAAAGCTCGTGGAGGAATCGTCCTTAAAGGTCTCGGTATCGACGATATCAAGTTTGGACTCCTTGGCCTGCTCGGCAAAGGCATCGGCAACACCCGAGCTGTACGTATCGCCGGAGTTGTAGAACAGGGCGATCTTGGCGTCCGCGTATTTCTCGGCCAAGAACTTCGCGGCGCTGGCGCCCATGGTGGGATCGGTGAAGCAAACCTGAAAGACCGTGGTCTTATCCTTGGTGACGTCGAGCGACGAGGCCGAAGGCGTGACCATGAGCATATCGTCGGCGATCTCGCCCGAGACGGCGACGGCGGCACCAGTCGTGACGGGGCCGACGAGAGCCTGCATGCCCCAGTCGCACAGGGTATTGAAGGCGTTGATAGCCTTCTCGCCGTCAGCGACGTCATCCTCGGACTTAAGCGAGAGTTTGAGGTCCTTGGTCGAGAAATCCTTGGCGGCGAGCTTGGCACCCTTCTCGGCCGAAACGCCATAGGTTGCCGCGGCGCCGGTCAGAGGGCCGATGACACCGATCTTGAAGGTCTTGCCGTCATCGGCGGAGCCGCCCTCCGAGCCACCCGACGAGCAACCAGCGAGTGCCACGGTGCTGCCGAGCGCCGCGGCACCGGCGAGAAAGTTCCTACGGCTGAGCGTGCTGTTGATGTTGAACATGGTGTCCCCCTTTTTCGCTGGCCGCAGTGCGGCCGTCTTGCGGTACGGGGCAAACCTTATGGCGCAAACGTTGACAGTTTGTTACGAAGTTCCGTTTGTAGCGAGCATGTTTCCAATGTTTCCGCAGCGTTTCGGGGGTGCCGTTTTGTGCGACTCCTGTTGCCTGGCGAGCACGCGCCCTCGGTTCACGCTAGAATGCACTCAACCTTTAAGCGGTTAATCCATCCATAAGATGCACGAAGGAGCTATCTATGAGCGAACCCCTGCGCACCGTGAACGTCGGCCTCATCGGTCTGGGAACCGTCGGCGGCGGCGTGGCCCGTCTGATCAAGAGCCACCACGATGAGTACCTGGCAGCCTACGGCATCGACCTTAAGCTGACCCGCGCCTGCGCGCTTGCTTGGGAGCAGGCCGAGGCGGCAGGCATTGAGCGCGAGGCCTTTACGAGTGACTGGCACGACGTCGTCACCGACCCCGCCGTCGACATCGTCGTCGAACTCATCGGCGGCGAGCACCCCGCGACCGAAATCTTCACCACCGCCTTCGAGAACGGCAAGCACGTCGTCTCTGCCAACAAGGCCCTGCTGGGCCGTCATGTCGAGACGCTCGCCGAGAAGGCGCGCGCGTGCGGCGTGCAGATTAAGTGCGAGGCCAGCTGCGGCGGTGGCATCCCCATTGTCAGCACGCTCGAGCACGACCTGGTGGGCAACAAGATCCTGACCATCGCTGGCATTCTCAACGGCACCACCAACTACATCCTGTCGCGCATGGACGCCGAGGGCGCCGATTACGCTGACATGCTCGCCGACGCGCAGGCCAAGGGCTATGCCGAGGCCGACCCGTCCGCCGACGTCGACGGCTTCGATGCCGCCAGCAAGACGGCAATCCTCGCCTCCATCGGTTTTGGCACCCGCGTTACCACCGACGATGTGTACCAGCAGGGTATCCGTACCATCGGCGCCGAGGACATCGCCCAGGCCCGCGAGCTCGGCTACACCATTAAGCTGCTGGGCATCGCACGCAACACCGACGCCGGCGTCGACGTTCGCGTGCACCCCACGCTGATCCCCGCCGACCATATGCTTGCCAAGGTCAACGGCGCCATGAACGCCGTCTATGTGGTAGGCGACGCCGTGGGCGAGACCATGTTCTACGGTGCCGGCGCAGGCTCCTTCCCCACCGCAAGCGCCGTCGTGGGCGATATTCTGTCGCTCTCCGAGCAGATCAGCCGCGGCGTAGCTCCGCTACCCGAGATTGAGCCCTATGGTCACAACCTCGCCTTTAAGCCCATGGACGAGCTTCAGACCAAGTACTATGTGCGCCTGAAGGTCGCCGACCGCGTGGGCGCCCTGTCCGAGACGGTCGACATCTTTGCCAAGCACAACATCTCGATCTCGCTCATCAACCAGGTCGAAGACGGCAAGTCGGGCGTCAGCGATGCCTGCTCGGTCATCTTCCTAACGCACCGCGCGCTCGAGAAGGACGTCCAGGCTGCCGCGGCCGAGCTTGCCAGCGTCGACTGCGTGGCCGAAGTCGCCAACGTCCTGCGCATCGAGGACGTCGAGGCCTGGACCGAAGGCGTCATGGCCAACTAGTTCGCTCTTCGTTATACGGCATATATGTTTTCCTAGCGAGCGACATGTCCTCCCATGTCACGGATGCCGTGCCCCCCGTCGACGGAGCCACCCGCTCCTAAAGGTCGCAAGCCACGACTTCGAATCTCAACGAAGCTCAACGCAAAAGGCGCGCTGCCTGCATCAACCGCAGACAGCGCGCCTTGTTCTGTTTGTAAGGGAAACTGCGCCCCGGTATTTCAGCTCAGAACGGGGCGCAGCTTCCCTCAGAGCCTTCTTTCGGAAACCATGTCCCATTCTGGGCGCGGATTCTGGGACACGCTTTCCGCAATGGGCCTCTCGCGGAAACTGCATCCCACTCTGGGCGGCCATTCCGGGACACAGTTTCCCAACGGCCCCTGTTTCGGAAACCACATCCCGTTCCGAGCCTTCAAAGCGGGACGCGGCTTCCCCGAGAGAGTATCGACTACTTGCCGTCGTCGTCCTCGGCTTCTTCTCTTGCATAGAGCTCCAGCATGCGGCGGCGGTATTCGCGCACGGCGAGCTTGGCGCGCTCCAGGCGGCGACGCTCGCGCGGAGTCAGCTCGGACGGGTCGACCTCGTCTCCATAGGTCTTATCGGCAAGCAGGTGCGCCGCGTCCACGATGCGGGCATCGATGTGGCCGCTCGCCGCCTCGGCGGAAAGACGCTCGGCAATCGTATCGAGCGTAGGCAGGCCCTCGAATACGCGACCATGGCCATGCGAAGTCAGCAGCTCATGCTCGCGCGCGAGCAAGCTCGCTAGGTCGTGGTGGGCGCGCAGGATGTCGAGCGCATCGGATGGATGCTCGGCAACCTCTGCCACGGCGGCGACCGGCGCAGCATCCACCACGCGGTAGAAGAGCTGCGCGAGCAGCGGCATCAAGAACACCGTGATGGCGCCGGCGGCAACCATAACCGACGCAATATCTTGCGACAGCGCGCCCGCGTTGACGGCAACGCTCGTCACGGCAACGATGATCGGCAGGGCTGTGGTGCAGTACAGAGCCACGGTAATGCGACCATACGCCGACACATCGCGCGTCGCAGGACAAATGCTCATAGAGATGAGAATGGGCACGGCACGAATAATCAACAACGCCACAATAAAGCCCACGAGCAGACCCGGGCGCGACGTCACGGCCGTCAGGTCGATCTTTGCGCCCGATACGGTAAAGAACACCGGAATCAAAAAACCGTAGGCCAGACCGTCGAGCTTGGTCTCGAGCGTATGGTTGCCCTCGGGGATGATATAGCGCAGGACAAAGCCGGCAGCAAAAGAACCCAACACGATGTCGAGATCAAAGACAGCCGAGAACGCCACGAGCGTGACCAGGATGAGCACCGTCAGGCGCACGAAGGTCTGCGACGTGGTATCGGCGCGCTCCTCGACAAACGCAAAGAAGCGGCTGCCGACGCGCTTGGAGCGGCTCGGGACCACGGCCAGCAACACGCAAACCACCGCAAACAAGCCAAGGATTACGAGCGTTTGGATGCCGGTGCGGGCAGATAGCAGCACCGACATGGCAAGCACGGGACCGAGCTCGCCCCAAGTGCCATACGCGAGGATCGAGTCGCCCACGCGCGTTCCGGCAAGTGAACGCTCACGCATGATGGGCACGAGCGTGCCGAGCGCCGTAGAAGTGAGGGCAAGCGTCACGGCGATACCGTCGAAATGACTGACCGAGAACCACGGGGTAAAGCGCACGGCAAGCCAGGCGATACCAAACGTGACGACCCACGTCGCCAAGCCGTAGCGCCCCTCGACGCCCGTGATGCTCTTGGGGTCGATCTCAAAGCCGGCAAGCAGGAACAAAAAGGCCAGGCCCAGCTCGGACACAAGCGAGACCTCGGCATCTACATGGATGACGCCGAGCATATGGGGTCCCAGCACCGCGCCGAGCACGAGCAAAAAGACCGTCTCGGGAACGGGTTTTCCGGGAATCGCCGAGGCGATGAAGGGGCTTGCAAAGGCCACGAGTGCGATGATGGCGAGCGAAACGAATGCCATGTGATGCCTTTCTCTTGTTTGCGCTTCACTGTAGCACCCTCGCCGTCCTCAACGCGCCGCGAGCTGTCGTATCATAGTGAGGTTTACAAACATGTGGCTCAAGGCGACCGCGAGGCTTGCCCCGTAAACCGACCGCTGCCGCATACCGTACCGTACGCCCAACCGATCAGGAAGGCAGGAACCAATGGTCTCTCGTATCTACGTGGAGAAGAAACCCGGGTTCGACGTCGAGGCTCAGCAGCTCAAGGGCGAGCTGACCGAGATTCTCGGCATCAAGGGCATCGAGGCCCTGAGGATCATCAACCGCTACGACGTCGAGGGCATCGACGAGGAGCTTTTCCGCTCCTGCGTGCCGACCGTCTTTAGCGAGCCCCAGGTCGATGTGACCTACGACGAGCTCCCCGCAAGCGATGGCGCCGTCTTTGCCGTCGAATTCCTGCCTGGCCAGTTTGACCAGCGCGCCGACTCCGCCAGCGAGTGCGTGCAGCTCATCAGCCAGGGCGAGCGCCCCGCCGTGCGCTCCGCCAAGGTCTATATGATTTCGGGCGCTCTGGACGAGGCCGCCATCGAGGCCATCAAGCACTACGTGGTGAATCCCGTCGAGGCCCGCATCGCCTCGCTCGACCTGCCCGAGACGCTGTACATGGAGACCCCCGAGCCCCAGCCCGTCGAGGTACTCGACGGTTTCCGCGAGCTCGACGAAGCCGGCCTTGCCGCCTTTATTTCCGAGCGCGGCCTTGCCATGGACGAGGCGGACATCGCCTTCTGCCAGCAGTACTTCCGCGATGAGGACCGCGACCCCACCATCACCGAGATCCGTGTGATCGACACCTACTGGTCCGACCACTGCCGCCACACCACCTTCGGCACCGTCCTGGACGACGTGACGATCGACGACGCCGTGGTGCAGCAGGCCTTCGACCGCTACATGGAGATGCGCCACGAACTCGGTCGCGACGCCAAGCCCGTCTGCCTCATGGACATGGGCACCATCGGCGCCAAGTACCTCAAGAAGACCGGCGTCATGACCGATGTCGACGAGTCCGAGGAGATCAACGCCTGCACCGTCAAGGTGAAGGTCGATGTCGATGGCGAAGACCAGGACTGGCTGTTCCTCTTTAAGAACGAGACCCATAACCACCCGACCGAGATCGAACCCTTCGGCGGTGCCGCCACCTGCGTGGGCGGCGCCATCCGCGACCCGCTCTCGGGCCGCAGCTACGTGTATCAGGCCATGCGCGTCACCGGCGCCGGCGACCCCACCGTCCCCGTGTCCGAGACGCTCGAGGGCAAGCTGCCGCAGCGCAAGCTCGTGACCACTGCCGCCGCCGGCTACTCCAGCTACGGCAACCAGATCGGCCTTGCCACCGGTCAGGTCAACGAACTCTATCACCCCGGTTACGTGGCCAAGCGCATGGAGGTTGGCGCCGTCGTGGGCGCTACCCCGGCAAACCACGTTCGTCGCGAGTGCCCCGCCCCCACCGACAAGATCATCCTGCTGGGCGGCCGCACCGGCCGCGATGGCATCGGTGGCGCCACCGGCTCCTCCAAGACCCAGAACACCGAGTCCATCGAGACCTCGGGTGCCGAGGTCCAGAAGGGCAACGCCCCGGTCGAGCGCAAGCTGCAGCGCCTGTTCCGCCGCGGCGATGCCTGCCGTCTGATCAAGCGCTGCAACGACTTTGGCGCCGGCGGTGTCTCGGTCGCCGTGGGCGAGCTTGCCGACGGCCTGTATGTCGACCTTGATACCGTGACCAAGAAGTACGACGGCCTGGACGGCACCGAGCTCGCTATCTCTGAGTCCCAGGAGCGCATGGCTTGCGCCGTCGCCGACGGTGACGTCGAGGAGTTCATGGGCTACGCCGCCGAGGAGAACCTGGAGGCAACCGTCATCGCCGAGGTTACCGCCGAGCCACGCATGCGCATGGCCTGGAACGGCGTTGCCATCGTCGATCTGTCCCGCGAGTTCCTCAACTCCAACGGCGCACCCAAGCACCAGGTCGCCCACGTGTGCGCCCGTAGCGTGTGGCAGCCCAGCTGGGCCGGCACCACGCTCGCCGAGCGCATGACCTCGCTCGTCACCGACCTCAACGTCGCTTCCAACAAGGGCCTTTCCGAGCGCTTCGACTCCACCATCGGCGCCGCGACCGTGCTCATGCCCTTTGGCGGCAAGACGCAGCTCACCCCAAGCTCGGCCATGGTCGCCAAGTTCCCCGTGAACGGCGAGACCACCACGGCGAGTGCTATGGCATGGGGCTTCAACCCCTACCTGATGGAAGCCGACCAGTTTGCGGGCGCCTATCTGTCCGTGGTCGAGTCCATCGCCAAGCTCGTTGCCGCCGGCTTTGAGCACAAGCGCGCCTATCTCTCCTTCCAGGAGTACTTCGAGCGTCTGCGCACCGAGGCCGAGCGCTGGGGCAAGCCCACGGCAGCCGTCCTGGGCGCCCTCATGGCCCAAGTCGACCTGGGTGCCGGCGCCATCGGCGGCAAGGACTCCATGAGCGGTTCGTTTGAGGACGAGACCGGCGAGCTCAACGTCCCGCCGACCCTGATCAGCTTCGCCGTCGCCGTGGGCAAGGCCGCCCGCGCCGTCTCACCCGAGTTCAAGGGCCTCACGCACCGCGTCGTCCGCATCGCCCCCGCCACCTATGGCGAGGACTACCGTCCCGACGCCCAGCAGCTGCTCGCCGCGTTTGACGCTGTCGAGGCGCTCACTGCTACCGGCAACGCCCTGGCCATCTCCACGCCCGGCTACGGCTGCGGCGCCGAGAGCCTCTTTAAGATGTGCGTCGGTAACCAGATCGGTATCGAGCTTGCCGAGGATGTAGACGTGGAGAGCCTCTTCACCCCGCTCTACGGCAGCTTTGTCGTCGAGCTCGCCGAGGATGCCGAGCTGCCCGAGGTCGCCGACGGCGTTGTCGTCGAGCCCCTGGGCACCACCGTCGAGGGCTATGTCATCGACACCGGCTCCGAAGTCATCGAGCTCGCCGAGCTCCAGGAGGCCTGGGAGAGCGGCATCGAGGGCGTCTTCGCCTACCGCAGCGCCGACGAGACCCCCGAGGTCGAGACCATCGACTTCCGCGCCAAGAATATCCACGTGTACGGCGGCGCCAAGATCGCCCGCCCGCGCGTGATCATCCCCGTGTTCCCCGGCAACAACTGCGAGTACGATAGCGCCCGCGCCTTCCGTGCCGCCGGTGCCGAGGCCGACACCTTCGTGATCAACAACCTCACGCCCGAGGCCGTCGCCGAGAGCACCCATAAGCTTGCCCGCCGCATTCGTGCAAGCCAGATCGTCATGATCCCCGGCGGCTTCTCGGGCGGCGACGAGCCCGACGGCTCCGCCAAGTTCATCACGGCGTTCTTCCGCGCTCCCGAGGTCACCGAGGCAGTCCGCGACCTGCTCAAGGCCCGCGATGGCCTGATGCTGGGCATCTGCAACGGCTTCCAGGCCCTGATCAAGCTCGGCCTGGTGCCCTACGGCGACATCGTCGACGCCACGCCCGATGCGCCCACGTTGACGTTCAACACCATCGGTCGCCACCAGAGCCGTCTGGTGCGCACCCGCATCTCGTCCAACTTGTCCCCGTGGCTGTCGCAGTGCAGCCTGGACGACCCCTACACCGTCGCCATCAGCCACGGCGAGGGCCGCTTTGTCGCCAATGACGAAGTGCTCGCCCAGCTGATCGCCAACGGCCAGGTCGCCACGCAGTACGTGGGCGAGGACGGCAAGCCCAGCATGGATCTTTCCGTCAACCCCAACGGCTCCGCACTCGCCATCGAGGGCATCACGAGCCCCGACGGCCGCGTCCTGGGCAAGATGGGCCATGCCGAGCGTCGCGGCGACAACCTGTACCGCAACGTGCCCGAGCATGTCCCCGGCGATAAGTTCATGCCGATCTTTGAGAGCGGCGTAGCCTACTTCGCCTAAAGCTTTCCCATCGGGTACAATCCCCTCGGGTAACAACACCCGCCACCGGCACCCCCGGTGGCGGGTTCTTTTTTGCTTCGCGCATACAGGAAGGACATCATGGAAAGCCGCAAGCCGTATCTCGCCACCCTGCCCGGACTCATCCTGGGCTGTCTTGTTTGCTGTGCACTCTGGGGATCGGCCTTTCCCTGCATCAAGATCGGCTACGCACTCTTTGGTATCCCAGCGCACGATAGCGCTTCGCAGCTGCTCTTTGCAGGTTTACGCTTTACGCTTGCCGGCGCCCTGGTTATCGTTGGGATGAGCGCGGCCCAACGCCGCCCCCTCATACCGCAAGCGCGCGACATCAAACCCATCTTTGTCTTGTCGCTCTTCCAGACTATCGGGCAGTACTTCTTTTTCTATCTGGGCCTCTCACGCGCCAGCGCCATGTCGAGCTCCATCATCGAGGCCAGCGCCAACTTCCTCGCAATCCTCTTTGCCGCCCTGGCATTTCGCACCGAGAAGCTCAATACGGCCAAGGTGCTTGGCTGTGCGCTGGGCTTTGCCGGCGTCGCGCTCGTCAACCTTTCGGGCGCAGATGGCACCTTTGGCTTCAGGCTCGATGGCGAGGGCTTTATCCTAGCCTCCACTGTCGCGGGTGCTCTTTCGACCTGCCTGATCGGTATCTTCTCGCGCGAGCACGACGGCGTCTTGCTTGCCGGGTGGCAGTTCTTGGTCGGCGGCCTGGTCCTCACCGCCATCGGCTTTTTGATGGGTGGCGCGCTCTCCCCCACAGCGATTGTCCCCGCCATCGCGCTCATCATCTACATGGCGCTTATCTCCGCGGTCGCCTATTCGCTGTGGTCGCGCCTGCTTGCCGTCAACCCCGTCAGCCGCGTCTCTGTCTTTGGATTTATGAACCCCGTCTTTGGCGTGCTGCTGAGCGCGCTGCTGCTCGGTGAGGGCGCTGGCACGAGCCCCGTTACCGTCATCGTTGCCCTGCTGTTGGTCTGCGGCGGCATCATCATCGTCAGCAAACCCAAAAAAGCATAGTGAACTGCCCTTATTTAGCAGAGGGGATTCACATACTTTAGTTTAATGGAGTACATCGGTGAGCTGAGGGCCGACACGCACGCAAGCGTGCGCCCCTTTTTTTCTAGCGTATCTGGATGCCGGCTTTCTTTTTCTCGGCCTTGACGCGGTAGAGCTCCGCATCGGCGGCGCGAAGTAAGTCTTGCCAGGTATCAACACTATCGCCGACCCGCGCGTAACCGATGGACATCCGCAATGCATACGGCACCTCGGCATGCGCGAGCTCGTCGTCAATCGCCGAACACAGGTCTATGACGTCCTGCTCCGCCGCTGCCTTTTGGAGCACCACGAACTCATCGCCGCCATAGCGCGCGATAAACCCACCAGCCGGCGAGCAGACGTCCTTGAGCGCCGTCGCAACAACCTGAAGAGCATGGTCGCCCTCAACATGTCCATAGTGATCGTTAATCTGCTTAAAACCGTCAGCATCCATCATCAGCAGATACACATCATCGGCCTGGTCCGCACCCGAGAACAGCGACAGCATATAGGTCTCAAAACGGTTACGGTTGTTGAGTCCAGTCAACGGGTCAGTCGAGATTAGTTGCTCCTGATAGACGATATAGAGCAGCAGGATGCTCAGCGTTATACCGAAGCAAAGGCCCGGTACCGAAAACAAAACCTGGAAGGTACCGCCCACCAGAGCGGGAACCGCAAAAAAGGCGAGGGTGCGATAAATGGCCTTCTTTTGCAAGCTTTCGACTTTTCGAGCCTGAATAAAGGCATGCAAGGACGTATATATGACGTAGCAGTAGCTCACGATAGGCTGAATCATATAAAGCGCTCCGCGACGATATACGCCCTGCGTATCGATATAGAACATAGTGTGCGTCCAGTAGCTGGTAAATGCCAACACGACCACCAAAGCGGTTGGCAACGTTAAAAGTATCACCCTATAGGGCGTGGTCAGAAGCCGTGAGCCCTGCATCGTCTCGGAATAGAAAAACCAAATGAGGCACGCGATGGCGAACAGCGAAAACGAAACCGTGTTGGAAATCCAGTTGGCCGTGATGCCTACAGGAGTGCTCACGCCGTCCGAGAGCGTCCAGATCATATCGAAGAAAATGTAGGCAGCAGACGTGTAGCCCAGCATGCTAAACAAAAGCTGCTGGGTGCTCGAGAACAGGGAGCGACGGCTTCGTACGGCAAGCCCGATAAGAATAATCATGCACAGCAGGAATATCTCGATCTTGAGTGCCTTAATCACCAGGTGCCATTCCCTCTATATCCAAGTGGCCAGAATCGCCCGATTCGTGTCTGGGCAATAAACGCCCCTTACTCCGCAGGGGTAAAGGGAATAATAGCAGAGCGCCCGAACGTTGCTGTAAGACAGCTCTCGTTCGGGCGCTCTGACGGCGCGAATTGCACACGCCGGCTTGATTGACTCGCGTCGACGATTACTCGCCGTCGATGTCGGTCGCGACGGCCTCCTCAATAGCCTCGACGCCTTCGACCGACAGATCCTCTTTGCCGTGGCAGAACTTCTTATCGACCCAGCCGGTCAGAATCGGGGCCATGATTGCCGTGATGATGACGGCAGTGGCGATCTGCGCATACGCGGTGGGCGCAAGCTCGGCATAGCGCGGCGCGACCTCGGCGAGGGCGACCGGCGTGGTCATGGCCGTGCCGGCAATGGTAGAGCAAGCAACGGCCGCCTTGCCGTTGCCGCCACACAGGCGCTCGAAGGCAAGGGTAATGGGACCGACGATAAAGAGCGTGATGAGGCCCAGCAGGATGCCCGAAATGCCGCCGGTGATGAAGCTCGAAAGGCTCATGGACGCACCGAGCTGAAAACCGATGACAGCGATCGCGGGATTGGCGCCGGGGACCAGCAGGTTCTTGATAAACGGGAACAAGTTGCCCAGGACCATGCCGATAACAAGCGGCAGGATGGATCCGATGATAGTGCCGACGGGGATGTTGGCGAGACCCGAGACACCGAGGATGATCATCGTGACGGCGGGGCCGGCCGTAAAGAACAGGATACCGACGGCGCCCTGCTCGGACTCATCGCCGAACTCGCCCATGATGCCCGTATAGAGCGCCATGTTGCAAAACGTGATGCCGCCGATGATAGACACAGAGCTCAGGCCCAGGAAGTTGTCGTTAAAGAAATATGCCACACCCAAGCCGAGAGCCGCTGCGACGACCAGCTTGGGAATCAGCACGACGATGCCGGTTTTGATGGCGCCCGGCGTGGACTTAAAGCTGATGCCGGCGCCCACAAACAGCAGGATCGCGGCGACGATGGTATTGGAGCCACCGCGGCAGGCAGCCGTAAAGAAGCCGCCGATCTCAAAAACCTGCGGGCAGAAGGTGTTGAGCAAAAGACCGACGATCATCGGATAGATCATGATGTCGCCCGGAATGCGCGGGACCTTGAATTTCTTTTGCTCGTTGGCGGTTGCTTCCTGTGCCATGAAACCCCCATTTCCGCTGACGGGGTACAAAAGCCCACGTCACGCTTTGCTACAGTAAAGTTTGACCATGGTACCAGAAGAAATAGACCAGCTCGGTGAAAAATTCGACAAGTTGGGATGGAACGAGATTCGGCGCCCGCGACGCCACCCCTATATAAGGCTCAAGACGATATAGAGTACGATGCCCGAGACGCAGCACCACAGCATCGATTTTGTCTTGACCGCCACGACCACGACGCCGGCGGCCGCAATCCAGGGAACCAAGGCAGGCCAGGGTCCCGCGTCGAACGCGCCGGGGCTCACCAAGTCGTTGGCGACCAGCGCGGCAAAGGCAGCGGGCGGGATATAGCCCAGGGCCTCGGTAATGCGGGGCGACAGGGTCCGCCCGCGCAAGGCGAACGCCGGCGCGATGCGAAAGAACGCGATAGCAGCCCACGACGACAGCCACAGAACCAAGAACTCGTTAACGGGCATCGCGGGCACCTCTTCCGTCAAATACAGCATCGCACGCCAGCGCAATGGCAATGCCGACCACGACGCTTGCCGGCACGGCAATATTCGTGAGGCCCAAGAACTTGCATACGGCGACGGACACCGCGCCCGAAACCGCCGCGACAACGTTGCCGCGCGACAGCCGCTGCGAAAAGAGCAGGCAGATAAAGAGCGAGGTGCAGACAAAGGTTGCAATGGCGGTGGGAACATCGACAACGGTGCCGACGATGCCGCCCGTCGTACACGAAACGCCCCATGTTGCGATAAGGATCACGTTGAGCACGAAGGACTCACGCGGGCCCCAGTCGTCCTTCTCGACCAAATTGGCTAGCGAGATGCCGTACGCTTCTTCGGTAAGCGTCGCGGTGACCGCCAGCGTCTGACACTTCGAGGCACTCTTCAGATGCGGGGCAAGCGATGCCGAATATAGTGCAAAACGCGAGGAGATGGCGGCGACGCTCGCGATAATCGAAGGTGCCGGTACGCCCGCCAGCCAAAGATTGCAGATCATAAACTGGCCGCTGCCCGTCACAAACGTGCTGCTCAGGGCAAAGACCATCCAGGGCTCCATTCCCGTCTGCCCCATGATCATTCCGCACGGCGCGCCTATTGCAACATAGGTAAGCATCACTGGCCAGACGGTTCTAACGATTTTGAGCACCATACGCTTCTCATCCTGACAAGGTCTCCGAACCGCATGTAGCGACACGGCAGAATCATCATCCGACAGCAACCGAGTTCACCTACAATTGCCACCGGATCGAAAGACACAACTTTTTAGGAAGTCATTATGACAGCTATCGATCGAGACCGGGCGCGCGCGGCCTTCAAAAGCTACACCGATGCCTACGACGCCACCAACCCACGCATCGCGCTCAAAATCGAGCATACGTACCACGTGGCCGAGGCATGCGACGCCGTAGCGCGCGAGCAGGGCTGGTCGTCAGAAGATATTGACCTGGCATGGCTTTGCGGCCTGCTACACGATATGGGCCGCTTTGAGCAGCTGCGACGCTGGGACACCTTTAAGGACGCCGAGAGCATGAGCCATGCGGCGCTGGGGATCGAGGTCCTCTTTGGCGAGAATCCCGCCGATGCACCCGCCGTAACGAGCATCCGCGACTTTATCGATGACCCGGCAGAAGATGAGCTCATCCGAGCGAGCATTGCCTATCACAGCGATTTCCGTCTACCCGCGCAGCTCGACGTGCGCACGCGAAGCTTCTGCGATATCGTGCGCGATGGTGACAAGATCGACATTATGCGCACCATCGCCGACAGCACCGTCGACACTATCCTCAAGGTGGACGAGAAGACGTTTCTCGGCAGCCGTTTCTCGTCGCCGACACTTGCCGCCTTTGACGAGCACCGCTGCGTCGCACGCGATGAACGCAACGAGCCCGCAGACTACCTGGTGGGACTCATCTGCTTTATGTTTGAGCTCGTCTATCCGGCAAGCCGCGCGCTGGCGCGCGAACAGGGCGATATCCACCGCCTGCTCGACGCGCCCTTTGGCATTACGCGGCCCTTTACCGACCCCGCCACGCAGGCAACCTGGAGCCGTCTAAAGGACGAGATGCGTAACTGGCTGGCGCGCGCCTAGCGCTCAAGCTGGGCTAGCAGCTCCTCGACGACCTCGACGGCGTCCCCAACAACCTTGTACTGGGCAGCACCGAAAATGGGGGCATCCGGGTCCTCGTTGATGGCGATAATGCACTCCGCCCCACCGATGCCGGCGAGATGCTGGATGGCGCCCGAAACACCGATACTCACGAGAAGCTTGGGCGAAACCGATACGCCGGTCTGGCCAATCTGATGGCGATACTCCAACCAGCCGGCCTCCACGACAGGTCGCGTGCAACCAAGCTCGGCTCCCAGAGCCTCGGCGAGCCTTCGCATCAGGGGCAGATTCTTCTTGCAGCCAATGCCGCGGCCCACCACGACCAAGCGCTCGGCATCGGCGATCGAGGCCTGCTGCCTCCACTCCTCGGCGGGAATCGAGATCTCGACACGAGCCTTAGCATCATCCGCAAGCGATATCTGGGTAATCGTGCCGGAGCGGTCGTAGTCAAAGTCGGGCGCCTTAAAGATGCCGGGACGAACCGTTGCCATCTGGGGACGATGATTGGGGCAGACGATGGTGGCCATCAGGTTGCCGCCAAACGCCGGACGCGTCTGTTGCAGCAGTCCCGTCTCCGTATCCATCGAAAGTACAGTGCAGTCAGCCGTAAGGCCCGTCTGCAAGCGCACGGCAACGCCGGGTGCCAGTTCGCGGCCAAAGGCGGTCGCGCCGTACAGAATGGCCTCGGGCTTGCGCTCTGTCACCAAATCACAGATCAGGCGGACATAGACTTCAGCGTCGTTCTGACGCAGGCGCTCGTCGCGACAGACCAGGACCTCATCTGCGCCCGCGCAAACCAGATGCTCCAGGTCGCCGAGAGAACCCTCGGGACCCATACCGACCAGTGCCACCAGACGGCAGCCGCGAGCATCGGCAAGCTCGCGGCCCTTGCCCATAAGCTCATAGGCAACGGGAGTCACCGTATCGTGCTCGTCGGTCTGCGCGAATACCCAAATGTCTCGATACGCATCAAGGTCAACCGCGCCGGCGGCCTCATCACGCTCGATCGAGATAGCGTTGACAGGGCAGGCGTCGACGCACCCACCGCATAGGATGCAGCCGTCGGTTACGTGGGCGCATCGGTTGGGTCGCTCGCCTTCCACCACGATGCCGCCCGAAGCACAGGCGCGAACGCAGCGACCGCAGCCGATACAGGCTTCGCTATCGATAATCAGTCCGCTCATCTACGCCATCCCCTCGATAATCTTGGCAAGTTTTGCCGCCTGCTCGGACGCCGTTCCGTCAACGTCCTCGCACGTTTGGTCACGGTCGGGCACAAACGATCGCACGACCTGTGTCGGTGATCCGGCAAGGCCGCAACGCGAGGGATCGGCGTTCACGTCGGCGGCACTGACCACGCGCACGTCCGCCTCCTCCGCCGCGCGAATACCGGCAATGCTCGGCATACGCAGCTGGCCGATCTCCTTGGCGGTCGTCATCGCACACGGCATCTCAAGATAGACCGTCTCCTCGCCGGCATCGCAGCCGTGAACAAGCGCCAGTGAACCACAGGTCGTAAAGCCCGCGCTTTGCACGCAACTCACGTCGGTCACGCAGGGAATCTCAAAGGCACCGGCAAGTTCGGGACCAATCTGGGCCGTATCGCCGTCCACCGCCATCTTGCCGCAGATGAGCAGGTCAAAGTCCTCGTCGAGCGCCTCGATACCGCACTTGAGGGCATAGGTGGTTGCCAGGGTATCGGCACCCGCAAAGGCGCGATCGGTCAGCAGCAGTGCGTCATCGGCGCCTCGGGCGATGCAGTCGCGCAATAGCGATTCAGTCGCGGGGATGCCCATCGACACCACCGTTACGCGCACGTCCATGCCAAAGCCGATAAAGTCGTCCTTCAGCGCCAGCGCGCATTCCAAAGCGCTCGCGTCAAAGGGGTTAATGACCGCTTGCTTGCCATCGCGCACGATAGTATTGGTCTTGGGGTCCATCTTGACCTCGGTGCTTCCGGGCACGGCCTTGACGCACACCACCATATGGAAATCGCTCATCTTCACGCGCCCCCTTTCTGGACAAGCTCATCCAAGAGCTTCTCCGAAAACAGGTTGCCGCGACCCAGTTGCCCGTCGGGATCGAGCTGGAGCTTGAGCCGCGCCGACTCGACCATGGCCTCGTGACCGTACATCGTCTCTAAGAAGCCCGCCTTGATCTTGCCGACGCCGTGCTCGGCAGAAACGGCGCCGCCCATAGCCGTCACCTCCGCAGCCCACCGGGCAAACAGCTCGCCACCTCGACGGTAGTCCTGCGCATCGCGCGGCAGAATGTTCACATGCAGATGGTTGTTACCGATATGCCCCCAGGCAGCAGACTCAAGCCCGCTTTCGGCCAGCGTGCGGCGATAGAGGGCCACGACATCGGCAAGGCGTGCATTGGGCACCGACATGTCCGAACCCAGTTTGGTAATGGTGGGATCCGTGCGGCGACGCTCGTCGATAAGCATATTGACGCTCTCGGGGACCGCATGGCGGAAGAACCGCTGGCACTCGCGATCAACCTCGGTGCGCGCGACCCATGTCGCATCGTCGCTGCCGCCCGCAAGCTCTAGTACCCACCCCAAGTGATACAGCTCCTCAGTCGCCTGGGCCTCGTCATCGCAGTCGAGCTCCACGTAGACACAGACCTTGGCCTCTTTGTCGAGCGCCGGCAGCGAGGCAAACGCCGTCGACTGCTCGCGCTGACGACGCAGGATATCCAGAGCGCCCGCATCGAAATATTCGATGGCAGCCGCGTGGGAGAGGACGGGACGCACAGAATCGGTGAAGGACACAGCCTTGTCTTCGCTGTCAAAGAAGCAGCTCACGCCCCAAACGACCGCAGGCGCCGCCTGCAGGGCAATCTCGAGCTCGGTGATGACGCCGAGTGTGCCACACGCACCGATAAACAGATCGATGGCATCCATATCGTCAGCGACGAAATAGCCCGAAGCATTTTTGGTCTTGGGCATGGTGTAGTCGGGAAGGTCGAGCTCGAGCGTGCGGCCCTGCACCGTGACGAGCGAAAGGCGACGACCCTGCGCAAAAACCTCGCCACGATGAAGCTCGAGCAGGTCGCCATCGGCCAGCACGACATGAAGGCCCGTGACGTGAGGGCGCATGGGGCCGTAGGCGTAGCTGCGGGCACCGGAGGCGTTACATGCCGCCATGCCGCCCAGACAGGCAGACGCCTCGGTGGGATCGGTGGGAAAGAACTGCTCGGGGGCCTCTTGGAACTCCTCGTAGGCCTCAAGCGATGCCTGGTCCCAACCAGCAGTCGGCAGCACCTTCTTGCTCAGCTGCTTGCGCAGCTCCGAGAGCACAACGCCCGGCTCCACGCGCAGCAGAAATTGGCCTTGTTCATCGCGGCGAAGGCCCAAGTAGCGATTCATACGGGAAGTATTGAGGATATGCCCGCCGTGGGGCACGGCACCGGCGGCAAGGCCGGTTCGGGCGCCCTGAACCGTTACCGGGACACGCTCGGCATGGAGCTTTTCCAAAATGGCACGGACCTCGTCTTCCGTTGTCGGAAACGAGATGCTCGAGGCCTCGCCCGATGCGCGAGACTCATCGCGACCATACTCTTCGAACTCGTCGGTGAAGGGTTTGATGGTTGCAGACACGCGAACTCCCCCTTTAGCTAACTACAGTGTTTGCAGGGAGATGTTACCGCATCGTTTCGTCGACGTGTTCGAGACCGTCTCCATAATTGGCGATTTTTACGTTCGTGCAATTCGGCAAGCGGCTGGATTTCCTCGGCAGACGATGCTTTTGACACATATGGCGCCGCCGTCGCCGACCGAGCGATTGTCGCTCGAAAAAAGTTGGAGTATTTTTTGCCGCCTTTTACCTGCGGAGACGCCAATCCGTCACGCATTTGGTCAGAAATTGGTCAAGTAGCGGCTGATACGGTCGGCATCGACAGCCAAAACCGACAGAAGTTTTGGCCCCAGAAGCAGGGAGGTTCCCATGGCATATTACTGGCCCCAGTACGGCATCGCCATCGAAGTCGACGACGATCCCCATCTCCTGCCTTTCGACGAAGAGGCATTCCCCGATACGACGGTCTACCACGTTACCACCGATGTGATCTGCGACCCCGAGTCGTTCTCGGCGCTCGCCCACCGCATCGCGCATATCCACGACATCGAGCTCCCTCCCGACTTCGACGAGCTTGTCTACTCACGCCGCCTGATGCTTCACATGCTCTTTGGAGCGAACCCGTCCACCTTTGCGCGCATCTATACCGCCAAGGATGCCGCATGAGCGCGAAGAAGCCACCCCACTTTGCAGGCCTGGGTCGTCGCAAGAAGCTCATCGTTGCCTGCTTGGCCATCGTCTGTGCCCTTGTCGCCGTAGGACTATACGCTTGGCAGTCGCAGCCCGTACCCGAGGCGGGCGCTTCGGTTACGACGGCCGAGGGCAAAACGCGTCAGGAAATCCAAGATGAGCTCGACGCCATAGTCCGCGACAACATGATGACGATTTCGGTCGCACCGGTCGCTCAGCTGCAGGAGGACGGCAAGCTGCGCGTCAACGTGCAAAACGTCCAAGACAATAAATTTCCCCAGCGATTCCGCGTCATCCAAAACGACGAGACCATGTACGAATCCGGTGTGGTCGAGACCGGCAAGACAATCGAAACGTGCCCCGCCGGCGACATCAAAGAAGGCGAGGCGTACATCGAGATCCAGGCACTCGATGCCAAGACCCTCGACAGCCACGGCAATCCGACACGTGTCAAGGTGCGGGTTGAGCAAGCCGAGAACTAGCTTTTCCGGCCGACGCGGCACCGCACGCAATTCACCAGCATTCGTCCAATCATCGCGGGGACGGCCCGCGGCGAATAGAAAGGAACGACCATGGACATCACCAGGAACATGAACGGAGCCAGAGCGCTCGTCGTGGGCGCGGGGCTCGCGCTCGCGCTCGCAATGGGCGCCGCCCCGACGCCAGCTATGGCGGCCGGGCGCGTTGGAACCACGAAAGTAATGGTCAGGACCGAGATCGACAACGTTGAGTTCAAAGTTCCGACGGTTATTCCCTTCGTCGCCAAGGCCGACGGCACGCTTCAGGGCCCCTCAGAAGACGCGACCACCATCGACAATCATTCGGCCTACGGCATCCATGTCACCAACATGAAGATCGACGCCATGAACACCTGGACCATTGCTGCCGACGCCAAGGCCGGAACCGCGCAGAACTCCATCGACTTTAAGGTCGGCCCCGACGGCGCGCTCCAGAACGCCAGCGCCGCAATGCAGGGAACGGGCCTCGATCTTTCCAAGAATGCAGCCTTCGACATGGGCTACCAGGGCATTGCCGGTGGCACGGACAAAATTAAGCTCAAGACAAGCGGAAACGTCGCCCGCGTCACGCGCGACATCTTCCGCGTAACCGGCGAAGGCGATCAGGTTGCAACGATCACCTGGACGGTCGAGCCCGGTGCGCACACGGCATAAGGCCGTCGCCCTGGCCGCCGCCGTCAGCATCCTAGCGTTTGGGCCAGCCATGGCCTTTGCCCAGCAAGAACAGGCGCAGGCCGCCACGCAAGTGACGGTCGACCTCTCGGAGCTCGACCGCAGCGACCGCGAGGAACCGTTGGCGCAGACAGGCGACAAACGATGGCTCTTGGCAGCAGGCGCCGCAGCAGCAGGCGCGGGAACCGCCGGCCTCGGTCTGCACATCAAACACAGCCAGAAACAAAACATGAACAGGCCGCACTAAATTAGCTAAGGAGACCCCATGGCATCGAAGAACCTTTTGCCCGTCGTCGCACTCTGCGGCGCGCTCGCAACCGGAACGCCTGTCGCCGCTTGGGCGACTCCTGTCATGGCAGACTCCTTACCAGCGGCCCTAAGCTCCGCACCAAATCCGTCGAGCGCCATTGCGTGCAAGCGTTTTTCGATCGCACAGGCCGCAATCTCAACCTCGGGATGCCTTCGTCGTAATACGGACGGCTCGATAGTCGTGGATATCAATCGTTCGAACAAGGCAAACGGCTCCCAGGCGGGGTGCGCCGTCTGCACGTGGCGCTCGGTTGTGCTCGATGCAGATGGCGATCCATGCAATTTAGAGCTGCGCATCGACATCGCTTCGGTCGATGACTCGGCGAACGGAGCGAAGGTCGCCTTCGACGGTACGTTTTTTGAGAAAGGAGGCGGTATATGTCTGGGCTGCGCCGCCGCGAATGCAGACGACACGCAGCCCACCCTCTCATTCACGGCATCGTTGCGGCTGACCAAAGCCGGTACCGATGCCATCGCGGCGGGAGAAGCGTCCCTGCTGTTCTACGCCGTCAGTACCAAAGACACAGACGCTCATTTCGAGAAGCCATCCGGATCACTCAGCCTTACACGAGGGATAGAGGCAGGCCCTATTGAAATCGATGCCCGCGCGCAAAGCAGGCAACGCATTCTTGCCGACCCGGCGCTTCTCGAAATGGAGTGGAACGGATCCGGAGCCATCGGAATTCTCCCCTCCGCGTTTGACGCCAAGACGCTCCCCCCAAACGACGAACCCATCAACGCAACCATACAAGAAGAGAGCGCGGACAAAGAAGCAGGTGCGGGCGACACGCCGTCGCCGACAAACAGCGTCCCAGCTTCTTTCGAAGCGCCGAATGAGCCCGCTGCCGATCCAAACGATCCCGAGTTCGCGGACAGTCTGGGGCTTGCTGATCCTCAAGAGATCGATGAAGGTAACTGTTGCGTGCTTGCCGCACTCGACCACACAGAGGTCATCGACGCTGCGAACATCGAAGTTGCCGCCGCCAATCAGCCC
Organism: uncultured Collinsella sp.; assembly: GCA_905193815.1. Lineage (GTDB taxonomy): Bacteria > Actinomycetota > Coriobacteriia > Coriobacteriales > Coriobacteriaceae > Collinsella. Next base: position 28,624 of record CAJJQF010000006.1, on the reverse strand, counting down.
GTCCGCAAGTCGGCTATCATCGCATTTCCCGAATCCATCGAAGTCGTCTTTTTGCCATCGGGCGAGGTCGTGGCCCCAACACTGCTCACCTTGTTGGGCGCCAAGAATACTCGAAACGAAATTAAAAAGGTCACGGTTGTCGACCCTGCAACCACCGCCAAGCTGCGTCTATATGCCGTTGCTCCAGATGGAGGCAAGACCTTGGAATTCGATGGCGACACACTCCTAGCCTGGCGGCGTCTGGACATTATGCAAGACGTCTCGTATCAGATCGAACTCGAAGGGTTTGATCGTGCCCGCGATGCCAATATCATCGCCGCGGCTATTGAATTCCCGCAGCGGCTTATGACACTGCGCTTTGAATACTATCCCTATGTCCCGACAACCACCTGAGGCTTAAATGCTGCGCATCATTCCTAACACCACTTATATAACGTATTAGATGAGTCGCGATGTGCCTCGCATTTCGTTCTGCTACGATTGCCACGTTGGCATCAATACAGGAGGGCTCATGCCGGGCTTGGGAACAATCATCAACGTTGTGCTTTTAGTTGCGGGCGGTCTTTTGGGATTAGCGGGCGGCCGCTTCATTACACCGCGCATCCAAAACACGCTCATGAAAGCATCGGGGCTGTGCGTCCTGTTTATCGGCCTGGGCGGCACCATGCAAAAGATGCTCATCATCGATGGAAAGGCGCTAGCGACCACCGGTACCACCATGCTCATCGTCTCATTTGCGCTCGGTTCGCTCATCGGCGAGGCCATCAACTTGGAGGCCGCCATCGAGAACCTTGGCGAATGGCTCAAGCGAAAAACCGGCAGCGAGGGTGACAACGAGTTCACCAACGCCTTTGTCTCGACATCGCTCACGGTGTGCATCGGCGCCATGGCCATCGTGGGCTCGATTCAGGACGGTCTGCTCGGTGACTGGTCAACGCTTGCCTTGAAAGGCGCATTGGACTGCATCATCGTCTGCACCATGACGGCGTCGCTTGGCCGCGGCTGCATTTTCTCCGCCCTGCCCGTCGCCGTGTTCCAGGGGACGATCACGTTGTTTGCCGGCGCGCTCTCCCCCATCATGACCACGGCAGCCCTCGACAGCCTTTCGCTCGTAGGCTCCATGCTCATCTTCTGCGTCGGCGTCAACCTCATCCGTCCTCAGACCTTCCGCACGGCCAATATGCTCCCCTCCGTCGTCATCGCCGTCATCTACGCCCTCCTGTTCTAAATCTATCAACGCAGCGGTATCTCGAACATCTGTTTGATGCTGTGCTATGATATGAGGTCACCGTAGCTGCGTTAGGAGAGGAGAAGCGGTGGCCGACCAGGACGTCAAGATGCTCATCGAGCGCATTATGGCCGAGGCCCGGACCCATCAGTCCACCCGCTTCTCAAACGAAATCTACGCAGACGAGCCGATTCTCAAAACCGGCCGACAGATGCAGAATTTCCTCCCCGACCAGTACCGTAAAATGCGCGAGATATCGCGCTGGCAGGATGACCCCAAGGGCGGTGCGGGCCGCTGGCTTTCGGAAGCCGAGCTTTTTTACCGCCAGGGCCTGCTGATGGCCGACTTTGAGGACGACTGTCCCTACAACGGCACCTTTAAGTCGTACTTTCCCACCTACAACGCCATGAGCGACCGACAGCTGCGCGGCTACTTTACCTGGCGCGCCCAAGTGCGCCGCGGGACCGTCGAGGAAACGTCTACGTCCTTTGCCTTTCTGTATCTCTATGAGCTGATTTGCGGCATCGGCGTAGATAATCCGCTCGATGGTTTTAACAAGATCAAGGCCTTTTGGGATGCCTACCGCGCCTTTGAGCCCGGCATCGACCGGTTTGCACGCGTGTGGTTGCAGGACTACGCCGTGTTCCACGGGCTCGACCCCAAGCTGCTTCGTGATTCTAAAACCGTCATGTTCGACAACGCCCTTATCGAGCTGCGGCGCGCGGCACGAGACCTTGCACCAGCACCGGCACCGTCCGGCCAGACCCCCAAGCGTCGCAAAACCTCCGAGCCCACGCTCCCCCTTCCGCCCGATGAGGTGCGCGAGGAGCGACTCATGACCGCCATCAACGCCCTCTCCACGTACAACCTAAGTAACTCGCGGCTCGACCGCAGCCACCACCGCGATCTGCGCCACGTGGCATGCGCCGTGTATGTCCGCATGGCGCGCTACTATGACACGCACCGAAAGACCGGCATCGTGGCGAGTTTATTTGGGGAGGAGACGGCCATGCCCTACACCATGTTTGCCTCGGCCGTATTCTTTGCGCCCGAGCGCCACGAGGACTGCGAATACCGCCTGGATCCTATCCATATCTACCGTTGCCAAAACGGCTTTTGGGAATGCATGCGTATCCATGGCAGCAGGCAAAAGAGCAGCAAGCTCGGTGAAATGATGCGCGCCTGCGACCAACGCCTGCGCCTGGCGCTGGACCCCGCCCATCCCCTTAAGGAAGAAAAGGTCCCCAAATATCTGGCCAAGATTATCGATGACGAGATTGTGGCATGGCTTTCGTGGGACGCCGCACACCAGCCCGTCAAAATCGATATCGATCTGAGTCAGCTGGGGCACATTCGGAACGCCGCTGCGCAAACGCGCGAAGCGCTTTTGATCGATGAGGAACGCGAGGACGGCGCGTCCGCAGAAGCCGAGGCAGCGGACTCAGGGCAACCGGAAGCCGGGCCCGTAGCCGACGCGATTGTCGAGGCGGTCGTGGCACCCATTCGGCAGGACTTGACCGACGAGCCGACCATATCCACCGAACAGTTTGGTGTCGTGGCACCGCTTCTCGCGCCAACGTCAGCGTTCGCAGCCGCAGTGCCCGCTGACGCCACGAACGAGCTCGCGCCCGCCGCAGACGCCTATCTCCGCGCGCTGCTCGAGCACAACGCAGTACAGGCGGAATCGGCGGTAGTGCAATCGGGGCAGAGCGAGGACATGCTCGTCGATACCATCAACGAGACGCTCTTTGACCTGGTGGGCGACACCGTAATTGAATTTAGCGCGGCAGGGCCGCAGATTATTGAGGACTACGAAGCAGACGTGAGAGGATACCTAGACCATGAGTGATACCGCATCCGCAGCACCCCGCGTGCCCAAGCGCGTCGCCGCCGTTATCCTAAACTCGCTCAAGGGCGGCGTGGTCCCGCGCATCGGCCTTCCCTATATCACCGTGGGACGCGAGGTCGAGATTCGCGCCCTGCTCACCGATCTGAGTCTCATCTCCGACGGTGGCGCGAGCTTCCGTTTTTTAGTCGGTCGTTACGGCGCCGGCAAGAGCTTTTTGCTCCAGACCATCCGCACGCACGCCATGGGCGAGGGATTCGTCGTCGCCGATGCCGACCTATCCCCTGAGCGCCGCCTGCAGGGCGGCCAGGGACAGGGCCTTGCCACCTACCGTGAGCTCATCCGCAACATATCGACTAAAACGCGCCCCGAGGGCGGTGCGCTCAACCTTATCCTGGATCGCTGGGTCGCCTCGTGTGCCGATGCCGATGAGTCTGCCGTCAATGCCCAACTGGCCCCGCTCGAGGAAATGGTCCACGGCTTCGACTTCGCCCGTATGCTCCGCCGCTACCGCGCGGCCGTATCCGAGGGCGACGAAGAAGCTATGAGCCGCGTGACCAAATGGATTCGTGGCGAGTACCGCACCAAGAGTGAGGCACGCGCCGAGCTGGGCTCCTCGACCATCATCAGCGATGACGACTGGTACGACTACGTTAAGCTCATTGCGCGCTTTTTGGTCTGCAGCGGCTACAAGGGCATGCTGGTGCTCATCGACGAACTCGTGAATCTGTATAAGATTCCCAACGCCATCACACGCCAATACAACTACGAGAAGATCCTGACCATGTACAACGACACGCTCCAGGGCAAGGCGCAGTACCTGGGCATGATCATGGGCGGCACGCCAACCTCCATCGAAGACCGCCGCCGTGGCGTGTTCTCCTACGAGGCCCTGCGTAGCCGACTCGCTCAAGGCCGCTTTGCACGCGAGGATCTTAAGGACATGCTCGCGCCCATCATCCGCCTGCAGCCACTCACCTATGAGGAGTTGCTGGTGCTCATCGAAAAGCTCATGCAGATCCATGCCGGCTACTTTGGCTGGACGCCCACGCTTACCGAGAACGACTTGGTGGACTTCCTCAAGATTGAGTTTGGCCGCGTGGGAGCCGATACGCACCTGACGCCTCGCGAGGTCATTCGCGACTTTATCGAGCTGCTCGACATCCTATGCCAGAACCCCGATGCCAACGTTGCCGAGCTACTACAAAGCGTCGGCGGTGACGCGCTGGCGCCAGCAACCGCAACAGGCGACACCGATACCGCAGGTGGCGACCGTAACTTCGCCGAATTCACCATCTAACCTGCCAAAAAGGGACAGGTTTATTTTGGTAGGTTTTATCTGGGCGAACGTTGAGACAGTAATGCAGCAAGCCACTGACCACCGCGTTAAGAGGTTCGTATATGAGAGGAGGCCCCGTGAACGCCTTTGACCGCTACGCCCCGTTTATCCAAGACTTCATCTACTCCCACGATTGGGATAGCCTGCGCTCCATTCAGGTTGCGGCAGCAGATGCCATCTTTAACACACAAGACAATGTGCTCCTGACGGCATCCACGGCATCCGGCAAAACCGAAGCGGCCTTCTTTCCCATCCTGACCGAGTTTTGGGAGAACCCGCCCGCAAGCGTTGGCGCCCTCTACATCGGCCCCCTCAAGGCACTCATCAATGATCAGTTCGTCCGTCTCAATGACCTGTGCGAAGAGGCCGACATCCCCGTCTGGCACTGGCATGGCGACGTCTCGCAATCGCACAAAGCTAAGCTCATCAAAAAACCGAGCGGCATCTTGCAGATTACGCCCGAGTCACTCGAGGCGCTCTTAATCCATAAGCACATGGCGATCCCGCGCATGTTTTGCGACCTACGCTACGTGGTCATCGATGAGGTCCACTCGCTCATGCGCGGCGATCGAGGCGGGCAAACGCTCTGCCTTATCGAGCGACTCTCGCGCATGGCCGGCGTGCAGCCTCGCCGCATTGGCCTTTCGGCCACCATCGGGGACCCGGAACGCACGGGTGCCTTTCTCTCACAGGGAACGGGGCGCAACTGTGTTATCCCCCGCTTTGAAGAACCGCGCCGCGTATGGCGCATCTCCATGGAGCACTTCTACAACTCGGGCCCCCAGGCACAGCAGCGGGGATTCATGGGCACAGGTCCTCAAGAGGCCGAAGTGCTCGCGTGCGAGCGCATCGAGGCAGCGGCATCCGCGGCGCTGCCGGCCGGTGCTCAAGACATGCGTCACAGCGGACAACTCACGCAAGAGGAGCGCCGCCAACGTCGCGAGCAGGCACGGGGCAAGGCTGCCCCCAAGGACCGTCGCACTTCCTCAGCCCCCGAGGGCGAAGTCGACATCCCGCAGGCAACCGAACAGGCACTGCTCAACCCCACCGACACCGCACCCGACAACGCCGACCCCGGCATGGGCTACATCTTTGAGCATACCCGCGGCCGCAAGTGCCTGGTCTTTGCCAACTCGCGCGAGGAGGCAGAGGCCGTGTGCTCCATGTTGCGCAGCTACTGCGAGAGCCGGCACGAGCCAGACCGCTTTCTAATCCATCACGGCAACCTTTCGGCATCGCTGCGCGAGACGGCCGAGGAGCTCATGCGCGACGAAGAGCAGGCGCAGACGACCGTCACCACCTCCACGCTGGAGCTCGGCATTGATATCGGTCGCCTGGAGCGCGCGTTCCAGATTGACGCGCCGTTTACCGTCAGCTCCTTTTTGCAGCGCATGGGGCGCACAGGCCGTCGCGACCTTCCGCCCGAGATGTGGTTTGTCATGCGCGAGGAAGAACCCGAGCCGCGCACGATGATGCCCGAAACGATACCCTGGAAGCTCCTGCAGGGCATCGCACTCGTACAACTCTATCGCGAGGAAAAGTGGGTCGAGCCGCCCGAGCTCGATCGACTCCCCTACAGCCTGCTCTACCACCAGACCATGTCGACGCTCGCCAGCACCGGCGAGCTCACGCCGGCCGAGCTTGCTCAGCGCGTGCTCACGCTCAGCTATTTCCACCGCGTCTCGGCCGATGACTATCGCGTACTGCTGCGCCACCTCATCAAGATCGACCACATCCAGGTCACCGAGGGCGGTGGGCTCATCGTGGGTCTCGCGGGCGAGCGCATCATTAACAACTTTAAGTTCTACGCTGTGTTCCAGGAAAACGAGGAGTTCACCGTTCGCAGCGAGTCGGCCGAGTTGGGCACGATCGTCAATCCGCCACCGCCCGGTGAGCGCATCGCCATAGCCGGGCACTGCTGGATAGTCGAGGAAGTGGACTGGAAGCGACACACCGTCTTTGCCACGCAAGTCAAAGGTCGTGTGCCGGCATACTTTGGCGACTGCCCCGGCGACATTAACACGCATGTACTCGAGCGCATGCGCAAGGCGCTCAACGAGCACGCGGCATATCCGTACCTCATGGGCAACGCACGGGCACGCCTTGCACAGGCTCGTCATACCGCCGAGATTTCGGGTGCGGGGACCAAACCGCTCATCAACCTGGGTGGCGACACCTGGGTGCTCTTCCCCTGGTTGGGCAGCTACGCCTTTCTGGCGCTCGAACGTATGCTCAAGATTAAGTGTGCCGCGGAGCTGGGCCTTCGCGGGCTCGATCCGTCGCGTCCATACTTTATGCAGTTTAAGATGAAGGCCGACGAGGAGACGTTCTTTGAGGTGCTCGCAGTCGAGGCCGAAAAGGACTTCGACCCCATCGAGCTCGTCTATCCCGGCGAGATACCTTATTTTGATCGCTACGACGAGTACGTTCCCGAGGAGCTCGTGCGCAAAGGCTTCGCCGAAGGCGTGCTCGACATCGAGGGCATGAAGCAGCGCGTCCTCAGCTGGCGCGACCACGCCTAAGACCAGTCTTTTTGGGACGGAGAGACTTACTTGTCGTGAAGGACGGTGCCGAGGAAGTCGGTGTCGAAGGGCACAGCTTCGGCAAAGGCGTAGTCGCCGTCGCTGGCGATAAGCAGGTAGTTCTCCTCGCCGCCGAACTCCGCATCGCCACATGGGACCACCCAGGCGTGGGCGAATACCTCGAGTGCCGTGGCAGCGCAGTCACGCAGGAACGTCACATCGCTCCCCTCGTTTGCGCTCACGATATTGGCCACGTAGATACCCCCGGGGTTCAGGCTGCCCCGCACCAGGCGCAGCGCCTCAACGGTCGCCAGCTCGCGCACGGGCTCGGCACCGCCAAAGCAATCGCTCACGACCACGTCGTAGCGACGATGGCCCACGCTCGTCACACCCAGATACGAGCGAGCCTCAGCGGTTATCACCCGCAGGCGATCGCCCGCCGCGCGCTCCAGCTCGTCTAGGTAGAACCAGCGGCGCGCCAGGCGCGTAATCTCTCCGTCATACTCGATGACGTCCATGCGCAAGCCCTCGTGCGACATCAGGGCGAATTTAGGATAGGCAAACCCGCCGCCGCCCAGCATAAGCATGCGGTCGATACCGTGACCATAAGCGTCGCGCATCGCATCCTCTGCCTCAAACACGTCGTCAAACGCACGATAGTACGCGAAGACGGGCTCTGCCCAACGCTCGCCAACATAGCTTGCGCTTTGGTAGACGCCGCCTTGCACCAGCACGCGAATCTCATCGCCGCCGTCATCGTGCACGCGTTTCACACGCGCCAACACATTGCGGGTTCGCGCAACCTGCAAACAGGCAGCACGAACAGCAACGGCGGCCGCTCCGAGCGCCGCAGCTCCCAGGGCAACGCCGGCAACGACGCCGGCAGAAACACTCGGCTTGTTCATTTAGAGCTCCTTTTGCAGATAGAGTCCGTGGTCGTAGAAACCCAAATGGCGATAATACTCGCGCGTACCGATCGCGCTGATCACGTTGATGTGCGTATAGCCCGCATCCCGGGCAATATGGCACGCACGCTCCACCAGCGACCGACCCAGTCCATGGTGCTGGGCCGCCTGGCCTTGATCACCAACGCGCGCCGCCATGCCATACACGTGTACCTCGCGAATCATCGCCTCGTCCGGCGTCGTCGGCAACTCATCCGCATGTGCAGCAACAAAAGCGCGATCGGGAAGCGACAGTCGCAAAAAGCCCGCGATCTTGCCCTGCGGCGTCACCCACTGCAAAAAGCGCTCGCTCGTCACCGGCGTCTCGTACGCCACCTCCTCGTCAAGGGTCAGCTCATCCAAGTCGGCACCCGCCGTGCTGATCTCGCGATAGCGAATCTCACGCACCGTCGCACCGTCACCCCGAGCAGCCAAGCGGTTTTCGACGAGCTGGCGCAGGTTGGGCTTCTTGTTGCCCACCATGATGTCGTCGGAGCTAAAGTCGCGGATCATGCGACTGATGCGGCAGAACGCCGGCGTCACCACGATGTCGTCGGCCAGTACATCGAGCAGCTCGTCCTCGGTATAGGGGCGCCACTCGCCACACTCATAACAGCCCACCAGACGCGAGCCCTCGATGAGCGCGCACGGGTAGACCTTGACCTCGTCGGGCATAAAGGCCCCCTCGGTCATAAAGCGTTCGTAGTCGCGCTTGTCTCCCTCGGGCGTGGCGCCTAGCAAGTTGAGCATAAAATGCGCGTGGATCTTAAAGCCAAACAGACGCGCAAGCGAAAACGCCCGCTCAATCTGCGCCACCGAAATGCGACGCTCGTTGATATCGAGCAAATGCTGGTCGAGGCTCTGGATGCCCATCTGAATCTTGGTGCAACCCAGGCGGCGAATGAGCGCGAGGGCCTGCGGTGTTACAGCATCGGGGCGTGTCTCGATAACGAGCCCCACCACGCGATGCTTCGCCGTCTCGTTGATGCGCTGCTGACGCTCGAGCTCCTCCATCGTTGCCGTTTGCCACTCGGCAACCTCGCCCCACGGCGTACCGGAACCGTACAGACGACGCACCGCGTGGTTATAGCCGCCCACGGCAGCATCCACACGCCCCTGCTCGTCGGCAACGCCGCTCGCAAGCTCAACCTCATCGGTCGCAATACCGGCAGCGCGATATCGTTCGCGTCGCTCCGCTACCACCGGCGGCAGGACATCGGCGGGAGCGTCATCGAGCAGGCGCCCCGCCTCGGCACGACTGATGCCCGGACGCGCCAACATGGGGTTGGCCGCCACGCCGGCCACGGCATCGTCATTGAGCGCGCGGAAGAGCTCCGACATAAACCATGTCTGATAGCCTTGCGGATAGTCGCTCCAGGTGCCACCGAGCACAATGAGCTCTATCTTGTCGGTCGCATGCCCCATCTGCGAAAGCGCGGTCAAACGAGCGCTCACCTGCAGATACGGGTCGAAGCAGTTTTGCTCCGCACGGGCGCATGCCGGCTCGGCGTGCAGATAGCTCTTGGGCATGCGCAGGTCGTTGGGGCAAAACAGGCAATCGCCCGAGCACGGCCACGGCTTGGTGATGACGGTAATGGTCGCCACGCCCGAAGCCGTGCGGCGCGGCTTCATGCGCAGCACCTGCAGCAGTCGACGTTCCAACTCGGCATCGACATTCCACCCAGCCCAACGAGCCGGCTCCTCACGTTTAACCCGTTGGTAAAACGGCAGCAGGCGGCGCTTTGCCAAGTCGCGCTTATCGGCACCCTCGCGGCGCGCCTCGGCATGTATCAGTTTGACGAGCGCCTTGTCGTCCACGGTCTCGCCGCGGCGCAGGGCCTCGAGTATGTTCAAGATAATCTGTTCCATGACCCCATTGTAAAGGCAAAGGCGCCGAAGCCCGTCACGGCTCCGGCGCCTCCATCAAACAGCGCAGCTATGGTTTATAAGTCTTCGATAGCCGCCCGTCACTCCGAATCAAACGACATGTCGCCCGAACCGACCTCAAAACGATACGTGGCAGACTTATCGCCGTTATCGAATTCAAGATTCAAAACGGTCTCGCCGTCGTAGCCAAGAGGAAGGAAATCGCTCTCGAAGTCGCCGCTGCCCAAGGTGAGGCTCGCCTTAAAGCCCGTCGAGTTCGGAACCGTCATCTCCACATCGCCCGAGCCCACGCTCACGTCCATCGACTTCGCGGGGGCCTGGTAGAGCTCGAACGTCACATCGCCCGAACCGACCTCAGCACTGAGCGCATCAGTCACGCTGCCCGCAAACTCTACATCTCCCGCACCCAGGAAAAGGTCAAGACCATCACAGGTGACACCGGCAATCTGCAGATCACCCGAGCCCACGTGCGCGTTGACTCCCTTCAGACGTTCGGCAACACGGCGCGGCAGCTCGACCGTAACTGAGCGATCGATTGCCTTACCGTCATCACTTCCAAACTGGGAAACCTTGAGCGTCGAGTCCTCGACGGATGCGATGTTCTGCGTCGCGGCCTTGGAGGCATCCATACCATTGGCAACGCGTCCCCGCTCGATAACGCGAGCCTTGTTACCATCAATAACCTTGACGTCCACCGTAGCCGCATCGATATCGAAATCGAGGTAGCGAAACTCATCGGCATCAAAGGTCGTACACGAAAGCTGCTGAGGCCGAGCGGAATAGTTACCGCCATCGTTCATAAAATCGTCGTCATCAACCACATCGTCCATACCGGACAAGCCGGGTATAACATCGTCGAGATCCCACGGGCCATCAAAATGAATCAAAGTCCGCGAAACGCCAAAAACAAGCCCGATAATCAGTACAAACGCTCCGATGCCGACGCCCAGGCGCAGCTTGGATTCATGCGAAAGCTTCATCATTCGTCACCTTCTTTGGCACATGGCTCAGCGGTGGCCGCGGTAGCCACGTCAGCATCAGGTTCCGCAGAAGTATCCTTCCCCTGGGCCCTGACCGCCGCCGGCACCGGACCAACCTGGATATCCCCACGTGCCCAATCGCCATCAAGCGCACGTGCCACCCAGTGATAGATAGGAATCGTAAAGAAGATCAGTGCGGGAAAGGGGCTGGCACCAACCAGGAACATCAGTAAAAAGAACAGTAGCCAACACACGGCCCAATACGGGAACGACTGGAACGGGCCCTTCACCGGAGTCGAGCCAACCGCAGTGCCACTCGTCGCCTGCGCCGTAGCGGCATTGGCGGCCTGCGCACTCCAGCTTGCCGCTTGCGCCGCCTTGGCCGCAGCATCACTCGCCTGCGTTGCCGCCTCGGTAGCGCGCGCCGCCGCCTCATGGGTGCGAGCACGCTCTGCCGCCTCGGCCTCGCGCTGACGGGCGCGGTCCTCGTTCTCAAACTCGATATCGTCCTCGATCTCGTCGCTCGGATTGAGCAGCTCGTCTAGGCTCACGCCATAGAGTTTGGCGAGTGAGATCAGGTTCTCGGTATCGGGCGAGCTCTCCGCGCGCTCCCATTTACTGACTGCCTGGCGCGACAGCCCCAGCTTTCGCGCCAGCCCTTCTTGGCTAAAACCCTTGCTGCGACGAAGGTCGGCGAGCCGCTGCGCAGTTTCTACATTCATGGTTCCTCCTATGTGATGCCAGCCGTGCCGCCGGACCGTTTTTGTTCTTAAGGCGCCTTGCACAGTTAAAAATCTATCCGCCACCGCCAAAATCATGCCACCTATTCTAGTGAGATTTTTGACAACCGGCGGTTGCGGGTGCATATGAGCTGCGGAAATGTGTCCAAACAAAGCAATGACCCGTAGCTTGGTTGTCCCCGTTGCGGCGTTAACGGTAGTATGGTCGTACTGTTTATTCCGCACCGCCAACGGAGGGAGTTCCGCGCCGTGAACCGCGATTTCGCCTCATCGCTCATCCAGCTCAACAACACGTTCTATCGCGAGCACTCCGCCTCCTTCTCCGATACGCGCCAGGCCCCGTGGCCCGGCTGGGTGCGCACCATGGACATTGCGCTCGAACAGCTCGACGTCGCCACGATCGAGCATCCCGTCCGCGTCTTCAATCTTGCCTGCGGCAATATGCGATTCGAGAACTTTGCCGCCGGCGGTACACTTGCCGCCAAGGGCGTCGATGGCGCAAACCCCTCGGCAGACGCCAGCTGCCCGTTTGAGTTCTATGGTGTTGACTCGTGTCAGGATTTGGCTATCGATGCGCACGGTCACGCCCTGCGCATTCCCAACCTGCACTTCCAGGAACTCGACGTGCTCGATGCCCTTATGAAGCTCAACCCCGCCGAGACACCCGACGTGCTTTTCGACGCCCCGCTCGCCGACATCTCGGTCTGCTTTGGTTTTATGCACCACGTGCCGTCGTGCGAGTACCGCGTACGCGTGCTCGACGCCCTGGTGCGCCAGACGCGCCCGGGCGGCATCATCGCCATCAGCTTTTGGGAGTTTATGAACGATGAGCGCATGGCGCGCAAGGCCGTTCGCGCCGAGGCCCGCGCCGAGCTCACCCCGCCGTTTGAGGGTTACGATTCCGCGCAGTTTGAAGCCGGTGACCATCTCATTGGCTGGCAAAACGACCGCCACGCCTACCGCTATTGCCATCACTTTGACGATCAGCAGATCACCGACCTGGTGCGCGGCGTGCGTACGTTCTACAAGAGCGGCGAGGTCCCCGTGCGTGAGCTTGAGCGCTTCCATGCCGACGGTCGTAGCGGCGAACTCAACCGCTATGTGATTCTCAAGCGCCTGTAGGCACCGACGACTCGCCGTCGAGCCGCACCGCATCTTTCGGGCAAATCGCCCCCTTCCAATCCATTGACGGAACGCGCAGCTAAGCGTTCCATACTTATGACCAAGGAGCCTCATGGGAGCCGTCCACGTTCGCACGCCTAAGAACTTTGTGCTCGAAGAGCGCCTGGAACGCTACGCCGATGCGATTGAGACGAGCCCCGAGGCCTATGCCGGAGATTGGCGCAAGGCCTGTGCGCCCACAGGCAGCAAGCCATTCGAACACCTTCACCTGGATCTTGGCTGCGGCAAGGGAACGTACCTTGTAGAGCGCGCGGCCCACGAGCCAAACACCCTCTTTATCGGTATGGACCAGGAGCCCATCTGTATCGCCTATGCCGCGCAGAAAATCTGCGAGCAGGAACTGACCAACGCACTCGTCCTGCCCCGAGGCGCCGCATCGCTGCCGCAGCTGTTTGCCACAGGCGAGCTCGATGCCATCACCATCAACTTTCCCACGCCGCAGCCCAAGGCCAAGTACGCCAAAAAACGACTCGTCCATGTCGACCATCTGATGCTCTATCGCCCGCTCTTTGCAGTTGGCGCCACCGTAACGCTGCGAACCGACAGCAAGCCATTGCGTGACTACGCCCTGGGGCAGTTTGCCGCGGCCGGTTACGACACGCTTTGGGTAAGTGACGACGTCCGCCGCGACCATCCCGAACATCCCGAGACCGAATATGAATGCCGCACGCGCGAGATGGGCGCCGCCGTCTATGGCATCTGCGCCACACCCGGCACGCAGCCCAGCGATGAACAGCTCGCGGCGGGCCGCGCGCAGGAGCAAAGCCTTGCGTGTTACCTGCCCGACAACCTCGATGAGCTCACCTACGTGCCCCTCGGCATGGAAGAGGCCGTCGAGAACTTTAAAAACCGCGCCCGCAAGGGCAAGAAGCGTCTGCCGCAAGAGTCCTAGGGGCTTCTGATGGTCGCGACGTCGGCAAACAAGCGCGAATAGGCGCCGGCGAACGACCCTCAAGCCTAAGTGAGTAGACTTTTTTGCAATAGCCAAGCACAACCCGCATAACGAAAACTAAAACCGCAGGTAGAGCCCTTGCGCAAAAGCCATGTGCTCGCGATATCGCAAAAAGTCTACTCACTTGGCTGGCAACCGCACCAAACGGCTGAGCAGAACGCCCATTTCCTGCATTTTCTCGCGCGCTGGCACCCCGCGGCGCCGCTACGCCATAATAGTTGGCGGACAAACGCGAGAGAAAGCAACCACATGGCACAGACCACGACAGACACCACCGCCAGCACCGTTTCCGGCGCCGGAGCCGCCAGCTCATTCTCGGGCGGCACGGGAACCGAAGCCGAGTTCGGTTCGCTCGGCGCGCTCTCCCCCACCTGGTGGGAGCCCGAGGATGGCAGTGAGCCCGAACCGTGGCTCACGCCCGATCAGGCCTTCGAACGTTTCTTTGAATGGACGAGCGATCGCGGTATTGAGCTGTGGGACCACCAGGAAGAGGCCCTCATGGATCTAGCCGCCGGTGACCATGTCATTTTGGGAACACCGACCGGATCGGGTAAATCGCTCGTCGCGCTGGGAATGCTCTTTATGGGCATGGCGCAGGGCAAGCGCTGCTACTACACGGCTCCTATCAAGGCTCTGGTCAGTGAGAAGTTTTTCGACCTTGTGCAGGTGCTCGGCCGCGATAACGTCGGCATGATCACCGGCGACACGCACATCAACACCAAGGCGCCCGTCATCTGCTGCACGGCAGAAATCCTTGCCAACGACGCACTGCGCGAGGGCGAAGATGCCGATGTTGGCTGCGTCGCCATGGACGAGTTCCACTACTTTGCCGACCCCGATCGCGGTTGGGCCTGGCAGGTGCCACTGCTCGCCCTGCCTCACACGCAATTCATGCTCATGAGCGCCACGCTCGGCGATGTCACCGCGATCGCCGCCTCGCTCGAGGAACACACCGGCGCTACCTGCGACTTGGTCGTCGATGCCCCACGCCCCGTGCCGCTGAGCTACGACTACGTGACGACCTCGCTCGAGGGCACCGTCGAGCTCGCCATGCGCCGCGGCGAGGCCCCGCTCTACATCGTGCACTTTAGCCAGGACGCCGCACTTGCGACGGCGCAATCCCTCGCCAACTTTGGCATTGCCAGCAAGGAGCAGCGCGAGGCTATCAAGGAGGCGGCCAAGGGCACGAGCTTCTCGACGGCCTTCGGCAAGATCCTCAAGCGCTTGCTTGGCTGCGGCGTCGGCGTGCACCACGCCGGTATGCTGCCGCGCTATCGCCTACTGGTCGAGCGCCTGGCACAGCAGGGCCTACTGCCCGTCATTTGCGGCACCGACACACTCGGCGTCGGCATCAACGTGCCCATCCACACCGTGGTGCTCACCGCGCTCACCAAGTTCGACGGCTATAAGATGCGTCGCCTGCGCGCCCGTGAGTTCCATCAGATCGCTGGTCGCGCCGGTCGCTCGGGCTTTGACACCGAGGGCATGGTCATCGCCGAGGCCCCGGAGCACGAGATCGAGAACGCCAAGCTCATGGCCAAGGCGGGCGACGACCCCAAGAAGCTCCGCAAGATTAAAAAGAAGAAGGCCCCCGAGGGCTTTGTCACCTGGAACAAGCAGACCTTTGAGCGCCTGATCGAGACGCAGCCCGAAACGCTCAAGCCGCGTCTTCGCATCACACACTCCATGGTGATTAGCGTAGTCGAGCAGGGCGGCGACGCCCGAGCCCGCGTACACGACCTCATCGAGACAAGCCTGCAGACTCCCGAGGAAAAAGCTAAGCTCGAGGTTCGCGCCGACGAAATCTTCGCCACACTCATCGATTCCGGCGTCGTCGTTCGCACCGAAGTGCCGCCCGCGCCCGATGCCCCGACTGACACCGCACCAGACATCGACTATGCGCTGACGGTCGATCTGCCCGAGGACTTTGCGCTCGACCAGCCGCTCTCGCCATTTTTGCTTGCCGCGTTGGAGCTGCTCGACCCCGAGAGCGAGACCTATACCATGGATCTGATCTCGATGGTCGAGGCAACGCTCGAGGACCCCAAGCAGGTGTTGCGCGCACAGGAGCGCGCCGCGCGCGACCGCGCGATGGCCGAAATGAAGGCCGACGGCGTCGACTATGAGGAGCGTCTGGAGCGCATTCAGGACGTCACGTACGAAAAGCCGCTCGAGGATTTGCTCGACGCCGCCTTTGACAAGTACTGCCAGGAAGTGCCTTGGGCAAACGACTACCAGCTCTCTCCCAAGAGTGTCCTGCGCGATATGCTGGAAAGCGCGAGCGATTTTAAGGGTTACATTCAAAAGCTCGGCATCGCCCGCTCCGAGGGCATTTTACTGCGCTACCTGGCAGAGGCCTACCGTTCACTCGACCGTACCGTGCCCATCGAGAAGCGCGACGAGCGCCTGCGCGACATTATCTCGTGGCTGGGCTTTGTGGTGCGCTCGGTGGACTCGAGCCTGGTGGACGAGTGGGAGAACGCCGGCAACCCGGCAGCCCTCGATGCTGCGCTGCCGCAGGGCATCGACGAGGTCGTGGCGGACCGCCGCGGCTGCACGCTGTTGGTGCGCAACGCACTCTTCCGCCGCGTGACCCTTGCCGTCCGCGAGCACGTTCGCGACTTGGGCGAGCTCGACGACGACTGGGGCATGAGCGAGATCCGCTGGCAAAAAGCACTCGACGCTTACCACGAGCAGCACGAGGAAATCCTCGCCGACGGAGATGCCCGCAGCGCCGCGATGTTTTCCATTGACGAGTCCGACGAGAAGACCGCGCACGTGTGGCACGTGCACCAGATCTTTGCCGACGAGGATGGAGACCACGACTTTGGCATCATGGGCGATGTCGATCTGGACGCCACGCAAGACGGCGGCGAGGTCATCTTCAAAAACTACCGCGTCGGCTTTATCGAGGACCTGCTCGAGGACTAGCCGGGCACAATGGAACGAAACGAAGCGGGGCCGCTGGCAACATCACCAGCGGCCCCGTTTTTGCACTATATGCTATGCCTCACTCGGCATCCTCGACCTCATACGAATCCGCCTCGGCGGGTTCATCGCTTGACCCTGCCGCAGCCCCGCGCGCCTCGTCAAACGCCGCCTTCATGGTCTTGTTGCCCCACGTGAGCTTGCGAATGGTAAGATCGTCGGCTTTCTTGTTGGCTAGGCGCAGATTGTTCTCGGAGGACAGCAACGCCTCCTTGGTTTTCTGCAGATGGCTAATCGTCTTGTCGATCTCATCAATCGCCGTTTGGAACTTGCGGCTCGCGATCTCGTAGTTGCGACCGAAATCATTCTTGAACTTTTCCATCTTGGCTTCGAAGTTCGTAACGTCGATATTCTGCTGTTTGTACTCTGCCAGTTCCTGCTTATAGCGCAGCGAACCCATGGCGGCGTTGCGAAGAAGCGTGATCATGGGAATAAAAAACTGTGGGCGAATCACGTACATCTTCTCGTAGCGATAGCTCACGTCCACGATGCCGGCGTTGTAAAGCTCGCTCTCGGGTTCGAGCAACGTGCAGAGCACCGCGTACTCGCAGCCTTTTTGGCGGCGATCGTGGTCGAGTTTCTTAAAGAAGTCCTCGTTTTTATGCTTGGTCGCGGTCTCATCGTTCTCGTTTTTCATCTCGAACATAATCGAAATGACCTCGTTACCGCTTGCGTCGCACTCGCGGAAGATAAAGTCGCCCTTGGTGCCCTCGGACGCATCGTTATCCTTCTCGAAGTACGCGTTAGGAAACGCCGTCATGCGCAGACGGTTAAACTCGGTCTCGCAGTGCTGCTCGAGCGACTCGCCCACCATCTTGGTGGACAGGCGGACCTTCATGTCCTTAAGGCGCTCAATCTCTTCGTCCTTGTAGCGAATCAGGTCATCGCTCGCGCGCTTGGCCTGCGCAAGCTCGAGCTCGTGTGCCGCCTTGACCTGTTCCTCGCGAGAATCGCGCACCGCCAGCTCGCTCGTCAGTTTGGCACGTGCCTCATCGCGCTCTCGCTCCGCCGCGGCGACCGCCTTCGACAGCTCCATTTTTGCAGAAAGTTCTTGCTCACGAAGCTGTGCACGAAGGCCCTCGGCCTCGCGCTCGGACTGAGTCTTAGCATTCGAGAACTTCTCACGCACTTCTGTCTGGTAATCGGAAAGCTTACGATTCGCTTCGTTTTGCGCAGCCTCGAGCTTACGCTGCGCCTCGGCCGCAGCAGTTGCGAGTGCCATTTCTTGAGCCTTATCTGCGGCGGCAAGCTTTGCCTGCAACTCCGCAATCTGAGCATCGCGCGCGGCGAGGTCATTTTGAGTCGCATTGCGTACCGCGGCTTCGGCAAGCTTTGCTTCGTCATCTTTGCGTCCCAGCTGCGCACGTAGGCTATCAATCTCACGCTGGAGTTCGGCATTCTCCTTTTGAGCGTCGGCACGGGCCTCAACCGCCGCGCGCTGACTTGCACTCTCGCGCTCTGCGGCAGCGCCCTCGAGCTTGGCGCGCAGCTCGGCGAGTTCAGCATCGCGCGTGGCGACCTCTTGTGCCAACTTCTGAGCCGCAGCGTTCTTCTGCTCGATAAGCTGAGCGTTGCGCTGAGACTCTGCCTGTTGCAAGGCAGCCGTCAAACGCGAGCGCTCAAGCTCCAGCGCCTGCTCGCCCTCGCGCTGGACTGCCTTCACACGCTCATCCAGGTCGCGCGAAAACTCGGCATCGCGCACTTGCTTGACAATATCCGCATAGCCAGACGCATCGACCTTAAAAACTTCGCCGCAATGCGGGCACTTAATCTCGTTCATAGCAGCTCCTCGATGGACGCAAATTTCGACCGCCTACACTCTACCGCGCCGCACGGACAAAAAAGGCGCCGCTGCCATAATGGCAACGGCGCCAGAGCCACCACAAAGGTGCCTGTCCCCTTTGTGGTGGCTCTGGCGCCCTATAACCCAAAGAAGCTAAGAATCTGATCACGGCTTACGGGCCTGTACTCGTTGGCATCGAGACCGACATCGTAGCGAAAGATAGGGCGCTCGCGATCGCGGTTGCGTGCGTTGGCGCGGTCACCCCTGCTGTGGATATGCCCATGCAGCATAATGGCGCCACGTGCCTTGCCGTTCCAGCTGAGCATGGGGTAGTGGCTCATAACCAGACGATGGCCCTTGGCATAGCCGGGAGCAATCTCCAGGTAATCGCGCACGTCTTCCCAAATCTGCGGTACGTCGGAATCTTCCCAGTCGCCGTCATGGTTGCCACGGATGAGCGTCACGTTCTGACATTCGATGCGCTCGCGCAGGCGCACCGCCTCCGCCAAGGGCAAACGATAGGTAAAGTCACCCAGAATATAGAGGCGGTCGTCCGCAGCCACGCACTCATTGATGGCATCGATGACCTTGCGGTTCATCTCCTCGACCGAGCCAAATGGCCGGTCCATGTCGTGCAAAATATTCGTATCGCCCAGGTGCAGGTCGGCGGTAAACCACATCATCGTCTATGCCCTCATTTCGCAACGCCTTCAACTCGTGCTAAGTATACAGACGCAGCGATGCGGCGGTTAGCCAAAGAGCCCGCCGAACAGTCCGCGGCGGCGCTTGTCCTTTTTATTCGAACCTTTGCCCTGGGCGTTCTTATCCTTTTGCTTTTTGCGATCCTGCTCCAGCTCATCGTCATCGAGTAGCATATCCCACTCAAACGGATCGTCTGTCAGATCGAACAGGTCATCGTCATCAAACATGGCAGTCTCCCATACCGATTAGCGAGCATCCACCACATAGAGCCCAACGCGCACCTGGTGCCACGGGCTGCGTTCGGGGGCAACCTGTTGCACGCGGGCCTCAAACACGTCCTCGTGGCCGTAATACATCATCAAGGACAGCGGGCCGACCTCGTTTCCCGGAACATAGCCAAGCTTAGTGTTGCCGAAGTAGATCGCAACCGCCTCGGGATCATGAGGGTTATCGCGCTCGGCACACAGTTTCAGCTTATCGCCAACCTTAAGATCACCCAGGACCAAGGCACCGTCGGCATACTGAAATCCCGCGATGTGAAACGACAGAAGAACACGTGAAGGCTCGTACATAGCAGCTCCTCTAACGGCCGGATAAACCGGTGTGTAACCTTATTGAGAAGTCTACGGTCCCGTGCGGACACAAATACATCCTGTCTGCGTCCTTCAATCGTTTGCCTCAACGCTTGCGCGACAGAACGCTTGCAGATAAGATAGGAACACGGATGGCACCCGTTGCCGCGGGTCTTGCCAACTCCGATACACGTTTTCATCGTGAGAAGTGGCCGTCTTCGCTTACGCGGGGGCGGCTATTTCATTCGGCCGATAAACAGACCGAGTTCGATAGCCGCAATCAACAACGCCAATAACGAAATAACATCGCTTACGTTCATACCAAATCCCTTCTAAAGGGAGTTGGCCCATCCGTGCTCCATAACAGTAGTCTAACGCAAAATGCAGGTAATAGGAACACTTGTTCGTATTACCTGCGCCCTTTTCTAATGCACAAACATGCGCACGAACTTGTGCTTCCAGCTTGCGTAAGGAGCGTAGCGGAATGGCACGTCCAGCCACGTTGCCTTGTTCACGACGCTCTTCTTGTGGCTAAACGTATCGAAGCTCTCGCGTCCATGGTACTGCCCCATACCGCTCGCGCCCATGCCGCCAAAGCCCATATGGCTCGTAGCCAAGTGCATGATCGTGTCGTTGACACAGCCGCCGCCAAAGGGCACGTAGCGCACAAAGCGTTGCTGAACCGAACGGTCCTGGCTAAAGATATACAGGGCCAGCGGCGTCGGACGATCCGTAATAAACGTCTCGGCCTCGTCTAGGCTCTCAAACGTCAGCACCGGCAAGATGGGGCCGAAAATCTCCTCCTGCATCACGGCGTCATCGGGGGTCACGCCGTCCAAAATCGTCGGCTCGATCTTGAGCGAAGTCTCGCGCGCGGTACCTCCAAGCACAACCTTATCGGGATCGATCAGCCCGCGCACGCGCGCAAAATGCTTGGCGTTGACGATATGCCCGTAGTCCTCGTTATCGAGCGGATGCTCGCCAAACATACGGCGGGCCTCCTCCTTGATAAGGTCCAGCAGCTCGTCGTGCACGCGCGCATCGACCAGCAGGTAGTCGGGCGCCACGCAGGTCTGCCCCACGTTGAGCCACTTACCAAAGGCGATACGCCGTGCCGCAACCTTCAAGTTTGCCGTCGCATCCACGATACAGGGACTCTTTCCGCCCAGCTCAAGCGTCACGGGCGTAAGGTTTTTACTTGCGCGCTCCATGACGAGCTTGCCGACCGGAACGCTACCGGTAAAGAAGATCTTGTCCCAGCACTCATCGAGCAACGCTTCGTTCTCGGCGCGCCCGCCCTCGACAACCGTCACCAGGCACGGATCAAATGCCTCTTCACAGATTTGCTTGAGCACCGCGCTCGATGCCGGAGCATAGGCACTCGGCTTGATGACCACGGTATTGCCCGCGGCAAGGGCGCCGGCGAGCGGCTCGAGTGTTAGCAAAAACGGGTAGTTCCACGGAGCCATGATGAGTGTGACGCCATAGGGCACGGCTTGCGTTTTGCACACGCTCACGGCGTTAGCGAGATCGCACGGACGCAGGCGCGGACGACTCCATCGAGCCACGTGAGCGATCTGATGTCGAATCTCGGAAAGCGACGTACCAATCTCGCACATATAGGCCTCGTCATGCGACTTCCCCAAATCGGTCTTGAGCGCATGGGCGATATCGGCCTCGTGGGCCCGCACCGCATCGCGTAAACTCACGAGCGCGCGACGTCGAGCATCGACATCAAACGTGGCGTGCGTCTTAAAGTAGGCGCGCTGATCGCCGACGATGCGCGCAATTTCCTCGGTGTTCATGGACCCTCCTAATTTTCGTCCTCAAACATACCACCTGCAACGACTTCGTACATATGCTCGAGCTCCAAGCGGTCCATTAGAAACGGAACGGGGTATAGCGGATTGGCCTCGGCATCGGCATGCGCCGCCATCTCGGGAATGTCAGAGCGGCGAATGCCCAAAACATATTTGGGGATTCCCAGGGCCTCGTTCATGCGGTCGACCCAATCGATAAAGGCCTCGGCCGCAAGACTATCCTGCGCGGTAGCCGGCGCAATGCCCGCCATGTGAGCAAGATCGGCAAGCTTGGGGGCGGCGGCGTCACCATAAGCGCGAAGCATGTGCGGCAGGATGATCGCGTTGGCCAAACCGTGCGGAATTCCGTATCGGCCGCCCAAACTGTGCGCGATGGCATGCACATATCCGACATAGGAGCGGGTAAACGCAACGCCCGCCTTATACGCCGCCAAAAGCATATTGCGACGAGCGCACATGTCGTCACCATGCTCATAGGCCTCGAGCAAATTGTCGTGGATAAGCTGCACCGCCTGTCGCGCCATCTTGCGCGTATAGGGCGTGGTGCTTCGCCCGATAAAGGCCTCAACGGCATGCGTCAGGGCGTCCATGCCCGTCTGCCCCGTAATGGAAGCGGGCAAGCCGCACGTAAACTCGGGGTCGTGGACTGCAAAACGCGGGATGAGCACAAAGTCGTTAATGGGGTATTTGTAGTGCGTCCCGTCATCGGTAATTACCGCCGCAAGCGTGGCTTCGCTTCCCGTACCGGCGGTAGTGGGAACGGCGATGAGCAGCGGCAGGCGACGATGAATCCGCAGCAGGCCGCGCATCTTGTTGATGGGCTTGTTTGGCTGCGCAATGCGTGCGCCCACGCCCTTGGCGCAGTCCATGGCTGATCCTCCGCCAAAGCCGATAATGGCCTGGCAGGCGCTCTCTCGATACAGGGACGCCGCTTCTTCCACGTTTGAAACCGTGGGGTTTGCACGCGTTTCGGCATAGACCGTAACGCCAATCCCCCTGGATGCGAGCGCCGTCTCGAGCGGTGCCGTGAGCCCCAGACGGGCAATGCCGGGATCCGTCACGATAAGGACCTTCTGGATCGAGCGCTTTTGAAGCACCGCGGGCACATCCTCGGCATGCTCTAAAATGCGCGGCTCGGTATAGGGCAGGATCGGCAATGCAATGCGAAAAACCGTCTGATATGTTCGGCACCAGGCACGACGGGCTAGATGCATAAAGGAAACTCCTTCATTTGTTGATAGGTCAACATTTGCTCGCCCGATTGTACTCAGCGGCGGTCAAAGACGGCCTGCCAATCGTTAATCAATCAACATCTTCATATCTCAAAATTGTTTTATTAAAAATCATTCCTAATAGGCTTCACTTTTGGTTGCATTTATGGATAATAGAACTCGTCAAGACGCACGTCCGGAGAGGGCCCTTACGGGACCGGACGAGTGCACAATCGCCATCGATCGAAAGGATCGAATCATGAAGTTTGTTTGCCCCGTTTGCGGTTATGTGGAAGAGTTCGACGGCGACCAGCTGCCCGAGGACTTCAAGTGCCCCCAGTGCGGCGTTCCCGGTTCTCGTTTCCTGAAGCAGGAGGAGGGCCAGCTCGAGTGGGCTGCCGAGCACGTCGTGGGCGTCGCCAAGATGGAGGGCGTCTCTGAGGATATCGTTGCCGACCTGCGCGCCAACTTTGAGGGTGAGTGCTCCGAGGTCGGTATGTACCTGGCCATGGCTCGCGTCGCCCATCGCGAGGGTTATCCCGAGATCGGCCTGTACTGGGAGAAGGCTGCCCACGAGGAGGCCGAGCACGCCGCCAAGTTCGCTGAGCTCCTGGGCGAGGTCGTGACCGACTCTACCAAGAAGAACCTCGAGATGCGCGTTGAGGCCGAGAACGGCGCCACTGCCGGCAAGACCGATCTTGCTAAGCGCGCCAAGGCCGCTGGCCTCGATGCCATCCACGACACCGTGCACGAGATGGCTCGTGACGAGGCCCGCCACGGCAAAGCTTTTGCCGGCCTGCTTAAGCGCTACTTTGGCTAAGCCAACCGCCTGAGACATAACCTCAAGCTCGATGAGGCCCGGACCGTATTGGTTCGGGCCTTTTTCGTGCCTCACGAACTTGTTAACGCCCTGAAATAGGACCGCCTTCGGCATCGGCTTCTCGTCAAAAACTAAGTGAGTAGACTTTTTGGAACTTGCCGAGCACGCCATCCATATTGCTTTATAAAGCCGCAGGTAAATGACTTGTTGCAAAACGGCTTGGTCGCCAAAGTGCCAAAAGTCTACTCACTTAGAACCGCAGCCGTCCACGATCGAGCCATTTTGTGTCTAGCGGGCATCTTTCCGTCGATTACTCCCAATTTTGTCCAGTCAATGAATAGTTCAGACCGGAGTAATGCCTCAGCCCTTTGCTCATCCGAGCTTTTATCACGATATTCAGCATCGAGCATCCTGCATACGGCCTTAACGATCGCGCGGAATCTATCCTCATCCGATATCTGTCTGTGTGTAAGGAGAAGCACATCGTAGCCCATGGCCTGAAGGGCCGTCATGCGGTCAGCGTCACGCAAGCCATCCCCTGCGCGTCCGTGCGAGGCCTTTCCCTGACATTCAATGGCCACCTGTCGCCTGCCGTCCGGCGAAGACAGAAGTAGATCGATATACACACGGGACTTTCCCACAATCGCTCGAGCACTTGTGCTTAACGTCACTTCGACATTGAGCTCTATACCGCAAAACCCTTCGCCTCCCAGGGCTCGCGGCAGTCCAAGCAACAAATACGCCTCGACCTCAAAAAGCGACGCGGCACCCAATGGGACGAGTTGCGATACCGCCATAAATCTATTGCCGTAACGCACCCCGCAAACATCTGAACAAAAGCGGTCAAGGTCTCCGCCCAAAACCAAAGCGTCTCGACGCCATAAATTTGAGGCGGTGCCGCCCTCGGACGGACAGCACACCCAACCGAACGTTGTCGAAATCGCGCCCGAATCAATTGCACGCGAAAGCTCCGCCTCAAGTGCCGCCGGCAGAGCGCACACCGCAAACAAGCCACACATCTCCGCCAATACCAAAAGAAGCTGGAGATCCGTCAGGTGCCGCGACATGATGAATGCCGTCAGTAGAGGAGACGTAATCAAAAACCCATGCTCCGTTTCCAGCACGGATTCCCTGGGAAGCTCACCAAGAAACAGCCGCTGCCTAATGCTGGCTGGACAAGTCCGTTTGTTTCTCGTCCGAACCAATGTATACAACGGAAAACCGAGCGCGACCGCAGCCGTCGGGTTGCGGGCGAGATCATATCGCTGCCGGTCTTCTTCCGGTCGTGGAAGCGGCGGACACAAAGCGCGGACTTGAGGAGGCAAACGCCAGTACCTAAAAGCCGATATGTCACAAAGTAGATCCTTCATAGGCACAGGAAAACACGAATTTCAACCCAGTCAGTCACGCATTGGCGCGAACGCACCAAAAATGGCGCCGAACGGACTGCCAAGTTTTCAACAGCCCTCCCCAACTGGCCAAAAGTTTGCCAAGAGCTGGACGAAACCCTGTTGAAAACCTCATTTTTTTCTCATGTAGAAGCTTTGCGCGGCAAGTGAGTAGACTTTTTTGAACATCCCGAGCAGGCCGGTCATCCTGCTTTTCAAAACCGCAGGTAAATGCCTTGTTGCAAAACGGTCTGGTCTCCAAAGTGCCAAAAGCCTACTCACTTAGGCTGCAGAGTGCCCCCCATTAGCTGCAATTCCAAGGTAGTTAGTACTTTTGGACTCAGATCGTCATACTGGACAAGAATATGAGTTGAGTTTTCAGGGGCAGATGCGCCATCGGCACACCAAAAACAGTCACCGATATCGATAAAAGGGATGCTCGAGCGCGTGAGGACCTGCGCAAAAGAGCTTCCGCCCGTTCCGCGCTCCGCAACCACAGTGCAGTAAAGACCCGCGTCTGCATGCTCAATCGAGACCTCCCCTGCCGGAAATGCCTTCCGCACAAGCGCCGCCAGACCATCACGCGCCTCGCGAGCACGAACTCGCACGCGGTTCACATGTCGCTCGTAATCACCCGATTCCAGCAAACGAGCCAAAGCGACCTGGTCAACAGAACTCACCGACGAGGCGTAAAAACCAAGGTTGCGCCTAAACCGCTCCATCAGCTCGTCGGGCAGCACCATGTACGCTAGACGCAACGCCGATGACAGGCTCTTCGAAAACGTGTTGGTGTAGATAACCGACTGAGCGGCATCGATTGACGCGAGCGCGGGAATCGGTTTGCCGGCAAGGCGAAACTCACAATCAAAGTCATCTTCGATGAGATACCGACCTGGTCGCTCGGCGGCCCAGCTCAGCAGCGCGTAGCGACGCGCAATGCTCGTCACAAGGCCGGTCGGATACTGATGGGACGGCATCAGGTGAAGGACATCGGTCCCGCTTTTCTGCAGAGTGCTCAAGTCCACGCCCTCATCATCCAACGGGATATGTCGAACTTTGCAGCCCATAGCCTGATAGATGCGCGTCAGGCGCAAATAGCCCGGGTCCTCAACGGCATACACCTTGTCCGCGCCAAGCAACTGAACCAACATGGTATCGAGCAGCTGGGCGCCCGCACCGATAACAATGTTATCGGAATCGACATTCATACCCCTTGTCCCGCGCAGATGATGAGCGATTGCGCGTCGTAGCCGAGCGGTGCCCTGTGCCGGTGCGGGCGAAAAGATCTCGCGTTCGTCTTCGGATGTCAGCGTCGCCCGCAGTGCGCTTTGCCAAAGCCGCGCCGCCTCCAAAGCGGAAGGAGAAAGTGCGTCGAATAGCTGTACTTGCCTGTTGACATCATGCGCGCTGGGGCCCACAGAGACGGCGTCTCGGTCGATACTCCCCGTAGCCAAAGGCAAAACCGGTGCATCCGGAAGCTCGCAAGCGTAGTAGCCACGACGCGGCATTGAGCAAATATAGCCCTCGGCAAGTAGCTGGCTATATGCATTCTCGATGGTAATGACACTGATTCCCAGATGACTGGCAAAGGCGCGCTTGGACGGAAGATGCTCCCCCGCCGCAATGCGTCCAGCTACAATATCATCTCGAATTTGCTGGTAAATATACTCATAGAGCGATGCTTCGCCGCGTTTTTCCAAATTGTAGTCAAGCATGAGCCTATCACCTGACCCTATTAAGCCATTCAATCTGGTATTAGTCTGACCTTGTTATTATCTCGAAAACTGAGTATTTCGCCATACCCAGCTCCCCGATAGGATATTCCGTCAAGCAATGCACATGCCAACCAAGGGAGCAACTATGGCAGAACAGACCAGCAAGGCCGATCGCGTCAAACTCAATCGCGAGCTCGCGCAGATGCTCAAGGGCGGCGTCATCATGGACGTCACCACGCCCGAGCAGGCACGCATCGCCGAAGAGGCAGGCGCCTGCGCCGTCATGGCACTCGAGCGCATCCCGGCCGACATCCGTGCCGCAGGCGGCGTCTCGCGCATGAGTGACCCCAAGATGATCAAGGGCATTCAAGAGGCCGTCTCCATCCCCGTCATGGCCAAGTGCCGCATCGGTCACATTGTCGAGGCGCAGGTCCTGCAGGCCATCGAGATCGATTACATCGACGAGTCCGAGGTTCTCTCCCCAGCCGATGACGTCTATCACATCGACAAGACCCAGTTTGACGTGCCGTTTGTCTGCGGCGCCCGCGATCTGGGCGAGGCGCTGCGCCGCGTTGCCGAAGGCGCCACGATGATTCGCACCAAGGGCGAGCCGGGCACAGGCGACGTCGTCCAAGCTGTACGCCACATGCGCAAGATCCAAAAGCAGATCCGCGACGTTGTTGCTCTGCGCGATGATGAGCTCTTTGAGGCAGCCAAGCAACTGCAGGTTCCGGTCGAGTTGGTACGCGAGGTTCATGCCACGGGCAAGCTTCCCGTGGTGAACTTTGCCGCCGGCGGCGTAGCGACCCCCGCCGACGCCGCGCTGATGATGCAGCTGGGCGCCGAGGGCGTCTTTGTCGGCTCGGGCATCTTTAAGAGTGGAGACCCTGCCAAGCGCGCCGCCGCCATCGTCAAGGCCGTGGCAAACTTCACCGATGCCAAGCTCATCGCCGAGCTTTCGGAGGACCTGGGCGAAGCCATGGTGGGTATCAACGCCGACGAGATCGAGATTATCATGGAGGAGCGCGGGCGCTAGTCCAGCAGAAAGGATCGCACATGAGCGATTATGCAGACCAGACGGTCGCCGTGCTGGCGGTCCAAGGCGCTTTTGCCGAGCACGAGGCAAGACTATCCGAGCTTGGCGCACACTGTATTGAGCTGAGGCAGGCGGCCGATTTGCAGCAGGACTTTGACCGTCTAGTACTTCCCGGCGGCGAGTCTACCGTTCAAGGGAAGCTGCTTGATGAGTTGGGCATGCTCGAGGAGCTTCGTGCCCGTATCGCTGACGGCATGCCCGTCCTGGGCACCTGCGCCGGCCTGATTCTGCTGGCTCACGACCTTGCCGCCCATGACGATAAGGGCACGCCGCGCCTGGCAACCATGGATGTGCTCGTTGAGCGCAATGCCTACGGCAGGCAGCTCGGCAGTTTTCGAACCAAGGGGCAGGTAGCTGGCATCGACGGTGAAGTGCCGCTGACGTTTATCCGCGCGCCCCGCATCGTCGAGGTCCACGGCGACGCAAAGGCCTTAGCGAAAGTCGACGGCCGTATCGTCGCCGCGCGCCAGGGCAACCAGCTCGGCGTAACCTTCCACCCCGAACTCGACGAAGACACCCGCCTCCACGAACTGTTCCTACAAATGTAGGCATCGAAATCAACAAACAAAATGAGAGTGGATAATCTCCCTCTTTAAGCTTGGATGCAGGCTCAAACCGGGAGATTATCCACTCTCATGCTATGTAGTCGTTGGGGACGTTCTTGAATGACTAGTCAAACAAGAACGTCCCCAACGACTAGTCATTCAAGAACGTCCCCAATGACTACAAGGAGTGTCCCAAACTGCCGGCAGAAAAGGAGCGTCCCTAACTGCCGCATCCGGAGCAAGACAGCGCCGCAGGTAGAGGACGGACAGCGAGCGGGCCGCATTTGAGGCAAGGTGACGTGAAACGAGAGGGCGCTGACCTTCTGGTCGCGCCCTTGAAGTTGAACGTCAGATTGTCCAAATG
>CAJJQF010000005.1:0-88234 GCA_905193815.1 uncultured Collinsella sp. | reverse complement strand
CGGGCTCGTTGACGCTGCGCGGGCCGCATTCACGCCAATCTGACGTTCAATTTCGAGGGCGCGACCAGAAGGTCAGCGCCCTCTCATTTCACGTCACCTTGGCGCAAATGCGGCTCGCTCGCTGTCGTATGTCTATCCTGCGACGCCTCGATTCTTGCGGCGGCAGATACCTAATCCCCTACGCCTGACGGTAATGGTCAAAGAAGTCGGCGAGGTCTTCGAGGGACTCTTTGAGTACTTCCATGCGCGGCAGGTACACGATGCGGAAGTGGTCGGGCTCAGCCCAGTTGAAGCCGCCGCCGCGCGTGATCAGGATCTTCTTCTCGTGCAGCAGGTCAAGGGCGAACTGCTCGTCATCGGTGATGTTGAACTTTTTAACATCCATCTTGGGGAAGATGTAGAACGCCGCACGTGGCTTAACCACCGAGATGCCGTCGATCTTGTTGAGCGCCTCATACACAAAGTTGCGCTGCTCGTAGACACGGCCACCGGGACGGATGTAGTCGTTGACGGACTGATGGCCACCGAGTGCCGTCTGGACGATCGACTGGGCCGGCACGTTGGAGCACAGGCGCATGTTAGAGAGCATGTTGACGCCCATGATGAAGTCGCTCATGCAGCGCTGGTTGCCCGAAAGCACCATCCAGCCAATACGATAGCCCGCGATCATGTGCGACTTGGAAAGGCCGCTAAAGGTGACGCAGGGCAGGTCGGGGGCGAGCGAGGCAATCGAGACGTGCTCGTAGCCGTCCATGCACAGGCGGTCGTAGATCTCATCGGCAAAGATCATCAGCTGATGCTTGCGCGCAATCTCGACGATGCCCTCGAGCACCTCGCGCGGATAGACGGACCCCGTGGGGTTGTTGGGGTTGATGATGACGAGAGCTTTGGTCGCGCTCGTAATCTTGGACTCCATATCCTCCAAGTCGGGATACCAATCCGCCTGCTCATCACACAGATAATGTACGGGATGACCGCCGGCAAGGGTTGCGCACGCCGTCCAGAGCGGATAGTCGGGGCTGGGGATCAGAATCTCGTCGCCGTTGTCGAGCAGCGCGTTCATCGAAAGCTGAATGAGCTCGGACACACCGTTGCCCGTGTAGATATGCTCCATCTGAACGTTGGGCAGGCCCTTGATCTGCGAATACTGCATGATCGCCTTGCGCGCGGAGAACAGGCCACGCGAGTTGGAATAGCCTTCGCAGTCGGGCAGCTGCTGGCGCATGTCCTTGATGACCTCATCGGGCGTGCGGAAACCGAAGGGCGCCGGGTTGCCGATATTGAGCTTGAGGATGCGCTCGCCCTCGTCCTCCATACGGGCGGCCTCGTCGACGACGGGACCGCGCACGTCATACAGGACGTTGTCGAGTTTGGTGGATTTAGAAAAAGTACGCATGGTGGTGCTCCTTGCAATTTGAGCTGAGGGATGGGGTTCGGGCTTGGAATCGTTGCGGGGTGATGATGCCTCGCCTTGATCGGCGTCGCCGGCAAGCAGCCAGGTAACATCGACCTCCAAAATCCGGGCGAGCAGCTCAGCCACATCGCGCCGCGGGATCGTCTTGCCGCTCACATATTGGCTCATCTGACTCTTGCCGAGTTTTTTGCCGAGCATCTCCGATGCGCGGATTACGTCCGACTGGCGAACGTCGCGATTGGACATAGTCTGTCGCAGGCGATCGCAAAACGTCTCTTGGGCCACAGGAACCTCCTTGCTGGCAAAGTTCAATTTATAGAACACGAATTGAACCAAGGTTCAATTTAGCAAGCAGTATAGCGCCGCACCTCATTCGAAAGTTCAATTTCATAAGAAAACGTACGGAACTCCGAGTTTTGCCCAAAGCGGACAATGACGTGCACACGTTTAGAGGTATTCAAGGAATCGAGCGGCGGCAAGCGAAACGTCAGCCGTGCGATATATCGCATTGATCTGCCGATGGGGATGTCCCTCGAGTGGTCGCACGGCAACATCGAACTGACAGCGGCGCAAGATGAGCGCGGGAAGAATGCTCACGCCCAAGCCGTCCTCGACCATAGCCATAATCGCATAGTCATCCCAAGTCGACAGCTTAGAGCGCACCGCCAGGCCCGCGCGGCGAAACAGCGGCGTAATCTCGTCATCGGTGCCGCGTTCTAGCAGAATAAACTGCTCGTTAGCCAAATCGGAAAGAGAGACGGCCTCCGCCGTGGCAAGCAAAGAGCCTGCCGGCACTACCGCCATCAACTCGTCGCGCACCAAAGGCCGCGATGCCATGCCGTTTTCTCGGGGCTCATGCGGGATAAAGCCCAGATCGCAGCGGCCCTCTGACACCCATTGTTCAATCTCTGAGTAATCGCCCATCAGCAACTCGTAATCGACGTCCGGGTAATCGGCGCGAAAGCGCGCAATCACTGGCGGCAGCACGTGGGTCGCCACACTCGAAAACGTACCGATGCAGATTTTGCCGCGCATGAGCCCGCGCATCTCATCCACCCGTCGCTGCAAGCGAGTGAATTCCTCACAGAGCGCCTCGACAGCCGGCATGACCTGCCGCCCGTCGGCAGAAAGCACTACGCCCTCGCGACTGCGGTCGAGCACCTTAAAGCCCCAATCGGCCTCAAGATCGGCCACCATACGGCTCACGCCCGACTGCGAATAGCTCAGCCGCTCGGCAGCACGCGTAAAGCTTCCGGCGCGCACCGTCTCCAGCAGCACCTGCATCTTTTGAATATTCGTTTCCACGAGGCGCCTCCACCTATGCATGAGTTTTTGTCATGTTAACTATGCATTATATTCGCTTTTCTTCTAAAGCCAGTTCACCCATAGTGAACTTGTTCGGATATAGAGGGGATGTCAGCGCATGAACAACGGACTGTTTACGTACTTAGCAGCATTGCTATTGTTTGGCTCCAACGGCATCATCGCCGCCGCCATCGCACTGCCGAGCTCCGATATCGTGCTACTGCGCACGTTTTTGGGCGCCCTCTCGCTTGTCACTATCCTTGCCATCACCCAACGCCATAAACTGCAGGCGCCATCTCGTCCCCGCGAAGCCGCAGCACTCCTTCTCTCGGGAGCCGCGCTGGGCGCCAGCTGGATTTTTCTGTTCCGCGCCTACCAGACGATCGGCGTCGGCGTATCCTCGCTGCTGTACTACTGTGGCCCCATCATCGTTATGGCGCTCTCCCCACTCATCTTTGGTGAAAAACTGACCGGCGGCAAAATCGCCGGGTTTATCGCCGTCGCCTGCGGTGCTTTTCTCATTGCAGAACAAGGTCTAGGCGGCAATATGCCCATTGCGGGTATTGTCTGCGGTATCGCCTCGGCATTTTGCTATGCGCTGATGGTCATCGCTAGCAAGGGTGCGCCACACATCGAAGGCCTCGAGAACTCCACGCTCCAGGTGAGCGCCGCCTTTGTAACCGCGTTGATCCTTACGCTCTTCACGCAAGGTGTCCCCTCGTTCCTCTCCCCCAGCATTGCCGCCAGCATCGATTGGCGCGCCGTCGTCATGCTCGGCGTCATCAACACCGGCATCGGTTGCCTGCTCTACTTTAGCGCCGTCGCCAAGCTGCCCGTCCAGACCGTCGCGGTCGTCGGCTACCTCGAGCCGCTTTCGGCGGTCGTGTTCTCCGCCGTCCTTTTGGGCGAAGCCATAACACCGGTCCGTCTGATAGGTGCCGCGCTTATCATCGGCGGCGCGATTTTTTGCGAACTCGCCGGCAAACGCGCAAGCGCCAAGGCTGGCATAGCCCAGACAGCACGTGCTTAAAAGCCCCTGTTTTGAAATGCTACCTACGTACATAAATAATCCCCAGCTGGGGATTATTGTCTAAAATAACCTGATGTGCCAAACTGCTCTTGTATGTATAAAGACGGCATAAAGATTATCTGTCCTAGACAGACAACCGGATGTCTAAGGGAGTCCACGTGGCACACAACAAACTGGAGGCAAACCCCCAAGACCAGCGTGGTCAAGGCGGGCACGGAGCCATCCCCCTCTCCGCTGGCATGCTGCTCGTAACGCTCGGCGTCGTCTATGGCGACATCGGCACGAGCCCCATGTACACCATGAAATCAATCGTCGCCAACAACGGCGGCATCGGTACCGTCAGCGAGGACATGATCCTGGGCGCGCTTTCGCTCGTCATCTGGACCATGACGCTCGTGACCACGGTCAAGTACGTGGTAATCGCCATGAAGGCCGACAACCACAACGAAGGCGGCATCTTCGCCCTGTTTAGCCTGGTACGCAAGGTGGCACCGTGGCTGATTCTCCCCGCCATGATCGGCGGTGCGGCGCTGCTCGCCGACGGCATCCTCACCCCCGCCGTCACGGTTACCACGGCCATCGAGGGTCTGCGCACCATCGAGTGGGGCCACGCGCTGTTGGGTGACGGGCAAACTAACGTCATCATTATTACCATCATCATTATCTGTGGCCTGTTTGCCATGCAGCGCGCTGGCACCTCGTCAATCGGCAAGCTGTTCGGTCCGCTCATGACGCTGTGGTTCCTGTTCCTGGCAGGCGCCGGTCTATTCAACATGCTCGGCAACCTGTCCATCTTGCGCGCGCTCAACCCCATCCGCGGCGTCATGTTCCTGTTCTCGCCCATCAACCACTCGGGCATCATGGTGCTCGGCTTCGTCTTCCTGTCGACGACCGGCGCCGAGGCGCTCTATTCAGACATGGGCCACGTGGGCAAGGCCAACATCTACGCATCCTGGCCGTTTGTTAAAGCGGCGCTTATCCTTAACTACCTGGGTCAGGGCGCTTGGCTGCTCGCCAACAATTCCAATCCCCAGTTGCTCGCGATGGATATCGTCAACCCGTTCTATATGATGCTCCCCGAGCCCCTGCGCCCCTTTGCCATCGTGCTTTCGGCCGTGGCGGCCATCATTGCCTCGCAGGCGCTCATCACCGGCTCGTTCTCGCTGGTATCCGAGGCAACGCGTCTCAACCTTATGCCGCATCTGCGCATCCACTACCCCAGCGACACCAAGGGCCAGCTCTATATTCCGCTCGTCAATAACATCATGTGGGTCGGCTGCATCTTCATCGTGCTGCTGTTCCAAAACTCCGAGCGCATGGAGAGCGCCTACGGCCTCGCCATTACCGTGACCATGCTCATGACCACGACGCTTTTGACGAGCTACATCGCCGGCATCCTCAAGCACAGGCTGGGTGCCTGCGTCTTCGCCCTGCTCTTTGGTGCCATTGAGCTGTGCTTCTTCGCCTCGTGCCTCACCATGTTCTTTGACGGCGGCTACGTCATGATCTTCCTGGCCGCACTGCTGTTTGGCCTTATGTACGTGTGGCGCCGCGGCACCGCCATCGAGCGCACGCAGACGATTTTGCTGCCCGTCTCCAAGTACATCAACCAGCTCAACCGCCTGCGCAACGACGAGACCTATCCCGTGCTCGCCGACAATCTGGTATTTCTCACCAACAGCCCCGACCCGCTCACACTCGACCGCGACGTGCTCTATTCCATCCTGGACAAGCACCCCAAGCGCGCCAAGGCATATTGGTTCATCAACGTACACGTTACCGACGAACCCTATACGCACGAGTATTCCGTCGAGACCTTCGGCACGGACTTCCTCTTCCGCGTTCGCCTGGACCTGGGCTTTAAGGTCAACCAGCGCGTCAACGCCTATCTGCGTCAGATCGTCAGCGACTTGATGGCATCGGGCGAGCTGCCGCCGCAACATCACACCTACTCTATCTACGAGACGCGCGGCAACGTGGGTGACTTCCGCTTTTGCATGCTGCGCAAGATGCTTGCCCCCGAAACAGACATCAACCGCAACGACCACCGCGTGATGGCCATCAAGTACGCCGTCCGCCGCGCCTGCGGAAGCCCGGCACGCTGGTACGGTCTTGAGAACTCGGCCATCATCATCGAGTACGTGCCGCTGTTTGCCCGCATGCGCCCGGCTGTTAAGCTCGTGCGCACCCAGGTGCCGCTCGAGGTTCAGATCGAAGAGGCCGAGGAAATGGAAGTCGACATCTTCTCGGACGACTTGGTCAACGGCAACGAGGCCGGTAGGGACATGAACATCGATCCCACCGAGCTGCTCGAGAGCGTCGCCGATACGCCCGAACAGCAACAGCTCGACGGCCTCGAGAGTGAACAACTCAACGACGCCAACTTCTAGCGACGTCACAAATCAACGACAGCGGCCCTGCACCTCACGGGAGATGCAGGGCCGCTTTGCATTGCGGTAAAGCCATCGGCTACGAACGGCGCGGCTCGGGAACCACGAGCCTATCGGGGCTCGCGCCCTCGGCATCCATCAGGCTCACGTAGCGAATCGACGGATCCCCATACATCGCGTAGTAATAATTGCCCGTGCGCGCGCTAAAGCATCCGGTGTAGATAGTCTTCTCGAACTTGCCATCGCCCATCCTGGACGCTCCCTCGATCATCACCACGCCCTCGAGCGAGCGGAACATGCGGACGACGTTTTCGGTCTCGCTCTCCTTTTGCGGGTAATTGGCATTGAGGTACGCCGCCTTTACAAAACGGCTCGGCGAATAGCAATCGCCCGGAATGCCGCGCATGCCGGCACCGGCTCCATAGGGCTTGAGCTCGGCGCCACGCCATGTCGCCGTCTGCGGAAAATCGCTTGTAGCGGTGATATAGGTGCGGAGGTTTTCCATGTGCCACGGGAAGGTGGGCTGATTGGCAAGGGTGTCGACCGGATCGTCGTATACGTGCAGACCGTCAGCCATCATCTCGACCACGATGCTGCGCTGGCTGTCGCCGATAATCCAATGGAGCAGCGACACGCCCAGCCCCTCTCCGGCAGATTTGGCGACAATCACCGTGTCGCGCAGCGCGGCCTCGACCTCATCGACCGTCGAGAACGTCGCTGCCACCCACAGGGGAAACTCATAGGCCGCGATATTGGTCTTGCCGTCGACAGGATCCTCGGCATACTCGGCATAACCCGGGAAATTGAGACCCGCCACGGCGAGGCCCGCATCGTTGCCGCAATCGAAAAA
The DNA here is from genome assembly GCA_905193815.1 of uncultured Collinsella sp. Classification (GTDB taxonomy): domain Bacteria; phylum Actinomycetota; class Coriobacteriia; order Coriobacteriales; family Coriobacteriaceae; genus Collinsella. The sequence goes on along the minus strand of CAJJQF010000005.1, from coordinate 81,245 downwards.
CATAGGGTAGTTCTTGTAATCGATGCACATACCGATCACCGCGTGCGCCGCTGTCGCGTCGTCGATAAACGAATACGGAATGTGAAACCCGCGCGGCATCACGCGAACCTGTTGGCCGTAGTCAAAGCTCCAGTCGAGGTTGCGGCCCAAATACATGTGGCCAGAATTATCGGTAAATCGAATACTCGTACACATAGCGCCTCCTAGCCTTACGTTCTTGCTAAGATTATTGTCTCCAAACAAAAAGGCGCTAAACACAAAAGCCCGGGCATGACAACAATGTCATGCCCGGGTTATTCAAGCAGGATAAACTCAACCAAGTTAACCCCGCAGGTCGTCTAAGGGGTCAAAGTGCCGCAGATTGCCACGAAAGAGGAGCGAAGCGTACTTAAGGTACGCGAGCGACGATTGAGCGGCAAGGTGCGGTGCTTTGGTCCCCTTAGACCAACTTTCCAAGACAGTGGTCGATCATATGCTGGATCATCTGTGCCTCAAAGCCCGCGTAGTCGCGGCGGCACTCCTTCATCTTGCCGTCGACGATCTGATCAAAGGCGACCTTGCACTTGATATAGCGCGTGGACTTGGTGACCTCCTCGTGCGTCAGGCAGCTCTCCTCCATCTTGCTGGCGCCCAGGCCAAACACAAGACGGGGGTTGTAGAGTACGTGAGGCTCGCCGGCATCGTCCAGGTAGACGCAAACCTTCTTGGTAACGCCAATCTGGTTAGCGGCAAGGCAGCCGGCATCGTCGAGCGACTTGATGGTATCGATCAGGTCCTGAGCAACCGACTCGTCCTCGACGGTCGCAACCTCGCAACGCTGGGACAGGATAGCCTCGTCGTGGCAAAGCTCTTTAATCATACGTTCCTCCATAGGGGTCGTTGTAACCGCTTAAGTATACGGTACCCACACATTTTCATGCGAAAAATACCGTCCGTCTGCTACAAAGCGCCGAACATCAACATGCGAGGAACAACAGCGTCGTAAAGGGGCTATAGTGGGAGCGTTCGTGTCAATCGGCCTAAACTCGGGGCCGAACAAGGAAAGGGTATGCATGGACGAACTATTTCACGTCAGTGAGCGCAAGTCCACAATCGGGACCGAACTTCGCGCTGGACTGACAACATTCCTGGCGATGGCCTACATCATCGCCGTCAACCCCGCGGTGCTCTCGGGCGCTGGCATCGATGCGGGAGCGCTCGCCTGCGCCACCTGCCTGGGCGCCGGCATCATGACCATCTGCATGGGCATCTTCGCCAACCGCCCGCTCGCCTGCGCGTCGGGCTTAGGCGTCAACGCGATGATCGCTGGAATCACCACCACCGTCTGCGGCGGTGACTGGCACGTGGCCATGAGCGTCATCTTCCTTGAGGGCGTCGTCATCTTGCTGCTCGTGCTTTGTGGCCTGCGCGAGGCCATCATGGACGCCATCCCGGTTGTCCTGCGTCACGCCATCTCGGTGGGTCTGGGCCTGTTCATCGCCATGATTGGCCTGTGCGATGCCGGCATTATCACCGCTGGCGCCGGTACACTCGTCGGTCTGGGCGACATCACCTCCCCCACCTTCATCGTCGGCATCATCTCCATCCTGGTGACGGTCGCCCTCGCCTGCCGCAACGTCCCCGGCTCGCTGCTCATCGGCATCGTCGTCGCCGTCATCGCCGGTATCCCCCTAGGTGTGACCCAGGCTCCGACCGGCATCATCGCCCCGCTCGACTTCTCGAGCATCGGTGGCCCTATCGCCGACGCCGGCGGCGTGCCCGCCATCGTCAAGGTCCTTACCGACCCCGCGCTCCTCGTCATCTCGTTCTCGCTGCTCATGAGTGACTTCTTCGACACCATGGGCACCGCGATGGCCGTGGCCAAGCAGGGCGAGTTCCTCACCGACGACGGCAACGTCGAGAATATCAAGGAGATCTTGATCGTCGACTCCGCCGCCGCTGCTGTGGGCGGTTTCATGGGCGTCTCCTCCATCACCACCTTCGTCGAGTCCACCTCTGGCGCTGCCGACGGTGGCCGCACGGGTCTCACCTCCGTCACCACCGGCGTGCTGTTCATTCTCGCCGCGTTCTTCTCCCCCATCGTCACCATCGTTTCCAGCGCCGCCACCTGCGGTGCTCTGGTCTACGTCGGCTACCTCATGATGAGCGAGGCCTCCGAGATCGACTGGTCCGACGTGTCGCAGGGTTTCCCGGCGTTCATGATTGTCGCCGGCGTGCCCTTCACCTACTCCATCTCTGCCGGCATTGGCCTGGGCTTTATCGCCTACGTGGTCGTCGCGCTCTTTAAGGGCGAGGCCTCCAAGATCAAGCCGCTCATGTGGATCGCAGCCCTCGCCTTCCTCGTCTACTTCTTCGTGGCGTAACGGCATAGTCTGCTAAAGCAAAACAACAAGGCGCGGAATCGCATCGAGCGGCTCCGCGCCTTTCTTTTAGCGTCTGCCCCCGTGTCAGCGTGCGACAATTGAGGCTGTCAATATCACAACACCGAGAGAAGCCTGCCTTGGAAGCGCATCATAAGCAGATAACCGTTTATTCAGAGTGTGCGGAAGGCGCGCCCGTCATCTATCTCCCCGTGATTATGGGCAACGGTAGTGAAGTCTACGAGCGCTGCCGAGAGCTCGACTGCCCGCTGTTCACCCTTGTCGCCATTGGAGGGCTCGATTGGAATCGCGAGCTGAGCCCCTGGGAATGCGACGGAACTATACGAGATGCCGAGCCCTTTGGCGGACAGGCTGCTGGTTTTCTTGACGAGTTGTTGAAGCAGATAATCCCCCAGGCCGAATCATCGCTCCCGCAACCGCCCGCCTGGCGCGGCGTTGCCGGCTACTCGTTGGCGGGTCTTTTTGCACTGTGGGCACTTTGGCAAACAGATGTCTTTGAGCGCGTGGCGAGTGCATCGGGGTCGCTGTGGTTCCCCGGCTTTATCGACTACGCGCGCGAGCGCACGATGACGGCTACGCCCGACGCCGCCTATCTGTCGCTCGGTAAAAAGGAAACCAAGACGCCCAACCGCATGATGCGGCACGTACTCGACGATACGCGCGCGATGGAAAAGCTGTTTATCGAGCGCGACATCCCAACAACGCTGGAGCTCAACCCCGGCAATCATTTTGCCCAAACTGACCTGCGCATGGCGCGCGGCATCCACTGGATACTGACGCATTAAAAATGGCGTCCACGCGCACATACGCATGGACGCCATTTTTAATTTGGCTGAACGCAGCTACTATTCAGTAGTCTCCTCAAGCTCGGAAGTATCGAACTCAAAGTCATTACCGGGCAGGATGGCGTTGAGCACAATGCCCACCAGCGAGCCCACGGCAAGGCCCGAAAGCGAAATCGTCACGCCGCCCAGCTCCAGCACGATGGCACCGGCGGTACTGTAGGCAATGCCGAGCGAAAGCACGAGCACCAAAGCCGCAACCAGCACATTGCGGTTGTTCTGGAAATCAACCTGGTTTTCGATAAGGTTGCGAACGCCCACGGCACTGATCATGCCGTAGAGCACGAGCGACACGCCGCCGATTACACACGCCGGCATGGCGGCGATCACGGCAGCAAACTTGGGGCAGAACGAAAGCACGATGGCGCAGCAGGCGGCAATGCGAATCACGCGCGGGTCGAACACGCGCGTCAGGGCAAGCACGCCAGTGTTCTCGCCATACGTCGTATTGGCGGGGGCGCCAAAGAGCGATGCCAAGATGGTCGCCAGGCCATCGCCGAGCAGGGTACGGTGCAGACCGGGATCGGCAATGTAATTGCGTTCGCAGGTAGAGCCAATGGCGGAGATATCGCCAATGTGCTCAATCATGGTCGCAAAGGCCAGCGGCATGATGGTGATGATGGCCGTCGTGGCAAGACCGCTATCGAGCTGCGGTCCAAAGAGCGCAAACACGGTGTTGTCCCACACGACGGGCAAGCCAACCCAGGGGGCGGCTGCGACGCCAGAGAAGTCGACCTCACCCAACGCGGCCGCAACGGCATAGCTCGCCACGACGCCCAGCAGAATCGGCACGATCTTAACCATGCCGCGGCCCCAAATATTGCAGATGACGATCACGGCCACAGCGACAACGGCAACAAGCCAGTTGGTCTGGCAGTTGGCGATAGCAGAGCTTGCCAAGATCAGGCCGATGGAAATGACGATGGGGCCGGTCACCACCGGCGGGAAGAAGTGCATGACACGCTTGGCGCCAAATGCGCGGAACAGCGCTGCCAGCACCGGATAGAGCAGGCCGGCGCAGACAACGCCCAGGCAAGCGTAGGGCAAAAGCTCGGCCTCGCCGTTGGGCGCAACGGCGGCATAACCCGCGATAAAGGCAAACGACGAGCCCAGGAACGCGGGCACCTTACCGCGCGATAGAAAATGAAACAGCAGCGTGCCGATGCCGGCGAACAGAAGCGTCGTCGAAACGGAAAGGCCGGTGAGCACGGGCACGAGCACCGTGGCTCCGAACATCGCAAACATGTGTTGCAAACCCAACACAAACATGCGCGGGCGGCCGAGCGACGATGCATCGTAGATGGCATCGGTGACGGCGGGCGTCGAAGACCGGGACATGAGAGTCCTTTCAAAAAATGGAAGGGCGATCAGGCATATCGGATAACCTGCCCGAACGATACGATCCGAACCATTGTACGCGATACGCAATGCCTCGCACGCGCCGCCACCTGCAAACGCTAGCGTTACTTCCAAACGCGCTCGGCAATGCGCTTGACCAGCGCGATCTTCGCCCATTGCTCGTCCTCGGTCAGCTTGTTGCCAATCTCGCAGCTGGCAAAGCCGCACTGGGGCGACAGGTACAGATTCTCGAGCGGCACGTACTTAGCGGCTTCGCGGATGCGCTCGACGATAACATCCTCGTTCTCGAGCTCTGCCGCCTTGGTGGTTACCAAGCCCAGCACGACCTTCTTGCCGGGAGCGACGTACTTGAGCGGCTCAAAGCCGCCGGCGCGCGGCGTGTCGAACTCCAGATAGAACGCATCGACATTCTCATGTGCGAACAGATACGGAGCGATAGGGTCGTAGCCGCCTTCAAAAGCGTAGGTGGAGTGGTAGTTGCCGCGGCACACGTGCGTGTTGATGACCAAATCGTCGGGCTTGCCCTCGATGGCGGCGTTGTTGAGCGCCACGCCCAGCTCGCTTACCTTTTGCAGGTCGACCGGGCTCATGCCGGTTTTGGCGACAAAATCGGTATCGCAGTAGATGCCCCAGGTGCAGTCATCAAACTGGATGTTGCGGCAGCCTGCTGCGTACAGGTCGGCGATCACCGTGCGATAAGCGGCTGCAATGGCGTCGGCAAGTTCCTCATCGGTCTTATAGACAGCGCGCAGGCTCTCCTGCTGGCCATCGCAGCGATCGAGCGTGACCTCAGAGAACGTCTGGATCGGCGCCGGAATGGTCTGGCGTGCGACCTGGCCCTCCTCCTCAAGCGCCTTGACGAACTTAAAATGCTCGACGAACGGGTGGTTCTCGCCGCTAATGGGACCGGTAACCACGGCGGTGTCGGCCGTCGTCTCCTCGTCATGGAACATATAACCCGTGCGTGAGGTGCGGCGCTCAATGCCGTTAAGGCCCCACATAAAATCGAGGTGCCAGTAGCTGCGGCGGAACTCGCCATCGGTGATCACCTGCAGGCCGGCGGCCTTCTGCTTGGCCACCAAATCGCGAATGGCATCGTCCTCGACGGCCTTAAGGCCGGAAGCGTCGAGTTTACCCGCGACATAGGTGGCACGGGCGTCCTTTACAGCCTGCGGACGAAGAAAGCTGCCGACGATATCGGCGCGAAACGGCGCGTTCGGTTGAATCGAAGTGCTCATAGATATCTCCCTTTGCATTGGTTGCTTTACTGGGACAGAGTATGAGCGCTCATATGACCATCGTAAAATATACGTTTATAACAGTTTGATATAGATGTTTCCTATATCAGTCTGGACTGTCATAAAGAGACTTGAACCGTGCGGAGCACAGCAGCCTAGATATGCTGACGAATCGCGTCGATATAGGCCCGACCGTAGCGCGTAAGCGTCGTGTTCTTGCGCGTGATGATGCCAATCTCCATGTACTCGTCCACGTCGAGCGGAATCGAGATAATGCCGGGGCCGTTGAGCTCGTGGCTGATCACGCCCGAGCATACCGTGTAGCCGTTGAGGCCCATGGCCAAATTGAACAACGTCGCACGGTCGCGCACGCGGATATTTTTGCGACGCTCGAACGTCGAGGTCAGCTCCTCGGAATAGTAAAACGAGTTGTAGCTGCCCTGCTCGTAGGACAGGAACGGGTAGTCTTCCAGATCCTCGAGCGTCACGCTGGAGCGGTCCGCCAGCGGATGGTCGGCGCAGACGAAGACATGCGGCGTGGCGCAGAAGAGTCCTTCGAACACGAGCTCGTTGGCCACCAGCATGCGCTCGATGACCTCGCGGTTATGCTCGGATAAGTACAGGATGCCCAGTTCGCTTTTCATATGCGCGACATCCTCGATAATCTCGTGAGTCTGCTCCTCGCGCAGGGTGAAGTCGTAACGCGCGGCATCGAACTCGCGGATCACGTCGACAAACGCGTTGACGGCAAAGGAATAATGCTGGCAGCTCACACTAAAGTGCGGCACCTGCTCGGATGCGCCCTTGTACTTGCCCTCGAGCAGGTCGGCCTGGTCGAGTACCTGGCGCGCATAGCCCAAGAAGGTCTCGCCTTCCTCGGACACAATGACGCCCTTGTTGGTGCGCTCAAAGATGTGCACACCCATCTCGTTTTCGAGATCGCGAATCGACGCGGTAATCGAAGGCTGCGACACAAAGAGACGGCGCGAGGCCTCGGTAATGCTGCCGCATTCGGCAACTTTGACGACATATCTGAGCTGCTGGAGCTTCATGGCTGTCTCCTTAGCTGTTCGCGAAATTCGCGTCGGCTGCACCCTCCTGACGCATAAACGGCGGCATCTCCCCCGTCGCGGCGCAGGCGGCAATCTGATGCAGAGCCCCGGCGACCGCATCATCTGCCGCGGCGCCGATATGCCAGCGCGCGGCAGCCGTGACGGCCTCATTGGCATTGGCGACTGCAACGGAGTTGGGAACGGCATCGATCATGGGCAGATCGTTATCGGAATCGCCAAATACGGCCACCTCGTCGGGCGTCAGGCCCAAGGCGCGCGCCAGCTCCAGCGCAGCGCAGCCCTTGTCCCAACCATCCGGAAGGATGTCGAACAGGCGCACTCGGTTGTTGGGAAACACAAGCGAGAGTTCCGGCACCTCAACGGCAACGCGCTCGCGTAGCTCCGCGAGCTCCTCACGCGAACGGGCACTCCAGATATTCGCCTTAAACACCGGCGCGCCATCGACGACGGGACGACACGGGGCCTCTTCGCCTTTGAGCCACGCATTGCCGCCCGACTCCATAGCGCGACGCACACGCTCGGGATTGCTCGTCACGCAATAGGCATCGTTGCCCCAAAAGTCATCGCCCAGGCTGTAGACTTTTAGAAATGTATCGTCGGTCTCTTGCTCCAGATAGTCAGCCAAACGCATCAGAGCATCGTTGTCGATTGCGCGCGAAGCGACTACTTCGCCGTCGACAAACATCACCTGGCCGTTACAGAACGCACCGGTCGAAAAACACTCGGAACGGTTTTTGAACATCCAGCCCATCGCGGACGGCTGACGACCCGAAACCGGCCCAAAGTGCAGACCCGCCGCCTGCATGGCATGAATACCCTCAATGGCGTAGTCGCTGGCGCCGTCATGCCCGGCTGGAATCAGTGTATCGTCCATATCGGTCAGCACAAGTTTAATCATAAGGCCCCCATTCGTATCGGTCCTACCTATTGTAACGACCTGCCAAAATAAACCTGTCCCTTTTTGGCAGGTGCGCTAGTATAGGGAACAACAGATTCGATGCGGGAGTGCCGGCGGTGCAAACCACAAGGCTGAGAGGGCATGGGGCCCAATCCTTTGAACCTGTCAGTTAATGCTGGCGTAGGGAGCATGCCGCCTTTACAGGGGCGCTGTCTATGCACAGCGCCCCTTTTCTATGCCAAGGAGGCATGTGCAGTGATTGATTCGGAACAGCTTAAGCAACATATGGTCAAGGCCGTAGAGGAAATTCGCGCCACCAATCCGATGGCCGGCTCCATCACCAACACGGTGACGATCGACTTTGTCGCCAACGCACAGCTCGCCGTGGGCGGATCGGCCGCCATGGTCTATCTGCCCGACGAGGGCGAAGCGCTCGTTGCCGGCGGCGGCGCCATCTATCTCAACATGGGCACGCTCTTCCCTATCTACGAGCAGACGATTCCCCGCGCGGCGAAGGCGGCACACGACGCCGGCAAGCCCTGGGTGCTCGATCCGGTGGGCCTGGGTATCGGCAGCCTGCGCACCCAGCTGGTAAACGAGCTCAAGCAGTACAAGCCCGCCATCGTGCGCGGCAACGCCTCCGAGATTATCGCACTCGCCGGCCTGTGGGGTCTTGAGGGCGAGGCGGCTGATCTGAGCCGCGTGCGTGGTGTCGATACCACCGACACGGTCGACGCCGCCCGCGATGCCGCCGTGGCGCTCGCTCGCCACACCGGTGGCGCCGTTGTGGTCTCGGGCGAAGTCGACCTAATCACCGACGGCACGACGGTGGCCAAGTCTCACGGCGGCAGCCCGCTCATGTCCAAGATCACCGGCTGCGGCTGCTCGCAGGGCGGCGTGCTGGCCGTGTATGCCTGCGCCGCCGACCCGTTTACGGCAGCCGTCTGCGGCACCGCCGTCTACAACGTGGCCGGCACGCGTGCCGCCGCTGTCGCCGACGCCCCGGCAAGCTTTAAGGTCGCCTTTATCGACGAGCTCTACCGCGCAACCGCCCAAGACATCGCCGATAACCGACTCGAGCTCGAGGAGGCATAGGCCATGTCCGAGCCCGCAACCAATGCCGGCATGAACACGCTCGTCGCCGTGGCCATCGCCCCGTGCGGCACCGGCGATGAGCTATCCGCCGAGGTCGCCGAGGTCGTGCGTGTCATTCGCGAGAGCGGCCTGCCCAACCGCACCACCTCCATGTTCACCGAGATCGAGGGCGACTGGGACGAGGTCATGCAGGTCGTGCGCGACGCAACCTTTGTGTTGGCGAGCAAGGGCATCCGCACCGAAGTCGTGCTCAAAGCCGATATTCGACCCGGATTTACCGACACCATGACCGGCAAACTCGAGCGCATGGAAGCACAGATCAAAAAGCAGGAGGAAGCACGATGAGCATCCGCGACAACCTTGATATCTCGGCCTATCTGGTACTCGGCCCCGAAAACACGCTCGGGCGCCCCGTGGGCGATGTGGTGGCCCAGGCGCTCGACGCCGGCTTTACCTGCATCCAGGTGCGCTCCAAGGTGGCAAGCGCCCGCGAGATCATTGCGCTGACCGGCGACGCCGCGCAGGCAATCGCTCAGGCCAGCAAGACCGGTCAGGTCGCCTTGCTGATCGACGACCGTCTGGACTGTGTGCTTGCCGCGCGCGAGCAGGGTATTGCTGTCGACGGTGTGCACGTGGGCCAAAGCGATATTCCCGTCGAGGTCTGTCGCAAGTTGCTGGGCCCCGACGCCATCGTGGGCCTTTCGGCCCGTTGCGAGGAGATGCTCGAGTACGTCAAGACCGCCGATATGAGTTTGGTCGACTACCTTGGCATCGGCCCACTCCACGAGACCGAGACCAAGCGCGACTGCGGACGCGCGGCCGACGGCTCTATCATCACCAAGAGCTTTGAGGACCTGGCCGCGCTCCATGCGGCAAGCCCCGTGCCCATCGTGGTGGGCGGCGGCGTCAAGACGGCCGACCTTCCGCAGCTCAAGGCTACCGGCGTCGACGGCTTCTTTGTGGTGAGTGCCGTCTGCAGCGCCGATGACCCCTACGCCGCGGCCAAGGAGCTCGTAGACACCTGGCAGCAGGCATAGGCATAAGCCGAACAGTTGCTCCGCGGCCCCATAACTTCAGCAATGGAAAACGCATCCCAGTTTGGACGTCCATTCTGGGATGCGCTTTCCGCTGAGCACGCGGCAGTTTGCCCTACTCTGCCAGATATGCCTCCAGCGCCGGCAAGGTCGCCTCCGCATCGTGGCGACCAATCTGGTAGATGCGCTCAAGTTCATCGGGCTCACGACACAGCGACGGCACCTTCACCGATTCGCTCGGACGCACCACAAAGATATCGCCGGCGGCCTCACGACGCGCCAAATCATCGAGCGTGGCATTGTAGACCTCATGCCGATGCTCAAGCGCTGCGACAAACTCCGGATAGTGACGGAACACGCGACGCAGCATGGGCATCACGCTGTTGGGCTGCTTCACAAAGCCCGCCGGCTGCGTGAGCACCACGATATTGCGATCATACCCCTGCGCAAACAACCATGCACTGGGAATAGAATCAGCCACGCCGCCATCCAGGTACTTGCGGCCCTCAATGGCGACAGGACGCGTCGCCACAGGAATCGCCGACGACGCCCGGATCCACTCGATATCGCGCTCATCGCCATAGGGCAGGTCGTGGTAGACGGCCTTGCCCGTCTCGATATCGGTACACACGCACGTAAACCGCATGGGGCAGGCGCGATATGTCTCCAAATCGATGGGATCGCGCTCGATGGGCACCTCGTGATAGGCAAAATCGGCATTGAACATATCGCCGGTCCGCAGCCAGCTTGCTACACCCGCATAGCGCTTATCGGCACAATAGGCCTTGTTATAGCGAATGGCGCGGCCGATCTGGCGCGATTTAAAGTTGTAGCCAAACGCCGCGCCCGCCGAGACACCCACCATATGGTCGCAAGTTAAGCCGTGCTCCATCCAAACGTCGAGCACGCCCGCCGTATACATACCGCGGTAGCCGCCTCCCTCGAGTGCCAGCCCCACCGTGCGCGTCGTATTTGACTGTGCCATGCGACCATCTCCGTCCCCACAAATTCAAACGGGACAAGTATACCCGTCAACATATATCGTCCCAGTCGCATTTTTATCGAACATCGCATCGTCGCGCTACCGCTTGTCGAACAATAGCCGCCCACAGCATGTGCACCCATATATAATTGTGCACTATTGTTTACACTACTCAGCTGTTATCAACAGCGAACATTAGCCGGCAAATTAACTCAACAACGCGGCAAGGCGGGGGCCTGGATACATGCAAAGCGCTGAGCAACGACGCGTGTACACAACGAGCTCGCCCGACGCAATCCGCCCCGACCTCAGAAAGCCACTTAGAACATGGAAACTGTCAGCAATTACACCGAAACGCTCGAAAAGACCGTCCGCGACCTTCTCGAGCGGCAGGAGGATCTGATCAGGACCGCCTTTACCGACCAGCTTACCGGGCTTGGCAACCGTGGCGGCTTTGCCCGTTCCCTCGAGGAGCTCTGGGAGCAGGACGCCCCCGTTACCATGGCGTTCATCGATATCGACAATCTCAAGCACTGCAACGACGTCTTTGGACATGACGAGGGCAACCGCTATATCTTGCAGGTAAGTCTCTATCTTAATCTGTATATGAAGGTGGGCGAAGCGGCGTTTCGCATAGGCGGCGACGAGTTTGCCATCCTATCTACGATTGCAACCGAGGACGACCTCGCCGAACGTCTGAAACACTGCCGAACGGTTCTGCTCAAAAACAACGATTCCGAGATGCCCCACTCGTTTAGCTACGGAGTGTCACATGCCGACCCCGCCCTGGGCGAAGCTTCCAATCGCATGACGCTCGATGCCGACCATCGCATGTACGACTACAAGCTACGTCATGCCATGCACCTCGATCGACGCAATATCACGCAAGTTCACGCCGACGACTTCGAAATAAGCGATCGAATTTTTGACGCCTTTTCGATGCTCAATGAGGGCCGATATTTCTTTATCGAGAACTTGGACAAACATCGCACCCTTTGGTCACAAGGTGCCTTGCGCGATCTTGGCCTTCCCTCGGAGCACATAGACAACTGTCGCGATTACTGGAAAACGCGCGTCCATCCCGACGACCTTGAGGCCTGCATCAACGACATCGACCAAGTCTACAACGGCACCAAGCACCGTCGCGTCATGCAGTATCGTGTGCGCAACGCCGTCGGCGACTACGTCCTTTGCCGTGCTCGCGGGTTTCGTATCGACGGCGACGGAAATGTCCCCTCGCTCTATGTCGGCGAGCTCGTCAACCACTCACTTGCCGAAACCGTCGACGCCGCCACAGGCCTCGGAACGCAGCGCATGCTGGCCAACGCCATCGACGCCTGCCGCCGCGATCGTTGCGAGACAGGGCTTATAGCGGTGCGCGTTCGTGGCACGACAAAGCTCAACGAGCTCTACGGGGCCGAGGCCGTCGACAACATGCTTGCCGAATACGCAGGCCGTATGCTGTCGATCACTCGCGGCAGGAGCCGGGTCTACCGTTCACGAAGCGTTCAGTTCGTCGTGCTCAGCAACGACCTAGACCACGAGGCATTCGAGCAACTGACCCGCCACCTTAAAGAGGCCGTTTTCGCTCCTGTTCGAATCGCAGGCGACACCATTACTCCCGTCTGCCTTGTCGTCCCGGCCTTTTACGAGCACTTAACCCATCAAGCGACCGCCGTTTTAGGCGAACTCAACCGTCGCCTTCGCACGGCCGGCGGGCTTGTTCCCAACGACAGCCTCCCCATACCCGAGGCTGAGCGCAAAAGCGCCATCGCCGAACGTATCGACTCGCTCACGGGTCTCTATCGACCCAGCGAGTTTATGCGGCGCGCCAACGCTTTTCTCGAGGCAAGGCGCAACGGCGCCTGGTGCATCGCCACGGTCGACATGGGCCACATGCGCCTGTTTAACGAATGGTATAGACAGGCCGAAGGCGACCGCCTGCTTGCCGATGTGGGCACGGTCCTCAAGGACATCGAGAATGCCGACATGGGCGTCGCAGGGTACTGGGGCCAAGATGACTTTTGCGTACTCATCCCCTTTAAGCACATCACCGTCCATCAAATCTACAACCGCGTTCGCGAGGCAGTAGCCAGGTATGATGGCGGCGTAGGTTTTTGGCCGTCCATGGGCGTTTACCCCATCGATTCCAATGAGGAGATCACCATCGATGCGCAGGCAAAGGCCATGTTTACCAATCGGCGCGCAAAAAACGACTTTAAGGAGCGCATTGCCATTTTTTGCCCCGAGGAGTACAAGCGCGAAATCGTGTTCAACCGCACGCTGACCGAATTCCAGTACGCGCTGTCAAATGGTCGCATCACGTACTATCTTCAGCCCCAGGTCGATATGGAAACCGGCGAGATTATTGGCGCCGAAGCACTCACCCGCTGGATTAACAAGGACGGCTCTCTCATTTCGCCCGCAACGTTTATCCCCGCACTCGAGGAAAGCGGCTTTGTAGTGACGCTCGACAAATATGTTTGGCAGGGCGTCGCCATGTGGCTCCGCGAGCGCCTCAATCGAGGACTTCGCGTGGTTCCGATTTCCCTCAATGTGTCGCGCGTAGACATTCTTGCCTGCGATGTCGCCGAGCATATGGGGTCGCTCGCCGCCCAGTACAACCTGCCGCCCGAACTCATGCACATCGAGATCACCGAGACCGCCTATACCGGAGAGTCCGAGGCCGTGGATAAGCTGACCGCGGATCTGCACACCCGTGGCTTCTCGACCTACATGGACGATTTTGGCACCGGCCAGTCCACGCTCGCGATGCTCAAGAACGTCAACGTCGACGTCATCAAGCTCGACCGCACCTTTGTGCCCACCGACCGCGATCAAGGCCGTAGCACGCAAATCATTTCATCGATGCTCGAAATGGCGCAGTCGCTCCATCTGCCCGTCGTGGTCGAAGGCGTCGAGACAAATGAGCAGGCGAACATGCTACGACAAATGGGCGCCCGCTACGCTCAGGGCTTCCTCTACTACCGCCCCATGCAGGCGAAGGATTTTGAGGCATTGCTCGATGGCGGCAATAACAACTGATACGCTCGCGCGCAAAACGCCACCGTCGAAGGGGATATTTGTCTCCATTAGCTAACTTATATCCCCAATTCAAACCGAATTGGGGATATGATACAAACCGTTGTTCCGCCCAAGGAGGTTATCCATCATGAACGAGTCGTATCGCCTGGGCGAGCAATCGATTATTGCCTATCTTCAGCGACTTGCGAACGGCGTCTCGACCGCCGAACTCGATGTTGCCGCGCTGCCTGCTGGGCTACGCGCCGTTGGCGAGCAACTGCAAAAGACGCATGCCATCCTGCAACAAGAGCGCCAGCTGCTTGAGCGCAACGCCTATATCGATCCGCTCACCAACTTGGGCAACCGCAACGGATTCGACCGTCACGTCGAGCAACTCTGGCGCAAAGGCGACCCCTTCACCTGCGCCTATATTGACATCGACCATCTCAAGCATTGCAATGATAGGTTTGGCCACGCCGAAGGCAATCGCTATATTCTGAGCATCTGCCGCACGCTCTCCGAAACCATGGAGCACGATGAGATGCTGTTCCGTATCGGTGGAGACGAGTTTGTGCTCATCTCGCTCTCCGCAAACGAGATTGAACTCGAGCAGCGCTTGGAGCAGGTACGTACCAGGCTGATCGAGGCGAGCTCAGGTGGCAAGGCGCCCATGATCGGCAGCTTTAGCTTTGGCTGCTCGCGCGTCGATCCACTTGCTGGCGACACGCGTCGCCAGATGACAATGGATGCCGATCGCAAGATGTATCGCTATAAGCTTATGCATCGTGTGCAGCAACCGAAAGACGATGACGCGCCGCAACGCCCAATCGTCGATCAGCTTCCCTGCAACGACCGGGTGTTCCAAGCGATCTCCATGAGCTCCGAGACGCGCTATCCGTTTATCCTCAATCTCGATACGGGAGAATCGCAATGGTCGGTTAACGCCGTGCGCGATTTTGACCTGCCCTCCCAGCACCCTTTTAACTCACTCGACATGTGGCTCGCCCGCGTTCATCCCGAGGACCGCGACAACGTACGTGCCGAACTCGACATGGTGATAAACGGCACGTGGCACTTCCACTACATGCAGTATCGCGTAATGGATGCCACCGGAAAATACGTGCTTTGCGACTGCACGGGCTACCGCTTGGACGGCACCGATACCGAGCCCGGCATGTATGTGGGCATTATCATCAACCGAAGCTTGGCAGATACGACCGATTCCGTGACCGGCTTGGGCGATATTCACGCCCTGGTCAACGCCATTGGCGAAATGCGTCGCGTGGCGCGCAAGGCGGGGTTGATCGCCATTAAAATCGATGATATCGCTCAGGTCAATGCCCGTTTTGGCTTTGATGCGGGCGACCGCGTTTTGGCAGAATGTGCCGCCTGTCTGGTGGAATGCTCGCGCGGTAAGGGTCGTATGTTCCGCTCGACGGGGCCGATGTTCGTGGCGCTTTTCGACGACTTTGATCCCGAAGAAACCGATACGATTGCAGAGGAAATCGAGCGGTTCCTGGGTTCGCCCGTGCTCTTTGGCCCATTTGAATATCAGCCGCCCATTCGCGTGGCCACGCTCCATCTGGACGGCGTCGACCGTCAGCCCGTTTCGATTTTGAACGAGCTCAAAGCGTTGCTCGGGAAAGCCGTGCAGGTGCCAGGTACCAAACTGGATTAGCACCGCGCCCACACCGCCTCCCCCATCGTGCGATAATCCTCTGCAGAAGTCACCGACAGCAGAGGGAGTTTGTGATGAAGGTTCTTTTGGTCAATGGCAGCCCCAAGGCAAACGGCAACACCGCCCGCGCACTCGCCGAAGTCGCCGAGCAACTCAATGCCGAAGGCATTGATACCGAGGCGTTTCAGCTGGGCACCAAGCCCATTCGCGACTGCATTGGCTGTGGTCAGTGCGGCAAGCTCGATTGCCGCTGCACCTTTGACGATGACGTGGTGAACGAGCTGATCGCTGCCGCCGAGCAGGCAGATGGCTTTGTCTTTGGCTCGCCCGTCTACTATGCGCACCCCAGCGGGCGCATCCTTTCGGCCCTCGATCGCGCATTCTATGCCGGCAGCAAAGCCTTTGCACACAAGCCGGGCGCTGCCGTCGCCGTTGCCCGTCGCGGCGGCACGTCGACCACCTTCGACGTGCTCAATAAGTACTTCACCATCAACCAGATGCCCGTGGTAGCCTCCACGTACTGGAACAACGTGTTTGGCGCCATGCCGGGCGAGGCCGCCCAGGACGCCGAGGGCCTGGCCACCATGCGCAACATCGGCAAGAACATGGCCTGGCTCCTGCATTGTATCGAGGCAGGACAGGCCGCCGGTATCGAAGCCCCCGAAGCCGATCGCGAGCGCACCAACTTCATCAGGTAGAACGGCGGAACAAATACATGAACGTGCAAATTTTTGGCACCAAAAAGTCTTTCGATACCAAGAAAGCACAGCGCTTCTTCAAAGAGCGCCGCATTAAGGTGCAGTTTATTGACCTTAAGGAAAAGGAGATGAGCAAGGGCGAGCTCACGAGCGTGATGCAGGCGGTCGGCGGTATCGACAAGCTGCTCAACCCCAAGGCCAAGGACGAGGAGACGCTCGCGCTCATCCAGCACCTCACCCCCAGCCAGCGCTTCGACAAGTTGCTCGAGAACCAGCAGGTTCTAGCCGAGCCCATCGTGCGTAACGGCAAAAAGGCCACCGTCGGTTATTGCCCCGATGTATGGGGAGCCTGGGAGTAGCCTGTGTTATTTGCCAGCGCGTGGGTATAAGAGCAGGCGTTTGGCATATGATTCAACTGTAAGCCATGTCTAACAAAGGAGGGCACATGCCCAACAAACCCGTGAAAATCATCATGCTTACCGGATACCTCGGTGCCGGCAAGACCACGCTGCTCAACCACATCCTCGCTAACGATGGCGGTATCCGCGCCGCCGTAATCGTCAACGATATCGGCGAGATCAATGTGGACGCCAGCCTCATCGCCGACGGCGGCCTTTCCGAGACCGACGACCTCATCCCGCTCACCAACGGCTGCATCTGCTGCACGCTTTCGGATGACCTGGCCAACCAGCTGCAGGGCATCGCCGATTCGGGCAACTTCGATTACATCATCATCGAGGCCTCGGGCATTTGCGAGCCCATCCCCATCGCCTACACCATCTCGAGCTTCTGCGACGAGGCCAAGGTGGGCGGCGAGCCCAAGCTCGCGCTCGACAACATCGTGGCCGTGGTCGACTGCGCCCGCATGTACGACGAGTTCAACGGCGGTCGCGACCTGCTGGCCGAGGATATCGACGAGGACGACATCGAGAGCCTGCTCATCCAGCAGATCGAGTTCTGCTCCACGCTGATCCTCAACAAAACCGATACCGTGAGCTCTGAGCAGATCGCCGAGCTCAAGGCTATCGTGCGCAGTCTGCAGAAGGACGCCGTGATCGTCGAGGCTCAAAACGGCGAGGTTCCTATGGAGGAGCTGCTCGACACCGACCGCTTTGACTTTATGCGCGCCTACAACTCCGCCGCCTGGATCGAGGCCATGGAGCATCCCGAGGAGCACGACGACCCCGAGGTGCTCGAGTACGACATCGAGACCTTTGTGTACTCGCGCCGCAAGCCGTTTGACCTGCAGAAGTTCACCGATTTTGTTGAGCAGGAGTGGCCCGACGAGGTCATCCGCGTCAAGGGCCCGCTGTGGCAGACCGGCGATCCGGACATGTGCTACATGTTCGAGCAGGCCGGCCACCAGATGCGCCTGATGGAGAACGGCCTGTTTGTCGACTCGGCGCCCGAGGGCGAGAAGCAGAAGATCATCGACGAGAACCCCGAAATCATGCAGATTTGGGACGACGAGACGGGCGACCGCATGACGAGCCTGTGCATCATCGGCCGTCACATGGACAAGGATGCGCTCATCGCCTCCCTCGATGCCTGCCTGACCGACTGGCACCGCGCCTAGGTTTATCCAAGCGGGCATTTTTCCGCCTACACAACCGCCAAACCACCACGAAGGTGCCCTTCGTGGTGGTTTTTCGTTCTGAGCCAAGGAGATTCATGTTCAATATCGTGCTGTACGCACCCGAGATTCCGGCCAATACGGGCAATATCGGCCGCACCTGCGTGGTTACCGGTGCCCGCCTGCATCTGGTGGAGCCGCTGGGGTTTTCGCTCGACGACAAGACGGTGCGTCGTGCCGGACTGGGCTACTGGCAAAACTTGGACGTGACGACCTATGCCGGCTGGGAGGATTTCCTTGCACGCAACGGCCTCTCCCCTGCCGACGAGCGCCTGCATCTGCTGACCAAAAAGGCGCGCAGAACCTATGCGCAGAGTACCTACCGCGATGGCGACTACTTGGTCTTTGGCAGCGAGAGCTCGGGCATTCCCGAGCCACTGCTTGCCGCGGCGCCCGAGCGCTGCGAGCGCATCCCGATGCTGCGCGATTGCGACTCACTCGATAACGCCGAGGCCTGGGAAGCCCACGAGAAATCGCTGGGACATACCGAGGACGGCCACGAGGCCATCCTTCGGCAGGATATCTGCGGCAACTTCGTCAATCCCGACGACTACCGCATCAGCGCCCTCAACCTTTCCAACAGCGCCGCCATCGTCCTCTACGAAGCCCTGCGCCAGACAGACTTTCCGAGAATGTGACAAAGGGACTGTCCCTTTGTCACATTCGAGCGCCACGCCGACGGCGCACACGCCTAATTGATGCTCTAGATAGAGAGCCCTCACTTTTAATCAGAATTAACTAAAGTAAAATGAAGTTAAACGGCGGTGTGAAAGGAGAGCCTTGTGGAATATCTCGAGAACCCGTTTACCCCCAGTTTTGGTGAGGTTCCTGCCCATCTCGCTGGCAGACAACAGATTATTCGGGATTTGGACCGTGCCTTCTTGAGCCAGCGCAGGCGCCCAGAATTGACCTCGATCTTCTCAGGCGCGCGTGGAACCGGTAAAACCGCTCTCATGTCGTCGCTCGCGACAAGGGCGGAATCCCACGGCTGGATTGCCGTAAAGACGACCGCGCTCCCGGGAATGCTTGAGGAAATCGAGTTCGGGGCGAAACGTGCCGCAGCCCATCTCATCGACTCGTCCAACCACTTCGAAGTCACCGGTCTCGGAATTGCACCGCTCGGCAGCATCGAGGTCAGTCGCGTTCACGATGCCTCAACCTGGCGTTACCGCATGAGCGACATCATCGACCGGCTCAACGAGGCGGGCACCGGTCTGCTTGTCACGGTTGACGAGGTGGACCCGACACTCGACGAGATGATCCAGCTCGCAGCGACGTATCAGCACTTTGTGACCGATGGGAAACGCGTCGCCCTGCTCATGGCGGGACTTCCCAACAACGTATCGACGCTACTGAACCACAAGACGGTCTCGTTCCTTCGCCGCGCCCAACAATATCATCTGGGTCGCATTGCCGACTATGACGTACGCGAGGCCTTGATTCGCACAATCCAGGAAAACGATCGCCTAGCAGATGCCGAGGGAATCGATAGAGCCGTTCGCTCGATCTCTGGTTTTCCCTTCCTATTGCAACTCGTAGGCTACCGTGCCTGGGATCTCACAAGCGATTCGAAGGAAATCTCGTCACGCGACTTTGACCTGGGAATCAAAATCGCGCGCGACGAGATGGACGACCGAATCCTCGCGGCAACCTATCGGGAACTCACTGCAGAGGACAAGCGATTCCTCATCGCCATGCTCGATGACGAAGAAGAGTCCACCACCGCCGACCTTATCGAGCGCCTTAAGCGTTCGCCGCAGCAGGTCTCCCGCTACCGACGCCGCATGATAGATGCCGGCATCATCGGAGAACGAGGACGAGGGCTCGTCGCATTTGAATTGCCATTCTTCCGCGACTATCTCGCGGCTCAATGCGTGAAATAGGCATCAATGAGGCAAAGAGGCTGTCCCTTTGCCTCATTGTCTATAGATAGCGGCCGGTGATGCTTGCGGGGCAGGCCGCGATGTCGCTCGGCGTGCCGGCGCAGACGATTTGCCCGCCCGCATCGCCACCGCCCGGGCCCATGTCGATCACGTAATCGGCGTTACGGATAAGGTCGAGATCGTGTTCGATCACGATAACTGTGGCGCCCTTGGCAACGAGGCCGTCAAACACGTTCAACAGCACCTGAACATCGAGCGGATGCAGGCCGATCGTGGGCTCGTCAAATACGAATACGGCATCATCCTGCACGCGGCCCATCTCGCTCGCGAGCTTAAGGCGCTGTGCCTCACCGCCCGAAAGCGCCGGTGTGGGCTCGCCAAGCGTGAGATAACCCAGGCCCAGGTCGTGCAAGGTCTGCAAACGCGTCTGAACCTTCTTGAGTCCCAGTGTGGCGTCAATGGCCTCGTCCACACTCATGTCCATGAGCTGCGGCAACGTCAGCAAGCTCCCGTCCCTACCCTCGCGATGGATATGCGAGGCGGCCTCGGCGTAGCGCGAACCACGGCATGCTGGGCAGATGATCTCGACGTCGGGCAAAAACTGCACGTCGAGCGATATCGAGCCCGTGCCGTCACACGTAGGGCAGCGCAAGGCGCCGGTGTTGTAGCTAAAGGCGCCCGCCTTGTAGCCGGCTGCCTTGGCCTCGGGCGTACGGGCGAAGGCGCGGCGCAGCTCATCATGGATGTCGGCATAAGTCGCTACCGTCGAGCGCACGTTGGCGCCGATGGGCGTAGCGTCAATCAGGTTTGCGCGGGCAATACCCTCGGCATCGACCCAACGCACGTGCCCCGGCAGGCGCTCGCCAGCTGCCTGCGCCTTAAGCGCCGGGATGAGCGTCTCGAGCACCAACGTCGTCTTGCCCGAACCCGAAACGCCCGTAACCGCAACAAGGCGGCCGCGCGGGATATCAACTTCGAGCGGCTTAACGGTATGGATGGCATCGGTTGCCATGCGAATATGCCCCTGGTCGAACATTTCCTCGTCAGTCACCTGCGGACGCAGGCGCTTGGACTCTGCGCGCAAAAACGGGGCGATGCGGCTGCCCTGCGATTGTTCGACCTCGTCCACCGTACCAGCGGCGATCACATTACCGCCGCCCGCTCCGGCAACGGGGCCCATCTCGACCAGATAGTCGGCTTCCGCCAGTACGCGCGTGTCGTGGTCGACAACAACCACGGTGTTGCCGTCATCCACCAGATCGCGCATCACGCCCACCAAGCCGTCGACATTGGCAGGATGCAAGCCGATCGAAGGCTCGTCCAGCACATAAAGCACACCCGTCGATCGGTTGCGCACCACGCGGGCGAGCTGCACACGCTGGCGCTCACCCGTGGAGAGCGTGGCGCCGGCGCGATCGAGCGAAAGGTAATCGAGACCCAGGTCGACCAGACGACGGGCCGCACTCAAAAACGAATCGCAGATATCCGTCGCCATGGGCCGCATCTCGGCCGGCAAGGACGTAGGCACCCCGCGCACCCACTCAATCGCCTCACCCAGCGTCATGGCCGCTGCTTGCGCCAGATTGATACCGCGCACCTGGGGCTGGCGCGCAGCCTCGGAGAGACGCGTGCCGCCGCAATCGCGGCATGCTCCCTCGCGCAAAAAGCGCGCAACGCGTTTTAAGCCCTTATCGTCCTTGACCTTGGCGAGCGCATTCTCGACGGTATAGACGGCGTTGTAATAGGTGAAGTCGAGCGGCGTGGCGCCCTCGCCGTTTTTGGGAACGTAGAGAATGTGCTTCTTAACCGCCGGACCATGAAACACGATGTCGCGCTCTTGAGGCGTGAGTTGGCTAAACGGCACGTCGGTGCGTACGCCCATCTCGCCTGCCACCTGCTTCATCAGATCCCACATGAGCGTGCCCCAGGGAAGGACTGCGCCCTCGTTGATGGTCTTTGACTCATCTGGCACCAGGCTCGCCTCGTCCACCTCGCGCATGACACCGGTGCCGCCACAGGTGGGGCATGCGCCGCCGCTATTGAAAGCCAAATCCTCGGCACTCGGCGCGTAGAACTCGCGGCCGCATGTCGGACACGTGAGCGACAGGCCCGCAGCTACGTTAAGGCTCGGCTCCACACGCGCCCCGCAATGCGGGCACACGTGATGGGCGCAACGGCTAAAGAGCAGACGCAGGCTGTTGTTGAGCTCGGTCATGGTACCAAAGGTCGAGCGCACGCCCGGCACGCTGGGGCGTTGATGCAATGCGAGCGCCGCCGGCACGTGCAGAACCTCGTCCACCTGGGCGTGTTCGGCCTGCGTCAGACGACGGCGGGTATAGGTGCTGAGCGCCTCAAGATAGCGACGCGAGCCCTCGGCATAAAGAACCCCCAGCGCCAGCGAACTCTTGCCCGAGCCCGACACGCCGGCAATGCCCACAAGCCTTCCCAGTGGAATATCGATATCGATGTCTTTGAGGTTGTGCACGCGCGCGCCACGCACCTCGATAGCCTGCGGGCTCATCTTCTGTTCCGTCACCTTTATCACCCTACTCATGCCATAAAACTCGATCGCGGATGTACTCGCCCAGCATGGGCACGGTAAACCGGACGAGACCGTATCCGGCAGCCCCGATGACGCGCTCGCGAATCAGGCTTGCGCGATATTTACTCGCCCAGCTCTGGGTGCGATCGCAGCGCTC
Organism: uncultured Collinsella sp.; assembly: GCA_905193815.1. Lineage (GTDB taxonomy): Bacteria > Actinomycetota > Coriobacteriia > Coriobacteriales > Coriobacteriaceae > Collinsella. The sequence continues at coordinate 58,728 of CAJJQF010000005.1, read as the reverse complement.
AATGACATCCGCCATGCGCGTCGGTTTGCCCTCGTCAACCGACATGGCCTCGATAAAGAGGCGCTGTGGACTGCGCAGCCCGTAATACAGGGGCGCGTCGACCGCTTCGTAGAACTCGGAGACGGCATCCGTATGGCCAGCCTCGACATCGCACCTTTCGATGACCTGCGAGCCACGCCGGACGGCAGAGCGCCACATGTAATATCCCACCAGCTGAACCATATAGGGATGCCCCATGCTCTTGCGCGCCGCAAGGTCCGCCGTCCCCGCGTCCACGTAAAGACCAGCGTCCTTGACCGTCTGGATATACGAATCGCGCACCTTGGGCAAGGATATCGCCCCCAACGTACGCTGCTGGGCACGCCGTAAAAACGTTACGCTCGGCTCTTCGAGCAGATCGTCAACCATACTGGGTAAGCCGGCGAACACCAGCGCAAGGCCGCGCTGCTCGCTATCGGGCAAGCCCGTAGCATCCTGGTCTCCGAGCACCTGCTGATAGAGAACGGCAAGAGCCGCCAGTTCCTCGATAGACGCCGATTGCGCCTCGTCAATCGCAAACAGTATGCCCTTGCCTGGACCGAGCTTCTTGAGGCGCTCGTTGACCAGCCCTCGCAACGTTTCGCCCTTTGCCCGCGCCGCCTCGACCGACATCCGGCCAAACGACGGACCGAACTCCATTGACGTCACAACGGGCTTATTCGAGCGAAGCGCGTCGGCCAATCGGTCGCATAAGCCAAGCGAAGCGGAATCGGAGACAACCGCCCATCCGCGCTCATTGGCTAGACGTTGCAGCTCCCGCAGGAGAACCGTCTTGCCGCAGCCGCGATTTCCCGTAATGAGCATGAGCCTACCCGGTGCTCCGGCGCCGTTATCGAGCCCTTCCTCAAAATCCTCGATGACCGACTCGCGACCGATGAGTATCGGAGGCCGCTTGCCAGCCGTGGGCTTAAAGGGATTTGGATTCATGTCGGCCTCCTCAGATTGGCAAACCCTGGTAACAGTTATACCAACTTATACCGAGTTATACCAATAGTATATGACAAAGGAGCTGCCCCTTTGTCATATGTGGCCGAAAAACTCGGCGTCTGCTGCTCGCCAGGGGCGGAAGGTGGCGGGATCGATCTTTACGTGCGCCGCGGCGGGCACGTCGTACCATTTGACCGTGTAACCAGCGCCGTGAGAGCAAAAGACCGAGTCGGGCGTGTTGGGCAGATCGGCCTCGGGCTCATAGGCGGCCGTCTCGATTACGCGCTCGGCATCATGGCAAGCCGAATAGCCGGCGAACTCTAGGTACAGATGTCCGCGACCACTCGTGTAGGCAGCCACCTCCAGCGCGTAATCCTGCACCTCGGATGCCGGCACGCGACCCACAAGCTTCGCCCGGTCTCCCGCCATCGTCGGCGGCTCGTACTCGGCACCCATGCGCGTGGCATCCGAGAGCGCCCGACCCACGCACTCCCCCGGCACCTCGAGCTCAAAGCGATACCACGGCTCCAACAGCACCGCCGCGCCGGCCTCACGCGCCTGCATCAAGCCCTGGCGAATCGCGCAGTACGTTGCCTGACGAAAATCGCCGCCCTCGGTGTGCTTGGCATGCGCACGACCGCCCGTGAGCGTAATGCGAATATCGGTGATGGGAGAGCCGGTCAGCACGCCCAGGTGATCGCGCTCCATGGCGTTGGTGAGCGCCAAACGCTGCCAGTTAAGATCGAGCTCGTCGGTCGAGGCCACGGTGCCAAACTGCACGCCCGAACCCGCTGGCAACGGCTCCAGGCTCAGATGCACCTCGGCATAGTGGCGCAGTGGCTCAAAGTGACCCACGCCCTCGACCGACTGCGAAATAGTCTCCTTATAGAGGATGCCGCCAGACTCAAACGAAACCGAAAGGCCAAAGCGATCGGCCAACACCCGCTGCACGACCTCGAGCTGCACGGCGCCCATCAACTGCAAATGAATCTGCTCAAGATGCGTATTCCAGCTTACGCCGAGCATGGGATCTTCATCCGCCAGCTCAGCCAACGCTTTGAACACCGTATGGACGTCGTGTTCGCCCGGCAGCACCGTATAGGTGAGGACCGGCGCAATGACGGGCGCATCGCCCGCGGGCTCCGCGCCCAGGGCGTCCCCCGGGCGAACGTGTGCAAGACCCGTCACGGCACAAATACCGCCAGCAGCAACTTCTTGGGCAAGCTCATACTTATCGCCGTTATAGATGCGCACCTGATCGACCTTCTGCTCCCATGTCTCGACACCGGAACGTCCGCCAATCACCTGCTTGGCATGCAGCGTGCCGCCGGTCACTTTAACCCAAGCCAAGCGCTCGCCGCGGTCCCCGCGGCTGACGCGATAGACGCGGGCGGCAAACTCCGGGAGCCACGCCTGTTCGCGCATCAGCACGCATATACCATCCAACAGCTCGTCCACGCCTTGGTCCTTGAGCGCCGAGCCGGCAAAGCAGGGAAAGAGCTTGCGCTCGGCAACCATGCGCGACAGCGTCGCGACGGAAAGCTCACCCGCCTCAAGAAACTCCTCGAGCGCCGCCTCGTCCAACGCAGCAGCGTCCTCCTGAACGGCACCACCCGCCAACAGTTCGCTGGCATCCAGGCAGCCTTCGGAAAGACGTTGCCCAAGTTGTGCCAGCAAAACATCGCGACCGGGATTCTCCAAATCGATTTTGTTGATATAGATGAACGTCGGAATGTCATAGCGCGCAAGCAGGCGCCACAGGGTTTCGGTGTGCCCCTGCACGCCATCGTTGGCACCCACAACCAAAATCGCATAGTCGAGCGCGCGCAGCGTGCGCTCCGCCTCGGCCGAAAAATCGACGTGGCCGGGCGCATCCACAAGCATGACGCGGGTATCGCCGTGGTCGGGCACGGCCTGCGACGAGAAGATCGTAATGCCGCGCTCACGCTCGATCGCGTTAGTGTCCAGATGCGAGTCGCCATCGTCAACGCGGCCGCGCTTGCGAATGCGACCAGCGTTGAACAGCATGGCCTCGGCCAACGTGGTCTTGCCGGCATCGACATGCGCCACAATTCCAACGACCGCTTGTTTCGACATGGCTCTCCTCTTATTGCAAGCCCATCGCACGCGGCAACGGGCGTTCACGCTCCACACTGGATGATACAATTTACGGGCCGGCGGGCGAAGCGGGCCCTATCCCCCGACCGAGCTCATCGCTCCGCGTTGCCGCGCGGCGATTTTCGTAGGTTCGCGCCTTGCGAAAGCCGGCTTTCAAAACAGCACAGCGAACGAAAATAGCCCCGGGTGGGACCATTTTCGTTCGCACGAATTATTGATACGCGTCCTCGCTCTTATGCCTCGCGTAGCCAGTCAAACGCAACACGCGGTGTGCCGTCCGACACATACACGATGCCGGCGCGCTCAAATCCGGCCTTGAGGCTCGCCCCCTGCATGGGCAGGTTGTCCTGATGCGTGTCGATGCGCAGGTGATCGGCACGCTCCTTGGCAAAGGCAAACATCGCGGCCGCGATACCGTGCACGGTGCCATCGGATGCCACGCGGTGCAGCACGGCGTACGGAGTGTCGCTACGCCATTGACCATCCTCAATTACGTCATAGCACTCGTCCGGGCCCGGCAAAAAGGCAAACGTCGCCACCACGTGGCCGTCGACTTCGCACACATAGCTGCCATCAGCGGCGATATCGGCAGCCAGCTGCTCGGCAGAAGGCGTGCCCTCGGGCCACTGCGTGGCGTTGCCATGCGTGCGCATAAAGGCGCGGGCCGCGTCATAGATAGCCATGACGGCGGGAATGTCGGTATCGAGGGTTTTTCTGATCATCACGCGGCGACCTCACGTTTATTGGTATCACTTTGATTGGGCAATGATACCAACGTTTTGAGAAGGGCGCGAAGCAGATGGGGAGCAAAAAGCGAGCCGCCTGGTCAAAGGCAAAAAGCGAGTTTTTGGGCGCTGCCACCGGCGGCGATATGAGCGACCTGTTTGCGCGCGAAGACGAGCGCCGCGACGCCCTGGACGCCGAGCGCGATGAAGCCTGGCGCTACAAGTCGTGCGGGCGCAAAAACCGTTACGACACACGCGCCGAGGCCGAAGCCGTTATGGCCGACTGCGAAAACCGCGGGCGGCGCGGTTTGGCCTGCTACAAATGCGAATACTGCGGCGGCTGGCACCTGACGTCGCACCCATGGAAATAAGCACTGCATCAGCACGGCACTGACGGAGCACCAGCCATCGCGCGCAAGCTACGGGCGCGGCGGCACCAAAACATCGTAGCGAACGGCCTTGCCCGCAAGTTGATAGCTCGGCTTAACGCCGGCAAGCAGCGGGCCCTTTACCGGCCGCTTGATAACGACCTTGCGCGGATGCACAGCAAGCGCCGCCTCGACCAGCGTCTCCTCATCGGCACACGGCTGTTCCAGATGATGCAAGAGCTGGAACTTCTTTTTCACCGCCGCGCTCTTGGTGCGCTCGGGAAACATGGGATCCAGATACACCACGTCGGGAGCTGCAAGCTCGTCCCGCTCGATCAGCCCAGCTGTATGGCGAAGGCCGGCAATGCTGTCCTCGCCCGCATGTAAGCGCATGCGCGCCACGGCTGTCGCAAGCGCCGGATCATCTACCGCGCGATCCAAGGCATCCTTGAGGAGCGCCGCGATCACGCAATCCTGCTCATACAGATCGACGGTAAAGCCCGCGGCCGCCAGCAGCAGCGAATCCTCGCCAAAGCCTGCCGTAGCGTCAATCGCCCATGGTCGCTCGATGCCCTTTGTGCGCGCAGCCTTCACCAACAGCTCTTGCTGCAGACGGCCCTGCTTGAGTCGCGGCAGCATGCGGCCAAAATCGGCACGCAGCTCCATCGTGCCGTCGGTGAGCGTGAGGCCCTCGGGCTTCCCGGTCAGCTCAAGCCCCGCGGCCCGAGCAACAGAAAAGGGATCGACGACGTCCATGGGTACTCCTTAACAAGCAAAACGAATACGTGAGCGCCGTTTATGTCGGCACCCAACCGTCCGCTATTGTCCCACATGCGACATGGCCCACAGCATCCCAATGCAAAGCACCGCCATCAATCCCGTGCACACGGCAGCGATCACAGAATCACCCATGCGCCTTCCCAACGACCGCGGCTCATGCACTTGCCCTGCTCCGTACATCATGGCTCCTCCTTCGGTCCAGCTCTTACCATGGCCTCATCATCGCAGCGTCGCACATGAGCTGCCATCGATTTGCCTTACGTCCAGCTTTCCTTTTTGAAAGGTTGGGTTGGGCCGCGCGGGCTCAAAGCGCTTTCAAACGCATGCATCGTCCCGTTGAACTACAATGTGCTTCACGATATGTGCCGTAACCTGGGCGCGACAGATTCTCCGCGCCCGCATCGAAAGGACCAGCTATGAGCGCTGCTCGCAAGACACTCAAAATCCTTGCCCTGATTTATTTTGTTCTGGGCATCGCCAGCCTCGTCATCGGAATTGCCGGCATTGTTACCGGCAATTTTGGATCCGCTTACGGATCGAACGCCACGCTCGCCGCTGTTGTGGTGATTGTTAAGGGCCTCGTCGACCTTGCCGCAGGCGTCGCCGGTATCAAGGGCGCCAACAAGCCTTCGCAGGTAGACGGCGCATTTAAGCTCGGTATCGTTGCCGCGGCAGCCACGCTCCTCCAAGCCGTGCCCACGCTTCCCGCACTCGGCGGCAGCTCCGTCAATATCGTCGCCTTTGTCATCGTGGTCTACGACCTGTTCTTTATTCAGCAGGCACACGCCGTTAAGGCCGAGAACAAGGACCGCCTGTAAGCGCTCGCTTCTCATAACCTCTGCAGCCAAGCAACTAAAAAGGGCCGATCGCGCATCTCCGCGGTCGGCCCTTTGCATTTGCCCAGATAAAACCTGCCAAAATAAACCTGTCCCTTTTTGGCGGGTTGTTAGCTGTGGCGGTACTCGGCGATGATGAAGTCGATGTCGGTTTGAAGGGTGTCCAAATTTGCCAGGCGCTCTTTGTCGGCAGGGCGTGTGCGGTAGTAGTACGGCGTCATCTGGAACACCGCCTCGATGTCGTCCTGGGTCTGAAGCGTAATATTCGCAGACACCCGCTGCGTTCCGACCAACTCGAGCTCAGTGGTCTGCGGCAGCTTCTCGTCGTTAAGGTACGGTGTATCGTAGAGCACTTCCTTAAGCCCAAACAGATGACGGGCACCTGGCACGACGGTGTAGAGCGAGCCCTCGGGCGCCAGCACGCGGGCAAACTCGCGCTCGTTAAAGGGGGCAAAGAGCTCGATCACCATATCGAAGGAGCCATCAGCCACGGGGATATCCTTCATGTTGGCCACGAAGTAGGTCGCATCGCCGCGCTTGGCGGCAAGGCGCACCATCTCTTTGCCCAGGTCGAAACCGTAAGCATCCACGCCCGGCACCGCGCCCATGGCACTGGTGTAGTAGCCCTCGCCGCAGCAAATATCGAGCAGCGTCATGGAGCCGTTCGCAGACGCTGCACGCCCAGACACCCGCTCGCGCACCAGCTTAACCATCGTATCGCGCAACGGCGCATAGTATCCGCGGTTCAGAAAGTCACGACGGCTGCGTGCCTGCGACTTGGGATCGCCCATAGAGTCGCCGCTCTTGGACGAGCGCAGTAGGTACAGATAGCCCTCCCGCGCACGGTCAAACCGGTGTCCGCCCGCGCATGCAGCACCGCGCTCGTTATCTACCAGTGGCTCATGGCAAACGGGACACAACAACATGGCAACTCCTTAGCGCGAACAACACAACGTCCACCATTGTCGCACGCCTTCCCCACCTAGTCATTGGGGACGTTCTTGAAGGACTAGTCGATTAGGAGTATCATCATCTGCGCAAATAAGCACGAAAGAGCATATTAGAGATTGAGAGCGTATGGTTGACACCGTATCTAAGCACATTGACATGACCACCGGATCGCTGTGGCGCAATATTCCCCTGTTCGCCTTCCCCGTAGCCGCCACGAGCATCTTGGAGCAGCTGTCGAACCTCATCGCCACGGTCATCATCGGTAACTTCTCGGGCGACCAGGGAACCCTCGCCATGGCGGCGGTCGGCTCCAATGTTCCGCTTACCAGCCTTATGCTCAACCTGTTTATTGGCATGTCGCTTGGCTCCAACGTGGTCATTGCCAACGCTATCGGCCGCAACGATCAGAACATGGTCAAACGCGCCGTCCATACCTCGATTTTAATGGCACTCGTGGGCTTTGTCGTCATCGCGCTGGGCGAGATCTTTGCCGAGCCCATGCTCGCCGCCCTCAACGTTCCCGCCGAAACCATGCCGCTCGCTTCGCTCTACCTGCGCGTCTTTTTGCTCAGCATGCCCTCGATTTTGCTCTACAACTTTGAGGCCGCGATCTTCCGCTCCGTCGGCATCACCCGCATGCCGCTGCAGGCGCTTGCCGTGTCCACCGTCCTCAACATTGGCCTGGACCTCATCTTTGTCCCCGTACTCCACTGGGGCGTCGCGGGCGTCGCCATCGCCACCGCCATCGCCTACACCGTCAGCGCCGCTACGCTCTTTATCCGCCTGCTCAAGACCGACTCCGTCGTCCGTGTCACCCCGCGCGACCTGGCTATCGACCCCATCGCCCTCAAGCGCATCGTCAAGATCGGACTGCCCGCCGGCATCCAAAGCGCTGTCTTTGCCGTCGCCAACATCATCATCCAGTCTGCCATCAACAGCTTGGGCACCGAGGTCATGGCCGCCTCGAGCGCCGCTATGAGCCTGGAGTACGTGTGCTACAACCTGCTCAACAGCTTTAGCCAGGCTTGCACCACCTTTGTGGGACAAAACCACGGTGCCCGCCAGATCGACCGCTGCACCAAAACGCTCAAGGTCTGCCTGGTCGAAGGCGGTATCGTCGCGCTCACCACAATTATCGTTATTGTCGGCCTGGGGCGCGAGATCTTGTCGCTGTTCAACAGCGATCCCAACATCGTCTCGATCGGCTATATCCGCGTGTGCTCGATCTTCCCGGCGTACGCCTTTAGCATGTTCTACGAAAACATGTCAGGCTACCTGCGCGGCTTTGGTATCTCGCTCACACCCGCCCTCATCACCATGATCTGCGTCTGCGGCATCCGCTTCTACTGGGTGTTCTGCGTGTTCCCGCACTTCCGCACCTTTGCGAACATCATGATGGTCTACCCCATCAGCCTGGGCACCACGGCGTTCTTTATGGTCGTAGCGGTATTGCTCTGCCACCCGGCACGCACCTATCGCGCCACCCAAGCCAAAGCGACAGCCCGCTAAACACCGCACTCAACGCCACGCCAGTCATTAATTGACAATATGTGAGCTCATGTAGTCGATAAAGCGCCTCGTGGCGATAGGCATGGTGTCCCAACTGCGCCAGGCTGCCACTACGTCGCGCGAGGGGGCGTGCACGATGGGCCGCACGCGAATATCGGCTCGCATGCCCTCAACGGTACGGCGATATAGCATGCTCACGCCTAGGCCCTCCTCCACCATCGCCATGATGGTGTAGTCGTCGGTCACCTCACTCGTCACATGCGGCGACAGGCCATGCGCAGCAAATGCATCGAGCACCAGGCTCTGTTCGCCCTCATCCAGCAGCACAAACGGCTCGGATGCCAGGTCGGCGAGTGTCACCTTTTCCTTTGCCGTCAGTGGATGCGCGGCCGGCAATAATGCTACCAACTCGTCGTGATAGACCACGCGCTTCTCGAGACCAGCGGTAAACCCGCGTGCCGTAAAGCAAAAGTCAACCACGCCATCGTGCACCCACTGGGCGTTGCGCGTGTAATCGCCCTGCTTGAGGGTAAAGTGCACGCCCGGATGCAGGGCCCCAAAGTCGCGGATCACGCGCGGTAACACGGTTCGACTCACGTTGGTAAACGTCGCAATGCGAATATCGGTCGACGAAAGCCCCAGCAGCTCCTGGCGCTTGCCCTCGAGCTCGGCCTCGGCAGTCACGATCTGGCGCAGGTACGGCAGATATTGTTTACCGTCGCGCGTAAGCGTAACGCCCTGCTTTCCGCGCTCGATAAGCGTGGTACCCAGCTCGCGCTCGAGCGCTTTGACGGCCTGGCTCACCGCACTTTGCGTATAGCCCAGCTCGTCCGCCGCGCCCTTAAGACTGCCGCGATCGACCACCATACAAACAATCTGATACCGCGATGTCATCGTGCCTCCACATCAATGCAGCCGTAAAACGTTTTGTCAGCGCTTTTCGCGCCTACTTTAGTATTTCTTAATCATACTGAAGATACATTCGCTTTACTACATCCACATCTGGGAGCAGAATCCTTTGTACGAAACCGTTCTGTAACAAAAGGAGTCCCATGGATCGCAAAAAAGCAATCGCGCTCTCATTTTCCGTTCCCGTCGCATGGGGCTTTTCGTACCCTCTCATGAAGATCGACATGGACAGCATGAACGCCACGAGCATCGTCGCGCTACGCTGCATCATCGCCTTTGTGGTCTGCCTGCTGCTCTTCCACAAGCGCGCGTTCCGCCTCAACCGCGACCTTATGGTTCGCGCCGCCATCATCGGCGCCATCATGGCAACCGAGCTCACCTGCATGTGCCTGGGCTCCAGCCTCACCTCTGCCTCCACTGCCGGCTTTTTGCAGAGCCTGACGGTCGTGATCGTGCCGTTTGCCAACGCCGCCCTGCTGCGCCGCGCCCCCGAGCGCAAAGTGCTCATCGGCACCGCCATCGTCACCTGCGGCATGTTGCTGCTCTCGGGCACCGACTTCACCAGCCTGAATCCGGGCGCGCTCATCATGCTGCTCTCCGCTTTTATCTATGCCGGCCACATTATCGTAGCCAAGCGCTTTGTCGAAGATGTCGACCCGCTGTCCCTGGGCGTTTGGCAGTTGGGCTTTGGCGGCCTGTTCTCGGGCATTGCCGCATGCGTCTTTGGCGGTTTCACACTTCCCAGTACGCCCAGCGAGATCGTGGTCGTCGTTGCCCTCGCGCTCATCTGCTCTGCCTACGGTTTTATCACCCAGACGCTCGTGCAGCCCCAAGTGCCCGCCGAGACCACCGGCTTCGCCTTCTCGCTCGAGCCAGTCTGCTCCGCCGTCTTCTCGTTCTTCCTGGTCGGCGAGGTCCTGAGCCCCATCGCCTTCTTTGGCGCCACCCTCATCCTCACCGGCGTCATGGTGGCAACCGTCGAGCTTCCGCGCCTCCGCGCACATGGACAGGCTCGCATGGCAGGAGCGCCCGAGCACGTCTCGTAGACCCCGCTCTTCATACAGCCGCGGCATAAAAGCAACCGGTGCGCCTTTACAATAGACGCCAACAGAGCATCTGACGTAAAGGAGCCCCATGGACGCCGCGACCCGCGACCGCAACATAGCAACTTGGTTGGGCGATGCACCGCAGCCGGTACGTGACACTACGAACCAGCTGCTCGAGCGCATCGCCCTTTTGCGTGCCGAGCAGACTATCTACCCGGCACAAGACGACATCCTCAATGCCCTCGCCTACACGCCGGCCGACCAGGTCAAGGTTGTCATCTTGGGTCAAGACCCCTATCACGGACCCAACCAGGCCATGGGGCTGTCGTTCTCGGTCCCCGCGACGCAAACCAAGTTGCCGCCGAGCCTGCGCAACATCTACAAGGAACTCAATGCCGATCTGGGTTGTCCCATTCCCGCCACAGGAGATTTAACGCCATGGGCACAACAGGGCGTCCTGCTTCTCAACACTACGCTCACCGTGCGCGAGCATGCCGCGAACTCGCACGCCAAGCTGGGCTGGAGCACGCTCACCGACTACGTTATCGAACGCTGCTGCCAGCTGCCTCAACCGGTTGTCTTTTTGGCATGGGGCCGCTTTGCCCAGCAGATGGTCGAGGGCAAGCTCGTCGCAACTGACGCGGGCAAGGCAACCGACAAGTTCTGTCTGGCCTCCACGCACCCCTCGCCGCTTTCGGCCAATCGTGCCACGGCAGAACTCCCCGCCTTTATGGGGTCGCGTCCCTTCTCGGCAGCCAATCGGCTACTCGAACAGCACGGCTCGACCCCCGTCAACTGGACTTGCCTCGGCTAAAAATCGATACATCAAAAACGCGCCCGACGGCTTTCCATCGGGCGCGTTTCCTATTCGGGCCAAATAAATTGCGTGCGGCCGGCCTCGCCGCCATCGATCAACAGACTCTGTCCGGTCATAAACCGGTTGGTCACGCCCACAAAGTAGATCCACTCGGCGATCTCTTGGGCGGTGGCCCAGCGTTTAAGCGGCGTGAGCTCCATAATCTGATTCCACAGGCGCTCGTCTTCCATCACGCAACGGTTGAGCGGCGTGATAACGCCGCCCGGGTCCACACTGTTGGCGATGGCCTGCGGCGCCAGGCGGTTTGCAAGGTTCTTGGTGTACGCGATAACGCCGCCCTTGCTGGCAGCATAGGCAGGAAACTCCGATCCCGTATGCCCGCTCGCCGACCCCACATTGACCACGGATTGGATAGCCGGCACCGGCTTGGCGGCAAGCCCCTCCCCCGCAAAGGCGTAGCGCTCGGTCACGTTGATGGTGCCATACAGGTTGGCGGCGATGTCATCGGCCGAATCCTGCGTACCGGCAACGTTCACGATCACCTGGGGTTCAAGGTCGCCTGGAAACGAGCCCGGCTCGCGGACATCAACGATCAGATGGCGGTAGCGCTCGTGTTCGACCGCCGCCGGCAGCAGATCAAAGCCCACAACCTCGTGGCCCTCGTCCAAAAAGCGCTGCACGCATGCAGCTCCGATACCGCCCGAAGCGCCCGTGATCAAAACCCGCATACTTGCTCCTTAGGCGGTTGCGTGGCGCTCGAGGTACTCGGAGCCCACATTCTCGCGCTCCCAGCCGCGCACGACCTTGTAGCCCACAGGGCTCAGGAAGACCTCGCATAGCAGCTCGGCAACAGCACCCGTCAGCGAGCACATAAGGACCTGCACCCAGGTCCAACCAAAGAACGTGTGGCTCACTACAATGGCAAAGACCAGGTTGTCGATAAACTGGCCAACACCCGTAGACACATAGGAGCGGAAGGCAAAGCTCGCAAAGTTATTCTTTTTGAGCATACGGCCAAGCGACTGGTTGAGCGTGGAGTTAACCACGGCAGAAACGAGCATGGCAAGCGACGAGCCAAGCACCACGTACCAGGTGCCACCGATGGTGGCGTTAAGGGCAGTATTGACCTCGATCATACCCGTGTCGTAGTAAGCGCCCCACATGCCGGGCGTGAGCGAGCATGCCCAAAAGCACAGGCTCACGGCCAGGTTGACCAGCAGCGCGAGGATAGAGATTTTGATGGATGCCTTGGCGCCAAAGCGCTTGCAAATCATGTCCTGGCACAAAAACGAAACCCAGCTCACCACAAAGCCACAGTCGAGCGCCAGATACGGTAGGCTGATGAGTTCTTTGTTGGCCAGCAGGTTCATCATGATGACGCTCACGAAAAACAGCGAAACCGTTGCCGCGGGAATGCTCCGCAACAGGACCTTGTAGTCCTCCATGACCTTCTTGATCATTATGTACTCCTTTGGTTTTAGGTTTAACGAGCAGGATATCGGACCCGAACTGCTCGGACGCCCCGGTCTTGAGACGACGGTGGGTATGATAGCCGCTCACACGGCATCAGGCAAGCAAACGGCGCGGCAGCCCCGCAGAACCACCGCGCCGATGCGTTAAAAGGCTACGTTGCCAAACTCCGACAGGATAAGGTCGGGGTTGTGGTCGGTTGCCCAATCCACGTTCCACGGGCTCGTGAACAGCAGCAGCTTGCCGCCGCGCATATCCTCGACGCGCAGGGTGTCGCGCGTGAGCGAAAGGCCCGGGATATCGATGGTATCGGGGTCATTCTGGATCCAGCGGATGTCCGTATAGGGCAACGGCTGGCGACGAACCTCAACACGGTACTCGGCCTTGAGACGGCGCTCGAGTACCTCAAACTGCAGCACGCCAACCACGCCCACGATGACGCTCTCCATGCCAGCACCCAACTCGCGGAAGATCTGGATGGCACCCTCTTGGGCAAGCTCCTCCATACCCTTGACGAACTGCTTGCGCTTGAGCGTGTCGACCTGCGTAATGCGAGCGAACATCTCGGGGGCAAACGTCGGGATCTGCGGATACTGCACGTGGCGCTTGCCAGAGCACACGGTGTCACCGATGCTAAAGATACCCGGGTCGAACAGGCCCACGATATCGCCCGCGTACGCCTCGTCCACGATGGCGCGGTCATCGGCCATCATCGACGTGCCCGTGGCCAGCTTGAGTTTACGGTTGCCCTGCATGTGAAAGGCATCCATGCCACGCTCGAACTTGCCCGAGCAAATGCGCACAAAGGCGATGCGGTCTCGGTGGTTCTTGTCCATATTGGCCTGGATCTTAAACACAAAGCCGCTAAAGTCGTCGCGGCAGGGATCGACCGGCTCGCTGGTGAGCGTATCGGTATAGGCGCGCGGCGTCGGGGCCAGACGCAGGAACTCCTTGAGGAAGGGCTCCACGCCAAAGTTGGTGAGCGCCGAGCCAAAGAACGCCGGGCTCAGCTTGCCGCAGGCCACGGCATCCAAATCGAGCTCGTCGCCGGCACCATCGAGCAGCTCGATATCGTCCATCAGGTTCTTATGGTTCTCCTCGCCGATGAGCTCATCCATGGAAGGATCGCCCAGCTCGGCCTCGACCTCGGCGACCTTCTTGGTGGCGTTGGCGTGGCCGTCGCCCTCAAAGGCAATGACGCGACGGGTCTGACGATCGAACACGCCGCGGAAGTTGCGGCCGCTACCGATCGGCCAGTTCATGGGATACGTATTGATGCCCAGGACATTCTCGATCTCTTCCATGAGCTCAAACGGATCGCGAGCCTCGTGGTCGAGCTTGTTCACAAAGGTGAAGATGGGAATGTGGCGTAGCGTGCAGACCTTAAAGAGCTTTTTGGTCTGGGCCTCGACGCCCTTAGCGCCGTCGATGACCATGACCGCGGCGTCGGCGGCCATAAGGGTACGGTAGGTATCTTCCGAAAAGTCCTGGTGGCCGGGGGTATCGAGGATGTTGACGCAGGCGCCGTTGTAGGTGAACTGCAGCACCGAGGAGGTAACGGAAATGCCGCGCTCCTTCTCGATGTCCATCCAGTCCGAAACGGCATGCTTGGCCGAGCTCTTGCCCTTGACCGAGCCGGCAGTCTGGATGCTGCCGGTATAGAGCAGCAGCTTCTCGGTAAGCGTGGTCTTACCGGCGTCCGGGTGGCTGATGATCGCGAATGTGCGGCGCGACGAGATTTCATCCGACAGGCTTGCCATGCGGATCCTTTCTTGCATTGAGTGCATTACGTCGTTGTAACCGTACTATTGTAGCCGCGAAATCCCGCTCTAGGGCGCCTATCAGGACAAATTCATCAGTTGGGGCCAGGGTAGCCGGCCCAATCAGTATTTGCCTCTTGCATAACTGTATATAGTGTATATATACTGTGCTTACCGGTTATATACACGTGTAGCCCAACAGCTAAGGAGCCGCTGTGGACATCATCCTATCCAATTCGAGCGACAAGCCCATCTACGAGCAGATAACCTCGCAAGTCAAAGCTCAGATCTTATCGGGCACGCTCGCTGCGGGAGCCAAACTCCCCAGCATCCGTGCACTCGCGAGCGATCTTGGCGTGAGCGTCATCACCACCAAGCGCGCCTACGCCGACCTGGAGCAGCTCGGGTTTATCTGCACCGTGCAGGGCAAGGGCTGTTTTGTCGCCGAGGGCAACCAGGAGCTTTTGCGCGAAAACCAGCTCTGTCATATCGAAGAGCTGCTTGCGAAAGCGGCAAGCCAAGCCGAAGCCTTGGGCGTCACGCGCGACAAACTGCACGAGATGCTCGACCTGGTAGCCCCCGAAACCATGCAGTAGCCATCTGCAAGAAAGGCTATACCATGCAAAACTTGCTTGAACTCAAAGGCATCTCACGCACTGTAAGCGACCGCTTTTCGCTGCGCGACGTCACGCTTGCCGTGGAGCCTGGCCAGATCGTCGGCTTTGTTGGTGCCAACGGTGCTGGCAAAACAACGGCGATTCGAGCTGCTCTCGGGCTTATAAAGCTCGATGCCGGCGAAGTGCACCTGTTTGGGCAGCGCTGTGGCGCCGACGCGCCCGATGAGTCGCAACGCCATCTACGCTCCCGCGTCGGTCTTGTCCTGGACACGTGCCCCTTCCCCTCCACGCTCAAGGTGGGCCAGATCGAGGCGCTCGTAGGCCCGGCGTACCCCACGTGGGACCGCGAAACGTTCGCCGGATTCATCAACCGATTTGGCCTCGATCCCAAGACAAAGGTCAAGGACCTCTCCCGCGGCATGGGTATGAAGCTGCAGCTCGCCTGCGCGCTCAGCCACAATGCCAAGCTGCTCGTTTTGGACGAAGCCACCGCGGGCCTCGATCCCATGGCACGCGAGGAACTGCTCGATGAGCTGCTCGCCTTTGTCGCCGACGGCCAGCGCAGCGTGCTGCTCTCGAGCCACATTACGTCTGATCTCGATCGTGCTGCCGACCGCGTCATCTGCATCGATAACGGCTCGATTGTGTTTGACCTGCCACGCGAGGACATTACCGACCGCGCCGGCATCGCCCACTGCACCCAGGCACAGGCCGCCGAGCTCATGGCTTGCGTCGAAGGCACCCGCGCCGCCCGCCACGCCTACAGCGTGGACGTGCTCGTGCCCAACCACCGCGAAGTGCTCGAGGCCTTCCCCGAGATTCCCTGCGATCGGGCAACCATTGATGACTATCTTCGCTTCATGCTGAAAGGGGCTTTGAAATGAAACGCGCCATTATGTCCGAGCTTGCCATCGTTCGCACGCTCGTCCCGAGCATCGCAGGTGTCGGCCTGTTCATCTTCGTCGTGCTGACCGCCGTCAGGGCATCGAATGGTGATTCCGATATGAGCGCCGCCGGCGCCTTCGCGATCAGTGCCATGTCGCCTATCATGGCCATGACGTCGCTGGCCGGGCTCGATAACCAAAACGGATGGGAGCGCTATCGGGCAACGCTGCCCATCTCACGCAAAGACATCGTCAGCGCACGCTACCTGTGCATCACTATTTTCTCGGTCATCATGACGTGCGCGGCCGTGCTGTTGAGTATCGTCGCCATCCCGATCTTAAACAGCGTGGGTATCCCCTCCACGGGAGAGACCGTCTTTGAGACCGCAATCGCCTCGGCAATATCGATGCTTTTCTCCCTCATGGCGGTGTTTTTGGCACTGCCTCTGTTCTTTCGATTTGAACACATGAAGGCGCAACGCTTATCCGTTGGTCTATACGCCCTATACATGTGCCTTATCATGGTCACGCTAAACTCATTCAACCCCATCAGCAACCAGCTCATGTCGATGATTGCCGGGGCGAATCCCGATCCTTCCGTTCTTGGCTTCCTGTGCGCAGGAATTGCCGCGCTGGCAACGGTCGTCCTTGGCGCTGTCAGCTGCGCCATCAGCACCAAGGTCTACCGGGCACGCAACCTATAGGCAAGCGCGGTATCATTGGACATGCGCCATAGATCTGGCGTGGTCTTTTTTGAGGAGGCGCTCAACCCGTGTCGTGGGTCGTCGCAGCATTTGCGTCAGCATTCTTTGCCGGCATCACATCCATCTTGGCCAAATGCGGCATCAAGCAGACCGACTCCGATGTCGCGACGGCCATTCGCACCTGCGTGGTGCTCGTTTTCGCCTGGGCAATGGCGGGCATTTCTGGATCCATTGGAACCATTGGCAGCATCGAACCCAGATCCTGGCTCTTTCTCGTCCTCTCGGGACTCGCTACCGGCGCTTCGTGGATCTGTTACTTTAAGGCGTTGAGCATCGGAGACGTCAATAAGGTCGTACCGGTCGACAAGATGAGCACCGTGCTCGCCGCGCTGATCGCCATCGTGCTTTTTGGCGAGACGAGCAACCTTGCGGTTAAGCTCGTGGGAACCGCCGTCATTACCCTCGGCACGTTTTTAATGACCGAGAAGCAGCAATCCGCCGGACCCGAGCAGCAGCAAGACCGGACCTGGCTCGCTTACGCCCTCGGCGCCGCCATGTTCGCAGCACTCACCTCCGTCCTCGCTAAGATCGGCATCGAAGGCGTCGAGTCAAACCTGGCCACGGCAATCCGCACCTGCGTGGTACTGGTTATGGCATGGGCAATCGTGGCAGCTAAAGGCAAGATGGGCCAAGCCGTGCACGTAGACCGCTACGAGCTCGTATTTCTCGCGGCATCGGGCATCGCGACCGGAGCATCGTGGCTGCTCTATTACTATGCCATCGCCGCAGGCCAGGTGAGCGTCGTGGTGCAGATCGACAAACTATCGATTGTCGTATCGGTACTATTTGCGCGCTTGGCATTCAACGAAAAGGTCTCGCGGCGCAGCGCCATCGGTCTCGCCCTCATCGTACTGGGCACTGCGGCGCTCGCGGTTTGGAAGTAGCGCGGCCAGCAGCCGCTACATCCTCACACCTGGCTTGGGATGCCTGTACTGACCGTGGGATGCCGTGCGCTTACCGTGCGAAATGGCAAATTTGGGACAACGGTGCAGGCAACGAAGGCAGGCTGCGCACTCCGGCTTTGTCCAGACGGGAAGGCCGTCGCGCATCTCAATCGCCGCCATGGGGCAGCGCTTGGCACACAGGCCGCAGCCGATGCAGCGATCGGCATCGACGGCAAACTTGCTCGTCTGTTGCATGTGCGGCAGCCCAATTGCGTGATACGCGCACGATGCAAACAGAGGCACGCGATGGCGCATCATGTTGCCCGTGCGGCGTGCCCGCACCGCCTCGATCACGGCATCAATCTGCGCCTCGGCAGCTCTATTGATACCCTCAACCTTTTGAGGGTCAGACAGGTCGAAAACAGGCGTCCAGGTATCGGGCATCTTGACGCTCATCGCCGCATCTAACTCGAGCCCACGCTCGTGCAGCAGGTCGCGGGCAAACTTGGCAGATTGGCCGGTCGTCGAACCGTACGTCGAAACATAGAACGTATAGGGGCGCTCGCCGCCCTTTGCACCGGCAGCAATCGACAGGTCGGCAGTCTTCAAAAACTCGATCATCGGTGTCGGCAGACCCCAGGCATACACCGGAGCAACAAATCCCAGCTGGCAGGGGCCTTCCGTCGCAACAAGGCGAAGGGCTTCGACATCAAAACGCTCAATCGACACAACCTTGTCGTCTGTCGCCGCCGCAATGCGACGCGCCACATGTTCGCTGTTCCCCGTCGCGCTAAAGTACAGGATCATCTCGTACCCCTCTGGAGTTGACTCGCGATTAACCGCGCTATTTGCGCAGCGGCTTGGGCAGTGGGATACCGGCGGCGATGACGGCCGCGATGATCATGCAGACGATACCCTTGAGTGCGAAGCACATGAGCAGCAGGCCCACGACCATGACGGGCTGACGCATAACGGTGCCCATCGTCGAGGCCGTGCAAACGGCGACGCAAAAGACCGGATCGGCGCCGGTGAGGATAGCAAGGCCATAGCCCAGGCTTACGCCCGAGAAGATAACCGGGAAGAAGTGGCCGCCGCGCCAACCAAGGTTGATGAGGGCGGGCGTCAGCATGGCCTTAACGAGACCGGTCGCGATAAGCACGCCGGCGGGAATGGTCAGATAGGTTTCCATGAGCACGTCGGCCTGCGTCTCGCCGGCAAACATGGTGTAGGGCAGGACCGTGCCGCAGATGGCGAGCGCCAGACCGGCCAGCATGGCTTTGACGACAGGGCGCGCCCCTATTGCATGAGCAAGCGCTTCGCTCGCGTGCTCAGAGACAAAGTACAGCCAGCCGCAGATTGTTCCGATCAGCGACAGAGGGATGAGCCAGGTAAGCTCCAGGTTGCCCACCACGGCAGCCTCGAACCTCGGCATACCCATGCCGCCGCCCATGAGCTGGCCGAGCAGCAGGTAGGTGCCCAGGCCGCCAGCAATCGCGATGCCGTAAACCACGGTCTTTTGCGCCTTAGGCAGCCTGATGGTGATCTCACCGGATTCGGAATCCTCGCCATCGCCGACACCCTGGCCGTCAGCACTTCCGGCAAGCGGTGCCACAAAGCCAAACACGGGCGCGGTAAAGAGCGCCGTCAGGGCAGCCTGGGTGCCCAGCAGCGTGAGCTCCCTAAACTCGGCGCCAAAGCGACGCATACGATCGCCGACCCAGCTGCACAGACCTGCGATAACGCCGGTCAGACCGGCCTCCGGTCCAATACTTCCACCAAACAGCAGCGGCAGCAATGCCGCGAGCGAAAGCTTGCCCAGGTTGTCGTACGGGTAGCGCCCGTCTTGCTTAACCTTTGCCATCACCTGGTTGAGGTCATCGGTCTTGATGCCCGTCATCTTTTCGTACAGGCCAATCACCAAGCCGCCCAACAGGCAAACGAAAAACGGGTACGGCAAAAAGCCAAACGGGCCGCTGGCGAGTTCGGGCGAAGAGACACCCAGCATATGCGGGACCTCGGTCCACAAATAATCAATGCCGTGCTCCATCGCAAAGAAGAATAGCCAGACTGCAGCACCCGCGAGTGCACCGGTCACGGCAACGCTGACCAAAAACAGCGCTCGGTTCGTGGGTTTGGCAAGGTTATCCATCGGGTCCTCCCGCGATCAAAGTCGACATAGATACGTTTTATTGTAGAGCGAGCGTTGTCCGAACGAGCCAACCATCTGCGCCGCAAACGGCACCATTGGGAGTCATAGTGGGGCAGGCTCAAGACTTATCCGTTGATAATCGAGGCAATCTCGCGCAAATCGTCGGCAAAGTAGATGCCGTGCTGGCGCCTCGGGCTCGAAAGCCCTTTATCAATCATGTGCCCGAGCAGCGCCTTGAGGTCGTTGTAGTAACCGTCCAGGTTATACAGGATGCACGGAGCACTCAGGTGTCCCAACGACACCGCGGACATGACCTCGGCAATCTCCTCGAGCGTGCCCGTACCGCCCGGAAATGCGATGAACGCATCGCCGAGCTCAATCATCTTGGCCTTGCGCTCCGCCATATCGCTCGTCACGATAAGGTCGTTGATACCGTCATGTTGAAACTCGGCCTCGATAAAAAAGCTCGGCTCAACACCCGTCACGTGTCCACCCGCCTCGAGCACGCTATCGGCGAGCGCACCCATCAGGCCCGACTTGGACCCGCCGTACACCAGCGCGTGCCTGTTGGCGCCAATCCAGTTGCCCAGCTCCTGCACCGCGGGCAGAAACGCCGGGTCATTGCCGGCACTGGCACCCAGGTACGCGGTGATATTCATATTTGGTCCCCCTTGTTGTGGCGCACGACGTTCGTCTTAGCGCTGGCGTCGACGATACTCGCGCACGCGACGCGAAAGATCGGCAAGCTCGTCGCGATCGAGCTCTTCCAAATGCTCCAGATCATCCATAAAGCGCGCCATGGTGTCCTTTTGACGCATCTTGATAAGCGTATTGCAGTAGTTCACCGCCACGCCCGTGAGCATGGCGATGTAGAAGATGCTGATGACGCTCAGAATGACGGTAATAGCGCGGGCAACCGGTGTCTCGGCCGGAATGTCGCCAAAGCCGATGGTCGAGACCGTCTCAAAGCTAAACCAGAGACCATCGCCAAACGTGAGGGTCGTAGGCTCGGACAGCCAGACGGCCGTCGAGCACAGCAGATAGAAAATAAGAAACAGGCCCGTGATGCGTGCAAAGCCAGCCTGTCGCAGCACATCGGCAAGCGTCCTGAGCTTTTTCATCGCGACCCCTTCCACGGACAACCAATCACATTCGCTCGGTATTGTCCCACGCCTCCCCCGCAAACGAAACTAGTCATTGGGGACGCTCTTAAATAACTAGTCAAACAAGAACGTCCCCAATGACTAGTCGTTAAGTCCCCAACTGCCGGGCGGGACCGTTTAGCGGTGCAGCTGCCGACTGGGCAGGCTGAGCTGGTATCCTTATGCGGTAATGTCTCGATTCGTTAGGATTGCATGTGAGAGCTGCCGCTGTCCTTCGTTCAGTTATATATCGCACCCTGGCCGTCGCGCTTGCCGCGCTTGCCGTACTGAGCACCATCATGCCCGCCCCCGCCTTTGCCGCCGACTCCGATCAGTCAGTCAAGACGGTCCGCGTTGGTTGGCTCGTCAACAACGAGGGCTTCCAGGACGGCACCCCCGGCGAGCGTCTCTCGGGATGGGGTTACGAGTACCTCCAGACCCTGTCGTACTACACGCCCGGCTGGCGGTACGAATACGTCTCCGGCACCTTCACCGAGCTTATGGACATGCTCGAGGCAGGTGAGATCGACCTCATGCCCAACATC
Source organism: uncultured Collinsella sp. (assembly GCA_905193815.1). GTDB lineage: Bacteria > Actinomycetota > Coriobacteriia > Coriobacteriales > Coriobacteriaceae > Collinsella. Next base: position 37,488 of record CAJJQF010000005.1, on the reverse strand, counting down.
TCCTACTCCGAGAAACGCGCCCAAAAGCTGCTCTTTTCCTCGAACCCTGAGGGCACCGAGCGCTACTACATCTACGCCAAGCCCGATCGCGACGATCTGGCCAAGGGTGACCCCCAAGCGCTCCAAGGCCTCACCATCGGCTACAACCCCGACGTTATGCAAACCTTCGTTGGCCAGCAGTGGCTCACCAACGAAGGAATCACCTGCACATACAGGGAGTATGACGGAGGCTCCGTTCTCTTTGACGCGCTCGCAAACGACGAAGTCGATGCCGTCATCATGAACGACACCATTTCCTCGCCCGATGCCTCCCCCATGTTCTACGTTGGCTCGAGTGACTACTATTTTGCCGTCCCCAAAAGCCGCCCCGACCTGATGAACGACATCAATGCCGCCATGACGTCAATCGCCCGCGTCAACCCACGCTATATCGACGAAGTCAAATCTAACTACTCGGCCCAAAACAGCGGTTCATCATCGCTCAACGGCCCCGAACGTTCCTGGCTCAAGGCGAACAACAACACCATCACGCTCGGCTACATTACGGGCAAACTCCCCTACTGCAACGAAGACGAAGGCAGCAAAATAGAAGGTTCGCTCGCATCGCTTGCGACGACGCTACACGATAAATTTGGCATTACGGTCAAAACCGTCGCCTTTGATAGCTACAAGATGATGTCAAAGGCCCTGTCAAAGGAAAGCATAGACGTTGCGCTGCCGGTATACCGAGATTACTGGTTTGCCGAGCAAACAGGCGTTGTGCAGTCGATATCGTTGGGGACCATATCCCTCACCGCCATCCATACCGGCAGCAACCTGAACAAAGACCTTCAGAACATCGCCTGTACCAAATCATCGTTTGTCAACAAAAATGCACTTGAAAGTCTGTTCCCCACAGCGACCGTAACCGAATACCAATCCGACGATGAAGCGTTCGACGCCCTCAGGAAGGGAACGGCGCACTGCATCGTCGCTCCCAGTTCACGCGTAAAAACCATCGGTGACCGTTACGATCTCGAGGACTGCGAGACGACCGAGCTCCCTGACACCTGTGAGCTCTCGTGCTGGATTTCGCGCGGAAAACCCGAGCTGTTGGGAATCATCAACAAGGGCATCATCAATGCCGGAGAATCGCTCTCCGCAAGCAATTTCTCCTCCACGTCGTACACGGCCCAGGAATCCAACACGCTTCAATTCCTTTATCGCAACCGCACCGCCATTGCAGCTACCCTCATCGGTATGTTGTCGGTCGGCATCGTCCTGCTCATCTGGGCGCTCGTGCGCGCTCGAACCGAGCGCAAAAAAGCCGATGCTGCCAACGCCGCTAAGACGGCATTCCTCACGCGCATGAGCCACGACATCCGTACGCCGCTCAACGGTATCCTGGGCCTTATCGAGATCGAGGAATTGAAGGAAGGCGATATGCAAGTCGCCCGCGAGAGCCGTGCCAAGGCGCGCGTTGCCGCCAATCACCTGCTCTCGCTGATCAACGACATCCTCGAGATGGGCAAAATCGAAGACCGCAAGCTAACACTGGAGCATGCGCCTTTTAACCTCAAAGAGCTCTGTGACGATACGCTAGTGCTGTGCAAGCTCCGCGCGTCCAGTAACGGCATCACAATGCAGGACAATAGTCTGCCGTACGCCACGGGGCCATACATGATCGGCAGTCCCACCCATATCCGACAGATCATGATCAACCTGTTAGACAACAGCATTAAGTACAACAAGCACGGCGGCTCCGTCACCTTTAGCTCAAAGACCAAGCCACTCGATAACGGGCGCGCGCTCTTTTGCTTTAGCGTTTCGGATACCGGCATTGGCATGGCTCCCGAGTTTTTAAAGCATATCTATGAGCCGTTTGCCCAAGAAGGTGACGATGCGCGCAGCAAGTTCCAAGGAACCGGCATGGGCATGCCGATCGTCAAGTCGCTTATTGAACTGATGGGCGGCACCATCGAAGTCACCAGCAAACTCCATGTGGGCACCACGTTCTACGTGGAAATTCCGCTCGATATCGACAAGAACCCCCGAGCGCGGGCGAATACGGTCGAGAGGGCGCTCGACTGCTCACTCGCCGACATGAACGTGCTGCTCGCCGAAGACAACGAATTGAATGCCGAGATTGCCCAGACGCTGCTAGAATCCGAGGGCGTCGTGGTCACCCGCGCCGTCAACGGCAACGAAGTCGTCGATCTGTACCTGTCTCATCCCGCCGGCAGCTTCGATGCGATCCTGATGGACATTATGATGCCGGACATGGACGGTTACGAGGCAACCCGCGCGATTCGTCTGAGCGAGAAGGTCGATGCAGCCGATATCCCCATCATCGCGCTCACCGCCAATGCCTTTGCCGAAGACGCCAAGGCGGCACACGACGCCGGCATGAACGCCCATCTGTCCAAACCGCTCGACTTTAACAAGCTCAAAAACATACTCGCCCGCATCAAGAAAAACGGATCCGTTTCGCTATAGTTTGTGCTCAACCACCACGCACGACCAGAAAGGAAGCCAACGATGTTTAGGCCCTTACGTCGAAAGAAACGCGCCATCACCGACGAGGAAGCGCGCGAACTGCTCGCTACCTGCAAGCGCGGCGTCTTTGCCGTCAACGGCGACGACGGCTACCCGTACGCCATTCCCGTCAACTACTTCTTTGACACCGAGCACGACAAGATTTATTTCCATGGCGCCAAAGCTGGCCACAAGGTCGACGCACTCAAGCGCGATGACAAGGTCTGCTTTACCGTTTACGGCAACGAGTGGTACCAGGACGGTGACTGGGCTCCCTACGTTATGAGTACCGTGGTCTTTGGCCGCTGTCGCCTGGCGAATGACACCCCCGCGCTTATCGAAGACAAAGTCCGCCAGCTCGCCCTTAAGTACTACCCTTCCGCCGAGGAAGTCGAAGAGGAAATCGCCAAGGACATTAAGGGCGTCCAGCTCTACGAGATTACGATTGAGCATCTTTGCGGCAAGCAGATTCAAGAAAAGTAAGCCTCAAAAGCAAAACTCACAAATAGCAATATGGCCCGGTTCCAACCCACCTTGGAACCGGGCCATATGCTTATGAAGCGTCGGCAGCTATGTGCGCAAGCGCCTCAACGAGCTCCTGCGAGCTCACGGGTTTACTCAGGTGCGCGTCCATGCCCGCCTCGCGCGAAAGTCTGCGGTCGTCGGCAAAGGCGTTGGCACTCACAGCGATAATCGGCGTGGTCGCGGCATCCTCGCGATCGAGTGCTCGAATCCGACGCGTGGCCTCAAGGCCATCGATGCCAGGCATCATGATGTCCATCAACACCACGTCGTACTCGTGCGGTGCGCTCGCGGCAAACGCCTCAACGGCAGACTCGCCATCCTTAGCATGCGTCACGACGGCACCGGCACGGCTGAGCGTAAACTGCGCGATCTCGGCATTCAGATCGTTATCCTCTACGAGCAAAACGCGCAAGCCCTGGAGCACATCGCCATCGCCCACATCCACGCGAACTGCCTGAGGAATCTCGGAGCGGTCGCACTTCTCGAACGGCAGACGGATGGTAAACGTCGTCCCCTGCCCCAAGACGCTCGTAAAGCTCATGGTTCCGCCCATAAGCTCGACCAACTGTTTTGCGATAGGCGCGCCCAGGCCAGTTCCCGATGAAGCGCCTTCCACCTGTTGCTCCTCACGGCAAAACGGCTCGTAGAGGCGCTGTTGGAACTCCTCGCTCATGCCAATACCGTTGTCGGCGATCGTGTATTCATAGACGGGGACGCCATCCGCTGGCTCCACCTCGCGGCACACCAGGCGAACGTAGCCGCCCTGGCGGTTGTACTTGACGGCATTGCCGGCAATATTGAGCAACAGGCGCTTGAGGTGCGTCACGCTCACCCGTGCATAGGGATGATTAAGCGTCTGCTGGTCGCAGATAATTGTCACCAGACGCTCCTCGGCCTGGCGCTCCAGAATATCGCGCACCTCGTGGTTGAGGGTCGCCAAGTTTGTGGGAACAAGCTCCAGATCGACCTGCCCGCTCTCCAGGCGACTCATATCGAGTGCCTCGTTGGCAAGGTCGAGCAGCAGTCCCGATGCCGTCCAGATTTTTGAGCGGCACTCGGTCTGCTTTTGCAGATCGTCCGCATTGGCATCGCCAACCTCGACCATGCCGCGAATGCCGTTGATGGGCGTGCGCAGATCGTGGCTCATGCGACGCAGAAACTCCGTCTTTGCCGAGTTGGCGGACGAGGCCTCACGCGCCGCCTTTGCCAGCTTGTCGCCATAGTCGCGCTCCTGCTGCAGCAAGTCCGTCAAACGTCGACGATCAGCACGACGACGCACCGTCACAACAACGGCTATAACACCGCCGTAGAGCACCAGCACGCCGGCGGCAACAGCCGCGGCGACCTCAAAGTAGCGCTGCGCCGAGGCATAGGTGTACACGTAGAATTTTTGCGCTTTACCGAATGTGCCCAGATACCACTCGCCGTTGGCGTTAACCAATCTGACCTTACCAGCCAGGCATCGATCCTTTATGCCGTCGACAATGAAGACATCCGTCGCAGGCAGATCGAATTCGCCCAATATGGTGGGTTCAACGGCATTGGTCGCAGCGACCTTGCCATCGTTTTCGATCACGATATTGCCGTTATCGATGGTTTCATAACCATCAAGCAGGCTCTGCAGTTTGAGCGTATTGCTCGCGACCGCCTTCGCGCCCTGATGCCTTACCGCGATAACGACGCCCTCGCCATCCCGCCGAGACACGCAGCCAATGTCTGCGACCGAATCATCCGCAAGCGTGATGCGGGCGGTATAGGACTTAAGCGGATGGGCTGCCACCTCCAGCACGGGCGCTTCCTTGAGATACGTAGCAAGCGACTCGTAGCCCACGCCATCCGTCGAGGACTCGGACACCAAATTACCCGATGCATCCGTCACGATCAGTGCGCTCACGTTGAACTGGTCGGCATATTGCTCCAGCATGGCGTTATCCACCGAACCGTCGCGCTCCATATCGCGCGCTGTCTCTCCGGCGATCTCCATAACGCGAATCAGGTTTTTAGTCGTATAGGCGCTGTTGAATGCATCGTAGGAAAGGCTCTGCGTCGCCACGTAATCGACAACGTCGGCAAAGCGCTGCTCGGCTTGGGCCGTCGTGTAACCGTAGCTCATCATGCCGGCAACAACCGAGAGCGCTATCCCCAGCAGAGCGACAAGAAGCCATGCCCCTGCCGAACGATTGCCCCGCTCCTCTACGGCGTGGTCGGGCGCATCGATCATGACAAGCCCTCCATATTCAAAAATGGCGAAGGGTCATCAAAGTACTTTGACACCAGACGTTCCATGGTGCCATCGGCAAGCATTTCCTGGTAGGCACGGGTGAGCTTAACGTCGATGCCGCGCGTATCGTTGATATCGAAAGCGGTGCCCAAACCAACCTCTAGCAGCGGCTCATCCAAAATGCGATACGTTACGCCATAGTCTTTTTCGTAGGTGAGCAGCGAGGACTCATGCGCGGCGATGGCGTCGACCAGACCTTCGACGAGCGCCGGGGTCAGGTATGAGCGGTCCGAAAAGCAGTAGAGCTCTTTGATCTGCGGAACGTTTTCATTTGTATGATTGAGCAAAATGTCCTCGGGCTTGGTGGTGGACTGGACCGCCACGACCTTATCCTCAAGATCGGCAAGCGTGTAGATATCGCTCTGGGGATCGACCGCGACCACCTGGCGGCTCGCAAGGTACGGGCCGGCCCAACGATACTCGTTTTCGCGACCCGTCATGCTAAAGCTGCCCATGACGCAATCGAGCTCGCGGCTCGCCAGCAGCTCTTTCTTCTTTTCCCAATCGATCAGCTGGTACTTTGGCTTGTAACCAATGCGGGCCAAAGCCTCGGTTAGTATCTCGACATCCAGGCCAACGATATCGCCGTACTCATCGGTATACACAAACGGCGGATAGAGGTCGCTGCCAACGTTGAGCGTCTTAAGGCTGTCGTCTTTGGCCTGCGAGGCGTCCAGACCTTCTAATGCAGACGTCGAGGCTCTGTCATTCGACCCGGAACAGCCGGCTATCGTTACGACAAAGGCACACGCTACCGCAAGCGCGACAAACAACGATATGGACACCGAGCGGCGAGGTCTTTTCATCGAGCTCCAGAAGACCCTGTTTACAGACTGAAATGGTTAAAGATAATAGCAAACGAAACCACTCGAGTGCCCAATGGCTACAGACGTTTTACCATGCGGGGCCTTCCAGCCGACTTGGCAGAAGGCCCCGCATGCAGCGCTCACTTACCGTGCATTAAAAACGTAGCGGTCCAGGCGGTCGCACGCCTCCCTTACGCGCGAAAGCGGCAGCGCCAGATTCACGCGAATGTGGCAGAGTCCGTGGAACGGGCGGCCGTCCTGATACCCCACGCCCACGCGTGCCCCCTCGTCGAGCAACCACTGAATATCGCGGCCATGCTCTCGGCACCACTCGGTGCAGTCCAGAAACACCATGTACGTGCCCTGCGGACGTGAATAGGACACACCCTCAAAATGCTCGTCCACGTAATCGCAGAAGTACTCGATATTGCCGGCAAGCACCTGGTTGAGCTCGTCCACCCACTCGTAGCCTTGCGGCTGGTAGGCACCGATAAGCGCGTGCATGGAGAGGACGTTCATCTCGTTGTAGTGGGTCTTGTTGGACACGGCGCACATGCGGTCGCGCAGCGTCTCGTTGTAGATAATGTGGTAGCTGCCGACCAGACCCGCCAGGTTGAACGTCTTGCTCGGCGCATAGAGGGCAACCGTGCGCATGCGAGCATCCTCGCTCACCGACTGCGTCGGGATATGCTTGTGTCCCGGCAGGATGATATCGGACCAAATCTCGTCCGAGATCACCACGCAATCGTGCTGGCGATAGATGTCCATGGCGCGCTCGATCTCGTCACGCTCCCATACGCGGCCGCAGGGATTGTGCGGTGAGCAGAACACCGCGGCATGAATGTGGTTTTGGGTGAGTTTGCGCTCCATGTCCTCAAAGTCCATACGCCACACGCCCCGGTCGTCGAGCTTAAGCGGGCTGTGGACAATGCGATAGCCCGCGGCCTCAATGGACTTGGTAAAGCCGATGTAGGTGGGGCTGTGGACCAGTACCGCATCGCCCGGCTGGACATACGCGCGCAGCGTCGACACGACACCACCCAGCACGCCGTTTTCGTAGCCGATATGCTCAGGTGCCAGGCCCTCGACGCCATTGCGGCGGCTCTGCCATTCGATGATGCGGTCGAAGTACTCGGGACGCGGGTTAAAGTAACCAAACATGGGATGCTGGGCACGCTGAATGATATGTTCCTGGACCGTGGGCACCGTGGCGAAGTTCATGTCCGCCACCCACATGGGAATGCGATCGAAGCACTCGTCGGGTGCGTTTGGAGCCATGTCGGGGATCTCGCCCCAGGAGTCAACGGCGATGGAGTCCATGCCGTGGCGATCGATAAGCGAGCTAAAGTCGTATTTCATGCTGAGCCCCCGTGCAAAGTGATTGTTTTGGTAGGCGTTATTGTCCACCAGCGTGGGCGGTTTTGGCGCGGGGTTTGGCGCTTAATTTGACGAGTGCGGACGAATGGCTGGTTAGTCTCGTGCGTCGTTGACGGCGACTACGATTAGCTGGGTTTCGTCGACCGTAAAAGATATATCGAGCCCGGCGTAGGCCAGGTGATAGACGCGGTTTGGCTCGTGTTTGCTGCCTGCACGGCGCGGATCTTGGCGGAGCACCTCTATCAAGCCGGGGAGCTTTGCGGGCGGGACCATATCCTGCAGTGCTTGCGGAAACTCAACATCGAGCTCTTGCCACGGAGCATCCTCGATCCAGCCTCCGGTCGCATCCGGGTGGCAGTCCGCAAACGGAATGTAGGGCTTAATGTCGTAGATGGGCGTACCATCGCGCAGGTCGGCCCCCAGCACATGGATGATGGGGCCATCGTCGGTGAGCTCGACACGATCAAGCTTGACGCAGGTGAGCCCGATGGAATTAGGGCGAAACGGACTGCGCGTGGCAAAGACGCCCACACGCTCGGCCCCGCCTAGACGCGGCGGGCGCACGGTCTTCGACCACTTGGCATTGGTGCCGGACCTGTCCTGCGCCTTGGCATCGGCAGCTATGTCCTTAGCCGTGCCGCCGGGCGTTCCGTTTTCGAAGCGCCACAGCAGCCACAGGTGAGAGAAGGAGTCCAGACCCTCAACCGCTGCACTGGAGGCAAATTCCGGCTCAAAAACGATGCGTCCCTGCAGATGAGGCGCCAAAAAGCTGTTGCGCGGAATGCCGAACTTCTGCGGCAGGTCGGTATGTATGTGTGCAATAGGTTCCATGCCGGTCATTGTACGGCATGGAGGCGTGGGGCGTTGCGCGCAATTCTTCGCCGCGGTCCCCCGTCGTGCAACCAACGGTTGCTTGGAAGGGCGCCTGCCGCCGCGTATGCTTAAGCCATCAACCAGCAGAAAGGAGCCGCTATGGCCTTTGCAGAAAAGCTCATTGCCATCCGTCGCGCCCATCACCTTACCCAAGAGCAGCTCGCCGCCAAACTCTTTGTCACGCGCCAAGCCGTCAGCCGTTGGGAGCGCGACGAGGTCACACCGGGCATCGACATGATGAAGCTCATTGCCGCCGTAACCGGCGAGCCACTGTCTCATCTGCTTGAAATGCCCGAGCACTATTGCCAGAGCTGTGGCATGATACTCACGCCCGACGACTGCGGCACCGATGCTGCGGGTACCGCGACCGATCATTACTGCAAGTGGTGCTACGACCATGGCCAGTACACCTACGACACCACCATGGAGGCAATGATCGAGGACTGTGCCCCGCGGCTGGCGCAAAACACCGGCATGTCGCTCGACGAAGCCGTCTCGCTCATGGGCGCCGTCCTGCCGCAACTGGAGCGCTGGCGCACCGTGCAGGAAAACGAGGAGCGCTACGGCGCCGAAGCCCGGAAGCGCTACGGCGACGAGGCGATCGATGCAGCAAACGAAGCGCTGCTGGACATGGACCCTCGGACGTGGAACGACATGAAAGAACTTGAACGCGCTGTTCTGGGCCAGCTTTCGATTGCCATGGGCGACGGCGATGCGAATGGAAGCGAGGCTCGCAAGCTTGTCGCGATGCATCGTCGCTGGATTGCTCTCAACTGGGGATACGAGCCCCAAGACGAAGCGTACCTGGGCCTCGCCCACGGCTATCTTGCCGACCAGCGCTTTGTTGACTACTACGACAAGCCCTGCGGCACCGGAGCCACGGCGTTTCTGGTCCAGACCATCGAGTCGTCACTGGTCCGCGCATAGACCGCGGCAGCTTTGGGTATTTCAATCGAAACCTCAACCGATTGGAGACCTATGGCTACTAATCATGAGCTCACGCTGTACGTTATGACCGGCTGCCCGTATTGCATAAAGGTCAAGCGCTTTTTAGCCGATAACGGCGTGACCATTCCCGAGCGCAATATCTCGACCGATACCGAGGCCGAGCAGACACTCATCGCCGTCGGCGGAAAGCGCCAGGTTCCCTGCCTGTTCATCGACGGAGAACCGCTCTACGAATCGAACGACATCATCGCATGGGTACAGAAGAACCTGCTCTAGTACGCGCACTCTGTCCGTCCAAGGAACCCCACCGACCCAAACATGTACATCAGCATCCAAAGTCGACATTTTTCGACATCTTTGGATGCTGGTGTACAGTTTTTGGGTAGTCATGGACGCTCTTAGCCGGCTAATTGTTTGAGGCGACCTTTGGATTATGGCTGTTTGACGCCTCTGGAAAGGTTTCCGAGAGGGCTGTGGTCAAAAAAGGCAAATATGAGTACTGCTACCTGTTTAGTAGCAGCGATTTTGATCACTTCAGGAACCATTCAACGTTCCACTCGTCCGCAGACGACGTTATTTCTCCTCATATGTTCAATAAAAGTAGCTCCTAATGGGAACAAATCTCATCAGGAGCTACTATTTATAGCAAAATTAATGCAACCATAATGGCAACAGTACTCATATTTGCCCTTTTTTGACCACGACCCTCCAGAATAGTCGCTGAGAACGACACTAAATGACAAAATCCGGCACTTGGACGTTCTTATATGAGTAGCCATTGAAGGACACCTAACGACTACTCCCATTCGCGACACACTGTGTCGCGAATTAAGCTGGTCCCATTACCGAAGACCAGTGAGAGCTCCTGCCCAGAATCTCGATAGCTTAATAAAGCGCTCCCCTCCGGAAGTTCAATGGGCATCCAAATTCCAAGCTGAAAAGCAAAGGAGTATCGAAGCCGTCAATGCTCATTTCCTATCGAACACACGGGTCAAAACAAGCTAATTAGCCTGATAAACTGTTTATATTTTTGTCTACAAAACTGTATACAAAAAGAGTATCCGTTGACCTGTGCTCGACATTATGCCGATCGATAGGAGGCGCTATGGACGCTAAGCAGCTCGAAAAGATGATGGGGTTTGCTCCCGGAGAGTTGGAGAAAGCCGCGAAGGCATACGAAAAAGATGAATGGCCGAAGGGTCGCACCATCAAGCTGGGAAGGCCGTCGATCTCCGATGAGCCAAGCGTCGTTATATCAGCACGTGTGGGCGAATCGATTCTTGAGGCGTTTGACGAAAAAGCCAAACGCCATGGGCAAACACGCACGGAGCGGCTCAGAGAGCTCATTACACTTGATGCACTGATTGCCTAGGCCCGCTCCCCCGTCGGACCCAAACATGTACGCCAGCATCCAAAGTCGACATTTTTCGACATCTTTGGATGCTGGTGTACAGCTTTTTGCTACATAGTCGTTGGGGACGTCCTTAAATGACCAGTCGTTAAAGAACGCCCCCGATGACTAGTTAGCCGTGGAAGCGAGCTGTGGGTGCAAGCGGCTGTTCGCGAAAGACGCGCTCGACGGCAGCGCGGTATTCGTCGACCTTTTTGGTCTTGCGTACGATCTTGTGGACGGTAGCGGGATCAGCGAAAGCGCACTTGGCGTAGAACCACCACTCCTTCATGCGGAAGACCGCATTGCCGCCAATCTCTTCTGCATAGGCCGCAAACAGCGTGTCGTGGAAACGCTGCAGTTCGGCTGCCGTGGCAGCAGGGCCGCCCTTGACCATGCGAGCGAGAGCGGGATTCGCAAGCAAGCCACGCCCCAGCATCACATGGCGTGTCCCGGGATAGGCCTCCACCAGCGCATCCATATCCTCAAGATCAAAAATATCGCCGTTGTATGCCACCGGAAACGGCGCACGTTCCAGCGTCTCGCCATAGAACTCTTTGCGCGGTGAGCCTATATAACGGTCCTTCTGTACGCGCGGATGCACGATCAGCTCTGTTAGCGGCATGCGGCAATACAGATCGAGCACACGTTCATACTCGTCATCGCGTTCCAACCCCAGCCTGGTCTTTACCGATACCGGCAACGGAGACCGCTCGCACACATCGCTTAAGAACGCCTCGAGCTCGTCGAGATTGCGCAAGAAACCCGAGCCCTTGCCCTTGGCGACAACCGTTCCCGAAGGGCAACCCAAGTTGAGATTGACCTCGCGGTAGCCCATGTCGGCGAGCACCTGTGCCGCCCACACAAACTCGTCCGCGTTCTTGGACATCAGCTGAGGCACCACGTTGAGCCCCTGGTTATTGGCAGGATCAATCTCCTTAAACGCCTTGCCGCCAAAGCGGTTTCCCACCCGCGGCGGCGGCAAAAACGGCGTGTAATAGCAATCGAGCGCGCCGAAGCACTCCGCATGCACGCGACGGAACACATGCCCGGTAATCCCCTCCATAGGGGCCAACGATAGAATCATCTACTCTTCTCTCATATCAACACAACAAAGGGGCCGTCCCTTTGTCACATGCATTATGCCTTGCGCTTCAGGCGATTCACAAGGAAGAGGTAGCTACTGAACGATGACCACCCTCCAGCCGCACCCCATACAACGAGGTCTAATACTTTTCCCGAGAAGTGAACGAGTGAAAACGGGCCCCGAAGCATCGGCACTTTCGAGATGCAATTTCCTGCGGTTTTGCCAGCCAAATCCTGCGGGTTTGACGTCTAAAAATGTCGATGCTTCGGAGGTCCAAGTATGGCCGTTCACTTCTCGGAAAAGTATTAGACCTCGATTTACATGCCACTCAATGTGACAAAGTGGCTGCTCCTTTGTCACATTCGATGAAAAAGGGCACCGATGTTAGTCGATGTCCCAAAGCGGCTGCAGGTTAAGCCCTACAGCGTATGTCTAAGACGAATCGAACTATTCGTCCCAGGAGAGGTTCTTACCAGTCTTTTTTGCCAGCAGCAAGAACAGGCCGATAATAACGTTGCATGCGATGCAGAAGATGAAGACGCCCTGGAAGGAGCCGACAAGCTCATAGACCTTCATCATAACGGGCATGCCAAAGGCGCCGACGATATAGCCCACGGAGCAGATCAGCGCGAAGATGCGACCGAAATCGCGGGAGCCAAAGACATCCATAACCAAAACGGTCAGGGCAGTGCCAGCGATGACGTACATTACGTCGTTCACGCCTGCTGCGAGGATGCTGAGCGTCGAGTTGCCGCTGCTCATCATGAGCATGACAAAGGAGAGGATGGAGACAGCGAGCCAGCCCAGAATGGCCTTCGTGCTGCCGAACCTATCGCAAGTGGTGCCGACGATCGGATTGAGGAACAGATCGAAGAGCGATGCAGCGGATACCATGAAGCCGCCCACCATGGGGCTAAAACCAACCTCGGAAGCATACGTCGGGAAAAGCTGGTTCATGCAGCAAGTGAGCTGAACGAGACAGAGGAAGCCGATGCAGAAGAAGAAGGCAGGCGACTTAATGGCGCGCGCATAGCTAACGCCACGCGTGCTATCCTCGGTCGTCTCCTCGGTCTCGGTGACCGTCTCGCCCTCGACGTAGCCATAGGGCAGCATGCCCTTGTCCTGAGGCTTGTAGCGGATGATCAGAATGGAAGCTGGGAGAATGAGCACTGCGGAAACACCGGCGAGCACCAGATAACCAGTTCTCCAGCCAGCGGCCTCGATGACAGAGGTGATGACGGGACTCATGATGAGCATGTAAATCGAGTTCACTGCCCAAGCGAGACCGATTGCCAGGCCACCAGATTTTTTGAACCACTGGTCAATAACGTCGGACATAGCGACGCCGGTGGTGAAGGCGAAGCAAACGCCAATCAGGGCGCCAGCGGCGATGAACATCCAGACTTCGGTGTAGAAGGCCATGCCTGCGCCGGCAGCGAGCAAAATAAGCTCGACAACGGGGAGCCAAACCTTGCCAACGACCTTGGGAATGAGTTTTCCGACAAACGGAAGAGCTGCCGCAAGACCAATGAGCGTTGCGGTGAAGTAATACGAGAAGATGGAATAGTCAAACCCGAACTCCTCGCACACGGGTGCGACGAAGGAGCCCGCGATGACGCTATAGGATCCGGTCGTGCCGGCAGACATAAGGCCGAGCGCGATTACGAGAACCCATGCGTAAACCTTGCTGCTCTTTAACTTTGCATTTTCCATTGACGCAGCTCCTAGAAACCCAGAAGGGCACACATAACGGCCTTGATGGTGTGCTGACGGTTCTCTGCCTCACGGAAGATGACCGAAGCGTTGGCCTCAAAGCACTCGTCGGCAATCTCGAAACCCTCGGTGATGATCTCGCGATGAAGGTCGTTCTTGCACTGGTCGAGGAGCATCTTGCCAACACGGTGATCCGCGTTGTGGACAGAGGGAAGCTCATGCATGCAGAAGATGTCGGGATTGTTGGTGCGCTTGCACAGCTCGCTGGTGACGCGATAGGGGTACAGAGACTCGGCATCGCCCAACCAGGAGTTGTAGTCGTCGGGATCCAGAACCTCTTCTCCGCACTCGGGGTTGATGTAGCGCCACTCCTCGGTAACGATAACGTCAACGCCATCCAGGGCATCGAGGTCAGAGGTGATGGTAAAGGTCCTATTGGGAGCGTACTTGGCGTAGCAGGCCTCCACCTCTTCGATCATTTCCTTGCACATCTGATGACGGAGGTCGTCGGGGCCGATGGCGAGGAAGTCCATGTCGAGCATAGCGCACAGACGGCCATACCACACTGGGGCGCCGGCGCAGTTGCCAACGAAAGCCATCTTCTTGCCGCGGCTCGTACGCAGACCGCCCCATTGCTCTTCCATCGTAAGAGCGTCAGCGAGCATCTGAGTCGGGTGATCGCCGAGAGTAAGGGCATTGATGACCGGGATGTCAACCAGGTCGGCGACGTCATAGAGGAACTGCTCGTCCTTCTGTGCGCGGTAGACGATGAGATCGTACATGCCGTTAAAGACGCGCATGGCATCCTTGACGGTCTCGCAGTCACCCATGTGGGAGTTGGTCAGATAAGTGAAGCCCATGCCCAAATCATTGCAGGAGGTCTCGAATGCGCAACGAGTACGGGTCGAGCCCCACTCAAAGTTGGCGAGGACGTTTTTGCCGGGGAAGTAGCGCTGGTCGACACCAGACTTCTTCTGAGCCTTAAGGTTCCAGGCAAGATCGATGAGATAGCGGAAATCCTCGGAGGAGAGATCATGGATGTTGATGTAGTCGCGACCGCGGAGGCTGTTGTTCATGCCTATTTCCTTTCGAATTATTATCAAAATTATTGTTGAATGTGTCCCCGAGGAAAACACGGATATCCCTCGGGGAGCGGTACATGTGGCGCCTAAGCCAAAGAGCGCAGGCTCTAAGGCTCACTAACGACTGGCCGCCACGTCCTTAGTCCAGCAGTGCACGCCGCCGCCGGACAGGTTAAGCGCGAGGGAATCAATCATGATGACTTTGCGATCGGGGAAGCAGCTCTCAAGAACTGCCTTGGCCTGCTCATCCTTCTCTTTCACGACCTCGCTCATGCCCTCGTGGTAATAACGCTGGCCAAGAACGACGCCGTTGCAAATCAGGAAGTTGCAGTAGCTCGCTGCGGCGTAGAAGTGGACGGGGCCCTCGGGCCAGGGGGTGCCATCCATAAACTTGCCGCCCATTTCGTCGATGAAGCCCTTATAGAGCTCGTAATCTTCATCGCCAGGGGCGATAACGACTTCAATAGGCTCGGCGGTGGGCATACGAACGATCTCGAAGGGCTTGCCCTCCCAGTCCGTTTCGTTGCTCAGGATCTCGTAGGCTGCCTCAATGCGGCGACGAGACTCTGCTCCAGCCTTGCTCGAGGCTGCCTCTTCATCGGACACCTCGGCAAGAAGAATCTTGTTCGGAGTGATAAAGCGACACATCTCATCAATGTGAGCTGCAAAGCTCATGCCAAAGACGGGAGTTCCGTCTTCCTTCTCGTCGAGGATGCCCAGTCGATAGTCGTCGTCCTCGAGCATAGGCTGCGGAAGCCAGATAACCTTGTTGAGGTTGTAGATGCGCTTATACTCGGCCTCTACTTCCTCTTTCGTGAACTCGGGATTACGCTTGCGGCATTCCGTGTCCTCGATGGCGATCAGAGTGCCGTGACCGTCAAACTCGCGGTCGCCGCCCTCCGAAACCATTTCGGAATTGACGATATCGAAGCAACCGAGCGCAACCGCCATGTGAACGGCTGCCTTACGTGCGGACTGGCACTCCGGGGAGTTCTTGTCCCACACGCCGTAATAGGTCCAAGCGGGGTTGACCATATAAGAATGGCCCTTGTCGTCGACCATGATGCTGGGACCGTTGTCGCGGACATAGAAGTTGGAGTCTTCGAACTGCGTGATCTCGATGCGATCGAGATCAACCCCCTCCTCCTTCAGGCGCGAGCAAGCCTCCTCATAGGAGCCGGGGGTGCCGCAATTGAGGTTGACCGTAACGTCGCCATACTCGAGCAGAGCCTTGATCACGTCAACGCAGGGCTGGCGGTTATCGTAGCCCTCTGCACGGATGTAATCGGGAAGCCATGTCACATAGACGTTGGAGCGCTTCTCGAACTCGCCCGGCATACGATAGTTCTCGTACATGGTTGGTCCTTCCGTCGGGTTTCCCGCGATGCTGTCCGGCCGCGACAATAGCGGGGTTTCACCTGCTATAGTACTACTATACCTACCGTTCGGTAGATAATTTTGAATAATTGCCGCTCGCCTACTGATACATACCGTTCGCCGTATATAGTGGTCATGTTTGGACACGAATTGATGTTCCGTTGCCATCCTTAATAATGTTGGTAGTGCGGAAGTGATTTGCAATGGAGAAATGCAGCGTGAGCACAAGAAAAAAAATATTGGACGCAATGTACGATCTTGTGGCAGAAGTCGGTTATGACAAAGCGTCTATCGGAAAGATTTGCGACTTTGTCGGTATATCCAAGCCGTCGGTGTACTACTACTTTCCCTCAAAAGAGGAGATTTTCACTACGCTCTTGGACAGCATGTTTCCGACCATTGACTATCAGCGCGACTACTCGCTAATAGTCGATAGGGACGGGTTCAAGGCCGCGCTTATCGAGCTCGGCAATTCAGTTATAGGTGGCTATCGAAGCGATGAAAAGCGCCGGCGCGTGCTGGCCGAGGTTAGCGTTCAAGCAAATCGAATTCCTGCAGTTCAGGAACGTCAAGCGACGGCGACCAAACGAACCATGGATGCGCTTAAAGACATCCTTCTTCATGGTGTAGAGATTGGCGCGTTTTCCGATAGCGCCGACGTAATGCTCTACGTACAAATTCTTTATACCGTTCTGGAGGGAGCAAGCAATACGGTCGCTCAAGGTGAGAATATTGATGAGAAAGCGGTTTGGGCGGGAATAGTCGAGCTTATGTTCAAATAAACCAGCCAAGCTGAAGCGCATGTTGGCACCCATGGTGCCTGCGGGCAACCTTTAAAACGAAAACAGGGGTCGACTCCAGTCTGGCTTGGAGTCGACCCCTGTTGCATGGCAATCTATGCCGATGCAAATCGGCGCTTATTACTTTTCAGCAGCCTTATTGAGAAAGCCGGAAACGATAGCAAACGCAGCAATCATAAGGTTGCAGGCAATGCAGAAGATAAATACTCCCTGGAATGACCCTGCCATGCCGTAAACCTTCATCATGACCGGCATTCCAAAAGCACCGACGACATAGCCCGCTGAGCAAACGATCGAATAGATCCTTCCAAAATCGCGTGATCCAAAGAGCGAGAGGAGAAGCATCGGCATTGCGGTTCCAACGATGGCGAACATGACATCGTTTACACCAGCTGCAATGATGGAAACGGTCTCATTGCTTCCGCCAATGATAAGAAGCAGGAATGAAAGAATGCTGACACCTGTCCATGCGACCGTTGCTTTAATAGCGCCAAGCTTGTCGCATGTTTTGCCCACGAAGGGATTTAGGAAGATATCGGAGAGTGAAGCTGCCGAGACCATTAAGCTTCCTACGATAGGATTGAAACCGACCTCGCTTGCATAGGTTGGAAACAGCTGGTTCATGCAGCAGGTGAGCTGCGCCACGCAAAGCAAGAGGACACAGAGAATAAAAGACGGCGTTTTCGCGGCATCGCGGAGTGCCATGCCCGAAAGGACATCTTCCTGCTCATCGGCGCTGCAGCTCTCATGGGTTTCGGAGGCGGTCTCTCCGTACGGAAGCATATTGCGATCAGAGGGGTTAAGGCGAATGATAAATGCGCTTGCAGGCAAAATCATAGCTGCAGAAACGGCCGCAAGCACGATGTATCCCGTACGCCAGCCTTGCTGCTCGATGACCAGTGTAATGACAGGACTCAATAACAGCGTGCAGAGAGAATTAACGCCCCAAGCGAGGCCGATGGCGAGACCGGACGATTTGCTGAACCATTGGTCAATGACATCGGACATGCAGACGCCCGTTGTAAACGAAAAGCAGATGCCGATCACTGCGGCGGAGACGGTGAACATCCAGACCTCGGTGTAGAACGCCATTGCGGCGCCGGCGGCAATAAGGACGAGTTCAATGCAAATATGCCATGGTTTGCCGATTACTTTTGGAATGAAGCGACTCAAAAGCGGAAGCCCAAGCGCAAGGCCAAGAAGAATCGCGGTGAAATAGAAAGAAAAAGAAGTGTAGTCAAAGCCCAGATCTTCACATACTGGAGCAACGAATGAGCCGGCAATAATGCTATATGTGCCAGTTGTTCCGGCGGACATTAAGCCGAGCGCAATAACGACGACCCAAGCAAATGCGCCGCTTTCACGGAGACAATCTTTTTTGGCTGGTGTGGTGAGAGTCATGGTTGCTCCATTTCTATCGGCAATACATCCTATATGCCTACCGATAGGTATATAAACCAGAGGACTCTTCGTCAAGCATTAAGCGGGGAGAGGGAGTTCTTAACCTGCCGAACGGTAATTAGACCCCGTTTTCGCAAGGGTCTCAATGTGACAAAAGGACTGTCCCTTTGTCACATTATTCGGAGCGCAGGGCTTCGACGGGGTCCTTCTTGGATGCGCTGCGGGCAGGCAGCAGGCCGGCAACGACCGTTAGCAGCACCGAAATTGCGATGAGCACCAGCGCATCCTGCACGGGCAGGCTCATCAGATTGGGTACCTGTTTGGCAGTAAGCGCCCAGGCATTAACCGGAAAGCTCACGGCCACCACGACGACAACAGCAAAGACGCCGGCAATGAGGCCCTCGATAAAGGTCTCGGCATTGAATACGTTGGCCACGTTACGCTTCGACGCGCCGATCGCACGCAGGATGCCAATCTCCTTTTTGCGTTCCAGCACGCTGATGTAGGTGATGATGCCGATCATGATGGAGCTCACCACCAGGCTGATACTCACGAATGCGATGAGCACCAAGCTGATGGTGTTCACGATGTCGGTCACCGAACCCATGATGATGCCCATGTAGTCGGTGTACGAGATGGCTTGTTCGTCGTGGCCGGCGGCTTTGACCTGCTTGTTATACGCGTCGATGTGATCGAGCACGCGCTCCTTGGCCTCAAAGTCGCGCGGGAAAATCTTGACCGAGATGGGGTCTGCCTCGTCCGCATAGCCCAACGTGGTCAGATTGTTGTCGTAGGTGAGCTTCGACGCCTTGGCATAGCTCATCATGAGCGAACTCAGGTCCTCGGCGTCCATGTTGAAATGGATGGCACGAGCAAAGGCGCTCGCATCCACGTGCATGGCGCTCGCCAGGTTGGCAAAACTCGAAGACATCTGCGTCGCCATCTGGTCCATAAGCCCCGCTGCGCCCGCCTTGAGCTGGGACGATACCGTCGACGCTATCTGCTCACTGATTGCCTTCATCACCTGATCCATAGCCTGCTGCAGATACGGAGCCAGCTGCTTTTGCACATAGTCGGTCATCGCCTGTTGCAGGCGCTCGGCCAGGGCATCGCCGCCGAGCGCCTTCAATTGAGCCAGGCATTGCTGGGCTGCGGCATCATGCTCAAGATACGTCGAGAATGCGGCAGCGAGCTTTGACGCGTCCTTAAGATCATCGGGCGACAGCGCCTTAAACTGATCAGACTGCAAAAAGCCCTCAAACAGCTGGTTGGCTAGTGTTCCCACCTGCTGCATTTGCTCGGGCGTGAGTTCCAGACCGTCAAAGATACCCGAGAAATCTGGGGTTGGCGCTTTTGCCATGATGTCGCTGAAGTCGATGTCCTTGCCAACGCCCGAAAGGTCAATGTCCAGCCCCGACAGATCGATGCCAGAAAGGTCCATACCGCCGGCTGCACCCGAGAGCGCAGATGTATCGAACGAAAACGCGCTCTTGAGCGCTGCCTCGTCCACACTGAACATGCTGCCCAGATCCACGCCTTGCTTGGCCTCGCCTTGCAGTTCGTCGAAGGTTTTGCCCGTAAAGACATCCGTCTCGGGGTGGGCGAGTTGCTCCTGCACAATCTGCGAATCGGCGGCGCGCTCCATAAGCTGGCGAGTCAGCGCATGCGTATAGGCAATGCCCGGAGACAATGCACTCGCATTGGCCGTCTCGTTAGGTCGCACCACGCCCACAATGTGCACGTCAATACCGTCGGCAACCTTGGCGGCCATAAAGTCGGCGTCGCCAGACATGTCGGTCCACATGCCGGTCTCTTCGTTTTTGCGATAGGCATCGGCCGGCGACAACACCTTAAACGTCGTGGACAACGCATCGTCGTAGGTAAAGTCGGTGCCAGTCTCGGGCGTTTCGACCCCACCGTCAGCCGTCATAGCGCTGTTAACCAGATCGTTGAGCTCATCGATATCCAGCGCGCCGATGCTGTAGAGCGTATAGTCGCCCACCGTGCCGCGGCTCGAAAGCACCATTACGGCTTCGTCGGCAGACGTGGGCCAATGACCGGCGACGACATCGTACTGGCTGTCGAGCAGGCTCTGGTCTTCAATCATCTCGTTAAAGACCGAGGTTCCCATGGATTCCATGCTCACCGTTGCCGCCGAGCTCGCGCCTCCGCTCATGGCCTCGGTCATGGCGTTGGGCACCAGCCGGACAGGCTTCTCATCGCCCTTGCCGGCACGATAGACAACCGGCGATACACCGTAACCGTACTGAATGGCGTTGACCTCTTTATCGATGCCGTCGCCACCGGCATCGAGCCATGCCTTAAAGCTCTTCATGTCGTTGGACTTAACGCTCGCAAACATATCCTTTACGGCCGTAACCACGGGAATTTTATCGGTTCCCTTAGCCTTGCCGCCGGCACTGTCGTCGGACGAATCCACATTTTCTGGCGAGTCATCATCCGCAGCCCCCTGTCCGCCCATCATGGACGACAGGTCGTAATCTTGCTTGGAAATGGTGAGCGGGTAGCTCGAGAGCGTATCCTCCTCGACCTTTTTGATGTAGCCGTTTACGCCGTTGGACAGCGCCAGAATCGCCGCGATACCGATAATGCCAATCGAGCCCGCAAAGGCAGTCATGGCCGTGCGGCCCTTCTTGGTCATGAGGTTTCGGGCAGAAAGCCCCAGCGCCGTCACAAAGCTCATCGAGGTTTTGCGCGTAGGCTTGGCCTCGCGGCGCGTGGCGTCAGCGACATCGAAAGGGTCGGAATCGTCGGTGATCTTGCCGTCCGCCAGGTTGACGATGCGCGTGGCGTACTGATACGCCAGCTCGGGATTGTGCGTGACCATGATGACCAGACGGTCGCGTGCAACATCCTTGAGCAGATCCATGACCTGCACGGATGTCGTTGAATCCAAAGCGCCGGTCGGCTCGTCGGCCAGCACAATCTCGGGATCATTGATCAGGGCGCGGGCGATAGCCACGCGCTGCATCTGTCCGCCCGAAAGCTGACTCGGGCGCTTGTTCACGTGCGCGCCCAGGCCGACTTTCTCCAACGCCTCGCGCGCACGTTGGCGGCGCTCGGCATGCCTCACACCCGTGAGCGTGAGCGCCAGCTCCACGTTTTCCAAAATGGTCTGATGCGGAATGAGGTTATAGCTTTGGAACACAAAGCCGATGCGGTTGTTGCGGTAGGCATCCCAATCGCGATCGTGAAAGTCCTTGGTCGAAATACCGTCGATCAGCAAGTCGCCCGAGTCAAAGTGGTCGAGTCCGCCAATAACGTTGAGCATCGTGGTCTTGCCCGAGCCCGAGGGGCCCAGAATGGCCACGAACTCGTTATCGCGAAAAGACAGGCTTACGTTGTCGAGCGCCACCTGCGTAAACGACTGCGTAACGTACCTTTTGCAAATTCCTTTGAGCTCCAGCATGGACGGCAACCTCTCCCACGCGGGCGCACTCGCCCGCTCTCCCCCGCCGTTCGTATTCGACGCGTTTGTCCTACTCTATCCCCATTTTTTGCCGGCGCCAGTGAGGAATGTAGGGAACCGCGCCAAAAAACGAACGGGACGGTGCCTAAAAGAAGAGGTCCCGAGCGGGACCTCTATATGGTGGAGCTTATCTTGAAAGGTAGCGGACTACTTCGCACAGCGACACACGATCCTCGATATGCTTTACGCGTTTTCTACTGCTCGCTATTCGCAATCGCCTGGTCGATAAGTTTGTTGAGTGCTGCGCGCTGCTCGGCGGAGCTGATGGCTCCCACGATTGGATCCCCTACGATATTGCCATTCTGATCGATGACATACGTTGTCGGGAACGAGAACAAATTTGACGTAAACTTACCGGCCTCACTATCCGACTTGAACCAGATGTTCTTATATGTCACGCCCTTCTTGCTCAGCACGTCCTTGGCATCTGCAATCTCGCCCTTGTTGCCATCGAGCGTAAAGGAATTGACGCCCACAACCTGGCCGCCCTTCTTGGCAAGCTCCTTATTCAGGTCTTCAAGGTCACCCAACTCGCCCACGCACGGCTTGCAAGTGGTGAACCAGAAGTTCATGACGGTGACCTTGTTCTTAGAGAACAGCTCGTCGCTGCTCACGTCGTTGCCATCCAGGTCCTTGCCCGTAAAGCTAGGGAACTTCGTCGCCTCGCTCGAAGCATTGACACCAGCCGTCATGCCAGCGGTCGAAGCGTCGACGCTCTCGCCTGCGCTCGGCGTGCTTCCACAGCCGGGGAACTCCTTCTCCAAGCTCTCGAGCTTGTCCTCGATCTCCTTGATCTGCTGTGCACCGGCCTTGAGTGTCTTAAGCTCATCCGCCGTGAACTCATCCTTGGCGCCGTCGATGGTCTTGAGCAGAAAATCGCCGTAATTGCTGCCGTCCTCAATCATTGCCGAGTCTTTATTTGCCGCATTGAATACCTTTTCCCACAGCGCGTTATCACTCGAAAAGATCTCGTTCTCCTTTTGCATGAGCTTCGCATACAGCTCGGCGGCCTCGTCGGCATTGGTCGGCTTCTGCGCAGTAAGTTCTGCGATCTTAGAATCGGAGCTCGCAGATTCGCTCGCATTGCCACCGGGCGCCGAACATGCCACAAGGCACAAGGCCAATACCGGCACCATAAACAGGGCCGCAATCTTAGAAAGCTTCATGGTCATTCCTCCGTTTTGTCGAAGCTTGTTTACTTTTTATCGGCGGTCAAGGGAAGCTTTTCCGCCGACACATCCAGGCCATAGCGATAGCTGATGGCATCGACAGGACAGGCCCCGATGCACTTTCCGCACCGGATACATTCGGCATGATTGGGCGTGCGGACCACATCAACGTCCATCTGACAAACCTTTGAGCACTTGCCGCACGAGACACATTTGCATGCGTCAACCCGAATCCCCAGTAGGGACACCCTATTCATGAGCGCATAGAATGCGCCGAGTGGACAAATCCATTTGCAGAAGGGGCGGTAGAACAAAACGCTCAGCACTACCACGGCAATGAGAACGGCAAGTTTCCAAGTAAAGAGCTGTCCCAGCGCAGATCGAATGCCGGCGTTGGCAATGGCCAGCGGAATGGCGCCCTCGAGTACGCCCTGCGGACAGATGTACTTACAAAAGAACGGGTCGCCCATGCCCACGTCGTTAACCACCAAGACGGGCAGCAGCACCACGGCAAACAGCAGCACGACGTACTTGATGTACGTGAGCGGCTTGAGCTTTTTCGTGGAGAACTTTTTGCCGGGAATCTTGTGAAGCAGCTCCTGAAGCCAGCCAAACGGGCACAGAAAGCCGCATACAAAGCGTCCCAGCAGCACGCCGAGCAAAATGAGCGTACCGGTAACATAGTAAGAAAAGTTGAACTTGGATGAGCCTACCACCGACTGGAACGACCCGATGGGGCACGCACCCGATGCCGCGGGGCACGAATAGCAATTAAGTCCAGGTACGCAGACTGTTTTTCCCGCGCCCTGATAGATGCCGCCTTTGGCAAAGTTTGGCAGGTGAATGTTGGTAATAAGTGTTGCCGCCGCCTGAATGAATCCGCGAAATCGGGCCAAAACATGCGACGCAGTGTTTTCTCTTTTATCCAATTCCGATACACTCCAAGCACAGCCTAATCGCTTTGGCCAGCACGGCATCCGCCTCGCCACGCATAACGCCAAAGCACACCATGGTAATTCCGACGATCAACAAAGCGACCTGTACCACGGGTTTTACCGCTTTGAACAACACGACCACTCCTTTCGTTACGCGACCATTGGACCATATCGACTATAAAATCCGTGTTAAGCGCGATTTGAAATGTGCAAGGAGACTGTTATGCGTATTTTGATCGTCGAAGACGAGCGAGCACTGTGCGATGCAATCGCACGCAGCTTGCGAAACTTGGCGTACAGCGTCGACTACTGTCACGACGGACAGGAGGCGCTCGACCTACTGGACATTGAGGCCTTCGACCTCGTAGTACTCGACCTCAACCTTCCCCGTATCGACGGCATGACCGTGCTCAGGGAACTTAGGAAAACCGACTGCGAGACCAAGGTACTGATTCTGTCCGCGCGTGGCGAAGTATCCGATAAAGTCGCCGGACTCGATGCCGGCGCCAACGATTACCTTACCAAGCCGTTTCATCTGGACGAACTTGCGGCAAGGATCCGCAGCCTTACCCTCAGGCGCTTCGCACAAAGCGACATAGTATTAGCCTGCGGAAAGCTCAGCTTTGACACCAAGGCGCGCATCGCTTCCGTGGACAGTGAGGCTCTATCTCTTACACGCAAGGAAACGGGAATCTTGGAATACCTGATGCTTAATCAGGGGCGACCGGTAAGCCAAGAGGAGCTTATCGAGCACGTTTGGGATAGCAGCGTGAACAGCTTTAGCAACGCAACCCGCGTTCACATCTCGTCACTCCGCAAAAAGCTACGCAGCGCTTTGGGATACGACCCGATTCGCAATCGGATTGGAGAGGGCTACGTTATGGAGGATAGCGAATGAAAAGGCTTTCGCTGCAATGGCGCATAACGATTATGACGGCACTGCTGACGTGTGCGGCATGCGTGCTGACGAACTGTCTGGTCGGCTATACGGGCATGCGCTACATGGATGCTATCGGCAGCGACATCTCGGCCCTTAGCGCAGCCGGCGTAGATGCACCTCAGGCGTTTGACCCAACGAAGGAGAGCCTCGATGACGAGGTCACGATCGTCGTAAACGACGCACAGGAGTCTTTTGGCACGACAGCCTGGTACATCACGGCTGGAGTCACACTCCTTGGCGGCGCGCTGGCATACTTTGTGAGCGGCCGTGCACTCAAACCGCTACGGGCTTTTGCGGCCCAGGTCGAGCGTGTGCAGCCTGACAACCTAAGCGAAATCAGGCTCAGTGAAGATGTGCCCATCGAGCTACAACGATGCAGCGCCTCTTTCAACGACATGATCGCCCGTCTTGGCGAAGGGTTCTCTGCACAGCGTCAGTTTACCGGCAACGCCGCACACGAGCTGCGCACCCCGCTCGCCCTTATGCAAGCACAGATTGAACTATTCATCTCCGAGCACTCCGGTTTGCAACCCAAAACTGCCGAGCTACTCGGCCTGCTACAAGAACAAACCGAGCGCATGTCTCGAATGGCCAAGGTATTGCTCGAGATGAGTGAGCTCCGCAGCGTTCCTTGCGAGGACGATGTGGAGCTTGGCCCCTTGTCCGAAGAGGTCCTCACCGACCTTGCGCCACTTGCCGAAAAAAGGGGCATAGCCCTCAATTGTGCTGGAGACGCTCTAGTAATCGGGAGCGACACGCTCCTCTATCGGCTGGTGTTTAACCTGGCCGAAAACGCTATCCGCTATAGCCGCACCGACTCGAGCGTTACCGTCTCCATCTGCGACAACGACAGCCACGTGTTCCTGCGAGTCGAGGACCAGGGCCCGGGAATACCCAAGCAGTACCGTGAGAGCATCTTCCAACCGTTCTTTCGTCTAGACAAATCCCGCAGCAGGGCATACGGCGGCGCAGGACTCGGACTAGCGCTCGTTTGGGAGATTGCAGCTCTTCACGGTGGCACAGTAGAGGTCGAAACAAGTTCCGAGAACGGGACCACCATGCTCGTAAGCCTTCCAAAACGATCCGCAGCGTCAACCGAGCAGTAAAACGAAAGGGGTCCCGAGCAACAGGAGTACAATTGCTGCTATTGTTGCCAGCTGTTGGGAGATGGAAGATGGACTGCGATGACTACCCATGCGTTCCCATGCCGTTGATGTGCACTGCCTTTGTGCCGGGGCAGATTGACGCTGCGGTTGCAGGCATTTCCGACCCCGATTCACGCACCATCGCCACGGCAGAAGCGCTGTACTTTCGCGGACAGGCTACGCTCGCCGCCGAGACAGCACGCCCCTATCTTGACGCCACCGACCCCGCACTGCGCTATTCCGCATGCTTTATCTGCGGATACGCCAGCCTGTCGCTCAACCGTATCGCCGACGCCCGCCGGTGCCTTGCTGGCATCCTCGATACGCCGGCTGACGAGGAGTCGCCCGCCGTCCACGCCACGCATATCCTGTTCGCCTCGGCCGCGAGCGTCCTGCTGCACTTGCCTTCCCCGTATTCCGCCGAAGAGTTTTATCCGCTTGCGGCGCATCTGCCCGAAGGCCTGCGCCTGTTCGCCAGCTACGTGATGGCGCATGCCCTGTACCTGCGCGGCGAATATGGCCGCAGTCTGGGCATGGCGGAAAACGCCCTGATCATGAAACAGGGGAGCTATCCGATCTCGGAACTGTTCCTGCACCTGGCAGCTTCCATGGCATGCATGAGTCTCAAAGACGTCGACGCCGCAAAAACGCACTTCGGAGCCGCTTGGAACATTGCGCGCCCCGACGGCCTTATCGAGCTCATTGGCGAGCACCACGGCCTTTTGCAGGGGCTCATCGAGGCATGCCTAAAATCGCAATACCCTGACGATTTCGCACGTATCATCGAGATTACGTATCGATTCAGCTACGGCTGGCGGCGCATCCACAACCCCGATTCGGGCGAGGACGTGGCTGACGACCTGACGACCACAGAGTTCACCATGGCCATGCTCGCCTGCCGCGGGTGGACCAACGCCGAAATCGCACGCCATATGGGAGTATCGTCGGGCACCGTCAAAAACCGCCTATCAGGAGTGTATGCCAAACTTGGTATCGGAACTCGCGCCGAGCTGATTGCCCACATGTTGCGCTAGCGGCCAGACTGCCCGGCGTATCGAAAGCGCTCCGGGGGGGCTGACGCTTTCGCGCGATCAAATTGGACATTTTGGTCCCCGAACGGCACTACCGCCACGGGGCACCTTCTCGCAAAATTGGATTATTTCCACCGATACCTGCGGGATGGGAGCCAAAGATGCTTGATCGCCGTTCGTTACTTGTTGCCGGAGCATCCTCGCTGGCGAGCATTATGTTGCCGCGCGTGCCGGGAAGCGCAAATGCCTTCATATTGCCGTTCGCGCCCACCGAAGCCTATGCCGACGAAAAAGACCCCTTCAGGGTGCTCGTTCTCTCGCGCACCATGTTTGGTGTGGTCGTGGTCGACGTCGCCAACAAGAATACGCCCATCGCGGGTGCCCAGGTCACGCTCACATCGCGCTATGCCGCAGACAAGCAGCTCACCGCCACTACCGATGACGAGGGCACGGCCATCTTTGAGGTCGCCCCTCTTTCGGAAGGCTACGTGGACGAGGCAACGCTTCTCGACGCGTACGACTTTAACGGCGGCATTTCCATTAGCATGGCGGGCTACCGTGATGTCGAGATTCCCCTTGCGCGTATCCAGGGCGGCACCGCCATAACCGCGCCAACACGTCCGCTCTCCGATGGCGAGCCGTACTTTCGCCAGCTTACATTCGACGAATGGGACATCCAGTACGCCGACGCCACGTTTATGGCAATGCCAGCGGACGAAGCAGCAAACGATCAGTCCGACACGCACGCTTTTACCGTGCAGGCCCATCTGCCGCAGGGCGGGCAGGCAACGCTGCACATCAACAAGGTAATGCCCGCCACGAGCAGCTCACCCGAAACCGTCACGCAGATTGGCCAAGTCAAGGCCAGCGCATCGGGCGCGGATAATCTGGCGATGTTCACGCTCGAAGACACGTTCCTCGATGCAGCTTCGGGCCTTCTGGAAGAAGGGTGCAGGCTGCGCTTTGTCCTCGACTATCAGGGCAAAACCTACACGCTCTCCTCCCCCATGGCCGTTGTCACCGCGCCGGCCGCAAAGGCGGAATCGGGCTCGACCACCATCATTCCCACCACCATGGACCAAGAGATCACTCCGTTTGATTTCCCCGCGGCGTTTCCCGGTATCGGCGGCAATAAGTTCACGTGTTGGATGCCCACATTTCCCATTCTGTTCGATTTCTCGTTTGCTGGATACGTGCTGTTTGGCGGAGGATACAAACCAGCCAGCTATATGAACGATTCGGGCAACCCTGATCCGGAATACTGGAAGAAATCGCCGCGCGAGTCGGGTGCCAAGCAGGCAAACCGTTATCTCGACGAGATGGAGGGGAAGTGGAATCAGTACAAGAGTATGAGTGCCGGTTCGGGCACCGATCCAAGAAACACCAAGCTGCTTCGCCACCATTGCACGCTGCTGTTCACGATGGATATCGCCACACAGCTGTACGGCTCGCTCGCCTACGATTGGGTGGGCAAAACCTGGGGTAACAACAACGACCCCGCATACGGCAATATTAAGGCCCTCTTCCAGGTAAGAACCGACCTCAACTGGACCGAACAGTTCACCTTGGGACCGGTGCCGTTTTTCCTAAACGTCAACCCCTGGGTGCTGGCGAAGCTGGCACTCGCCGTGGGTGCCCACACGCACGGCAGCGGCGCGGCGTTTTTTAAAAACATTTCGCTCGACTATTCAAACACCTCGGGCTCGTTCACCATCCAGATCGGGCTTGCCGTCACCTTTGGCGCCGGCGTTGCGGGCGTCGCTTCGTCTGCCGTGCGTGGCGCCGCATCCCTCACGCTGTTCATTGGGTACGAGAAGGCAGATGGACACCAGCTTCCGCGACTGCGCGTAGGTGCAGACGTCGATGTCGATGTGATACTCCAGTTCGTAATGTTCAAGTGGACCACCAAGGCTTGGTCGGGGTCGTGGCCCACACTCCTCGATTCGTGGAATATGTCGGTGAGCAATGGCAACCAGTATGTGCTCCAGCGCTCTGAGCTCGCATTGGGTGGAGATACGCCTTACACGCTGGATGCCCGCTTCGGCATGCCCGGCAACATCGAGGCGGGCGGCGTGCCGCAATTTATCGCATCGGCCACCATCGTCACCAACGCCGAGCTGCTCGCACGCGCCGAGGTTAAAGCCACTGCCGTAAACGTCGCGCCTGTCGTGCGCGATTGGGATCAAGCGGTCACGCGCATTGAGCTCGAGGCGGATGCGGAAAGCGACGACACGGGACAGATCGAGCATTTCGTCCATGCACTGATAGGGAACGACGGAAACGCCGCGCCGATGTACGAGTACACCTATATCGGGCAGGCGACGAACGCTGTTGCGGACCCCAACGCCAATTCTGCTGGTGTATCGGAGGACGAGCGTGGCGGCATCAAGCCCTCGAGCGACAACGTGCTGTTTTCCGGCGTGCTCAGCGAAGCTCACATGAAGCTGGCAATGATCGCCGGCGTAGAATGCCTGTTCCGTATCGCCTCGGTGCGCTACGGCGACAATGGCCGCTCGCGCCTGGTGGTGCACACAAAGGCAAACGGCACGTGGTCTGCCCCCATGCCCGTGGACTTCCCCCTTGGCTTTGGCGAGGGCGACGTGGAGCGCGACGGCATATTCGATTACGACTTCGACGTAGTGGAATATACGGACGGAAGAGAAAACCAGGACGCTTACGTGCTGCTGGTCTCGGGCGAGCGCCCCGACGGCGACAACACCCTTTTCGATACGGCAAGCACAGCCGGCATACTGTCCGTTGTGCGCCTGCGCATAAGCAACGACGGAGTTCGCGTGATGTCGCACACGTCGTGGCGCAGCATCTCGCGCGGCCGCCTTCAGGAGGATGGCCACCATTGTCTGCAGTGTCCACGCATCACGGTGGGCAAGACGCTGGTCGACGGGCGCCTGTCGGGCGCTTACCTCCACCGCCGCGGAACCACCGCAGAAAAGGCGCTGGGCAATGAGGCAGAGGTTGCGCTGGAGTGCTTCACCCTGTGGTCGGATGATTTGGGCGACAGCCTCACGTTCCGTCAGGTCCTCCGCTTTCCGCAAGCGCCATCGAGCATCGAGCTGGGCGTACCCGAGAATATCAACGGCAAAATGGTGGTGCCCGTTGCATACGAAACTGCAAACGGTTGTGGCTGCGCATCGTATGCCGTGATCGGCCAGTCCATCGCGGGTTGGGGCGTTATGCCACCAGATGCCACAGTACCCCACGCGGTGCCGTGGCCACAACATTCGGGCTTTTTGGCAACCGTCAACGAGCAACTGCAGCATATTACTTGGACGCGAGGAGCATCGGCATTTGCAACGCAGCCCGTGGGTGCCGCAGGCTGTGGCCCGGCATCGTTTAGCGTAAGCAACAACGGCAGGTGCGTGCTCTATGTAGAGAACACCGATGGCAAGGTGGGGCAAACCTACGACGAAGAAGGCAACCCGGTAGCAGTGATGGGCAAGCACTTCCGCATCTTCGCCAGCACCTTGGCAGGCGATCTGTTCACGGAGCCGTTCGTGATGTGCGAGCTGGACCATCCCGTCGATCAGATAACGACATTTTTGACGTCGGGAGGCATGCTCTCCGCGCTCGCCACGCACATTGTGAGCGCGGAGAAGAGCGAGGCAGAGCTGCACGGCATCGAAGTGCCCTTGGTGGCGTGTGCCACTCCGACGGGCGCGGTCGCTACCTCGGGCGCGGTGGTGCCCGGAGCAGCAGGCGAATCCTTCATGGTCACGGTGCGAAACGACGGCAACACCTTGCTGACCGCCGGCACGATCGATCTGTACCGAGAGGGCTCCAGCCAGCCGTTCTCCAGCGCATCCATCGGGTTCGGCGCGAACGCACGCATGGCTTCGATCTTTGATCCAGAGCTTGCCGAGGACGCTTCGGACAACGATATGGCACGCGTGAAATACGCGCTCGAGACGCTGGGCGCGCGTTTTGCAACGCACCCGCTGATAGCCGACAACGGCAACGCCGTGCTGGCACCGGGTTGCACGGCACAGTTCCGCATGAGCTTCGCCATCCCCGAGAGTTGGGGCGACGAAGTGGGCAAACGCGTCACGCTGTATGCGAAGGCGCGTGACCTGGTAGCGCTCGATCCCGTAACGCTCGAGGAAATTCGACCGGGCGCAAACTCGGCGCTGGGTGCCGTACTGCATGAGCTTCATGTGCCTGACGCGGCATGCGAGCGCTCAGAAGTTCAGGTCGGCGTATGCGGCAGCGCGGATACGACAGGACTTCACGACGCCCCGATGACAGCAGACGGCGATGGCGGCTCGAGTGGCGGCGGTACTGACGAGAGCGGCGGCTCCGGCGGAAGCAGCTCCGGCAGTGGCAAGGGCCACGGCAATAGCAAGCGCTCCGGAAAAGCGGGCGCGCTTGCGGGCACGGGCGATGTCAACGCTCCCCTTACGACAGCCGCTGCAGCACTCGCCGCGGCAGGCGCCGGCCTCGTCGCCTACAGCGCCCGCCGCACGGCGCTCGAAAAAGACACCGCCAAGGAGGTCAATTCGGATAGGCCTCGCTAGCTCCTAGTTACTTTTGTGAGAGACGCCGACTCGGCTCATCGAACACCAAAAGGGGCTGGCCCCGATAACTCGGAGCCAGCCCTGAGTCGCCTGACGTGGGAATCGCAGCCTGTTACTTGAGCTTCAGAGCCTCCATCATGGGCACGGCGGCGTCCCAATCGATCTTCCAGCCAATCGACACGCGGACGGTTTCACCCGTTGCGGGAGCCGTCGCAAACAGTGTATGGCCGTTGTCGGGACCGGTAAAGCGCAGCCACGTTATGCCGTTGTACTCGACCTGGTCGGTTGTTGTCTCCTTGCCTTCGTAGACCTGCTCTAGGCTTGCAACCTCTTCCTCCGGCGAGCGCGGGAAGATGCTGATGTTCAGGCGTCCTCCAGTCTCGTCATGGAAGAAGTTTGCCTTTTCACGCTCTTCGTCGGACGAATCCAGCGTGTACCCATCGGCGGCCTCGATGCTGTACGATGCGCAGTCGATGCCCGTTAAATCTGCCTTCTCGCCAGAATCGGCCACGCCGCCGGCCGCCTTGAACTCCTTGGTCTCGCATCCCGTGGTGTCAAAGTGCATGGCCTCGTGGTTCTTAGCGGGGGCATAAGCGTCTACGAACTCGACAGTGATAGGCCCGTAGTACGCCGTCTTGGGCGCGCAGAAATACACGTACTCAACGGTCTCGCCCGAGCCGATATCTGGCCTCTCGGAAAGGTCGATGCCCTCGTGCAGCTCATCGGGGGCCTCGCTTGCAACGTAGTCGAGCACGGCCGCCTTGCCGGAAGTAAACAACGGGTCGCCTGCCTCAAGATCGCCCTGGGCAGCATGCACGTTAAAGGAACTGAACGTCCTGTTCTTTGTGTTGTTGTTGGTGATCTTGATGTGCAGGTAAAAGCCGTCCTGCAGCTTGGCATCGCCGCGATAGAACGTACCGTGAGCCACCGACTCATAGGTAATGCCTGCCACCTCGACCGTCTGCGAATCATAGGCTTTGGGCTTTTCCTGCACAGGCGCGCTGCCGCCCGAACTGCCAGCCGAGCCGCTCGGAGCACTACCGCCACAGCCGGCCACCGTACACGCCAGCACGGCCGAAAGCGTCACGGTGGGAATTCCTAACAGCAGCTTCTTCGTCATGGGCTTCATCATCCTCACCGCTCCTTTCGCTTGCACCTCATCCGTTGCCCAAGGCCTTCGTCGTCCCGTGGCATCGGCTTCCACTATGAGCGTATGACGAAACACGGCGCCGGCGAAGTGACCCGTGGCCCAAATAACGACCCACCAGCGTTCCTTATGGGCCAAAAGAACTCGCACATGCACGCCCCCGGCCCATAAAACGAGACGTCTGTCCCAATGTTCGATTCGATCCAACAATCCGCACGACACGTTTTCGACAACGTATCCAACCGCAAACGCAGCAAGACGCATTCGGCCGCCTTCAAATTTACTCGGGCAGAACCGACTCGGTTTTGTCCGAGTAAACTCGAGCATAAACTGATCCATGCGATACAATTAACTCGGACAAAACCGAGTCGGAAGGAACCGAGTAAGTGGAATTTATTGGCAGGGAGCGTGAGCTCGCCCGTATTAAGAAAACGCTCAAAGCACCCGAGCAGCGCAATGTTCTCATTTACGGCAGGCGTCGCGTCGGAAAAAGTGAGCTCATCAAGCAGGCGCTAACCGATTTGTCGGACGTCGCAACGGTCTATTACGAGTGCCGCCAAACCTCCGAGGCAGACAACCTCGAGAGTCTGTCCGTCCTTGTTGCTGAAGCGCTGAGCTTTCCTCCGCTCGCCTTCACAGGCATCCGCGAGCTCATCGAATTTCTGTTTGCCCAAGCTAAAGACAAGAACATTACCCTCGTTCTCGACGAATACCCCTACTTGAGAGATGCGGTTAAAGGCCTAGACAGCATTCTTCAGACCTCAATCGACGCCCACAGGGAAAACTCACGTTTAAACATTGTCCTGTGCGGCTCCTACGTTGAGATTATGAAATCCCTCATCGAGCATGAAAGCCCCCTCTACGGGCGAATTGATCTCGCGCTTGAGCTTAAGCCCATGGATTACTTTGACGCTGCGAAGTTCTATCCCGCGTTCTCGCCCGAGGACAAGGTGCGGCTCTATAGCGTTTTTGGCGGTATCCCCTTTTACAATCGCCTCATCGATCAATCCCAAAGCGTACGCGACAACATCATCGAGCTCGTCACGGAACCTGGCGCCCGCTTAGAAAGCGAGGTGCCGTCCTATCTCAACGCCGAGATCTCGAAGATGACCAACGCCAACGAAGTTTTCGGGGCTCTCGCACAAGGCTACTCCCGTTGGGGGGACGTGCTGGCACAGTCGCACGTCTCGAGCGGTCCGGCCATGGCAGACGTGCTCGACAAGCTCATGTCACTCGAAATCGTCCAAAAGCGTGCACCCATCAACGACCCTACGAACAAGCGCAAGTCTGGCTACTTTGTAGTGGATCCGCTTTCGCTCTTTTACTATCGCTATGTTTTCCGCAATGCCTCAGCGCGTCAGCTGCTCGACTCGGAAGTCTTCTATGATCGTCACGTCTTCCAAGACTTCGAGGAAAACTACGTTCCTCATATGTTCGAGGAGATCTGCCGTCAATACCTCGTGCGGCAGAACAGGACCGGCAAGATCGAACCGGCTTTCGACGCCATAGGCAAGTACTGGTACGACGACCCCGCAAACAAAACGAGCGGCGAATTCGATGTGGTAACGCAAGACCCCGAGGGCTACGCATTCTACGAAGCAAAGTTCCGCAAATCCCCCATCACGCAAAAAATGGTCGACGAGGAAATCGCCCAAGTCGAGGCAACGGGACTCAAGTGCCATCGCTATGGATTCTTCTCCCGTTCGGGCTTCGAAGCTGGCGAAAGCGATCGAACCGTCTTCATCGACCTGCCGCAGATGTTTGAATAGGACAGGACAGGTCCCTCCCGCATTCCAAGCATTCATTATCTAATCGAACGATTGTTCGATGGATTTCGTGTTGGGTGGAATCGTCTGTGGGCTGGGCTATGCTACCTTGACTATCTATATGACTTAAACGCAGCAAAGGAGCACCGAGAGAGCGAGTATGGCAAAAAACACCGCAAACTATGGTAACGACAGTATCCGCCAGCTCAAGGACGAGGAGCGCGTACGCATGCGCCCCGCCGTCATCTTTGGCTCGGACGGACTCGACGGCTGCGCGCATGCCGCCTTCGAGATCCTGTCCAACGCCGTTGACGAGGCGCGCCAGGGCTACGGCAAGCTCATCACCCTTACCGCCTTTCGCGATGGCTCCATTCAGGTAGAGGACAACGGCCGCGGCTGCCCGCTCGACTGGAACCCCTCCGAGAAGCGCTTTAACTGGGAGCTCGTCTTTTGCGAGCTCTACGCAGGTGGCAAATACAA
The DNA here is from genome assembly GCA_905193815.1 of uncultured Collinsella sp. Lineage (GTDB taxonomy): Bacteria > Actinomycetota > Coriobacteriia > Coriobacteriales > Coriobacteriaceae > Collinsella. The sequence continues at coordinate 2,682 of CAJJQF010000005.1, read as the reverse complement.
CAACAACCAGGGCGGCGACTACGACTTCTCGCTCGGTACCAACGGCCTGGGCTCCTGCGCGACTCAGTACGCCTCTGAATACATGGACGTTACCGTCTGGCGTGACGGTAACAAGTACTCCCTGCACTTTAAGAAGGGTAAGGTCGTCGGTGCCAAAAAGAAGGCACTCGAGATTGAGCCCAGCGACGAGAACCGCACCGGCACCACCATCAAGTGGCGCCCCGATCTTGAGGTCTTTACCTCGATCAGCATTCCACACGACTGGTATCGCGAGACCATGCGCCGCCAGGCCGTGGTCAACGCCAACGTGACCTTCCGCCTGCGCATTGAGGGCGACGATGGCGAGTTTACCGAAGAGGATTTTTGCTATCCCAAGGGCATCGAGGACTACGTGCTCGAGAAGGTCGGTACCGACTACCTCACCGAGCCCTTCTTTATCGAGGCCGACCGTCGCGGTCGCGACCGCGAGGACCTGCCCGACTACAACGTGAAGATTACCGCGTGCATGTGCTTCTCGCGCACCTTCATGATGCAGGAGTACTACCACAACTCATCGTGGCTCGAGAATGGCGGCTCGCCCGAGAAGGCCGCCCGCAGCGCTCTGACCAGTGCCATCGATGCTTACATTAAGCAACAGGGCAAGTACAACAAAAACGAGAGCGGCATTAAGTGGCAGGACGTCCAGGACTGTCTGGTGCTGGTGACCAACTGCTTCTCCACCCAGACGTCCTATGAGAACCAGACTAAGAAGGCCATCAACAACCGCTTTATCCAGCAGGCTATGACGGCCTTCTTTAAGGAGCGACTCTCGACCTACTTGATCGAGAACAAAGACGCCGCCAACAAGATCATGGAGCAAGTGCTCATCAACAAGCGTTCGCGCGAGAACGCCGAGAAGACGCGTCAGAGCATCAAGACCAACCTGCAGCAGAAGACCGACATGGCCAACCGCGTGCAGAAGTTCATCGACTGCCGCTCCAAGGACAAGAGCCGCCGCGAGATCTACATCGTAGAGGGCGACTCGGCAGCAGGCGCCATTCGTACCTCGCGCGATGCCGAGTTCCAGGGCGTTATGCCCGTCCGTGGCAAAATCCTCAACTGCCTAAAGGAGGACTATCCACGCATCTTTAAGTCCGACATCATCATGGACCTCATGCGCGTGCTGGGCTGCGGCGTGGAGATCAAGGACAAGCGCATCAAAAACCTTGGTGCCTTTGACCTGGACAACCTCAACTGGAACAAGGTCATCATCTGTACGGACGCCGACGTCGACGGTTACCACATCCGCACGCTCGTGCTCACCATGCTTTACCGCCTGGTGCCCACGCTTATCGACGAAGGTTACGTGTATATCGCCGAGTCGCCGCTCTACGAGATCAACTGCAAAGAGAAGACCTACTTTGCCTACACCGAGCTCGAGAAGAACGGCATCCTCAAGGAGATTGGCGACCAAAAGTGCTCCATCAACCGCTCCAAGGGTCTTGGTGAGAACGACCCGGACATGATGTGGCTCACCACCATGAACCCCGAGACGCGTCGCCTGATCAAGGTGGAGCCCGAGGACGTCACCAAGATGGAGACCATGTTCAATCTGTTGCTGGGCAACGACGAGGCGGGCCGCAAGCGCCATATCTCCGAGCACGGCAAGGAATACCTCGACCAGCTTGACCTGCAGTAACGCCGTTTGAAAACCACCTGAACCGCCCTGCGGTTCGATAGAGGAGCCCGATACACGCACCAAGGGGAGACCGTGGCAAAGAAGAAGACCAAAACCGCACCGAAGAAAAAGCATGTGGACAATCCCAACGTGATAGGCCTGCACTCCGAGGTTACCGAGCAGCCCATCACGCAGACGCTCGAGCAGAACTACATGCCCTACGCGATGTCGGTCATCGTCTCGCGCGCGATTCCGGAAATTGACGGCTTTAAGCCATCCCATAGAAAACTCTTGTACACCATGTATAAGATGGGACTGCTGAGCGGTGCAAGAACCAAATCAGCAAACGTTGTCGGTTCCACCATGAAATTAAATCCGCATGGAGATATGGCAATCTATGAAACGCTGGTGCGTCTTTCCCGCGGAAACGAAGCACTTCTGCACCCTTATGTCGATTCTAAGGGTAACTTCGGTAAGGCATATTCTCGTGATATGGCGTTTGCAGCTTCCCGATACACCGAAGTAAAGCTGGACCCAATCTGTCAGGAGTTGTTTCGGGATATTGACAAGGACACGGTAGATTTTGTGGATAACTACGACAACAAGCTCAAGGAACCGACCTTGCTGCCGGTGACCTTTCCATCGGTGCTGGTCAACGCAAACACCGGCATCGCGGTAGGTATGGCAAGCTCTATCTGTCCATTTAACCTCGAAGAGGTGTGCAGCACCACTATCGAGCTGATTAAAAATCCAAATCATGAACTTTCCCTGACGCTGACTGCACCGGATTTTCCAGGCGGCGGACAGATTATCTACAATCCGGCAGAGATGGACAAGATCTACCGGACCGGACGCGGTTCTTTTAAGGTCAGGGCACGTTATCGTTATGATAAGAGCTGCAACTGTATCGAGATCACCGAAATTCCACCAACCACCACCACCGAAGCAATTATCGACAAGGTGGTAGACCTGATCAAGGCAAACAAGATTCGAGAAATCTCGGATATGCGTGATGAAACCGACCT
>CAJJQF010000004.1:0-90385 GCA_905193815.1 uncultured Collinsella sp. | reverse complement strand
CCTAGGCAATCACCATCGGGATTGATATGACCGCATATCACAAAATCGTCGAGCGCACTAAGGCGCTCGGCGATTTCGGACAGCGTAGTATTCGTCTGAAGGGTAGGCACTTATTCCTCTTCGTCTGATGAATTCCTTGCAGCATCGCGCGCAAGTGCGCTTGCAATGCGTTCTGCCTCGTCAACACTGGAGTCGAGCATAAAACGAAGCTCCGGAGCCATGCGCCAAGACAATTTCTTGGCCATAAGGGAGCGAATCCTGCCGCCGGCAGCTTCGAACGCAGCAGCAACCTCCAAATAACGCGACGGTTCCGTCGTGTAATAGATATTAGCTACACTACGATCAAAGCTAACCTCGCATGACGTAATAGTCACCATGTTTAAACGCGGATCGCTTATCTCGAAAAGCAGAATACTTGCAATGACTTCGCGAGCCTGCTCATTCACCTTGCGGCTGGAAGAACCTTGTTTCATAACTATTCGGTCCTTTCGACTTCAACGGTACGGAAGCCTTCAATGGTGTCACCAACCTTGAGGTCCTGGTAACCCTCGATACCAATACCGCATTCGTAGCCACGTGCAACAGTCTTAACGTCATCCTTGAATCGACGGAGACTACCGATATTGCCCTCGTAGATAACTGTACCATCACGAACAATGCGTACCTGATCATCGCGGCTAAGCTCACCTTCGGTGATATAGCAACCGGCAATAGTGCCAGCCTTAGGTACCTTAAAGGTATCGCGAACCTCTGCGATGCCCGTATCCTTTTCAACGATATCAGGCGAAAGAAGGCCAACTCGCGCAGCATTGATGTCTTCAATGGCCTGGTAAATAACACGGTACAACCTGATGTCAACCTTTTCGCGCTCAGCAACTTCTCGAGTCTTACCAGTCGGGCGAACATTAAAGCCGATGATGATAGCATCTGAAGCAGCAGCAAGCGTGACATCAGTCTCAGTAATACCGCCTACAGCAGCATGAATGATATTGATCTTAACTTCGGACTGATCCATCTTCGAGAAGGCATCACGCAGAGCCTCGATAGAGCCCTGAACGTCAGCCTTAACAACAAGATTAAGATCAGTAGTCTTACCTTCCTCGATGCGCGAGAACAGGTCATCCAGACTCATATGAGAACGAGCTTCCTGCTTGGCCAAACGAGCGCGCAATGCACGTTCCTCTGCCAAACGACGAGCATCGCGCTCATCCTCAAACACACGGAATTCGTCGCCAGCGGTGGGAACAGAATTCAAACCAAGGATCTCAACTGGATCAGCCGGCTTAGCGGCATCTACATGGGAACCACGAGGATCGATAAGCGCACGAACTTTACCATAAGAGGTACCTGCAACAACCACATCACCAGGATGCAACGTACCGCGATTGATGAGCATGGTGGCTACAGGGCCTCGACCCTTGTCAAGGTTGGCTTCGATAACAAAACCAGAGGCAGGAGCGTTCGGGTTAGCCTTAAGCTCAAGCACATCAGCCTGAAGAAGAATGGTTTCGAGCAAGTCATCAATATGCAGGCGCTTCTTAGCCGAAATATCGACGAACATGTTTTGGCCACCCCACTCTTCGGGGATAATACCGTATTCCGTAAGCTCCTGACGAACGCGATCGGGCGTAGCCCCAGGCTTATCGATTTTGTTAACCGCAACAACGATCGGAACATCGGCAGCCTTAGCGTGATTGATAGCCTCAATAGTCTGGGGCATAACGCCGTCATCTGCCGCAACCACCAAAACAATAACGTCAGTTACCTGAGCACCGCGAGCACGCATAGCAGTAAATGCTTCGTGACCAGGAGTATCAATGAAGGTGATTTGACGTCCGTTGATATTAACAACAGAAGCACCGATGTGCTGTGTGATGCCGCCCGCCTCACTCTGGGCAACGCCAGTCTGACGGATTGCATCAAGAAGCGATGTTTTGCCGTGGTCAACATGGCCCATAACCGTAACGATAGGCGGACGAGGCAGAAGATCATCCTCGGAATCGTGATAAACGACAGCAAACTCTTCCTCGGGAGAAACAACGCGAACCTTGCGACCAAGGTCGTCTGCAATAAGCTCAACCAGATCGTCGCTCATGGTCTGCGTAAGGGTGAGAGGAGAACCGAGAAGGAACAAGCGCTTGATAACGTCATTCGGAGATGCATCAACTAGTTCAGCAAACTGAGCAACCGTGGAACCCTGGGGAATCTCAACAACAGAGTCATCGAGAACCAGCGAAGGATCTAAGCCCTTCTCCAACGCTTCCTGCTCTGCACGCTCGCGAGCCTCGGCTTCGCGCTTTTCCTTACGCTTCTTACGACGACCTTGTCCATCATGGCTTGCCGCCTCAACGGCAGCACGTGCCTCGGCAAGCACCTTATCGCGCTGAAGCTTTTCAGCTTGAACGGCCATCTGGGCATAACGGTCCTCGGAGGGAGCTTCGTTATTAGCGATTTCAAGCTCCGGCACCGAAGGCTCAAAACCCTTGCGATGATTCTTTTTACCCTTGCGATTGTTATCACGAGAGTTCTTCTTTGCGGCAGCAGCCTCCTGCTTTTGATTCTGCAGACGCTCACGCTCATTGTTGATCTGATCAAGCAATGAAGAGAAATTGGAGCCAGTCGAAACCGGTGCAGCCTTAGGTGCATGCTTCTTGGCGGGTGCAGCCGTTTTCGCATGCTTGCGGTTATTACGGTTGTGAAGAGCTTCCTCAACTGCCTGCTTCTTCGCAACTTCGGCAGCTCGCGCTGCCGCTGCAGCACGCTCGCGAGCCTCCGCCGCTTCACGCTCTACGCGCTCACGCTCACGCTCGATCTGAGATGCAAGACTCTCAAACGGAGAAGATGAGATCTTGCGCTTGGCAGGAGCCCCTTCTTCATCCTTGTGGGCTTTAGCTTCGCGGCGAGCACGTTCAGCTTCTCGGGCTTCTCGTTCCTTCTCTACCGCAGCACGACGCTCAGCCTTTTCCTCGGCCTTGCGCTCTGCTTCTTTTGCCTGCTCGTCAGCAAGCTTCTGAGCTTCTTCGTCCTCGAGCTTACCCGCACGCTGCTTAATCTCAGGCTCAAGATTCTTACGAACCTTCTGCACATAGGCATCCTGGAGAATGCTGGCATGACTCTTGGCGGGGATCTTCATCTCCGCCAAGCGATCGAGCAGCTCCTTGCTGGTCATATCAAATTCCTTAGCCAATTCATGTACACGCATGCCAGGCATATGGTCTCCTCGTCTACTTATCCTCATTAGAGAGCGCCTCACGCAGCTGCTGGGCGATACGCTCGCAATCTTCTTCTGTCAACTTCGTTCTAAGCGCTGAATCGAGGCGCTTGGTTTTCATGGCCTTATCAAGGCACGCAACGCTGCATACATATGCGCCGCGACCGTTCATACGACCCGTAGAGTCGAATACAACCGCGCCTTCGGGCGTACGAACAACACGAAGTAAATCGCTTTTCGTGTTGCTTTCTCTGCACACAATGCAGGTTCGCTGACGTGTCTTTCCAGCCACGTTTGCCAAGCTACTCCCCTTCCTCCAGATCCGCATGGATACCGCAATAGCGGTATCCAGGACGTGCATGATTACGACAACGAGTACCGTCTTCGGCCTCAAAAGCGCACAAGCCATCCTCGGATTCCTCTTCCAAAGGCTCATCAATTAGTGACGTATCTGCAACAAGCGGCTCGCCAGCAAAGGAAGCGGACTTGATGTCAATATGCCAACCAGTAAGACGAGCTGCAAGGCGAGCATTCTGGCCTTCCTTGCCAATAGCCAAAGAAAGTTGATCATCAGGCACGATAACCGTAGCGTAATTGTTCTCATCATCGATGTCGACACGGGTTACACGAGCAGGCGAAAGTGCATTGGCCACATATACAGCGGGGTCTTCATTCCACTGGATCACATCAACGCGCTCATTGCGGAGTCCTTCAACAACCATACGCACACGGGACCCCTTAGGTCCTACGCATGCACCTACCGGATCAAGGTTGGGTTCACGGGAAGCAACGGCAACCTTGGAACGCTCACCGGGCTCACGGGCAATAGACTTGATTTCGACCAAGCCATCATAGATCTCAGGCACTTCGATCTCAAAAAGACGACGAATCAGATCAGGATGCGTGCGGGATACAACGATCGAAGGGCGAGTATGTTCGCCACGCATTTTAGGCAAATCAGAGCTAGGGTCGCGAACCTCAACGATCAAAGTTTTAAGGCGCTGATTATGACGATAGTGCTCGTTGCGAGGACGTTCGTTGCGTTCGTCAGGATTTCGCTTCAAGTCATAATGAGGAAGTTCAGCCTCAACGCCATCGCGGATCTTGATGATGGTGAAATCGGGGGTTCCCTGCAGAACAGTGCCCGTAACCAGATCGCCAACGCGACTAGAAAATTCTTCATAGATAGACTGACGGCCCGCATCACGCACAATGGAACCGATAACGTTCTTAGCGTTAAGCGCCGCAATGCGACTTACGTCATCGGGCGTTACGTCGCGCTCTTCGAACTCAGTATATTCGCCAGTTTCCTCATCGGGCTCACCAACGGGTACAAGCTCGTATACATAAATCTTGCCCGTATTACGGTCGATAGTAACACGAGCATCATATTCGAGATCAAGAATGCGCTGATAGCTATTAGCCAGGGAAGCTTCCAAGCGCTCGATGAGGTAAAACTCATCGATCTTACGCTCATGAGCCAATGCCTGCAAGGCTTCAATCAATTCAGATGCTGCCATGGTAAAAAATCCTTTCTACCCGCTGAAATCAATAGTACCGATAATGTGCGCCTTCTTAATATGCGCATAAGGCAACGCTTCCTGGATGCCATCAACTTCGACAAGAACGTCTTCATCGCGCATACCGCAAAGCTTGCCAGTCCACTTTGCCCTGCCCTGATGCGGCTCAGTAAGAGTTAGCTGCACCTTTTCGCCAGCAAAGCGCTGAAAATGCTCAGGGGTACGAAGAGGACGGTCTATGCCAGGAGAAGAAACCTCAAGCGTGTAAGCGCCAGGGAATGGATCGAGTTCGTCCATCAATTCGTTAACCCATTTTTGCGAGGCCGCAAGCTCATCAAAACCGATTCCGCCATCGCAATCCAAATAAACGCGGATTGTGGGAGCTTTACGAGAACCGACTACCTCAACGGTGACGATTTCAACATTATGGGCGCTAGCCAAAGGCTCCAATGCCTCAAGCAACCTGCGCTCTTTTGCACTTAGCACGTTGTCCCTCCTTCAAAACCCCGAACAAACAAAAGAAGCGGGTAAAAACCCACTTCCTCCAAACATCGAAAGCAATCATGTTTTCACATGCGTACATTTTTATATCATAAAGCGAAGACCAACGCCACCCCCTTTACGGTTTAAGGGGGTGGCGATTAAATAAAGCTTGCAATCAACACTATTTAGAGGGATCAGCTTCAGGATAAAGCTTATTGAATGCCGCTTCAGAAACTGAATTACCTCCCTTTAAGTCAGTTTTGAGCGGATCTAGAATCTCAGAATCGTGTTTCTTGGGATTATCAAAGCTCAAGCTAACTTCCCAACATTGCGAAATCACACTTAACCTATCAAGGAGGTAGCCATATAGCTCATCAACCTTCTGATATTTATCATAGAGTTCGCTATCTGCGCTAATATGAGCTTTTTCCCTTGACGATGAGAGCTCAGAACGCTCTTGGGTAATTTCATCGATCAAAAAAGCGCATTTATCGGCATAGGTACCACGCGTTTCACTGCTTGAAACCCGATAATATCCCTCCAGATCATCCACAGCTTCATCAACTTCGGAACGCAAAGAGGCGAGATTTGCATAGGCATACGAGAGATCGGACGAAAAGTCCCCTTCCGAATACGGCTGTTCAGCAGACGAAGCTACACCCTGGTCGCTTTGCGAGAAGGGTGCATCGGTTTTTGCCTCAGGTGAAACAAATGCCTGGATAGCAGATTGGATTCCTGAACCAAAAACAAACCCGCATGCCAAAATCGCAACCACCAATACGCCAATAACAACTTGCCCGATCGGAAAGCGTCGGCGCTTTTGAGCTTGACGATATGCTTTTGGCTCGCGATCAACATCTGCAACAACTTGCCCAGTATCAGTGATAATACGCTGCATCGGCTTAGTAATAAAAGGATCCTCGTCACCAATGGTGGGTATCGCCTTTAAATCCTTTGCCGACTTAGTCACTTTGGAAGGGTCGACCTCATTTGAAGGATCAAGAGGATTGCCCAGATAATCTTGATAGGATCGCTCGGAGACTAGAGGTAGTTTAGACGTCTGCGAAGGCGACACTGCATCGGTATATACAATTATCTCTTCCGCGGCAGCTATTCGAGCTTTCATGTCATTGACAAGCGAGCCGCAGTGAGGACACTGCAGCTCGCCATCATCAATCTTTGTCCCGCAATCGAGGCAATACAAATTATTGAGCCTTTTCCTGCTTATGGGAGATCAGGCGGTTAAGCGCATTGATATATGCTTTAGCAGAGGAAACGATGATATCGCCGTCTGCCCCACGGCCAGTAAACACCTCACCATCTGCCGCGGTGACTCGAATAGTTACCTCGCCCAAAGCATCGATTCCACGCGTAACGCTCTGGACAGCAAACTCGGAAAGCTCATTTTCAATGTCAACAATCTGGTTTACAGCCTGGTACAAAGCGTCGACAGGGCCGGTACCAATCGAGCATGCAACAAATTCACGGCCTTCAGGGTCGGCAAGAGTAACGGTAGCCGTCGGGGTAAGAGGCTTGCCGCATGAAACCTGAACGGATTTCAAAGTATAGTGAGCAACCTGATTGCGACCATGCTCGCCCAAAAGCGATTCAAGATCCTCGTCGTATACTTCTTTCTTCTTGTCAGCAAGATCGAGGAACGCATTGTAGAGATCCTCAAATGCCTGTCCCTCAATGTGATAGCCCAAAGCCTCAATACGATGGCGAAGGGCAGCGCGACCAGAACGAGCTGAAAGGATAATAGAGCTCTGACCTGCTCCAACCTCACGAGGATCAATAATCTCATAGGTGTCACGAGCTTTGATAACGCCATCCTGGTGAATGCCGGAAGAATGAGCAAAGGCATTAGCGCCAACAATAGCCTTATTTGGCTGGACGATAAAGCCAGTGATGGAAGACACGAGGCGAGATGCACGAACAAATTCACGAGTGTTGATGTCGGTATGGGCGTTGAGCTCCTTGCCGTGCATCTTGATGCCCATGACCACTTCTTCCATGGCGGTATTACCAGCACGTTCACCGAGACCATTGATGGTGCATTCAACCTGACCCGCACCGTTTTCAACGCCAGCAAGAGAAAGCGCCGTTGCCATGCCAAGATCGTTGTGGCAGTGAACGGAAAGCGTTGCCTTATCCATGTTGGAAACGTGTTCCATCAGATACTTGATACGACGACCGAACTCATCGGGCAAGGAGTATCCTGTGGTATCAGGAATATTGATAACGGTAGCACCAGCGGCGATAGCAGCCTCAACGACTTTGGCGAGAAACTCATAATCGGCGCGACCAGCATCTTCAGCATAGAACTCAACATCGTTAACGTATTTCTTAGCGTATTTCACGGCAGCAGTGGTACGCTCAAGAATCTTTTCAGGCGTGGTGCGAAGCTTGTCGTAAATATGGCTGTGAGAAACGCCAATACCAGTATGGATACGAGGGCGCTTGCACTCGGCCAAAGCGCGTGCGGCGGAGTCGATGTCCTTTTCAACTGCGCGAGAAAGAGCGCAGACAACAGCGCGATCTCCTACCTCGGCCGCAATCTGCTGAACCGATTTAAAGTCACCAGGGGAAGACACAGGAAAGCCCGCTTCAATGACATCAACGTTAAGGCGCAGTAGCTGACGCGTAATAACCAGTTTCTCCTCGGAGTTCATGGAGGCGCCCGGCGACTGCTCACCGTCGCGCAAGGTTGTGTCGAAGATAGCGATCTTGCGAGTCATCTTGCGATCCTTTCTTATGTCTGTATTACTAACGATAGAACTATAGCGCATTTTTCGGTAAACGGTGCCGATCAACCCGTATATCAAAGCATGTTACCGATAAGAAACATTGCCGATGCCCATCATGTCCCGCCCGCACGCACTATTCCCCAAAACGCAGAGGAGCCCCAACCTATTGGCAGGGGCTCCTTTTCTATGACTTAGCAGCGTGTGAGAGGTGTTGAGTTTCCCTTACGGGAGAGGTTAAACCGCCGCTTCGTCTTTTTCACCAGTGCGAACACGAACTACACTGTCAATCGAAGAAATGAAGATCTTGCCATCTCCAACTTCCCCAGTACGCGCAACGTCCACAATAACATTGACGATTTCATCAACGCGAGAATCCTCAACGATGATTTCGAACTTGACCTTCGGGATCATATTCAAAAAGACCTCACTGCCGCGGAAGTACTCTTTCCAGCCGTGCTGATTTCCGCAACCATGAACCTGATAAATGGTCATTCCGGAAATTTTTGCCTGAAAGAGCGCTTCCTTCAAAGGCTCAAGCTTTTCAGGACGAACAACTGCTGCAATACGCTTCATTGGTCAAACACTTCCCTTCTATTAATCCAAGCCAATAAAGGCGGGGTATGCGGATTCGCTATGAGCCGTCATGTCCATACCTGCTGCTTCTTCTTCCTTAGTTACGCGAAGACCGCCGAAGATGGCCTTCACGATAAGGCCGATGATAAGGGAGCCCACGGTAACAAACACGATGGTGACCAAGATGCCCAAGCACTGAGCCCCAAGAAGCGTAGGATCGCCAGTGTAGATAAGGCCGCCAAAATCAGTCCAAGACAACTCCGGAACACAGAAGACGCCAGTAAGGATGCCACCGACAATGCCACCTACGCAATGGCAACCGAAAGCGTCAAGGGCATCGTCGTAGCCAATCTTAGCCTTGCAGAAGGAGATGGCGAAGTAGCATACGGGGGATACGATAAGACCCATGACAATAGATGCCCAAGGCTCAACGAAACCAGCTGCCGGGGTGATAACAACAAGACCTGCAACAAGACCCGTCGCAGCGCCAACAAGAGTGGGCTTACCAGTCTTGATCGTCTCAACGATCATCCAGGAAATCATTGCGGTACCAGAGGCAACGAATGTATTGAGTAAGGCCAAAGAAGCGATACCGTCGGCAGCAAAAGCAGAGCCGCCGTTAAAACCGAACCATCCGAACCAAAGCAAGGTTGCGCCAAGAACCACAAAGGGAACGTTGTGGGGACGATGGTTGACCGCACCGAAGATCCGACGCTTACCAAGAAGAAGACAAAGAACCAAGCCAGTGAGACCGGAGCTGATATGCACAACATCGCCACCAGCAAAGTCGAGTGCACCAATAAAGCTACCGTCGCCGCCCCATACCATATGAGCGAGAGGGGCATAAATCAGAAGAATCCAAATGGTAATAAAAGTTACAAAAGCGCCAAACTTCATACGCCCAGCAAGAGAGCCACCAACAATTGCAGCAGTAATGCAGGCAAATGCGGCTTGGAATGCAATATTGACGATTGCGGGATACGTCGAATCGCCGGGATCGACCGCCTCAGCAAGCATGTCGGTCACAGCGCCCATGCATCCCAGTTGGTCAAAACCACCGAAAAACGGATTAGACCCATCGCCACCATAGGCCAGGCTCCATCCTGCCAAGATCCATACGATTGCCACCACCCCGATAATCACAAACGACATGAACATGGTGTTGACGACGTTTTTACGACGCGCAAGTCCGCCGTAAAAAAATGCAACGCCTGGAGTCATAAGAAAGACCAGCATTGCGCTTACCAGCATGAATGCGGTTGCTCCTGTGTCAAGCATTGTGCGTACCTCCTAAACTTGTTACTAACGAGCACATTTTCGACAAGACGATCTTTGCACTCGAAACACGTTCAAAAGATGTCATATGCATTTGTTAACGATGACGGAAAAGCCTCGTAACACCGAAGAATCATGAGTGTTACCTCAATGAAACAAACTGTGATTTACCGACCGCATCGACCCCAAATTGCGTCTTTTCACATAATGATTGAGCCTTAGGGGGCAAAAATAAGGCCCCTGAATTTGCATTCAGGGGCCGACTTAGCCATAGAACAATTTAGCCAAAATTTTCTTGAAGAGGCCTACCACTTCCTCGTGGCTCGCGTCACGAGGGTTGCCCGGGAAGCAGGCATCAGACATCGCATCAGATGCAAGCTGATCAAGATCCGCCTCAGTAAGGCCCTCGCAAGTTGTAGGAATACCGACATCGAACGAAAGCTTACGCACCGCTTCAATAGCAGCATCAGCCGCTGATTCGGTATCCATCCCTTTGGCATCGACGCCCATCGCAACAGCAACATCTCGCTTTGGAGCTACTGGCTTATTGGATTCCATGGCGATAGGCAAAAGCATCGCACAGGCAACCCCATGGGGCGTATCGTAGTGAGCCGAAAGCATAAGAGCCATAGCGTGATCAATTCCCAAACCAACGTTAGAAAAACCCATACCAGCAATATATTGCCCCAGAGCCATACCTTCTCGCCCAGAGTCAGGTTTTCCTGCTTTCGCTTCTTTAACCGAATGTCGCAAATTCTTCGAAATTAGCTCGATAGCTTTCAAGTGGAACATGTCTGAAAGCTCCCATGCCCCCTTAGCGGTATAGCCTTCGATGGCGTGGGTAAGCGCATCCATGCCAGTAGCAGCCGTTAAGCCAGCAGGCATAGACGCCATCATATCGGGATTGGCAATAGCAACATCCGGAATATCGCTCACATCAACGCAAACAAATTTGCGAACCTTATCCGGATCAGCAACAAGATAGCCGATTGTAACTTCGGCTGCAGTGTCAGCGGTGGCAGGAACCGCAATGGTGAATGCTGCATGCTTCTTGGCATCGGCCACCCCCTCAAGGGAAACCACATCTTCAAACTCTGGATTTTCGACAATAATTCCAATGCCCTTAGCGGTATCCATAGAAGAGCCGCCGCCAATTGCTAAGATCATATCGGCTCCGGACGCTTTAAAGGCCGCAACACCATCTTTGACGTTTTGAATTTGGCTTTATCTAGTCATACAGCGACCAGGCAATCCCTTAAGCATCAAGCTCATCGGTAACTTTCGCAGTAACGCCAAAGCTCACCAGATCAGGATCGGAGCAAACGAGTGCTTTTCCGTAGCCACGGCGCTTAGCTTCACCAGGTATTTCCTTGATCGCACCAGCCTCATCGTGTTTCCAATCGCAGCTCAGTGTATCTCTATTTCATGCCATAGTGAACCTGTTCAAGCCAATAAACCCACATCAGAACGTACAAGCTTATAACGAAAACAAGAAAATCAAACGAAGGGATACTGTCGTACAATCAAGCCTTTATATCAGTAAAATAAAAACATTGGAATTCAATCAATCAGGAGGTAAGTAATGGCATACGCACAAGAGCGTTACCTGGGACTCCTTTCGCAACTATTCACTACTCCAGAGGAAACAGCAATGGAGATCATCTCCGAACGTGAAGAGCTGAGATTCCCTAAGCCAACAGAGCTTTTTATTTCCGACATCCACGGAGAATATGAAGAGTTTTCCCATATACTCCGAAATGGCTGCGGCTCTATCCGCAAACATATTGATGCGCTTTTCAGTGACTCTCTTGATGAAGACGAACGCAGCGCCCTTGCAACCTTGGTTTATTACCCCGAGGAATCCATCGATCAACTGAACAATGACGATCTTAGGAATACCTTTAGCAATCTTACCTCCCTATGCGCTAGCTTTGCAGAGCTTCAGCCCTCTGAAGCGGTTGTTGATATATGCCCAAAACCGTTTGGTCCCATCGTTGAAAAAATCATGTCCGCAGAACACAGCGCCGGTCGCAAGACAGTGCTTCTTGACGCCGCATTCGACACGGCAACCGAGCAAGATTTAGCGTGGGCACTATGCATCACAATTCAGGGGCTGGCAACAAGCCAAGTCCACATCGTGGGAGATGTCTACGATCGCGGCCCAAATCCCGATTTGATCATGGACGAAATCGAAGAGCATCCCGAAATCGACATCCAATGGGGCAACCATGACGTAGTGTGGATGGGCGCTGCACTTGGACAACGAGGCTGCATTGCACACGTAGTGCGCAACTGCGCTCGCTACGGCAATCTTTCCATCCTAAGCGATGCCTACGGAATCAACATCCTGCCCTTGGCAAACTTTGCTTCCAAGGCATACAAAGACGATCCCTGCGTAGCATTCAAGCTCAAAGGGGATCCCGACTTAAGCGCCGAGGAATACGACCTAAACGTAAAGATACAAAAAGCAATGGCAATCCTGCAGTTTAAGATCGAAGCCAAGCTTATCGACGACAACCCATCGTTCGAGCTCGAAGACAGAAAACTGCTCCACAAGATCAATCGCGAAACCAACACGATTGTCGTCGATGGCGTGGAATACAAGCTCACCGACACGGTCTTCCCGACTGTAAATTGGGAGAATCCATACCAACTCACAGATGAAGAAGAAGCTGTTATGCAGAGCCTCGAAGAAGCTTTCATAAAATGCGAAAAGCTTCAGCGTCACATTGCTTTATTCCTCGAACGAGGCAGCCTGTACAAAATTCAGAACAACACACTGATGTTCCACGCATGTGTCCCTCTGAACGCAGATGGAAGCCTAAGGGAAACCAACCTCTACGGCGAAAAGATGAAGGGGCGAGAGCTATTCGATGCGGTAGACCGCTACGTCCGCGCTGCTTTTAGCGACACCGATCCAGCAGCTCAGAAGAAAGGAGCTGACCTGCTGTGGTATTTGTGGTTGGGTGTCGGTTCGCCGTTATTTGCAAAAAGCAAAATGGCAACGTTTGAGCTTTACCTAATTGCCGAAAAAGAAGCACGCAAAGAAGTGAAGAACCCCTTCTACCAGCTTTACGAAAACGAAGAAGTAGTAGATGGCATCTTCAAAGATTTCGGCATGGATCCAACCTCTGCCCGCATCGTCTGCGGACATGTCCCTGTTAAGGTCAAAGACGGAGAGGATCCCATTAAATGCAACGGCAAAGTTGTGGTCATCGACGGAGGCATGTCAGCTGCTTACCAGAAAACGACTGGCATTGCAGGGTTCACGCTTGTTTCCGACGCCCAGGGCATATCACTTGCTACGCATGAGCCATTCGTGGGTACAAACATCGCAATTGAACAGCATATCGATCTCAATAGCAGCATACGTCCTATAACCAAACCCGACCACCCAGTTCTGGTCTCACAGACCGATGAGGGCGCTGATCTCGAAGAGCGAATTAACGACCTCAAACAATTACTTACGATTCAACGCGCCTTATAGCCCGCTATCTATCACACAATTCAAATCAGGAGTACCCATGGAGCGTATAGCCAGTTTTTCCGTTGATCACAATGTCCTCGAACCAGGCATATATGTATCACGCAGCGATGCCGACGAAGCAACAGGATGCATCACCACTACATTCGATTTGCGCATGACTGCCCCAAATCGGGAACCAGTAATGGATACGGCAGCCGTACATGCGCTCGAGCATCTTGGTGCCACTTTCCTTCGGAATGACGCAGAGTGGAAAGAGCGCGTTATCTATTTTGGACCCATGGGCTGCCGCACGGGATTTTACCTAGTCGTATTTGGCGCCTATGAGTCAATCGATGTTGCTAACTTAGTAAAACGACTGTTTGAATTTGCGCGCGACTTCGAGGGAGAAATTCCAGGAGCCAAACCCGAAGAATGCGGAAACTACCATGACTCGGATATCGCACAAGCTCAATGGTGGGCAAAGCGATATGTAACAAAGACGCTTTCTTGCCTTGACGAAGCGCACACCCACTACCCCGCCCTCCTGAATTAGGAGCTCTTTATGGCAAATATATTCCCCTACACACGCATTGGCATTATTGGAGCAATGCAGGTTGAAATTGATCTTCTCGTCCAAACAATGGAACGCCAGGGCACAGTTTCGATGAGCTCAATTGCTGGAAGAGACTTTTACGAGGGAAACCTAAACGGAACTCCCGTTGTAGTGGTTCAGTGCGGTGTAGGCATGGTGAATGCCGCATTGTGCGCCCAAGTACTTATTACCTCGTTCTCAGCCGATGCTGTTATTAATACCGGCATTGCAGGATCGCTTGACCCTAGCATCGATATTGGTGATGTAGTGCTTTCAACCGACTCGGTAAACCACATCATGGACGTGCAGAATCTGGGGTACGAACCAGGGCAAACCCCAGGAATAGAAGTAGTAGCTTACCCCGCCTCGGAAACACTACGCAACACCGCAAAAACCGCAGCGCTAAGGCTAGATTTAAGCGCCCACGAAGGCCGCGTTGCATCAGGTGACAGATTCGTGCGCGAAGAGAGCGAAAAGGAACGGATCAAAGCAGTGTTTCAAGCAAGCTGCTGCGAAATGGAAGGTGCAGCAATTGCTCAAACCTGCTACCTGAGCAAAATACCTTATTTAATAGTACGTGCAATCTCTGACAAAGCAGACGGTTCAGCAAGTGTCGACTATCCAACGTTCGAGGCTAAAGCCGCCCACGATTGCGCTGCGCTTACCATAGAAATGGTGGGCTGTCTCGAATAGCCCCCCAATCATATCCCCAGCACTGCAAGTCCCATAGGCCGTCAGCCGTCAGCCCTATGGGACTTATTTTGCTCCGCGCAAATTCGCAATTAGCACCGCTCATACTCCTAGAGCCTCGATGTGAATCATCTGATAACCACCATTGATTCAATGCGTATGCTAAGAAAAACAAATTGCACAATTGGCGTATAAAATCGCACCGAACAGGTATACGGAGCAAATCACGAATATTCCCTCAAAACGCAAGAAGAGGAGCTCCCCCTAGAACTCCTCTTCTTAATGCTGTGCAATAGAACCAGAACGGTCTATTAATCAATTAGTCATCAAGCAGACCCTTGGTGATGTCCTCGAGCGTACGGCCGCGAGTCTCAACACCGAAGATAGCCAGCCAGATTGCCATGAAGATAGCCAGGCAAGCGTTGATGATGAATACGCCGGTGGTGCCGAGCGAGGTGCCCATGAAGAATGCGATCCACATGGGGCTGAAGATACCACCCAGACGACCGAAGGCGTTAGCAACACCAGCGCCGCGGATACGGCAAGCCGTCGGGAAAGGCTCGGACAGGTAGATAGCTGCAGTGGTAACGGAGTTGGTGAAGGTGCAGACGCAGAGCAGGAAGCCAACGAACATGATAAGCGCAGTGTTGTCGGTAGGCAAAGATGCCCAAATAGGACCGATGATGGCGATAAGCACGTAAGTGGTGCAAAGGATAACCTTGCGGTTTACCTTCTCAACATAGAAGGTCAGAAGACCAACGCCAACAGGAATGCCAAGCTGCATTACCACGGTAAGAGTGGTAGACATATGCGGGTCGAAGCCATTCTTGGTCAAAATGGTAGGAGTCCAGGAAATAACGGTATATACCAACACATTCATCGTGAAGCAGAGGAACATAGCCGTAAGCGTACGGGTGATCATCTTCTTCTTGAAGAGGAATGCCCAAGGGAGCTCCTTGACAACTTCTGCTTGCTCGCGCTTGTGGATCTCTTCCTCGGGTACAGCAGGTACGTTTACGCCCTTTGCGGAGGTCTTTTCTTCAAGACGAGAAACGATCTTGTCAGCCTCAGCATTGTGACCCTTCATTGCCAACCAACGAGGAGACTCTTCCAGGAACACAAAGCAAAGAACAACAACGGCAAGACCGATGCAACCGCAGATAACGAACACGGGGCGCCAGCCGAGCATGGGCAGAACAACCATGTTCATAGCGGAGGCAACCAAAGTACCGCAGTTAGCGATCAGGCCAACGTAGGACTGGTACTTACCGCGCTTCGTGGGAGGCGTGAACTCGGTGAGTGCGGAGTAGCCTGCAGGGAACGCAGCGCCAAGGCCCAGACCCATGAAGAAGCGGCAGCCGGTCAGGAACGTTGCGTCGGGGGAGCCTGCAGCAACGAAGCAGAATACGGTGAAGATAGAACCGCAGATGAGAACTGCCTTCTTGCGGCCGATGCCGTCAGAGAGGGCACCTGCCATAAGACCACCAATGAGGTAGCCGATCATGGTGATAGAGTTGAACAGTGCGAACTGCTCCAAGGTCATCCACTGATTGCCTGCAGCATCATAGGTGGACTGGAGAACCATACCGATAGGACCGCCAACGGCCATATCTACGGAGTCGCAGAACGTGATACCGGCGAGCAGCCACAAGATCTTCTTGTGGAAGCCAGTGATAGGCATACGGTCAAGACGTGCTGCGATGCCGTGATACGAGCTTTGCATTGCGTCGGACATATTGCACCTACCTTCCTTTCATTTTTTGTCTTGCACTCCCTGGGCGCAAGACAACTTGTTCCCCTTGCCCCCAAGCAAAGGGATTCCCTTCATTACCCTCAATTTTTTTCGGAAACTCTTACTCCATTAGAAGTCTTTTTAAGGCCCAAAGGCCTTTCCCCTAAAAATGCCGGTTCGTTCCACCCAATTAACGAAACCTGGCGTGCCTTGTTTCGTTTCACCCTACTGAACGAAACCAGGCTTGCTTCGATCCGTTCGACCCAACAAACGAACCGGAGCGCGACTTCTGGATACCCATTTTCAGGTTCGTGTGCAGTTATCGCAAACAACTTTTTGTTTTCTTAAATAACAAAAAACTATAAGGAGCCTGACCTGCGCATAGTATGCAATAACTGACCGATAGAACGCTCCTTAACAACCCATTTCCTGGAGCTATCTACGCAGATCAATATTGATTTCTGCCAATTTGAGCATCATTCTCAAATTGGTGGATCTATCACCATCACAATGAACAGTAACACTATTCTATTCATGTGAGTTATAGGTTAGGAAATAGATTCTACACATCCCAAAAATGAATATTGAACATGTTCTAAAGGTATGCTTAGGCTCTCACCAAAGGGGCAATCGCACGAGTAATTGCATCTGAAACGGGAGTCGCCTGGGCGGCGTCCTCCACCTCAAGAACAACCTTGCCCGCCAAGCCCCCCTCGGTAATCTCAGTGAATAGCACCGAAGGCTCTTTCACGATGCCGGTATGCTCAAGGGCAATATCATGTGCAACCCTTTCAACTTCCCCTGCAACCGCATCCAGATCTTTACACGTAGTTGCAACAAAGGGAACCGACACGCGCTCTGGTGGCGGCAGGTGCACTACCGCATTCTTCGAAATTACCGAATTGGGGATGATTACCGTTTCGCCCAAGCGGTTCTTGATGGTTGCATGACGCCACGTAACGTCCTGCACCACTCCCTTGCTTGAACCAACTTGGATGTTGTCGCCCGGCTTCACGATCTTCATGAAGGATATTTGCACACCGCCAATAAGGTTCGAAAGCGTGTCCTGAAAACCGAGAGATAGGGCGATGCCTCCAACGCCCAGAGCTGCTATAAGCGCCGACATATTCACATTGAAGCACGTGTCCAAGACAAAGCAGCAGCCCAAACCCCACACTATGCCGCGCATAATATTGATGAAAATCGAACTTTGGGGAATGGAGGTATCGTCACGCTGCATAATATGGCGCAGCCACTTCACCAACACATGAGAAACAACCGCAATGGCGCAAACCAGGACAATTGCCACGATTAGCTTTCCTAGCAAATCACCGCCCGTAATACTTGAAATGAAGTTCTCGAAAACACTCATATATGCCCTATTCCCTTCAGAATTAGCCGCACATCAATACAATGGGGGCTGTTTGAACTTCCATTATCTGCGTATTATCGCAAGGGCATCAACGCTATCATGGAAACTCAACAAGCGAAGCGCCCAGGCCAAACGCAAGGCAAAAGCGTCTCGTGGGCAATCTGCCACAAGCCAACCGTACACGGTATCGAGCCAGTCTTTCATCTCGCTTAGCCTGTGTCATGCGTGATTTCGCAAGACCAGCGCACCCCACAAGCTCCATCGACTCGCCGATCGCAACCTATTAATTAGTAAGAAGAAACAAACGCAGAAGGAGCACACCATGAACTACAACCTGGTTGAATTCCAAGGAGCCTATGGCACTTCCGCGCAAATCCCTAAATCGGTACGCCCCGAAGTCTCATTTGTGGGTCGCTCTAACGTGGGAAAATCTTCCCTCATCAATCGCCTTTTCAACCGCAAGAAGCTCGCTAAGGTTTCCTCCATGCCGGGCAAAACCAGCACCATCAACTTCTTCACCACCAAGGAAATCGACTTTGTCGACCTTCCAGGGTACGGCTATGCGAAAGTGGCGAAAAGCGAAAAGGCCCGTTGGTCGGAAATGATCAACGGATACTTCGATCAATATCGCTACTATGCGCTGGTTGTTTCGCTTATCGACATCCGTCACCCCGCCACTAAGCTCGACGAACAGATGGTGAACTTCCTTACCGAATGCCAACTCCCCTTCATGATTGCGCTCACCAAAGCAGACAAGGTGAGCAAGAATGAGGCGAGCAAGCAGAAGGCCGCCATCCGAAAGCAGCTGAACTTGCCCGATAGCGTAAACATGGTGGTCTGCTCATCGGAAAAGGGCACAGGCTTTGACGAGTTGCGCAAACTAATTGAAGCTGCCTGCAAATAACCGAAAGCGCCGCCACATACAACAACAGAGGGTAGCAGGGAAACGATAGTCCGCCCCACCCCACCCAAGGGAAGCGCCCCTACCCTCCCCAAGGAGACACCTATATGAAAGTTATTCTTTACAGCGACGGATCATCACGCGGCAACCCCGGCCCTGGCGGCTTTGGCACCGTTTTGCACTTCACCGACTCAAACGGGAAACTGCATACGCGCGAACTATCGCAAGGGTATACCTGCACCACTAACAACCGCATGGAACTTCTGGGAGTTATCACTGGGCTGGAAGCACTCAAACGTCCCTGCACGGTTGAAGTCCACTCCGATTCGCAATACGTGGTAAACGCCTTCAACCAGCACTGGGTTGAAGGGTGGCTCAAACGCGGATGGAAGAACTCCAAGAAAGAGCCAGTAAAAAACTCTGACCTGTGGAAACGCCTCCTGGAGGCAAAGAAGCCCCACAATGTCAGCTTCCATTGGGTAAAAGGCCATGCAGGCCATCCTGAAAACGAGCGCTGTGACGAACTGGCAACCTCGGCAGCCGATGGCCCTGGCAAAATCGAGGACAAAGGCTTTTCGGGAAAATAGGAACAAGCTCCTTATTGCATGAAAAAGAAGGCACCCAATCGGGTGCCTTCTTGCGTTTGCCGGGAAATAGAAATCGAAACCTATCCCTATCTCCTATATTTAAGCTAACAGCCTCGCGGCCAGATCTTGCCCGGCAACGCTAACGACCAAGTTAGATAAGACGAACGCGACGAACGCCCTCGATCTCACGGAGCTTTGCAATGGCGCCGTCCGAAGGAGCCTGGTCCATATCGATCAGGGTATAGGCATAGTCACCGCGAGCCTTGTTTATGAAGTTGGCAATGTTCACGTTGTCATCGCCAAGGATGCTGGAAATCTGAGCAATCATGTTCGGCACGTTCTTATGCAGCAGCGCAATACGGGTAAGGTCTGCAGGGCATACACCCATGTCGCATGCAGGATAGTTCACGGAGTTTGTGATGTTGCCGTTCTCGAAATAATCCATCAGCTCACGAACAGCCATGATGGCACAGTTATCTTCCGCCTCCTCGGTGGAAGCGCCCAGGTGAGGAATAACAACCGCGTTCTTCATCTTCATAGTGCCCGGCGTTGCAAAGTCGGTGATGTAGCGCTTCACGCGACCCGAGTCCAGCACGACCTTAAGAGCGGCTTCGTCGACCAGCGTATCGCGCGAGAAGTTCAGCAGCACTACGCCTTCCTTCATAAGGGAGCACATATGGGCATCGACCATACCGATGGTGTCCTTCAGCGCAGGAACATGGATGGTGATGTAGTCGCACGTGCGGAAGATGTCCTTCAAATCAGTGATGTAGTGAACGGGGCTGGAGATTTTCCAAGCAGCGCTTACCGAAACGAACGGATCGTAGCCATATACGTCCATGCCCAGCTCGACTGCGGCGTTAGCAACTTCAGCACCAACAGCGCCCAAGCCGATAACACCCAGCTTCTTGCCCTTGATTTCCTGACCCGCAAACTGCTTCTTAGCCTTTTCCGCTGCCTTGGTGATGTTTTCGTCATCCGCATTTTCGCGACACCATTCGATGCCACCCAGAATGTCACGGCTACCCAGTAAAAGCGCGCAAAGAACAATTTCCTTAACAGCATTGGCGTTTGCGCCAGGGGTGTTAAAGACCACGATGCCTTCGTCAGCACAGCGATCGAGCGGAATGTTGTTCACGCCAGCGCCCGCGCGCGCAATAGCACGAAGACCAGCGGGAAATTTCATATCATGCATGGCGGCACTGCGAACAAGAATGCCCTCTGCTTCATCCAGTGAATCGGTAAGTGAATATGCCTTAGGATCAAGCAAATCGGTACCTTGGGCAGAAATGTTGTTCAAGCAATGAATGAGCCTCATACAGGATCTCCTAACTACCATGCATTACGAACCAGTAAACGGGTTTTATGATAATAAAAAAGGCACCCGATTGGGTGCCTGATTTGCAAATGGTGCGGGTGAAAGGACTTGAACCTTCATGAGCCGAAGCTCATACGGACCTGAACCGTACGCGTCTGCCAATTCCGCCACGCCCGCGTGCAGGAATTAGAATAACGGAGCGCCACCGCGAACGCAAGAACTATTTTTGAAAAAGTTTGCAGGCATTTTCCCAGGCGGCCTGCGCGATTGTTTCGGCGTCCTCACCTGTGCGATCGACACGGTCGTTAACCAGCGCGTTTGCCGTAATGGAGATCATTGCGGGCTCGCATTCAAGACCGCGGATGGGCTCCGGAGCCATATACGGGCAATCCGTCTCGAACAAAATTCGATCGAGTGGGGTTGCCGCAAATGCCTCGCGCACGTCATCGTTGCGCTTAAAGGTGGCCGCACCACCATAGGCGATATAGCAGCCCAGCTCCACAAAGTGCTCCATCGTGGCGCGGTCCTCGCCAAAGCAGTGCAGCACACAACCGGCCTGGGGCACGCCCACCTCACGAAGCACGTTGTAAGCGTCCACGTGCGAGGCGCGCTCCTGGTCCGTGTCCTCGTGACGCAGGTGCAGCTCCACCGGCACATTGCGGCGCACGGCAAGCTCGAGCTGGCGCGCCATGCAATCAATCTGCACGTTATGGGGTGCCGGCGCGATATCGTCGTCATAGTCCATGTGATAGTCCAGGCCGATTTCGCCAATACCGGCGCATAAGGGGTCATCAAGTGCGGCAACGACCTGTGCATGAACGTCGTCGGTATAGTCCGGCGCGCCATACGGATGCACGCCGGCAAGATACTTGATCTGCGGGATATCCTGCATCGGAAGAATCTCGCGCACCAGCCAGTCGCTATAGTCCGCCACGCTGCGCTTGTCGGCAATGGGGTCGAACATCGTCACCAACAGGTCGACGCCCGCGGCTTTGGCGCGCACGAGCGTCTCGGGCACATCCTTGCCCCAAAACGAAAGCAGATGTGCATGCGTGTCGGCAAGCGGCGCCAAGGGCACGGGACAAGCAACCGTCTTCTTTTTCTTGGTAAACGTCACGCGTTCGGCATTAGGCGTCATGGATTAGCTCCCGGGCCAGACGGACAAAGTCGGCAACATCGAGCGTCTCGGCGCGCGTGGTGGGTGCGATACCGCAAACCTCAAAAGCGGCATCGAGCACGTCCTTGGCAAAACCGTTGGCGCTCATGGAATTGCGGATGGTCTTGCGACGCTGAGCAAATGCAGCATCAATCACGCGGGCCACAAACTCGCGGTCGAGTCCTTCGGGCACCACGCCGTCAACACGGTCGATACGCACGACGGCCGAGTCCACGTGCGGCGCCGGCATAAAGCAACGCGGCGGCACCTCAAAGCGACCCGTAACCTGCGCATACAGGCCGAGCTTTGTCGTGTAGCCGCCATAGGTCTTGTTGCCCGGCGTTGCGGCAATACGATCGGCAACCTCCTTTTGCACCATGACGACGGCGCGCTTGAGCGCGGGCATCGTCTGGAAGAGCTGCAGGATGATTGTCGCCGCCACGTTATAGGGCAAGTTCGCGACAAACACCGTGGGTTCACCACCGGCGGCCTGCTCAATCTGCTCCGGCGTCACTTTGAGCGCGTCGCCCATGATAAAGCGGAAGTTGGCATAGTCAGCGGCGTGAGCATCGAGCACCGGCTCGAGCTCGGGATCTGCCTCAATCGACGTAACGCACGCCGCCTCCTGCAGCAGGGCCAACGTCAGCGTGCCGCAACCCGGGCCGACCTCGAGCACGCGCTCATCGCCCGCAAGCTCAGCGAGCTCACAGATACGTTCGATCACATGGTTGTCGATCAGGAAGTTCTGGCCCAGGCGATGCTTGGTCGCAAGGCCAAACTCCTCTAGCAGCTCCCTAGTTGCCGTGGGGTTTGCCAAAGGCGAAGTTGTCATGGTTGCCTCCTTAACATGGTGGCTGCATCGTAAAGCAAAAGGGCATGGACCGTTGCGGCCATGCCCTTACAGCTAAACAGCAAATTGCCGATATGGCGCGCAGCGGCTTAGCCCAGACGCGGGAACAGCGGCTCGCCCTTCTCGACGGGCTGACCACCAGCAAGCAGGCCCCAAGCGCAAATGCCCTTGAGGTCGTCGCTCGCGGCCTCGTCCTCGCAGGACAGGCGGCGCAGGGCCTCGGCAGAAGTCTGGGGCATGAGCGGCATCAGCAGGTGAGCGGCAATGCGGATGGCCTCGAGCAGGTTGTAGATCACAAACGCCAGCTCGTCAGCCTTGGCCTCGTCCTTGGCAAGCGCCCAGGGCTCGGAGTCCTCGATGTAGTGGTTGGCGGCATGGATGAGCTCCATGACCTCGTCCTTAGCTCCACCATAATCGAGCACGTCCATCTTGGCCATGTAGCGATCGACCAGGCCATCGGCAATCTTTGCCAACGGGTTGTCGAACGCATCGAACGATGCGGGCTTGGCGGGCGCGCAACCGTCAAAGTACTTGCCGCTCATGTTGAACGAACGCGAGATAAGGTTGCCCCAGCTGTTGGCCAGGTCGGCGTTGTAGACCTGCTCCATGCGGTCGAAGCTGATGGCGCCGTCGGTACCGGGGACGACGTCGGTCATGAAGTAGTAGCGATAGCCCTCGACGCCCAGCATGTCGATAACGTCCTGCGGAGCGATGGCGTTGCCGCGGCTCTTGGACATCTTCTCGGCCTTGCCAGTCTCGGCATTGCGCACGGTCAGGAAGCCGTGGGCAAAGACGTGCTCGGGCAGGGCCTCGCCAATGGCCATGAGCATGGCGGGCCAAATGACGCAGTGGAAGCGGATGATGTCCTTACCCACGATGTGGAACTGCGCGGGCCAGCGATAGGCCAGCTCGGCACGCGCCTCATCGGTGTCGACACCGTAGCCGACGGCCGTCATATAGTTGAGCAGCGCATCGAACCACACGTAGGTCACGTGACCCTCGTCAAACGGGACCTGGATGCCCCAGTCAAAGCTCGTACGGCTCACGGAAAGGTCATTAAGGCCGCCCTCGACAAAGCTGCGTACCTCATTCATACGGAACGCAGGCTCGACAAAGTCGGGGCGCTCGTCATAGAGCTTGAGCAGCTTGTCCTGGAAGGCGGAAAGCTTAAAGAAGTAGGACTCCTCCTGCACGCGCTCAAGCGGACGGTGGCAGTCGGGGCACAGGTGCTGGCCGACGCTGCCGTACTCCTCGTCGCCCTTCTGGACCTGCGTATCAGTGAAGTAGGTCTCGTCAGGCACGCAATACCAACCGTCGTAGCTGCCCTTATACAGGTAGCCGGACTCCTTCATGCGCTCCCACAGGTACTGCACGGCATGATGCTGGCGCGGCTCGGTGGTGCGGATGAAGTCGTCGTTGGAAATCTCGAGCTTGCTCCAAAGCTCCTTGAAGTGCGGAGCCTGGCTGTCGGTCCACTCCTGCGGCGTCATGTTGTGCTTGGCTGCGGCCTCGGCGACCTTCTCGCCGTGCTCGTCCATACCGGTCAGGAACTTGACGTTATAGCCGGCGGAACGGCGATAGCGAGCCTGAACGTCGGCGATGATGGTGGAATAAGCCGTGCCCAGGTGCGGATCGGCGTTGACGTAGTAGATGGGCGTCGTGATAAAGAACGAAGGCTTGCTTTGATCCATGGGGTTTGTCCTCCAGAAAAACGTTGCATACAGAGGATGATTCTAGCGCAAGGGCTGGATATCCTCCATCTATTGCGTCTATTGCATATCGAGCACCATGGCATAGACATCGCGCTTGCGGCGCGAATACTTCTGAGACAGGCGCTTGGCCACCGCAGAGGCGGGCTCCCCCTCCTCGAGCGCGGCGCGGATATCCGCGCGCAGGGCCTCATCGGGATCTACTGCCGCTGCGCCAACCGGCACGATACCGGCCTCCTCATCCTCGCTCGGCGGCGCGATGACCAGCGCAATCTCGCCCTTTACCTCGCCGCGAGCACGCAGCTCCTCGGCAAGCTGAGCAGCGGGCCCGCGCAAGACCTCCTCGTGCAGCTTGGTGAGTTCGCGGCAGACGGCAACCTCACGCTGGGGAAAGACCTCCGCCACGGCCTCGAGCGTCGCCACGATGCGATGTGGAGACTCGTAGAAGATGAGCGCGCCGGGCACATCGGCAAGGCGCTGCAAACGGCGCACGCGGTCGCCGTGCTTTCGGCCCAAAAAGCCCTCGAAGAAGAAATGCTCGCAGGGGATGCCGGACGAAACGAGCGCCGTGACGCAAGCAGAGGGCCCGGGAATAACTTCGACGGGCACATCGGCCTCACGCGCCGCCTCGACCAGCGCCTGGCCGGGATCGGACACGCTCGGCATGCCGGCGTCCGAGGCAAAAGCGAGGGTCTCCCCCGCCAGCAGACGGTCGACCAGGCCGGCGGCGCGGCTGGCGATCACATTCTCATCGCAACGGACAAGCGGCTTGGAAATGCCCAGGTGCATCAGCAGCTTTGACGTCACACGCGTGTCTTCGCAGCAAATGGCATCGGCGGCGGCAAAAGCCTCGCCAACGCGTGGGGACAGGTCGCCCAGGTTGCCGATGGGCGTGCCGACCACATAGAGCTTGCCCGTATGGGCGCTGTTTTGCGTCATATCAACCTATTCAATCATGCCGCGCTCGAGCGTACCGAGTGCCGCGCGGGCGTCCCATGCTGCAATGCGCTTCTCGGTCTTCCACGTTTGGAAGAACCAACCGGCAGCCGGCGCAAACGAAGCCAGCTGGTTGGCGATAAACACGCGCTCGTAGGCATTGCGGCCCTCGGGCGTAACCGACGAGTTGGCAAAGATCGCCGCGCCCGACCATTCGCCCACCAGCACGGGGAACCCAGTCGAGATCGCTTCTTTAAGCTCGCGCTTGTTACGCGAAATCGCCGTCGTCAGCCCGCGGGGGCTCGTGATGTCGAGCGCATACTCGTCACGGTAATGGTACAGGTGAAGGTCCATGTAGACGTTCTTGTACTTAGCGCCGCGCATAAAATGCTTCCACTCGCTGGGATGCCCCGACGACGAGAAGACGACGATCTTATCCTCGGGCATATACGACCGGACGAGCTCGTAGGCATCGCGATAGAAGTTGCGCAGGTAGTGGGCCGGAATGCCATCCGTCATGGTAAAGAGGCTCTTGCGGACACTCATCTGCGGCGTATCCAGCAGCTCAATGCCCAGCAGGCTTTCGGCCTCGCCGTAGCGATCGGCCAGGCGCTCGAGCACGTCGAGTGCGACATGACGACCGTTGGTGGACGAATGCCACTCGGCAACAGCCTCCGGCGTGGTGGGCGAATCGTTGGAATCGCCCTGGCCACCGGGCACAGTTGCCAGATCGAGCAGCACGCGGATGTCGTACTTGGCAGCCCACTCAATTGCACGGTCGATGTAGTCGACAACCGAGATGTAGGACGCATCGGACTCCTGCGAACCAAAGGCATACCAGGGCACCGGCAGACGCACGGCATTGAGACCGATCTGCGCCATGCGGCGAAAATCGTCCTCACTCACAAACGTCTCGTAATGACGGCGCATGCGCTCGTTATAGGCGGCGGTGCCCATGGCCTCCTGCAGCTCGGCCGCGTTGGATGCACCGGTCGCCGCGTATAGCGACGGGGTCACCCAAGGCTCGGGAATAAACCAGCCAGAGAGATTAACGCCGAGTATCCTCTCCATCACTGCCCCCTTCGGATCGTGCAGGCCGAACCTGCATCGTATTGCATAGGAAAAGTATCGTTTTGAGTATACCCGCGCGTGCGGACAGACGACCGAACGGTCTGTAAAGTGGCGCAAAAGCGGGAGAAATGTCTGGGGCGGGCACGCTGAGATGCGCACGCACGTCGGAAGTAAGCGCCGGAAAGCGCATCCCGTTTTATCAATCAATAATGGGGTGCATTTTCCGCGGAACCCCACATAAAAGAAAAGGACCCCTTTGCAGAGGTCCTAGTCAATTCAAGGTGGCGGGGAAGGGAATCGAACCCCTGACACGAGGATTTTCAGTCCTCTGCTCTACCAACTGAGCTACCCAGCCATTTGAGGTGTGCCTTGTTTCAAGGCTTGATTAGTATAACCAAGGACGCGCTCCGGTCAACCGAGAATTTGAAAAAAGTTTTTGAGCACGGCGTCAGCCATAAGTCTGATCCTGTAGAACAGCACGCTGGAGACATCAACCCGCCGCAAGAAGTTTTTCGCTCAGGGCTGCACGGGCAAACTCACTTGGCGTCATTCCTTCAGCCGCCGCCCGTCGACGAATCGCCTCCTTCATCCCTAGGGGAATCTTGACCGATAGCGTTGCCGTCCCCTCGCTTGAGAGTGGAGGCCGCCCGTGCACGATTCCCCCAACGGTATGCTCGCCGTCCGGGAACTCGCCACGCTCGTACGACTCGCACCACGTGTCAATCATTTCATCCGTTACAACCTGACCATTGGCAGCCGTATATGCCTTGCTCATCATCGCCCCCTTCCGTCAAGTGTTTTTTGGCGTTGGGATGGATCTCAACATCCATGCATCTCCTCCTCCATCTTACCCAATTTCGTATGACGAAAGTCCGCTGTCGCCAATTCTTACGCCGGAACTTGTTGGAGGGCGGGAGGTGTAGCGAGGATTGAAGGGCGTTCCAGTACCGCCCAGGCACCGGGACAGGAACACATGCGCCAGGGGCGGACGTTTTCGTAGCGCGCGAGGATGTTGCCGTTACGGTCGATAAAGGCAATATCGATGGGGTATGCCATAAAGCAGGTGTGGACCGAAGAGCAGTGTGGGAACGCCATGACGAGCGGCAACCCGTTGGCAGCAATCGGAGACCGTCCCAGCATGCCGCGCAGGCGCACGGCAAACGACTCCGCCACCACAAACTCGGCAGGTGTCCAACCCAGCCTGTTGAGCGCCCGCGCGTAGGCAATGTAGGATGAGGCCGCAGTCACATAACCACCCCCGGACGCCACGGATCGACCGTCACTGCGCGCTCGTGCGACAACTTTGCCGGTGCCCCCAGCGAAACGCCGGCGATGCTGAGCGAGCTCGGCCACGGCTCGTAGCGCATGGTGCAGGTATAAGTCTTAAACGTGCCGGAAAGCGAAAGCAGACCGCCATCCGATGTCGCCGTACCCTGTTCGCTCGAGACCTCGATCTGCAAGTCATAGCCTTCCATGGCATGTTGAATCTGAGCCTGAACGGTCGCGGAGGCATCGATGGAGCTGTCATCGCCCTCCCCGCTCGGAGCTACGGCGTGCGCCAGCACGATATCGGGCACCACGCGGTCGAAGCGTGCGACCGCACCGGCAAAGACCATGACGTTGTACACGATGAGCGCCAGAACCAGCAGGACGGGCGTGACCACGGCCATCTCGACCGTCGCCTGGGCGCGCTCCTCGCGCAGGCGCTTGCGGATGCCCATTACGACCCACCGCCCAGGGCACCCGCCAGCGTGGCGACATCAACGGTAAGCGGGATGGAACCGCCGCCGGGCAGCGGAATCTCCGCAAGCGTGAACACCGTGCCGCTGATGGTGCGCTCGACTTGATATTCCAACGCCTCGCAAAGTGCCTTGGGGTCGGTCACACCCAGCGGAATACTTCGTAGCTTGTCCTGCACTTTAGAAAGACCTGTGATGTCAGACCCCGGGCTCTTGATGACGTTGGCGGTGTCGGTCAACACCGGCTTTCGCAGGCGCAAGTCGCACGGTTCCAAGCCCAGCGCCGCCACGGACGCCGAAACGGTATCGCCGAGCCACGACGCAATGGAGCCCAGTGCGCCACTGTCCCCTCCCAGGTCATCGATCATCTCATTCATAAGCTCGTCGGCCGAGCCCTGGATGTCTCCGTATCCCACAAGCAGCCGTCCCCAAACATCCATGACGCCATCGAGTACACCGGCAACGCCACCCGAACGCTCCTCCAACGTCGAGAAAAACCGCGAGAGAACGTTGTTCTGCGCCGTCGCGTCATCGGGCGCTAGCACCGCAGCAGAGATCGCGCCGCGGTCGCCAAGCCTGACTGTCGTGTTAAACGAAGAGTTGAGCTCATCGGGGCTCGAGATGGCACCCGAAACCGCAAAGGCAACCACGCCGTTGCGACCGGGTGGAGCGATACGCGGACGCTCGCCCGAAAGCGCTTTAATGGCCTGGTCAAACGCATTGCCCGCACGGTCAGCCTCGTCCTCGGTCTGGCGCATGAGCTCAAGCTCTTTGTTGCGGCATTCGACGTAGTCTTCCAGAGCGTCTTTGAATCGATCAAAGTGGTACTCAAAGCCGTTTTCGATAGAAGTCGAAGGCGCTGCAACGGCACCAAGCGACGAAACGCCAAAATGGCATCTGTCGCATCTGTCCTGCCCGTCATAATCAGCAACCGAGGCTAGCCCACCTGGCGCCCCCTTCTTATAGTTGGGGCAGCTCGTACCATAATGCAGATACGTTTTGCCATCGTTGGTACTGGTTGGCCACGCCGCATCGGTATAGAGTTCCGTCGCTCGCACCTCGTCAGTATTGCGCGGCAACAACGGAATATAGGAAGTGACCCGGTCTCCGTCTTCGGTTATATATGCGCGATTGACCTCTGCGCTCGCATAGGTATAAAACGCCTTGCGCGCAACGGACTCCGCCTCCATCTTGACACTTGAGCCCTGCGGTTTTTCGTCTACCAGACGCTGACGGTAGTAAGCTATTGCGCGGTCGAGCGCCACCTGTGGCTCCCACGTAACGCTCGAGGCATAATGCGGGTTCTGCTCACCTGAAAGCTTTGCCAAGCTCCCCGCGCGTTCCCACATGCATGAACAGCTACCGACCGAAGCCGGAACCGACCCGCCGCAATCCGCAAGCCAGGCGCGTTCTTTTGCTTTCGCCGTCTCCTCCGAGGCCTTCTGCAGCTCGTCTGCTGCGCGTTCCAAATCTTTCGATGTGTCTTTAATCACATCGGTCGAGATCTCGGAACCCTCGATCGCAACGAAATCCGACTCGGACGTCCTGGGCACGGCAAGCGCCGTACCGGTATAGGTCACACCTTCGGTATCCTGCGCCGACACGGCCTGCGTAGCTCGCGCAGCGACCAGATACGGTAGAGCCGTCTCGATTTTCTGCAGGCCCTCAGATGCACTCTTGGCAAACTTGTTGCGCGCTTTAATAATCTCAATTCCCGTGTCGACCATATCGCCCGCGGCAAGCTCGGCACCCGGAATAAGGATGGCGACCAAGCCGGTGCCGATTGTGGCAAACCCCGCTAGGCCCAAACTCAAAATGCTCGCATCCACCACCGTGGCAGCCGTATGGTAGGACGACACTACATTGGCGCCTGCCAGCGCGCCGCTATCGGCAGCCACCTGGGTGTCCCCCGCGCGCGACATACTCCATATCGCCGCCGTCGACGAAAACAGCAGCGTGAGCACCACCAGGATGACCACCGCAGAGGAGAGCGTGGTGTAGGCACCGTCTTCGATAAACAGGTCGATACCGGCTCGACCCATAAAGCCGCCTCGCTTGCGGCAAGCACGCGCTCGGCAACGGCCCGCAAGCCCCCTCCTCACCCTCAACAGGCAGTGCTTAATCCCATACAGCAATCCATGAATCATAGTCTCCCTCCAGCCACTCGGGACGCGATCGATACGAGACGTCGACCTTAAGCTCGACATAGCCGTCTTGGCCTGCACTACCCATAGCCTGCGCAAACGCACCGATCACGGGCAGCGGTTTAACCTCGCCGGTAACGGAAACGGACGAAACGCCGCAGGCATCGGACCGCCCCAACTCGATATCCCACGACAGGGGCCCGCCGGCATGAAAAATCGAAACGTCGGGAACCGCGGCAAGACGGCGGCGGGCGAACTCCTTAATATCCTCGTCATCCCCCACCGTCGTCGTGGTCATAAGCCGCGCGGTCTCGGCGGCGGCAGACTCCATGACAGCGCGCGTGTAGAGCAGGCACACCGGCTGCAGCGCCAACAGGACGAGCGTCAGAAACGTCGGCAGCAGGAATGCCGCCTCGACCGTAGACTGCGCCCGGTCCTCGCGCATGGCATCAATACAGCACGATGTCCTTAGCACCCGTAGCAGCATCGACAACCGATGTCGAGGTGACGCCGTGAGATGCCGCCCGCTCGACCAGCGCTGCCAAGCGCCCGTCGGCACCGGCACGCCAAAGCCCGGCGATCGCCAGCACGATGGAAAGCAGCGCCATCGTGACGATGGCGTATTCGACCGTTGCCTGGGCAGATTCCTCACGTAGGACGTCATGCATTTCACAGTCCCTCCTTTGAGCTCGTTGTCTGCGGGGTCAGGCGGACCACGCGCAGGCGACACGAAGTATCACCAACATCCGCGGCAACCGTCACCATATCGACCCAGCCGCGTCCGTCGCGCACGATGGTGCCCCACACGTTGCCCTTGATGTCGAGATAGCCGCTCAGAGCAAGTTGCGCCGTGGGCACCTCGCGATAGGCACGCAGCATATCTGCCGCCGCTTCGGTCATCGGTCGGCACTCGGACCATGCGAGACGAACAGCGACGGCATTGTTTGCAGATGAACCCGTTGCAGCGCCCGCTCGCTCGTCGAGTGCTTGCAAGAACGTTTGTGCCGTAACGGCGGCATTCGCATCGTCCGCGTCTCGCGCATCGTCTTTTTGAGACGTCGCAGCCGAACCCGAGCCCGCATCCGCGGCAACCCCTAAACGTTGTTGCCGCGCTGCGTTAAGCCCCCAAACCGCCACTACCACCGCCACGACCGCACAGGCGAGCACCAGCAACGCGCCGACGGGACGGGCGCCCTCTACAGGCTGTTGATGCCCTCGCTGATAGCGCTCCATAGATCTTGGACCTTGCCCTTAAATGCGACGATGGCAATGATGGCAATCACCACGAGCACACCGACCAGGATGGCGTACTCGGTGGTGCCCTGCGCGCTCTCCTCCCGCAGCAGTTCCTCAGCACGCTGGCGAGCGTGAATTGACTGGCAAAACGCCCAGCTCCAAACCTTGCCAACAACGTCAGTCATCGTATTCATGTATTCCTCCCTACATCATCCCGCCTGCTCCCAGCAGCGGGCCCAATATGGACAGAAGCAATGCCGGCAAGATGAGCGTGCCGGTGGGAATCAGCAGCTTGACCGGCGCGCGCTCAATCTCGCGCTCGACCGCGGCGCGATGGGCCGCGCGAATCTCGCGACTTTGAGCCGCCAGCGTCTCGGCAAGCGGGGCACCGAGGGCAAGCGCCTGCCCCGCTGTGATGGCAAAGGTCTCGAGCGCCCGCACATCCAGGTCGCGCGCGGCCGCCAGAAGCTCGTCCTCTCGCGTCCCCACGCCCACCTGCCACGCCATGCAGGCTCGCTCAAGGCGGAGCGCCAACGTCGATCGGCGATTGGCGCAAAAAACCTCAAGCGCCGCATCGAACGAAAGGCCAGCAGAAAGCCCCAGACGCACCACGTCGATCATCTCGGACACCTCGCCAAGCGACACCTGCGCCGTACCACCCGTGCCGAGCATGCCCTTCAACCGTGCTACCAGGGCATCGGTTACCGAGCGGGCAGCCGCGACAACCAGCAGCGCCTCGCATTTGCAGACCTGGGCGATCTTGCATGCGTCCGCACGCTCCAAACCCGTCACGATAAACACACTGAGCGCGCATAGGCACGCCGCGGCCCCGACCAGGGCACTCATAGCTCCACCCGCATAATGCGCCGGATAACGACCAGCGCGACGGCGTTGAGGGCAAGGCCCAACACCACGGCACCGGCACCCGTCGGCGTTGCGAGGCCACGGCGAAAGTCAGCCGAAAGCAGCGCCAGCACCGCGCACATACCCGTCGGCATCGCTGAGACCATGTGTGCCGACATACGAGCCTGCGATGTCTTGACGTCCAGGCGGCGCTTGAGCTCAATGCGCTCTCCCACCATGCTCGACGCCTCGGATAACAGCTCGGCAAGCGGAGCACCGGTTCGCTGCGACACCTTGAGCGCCAAGGTGACAAGCGAAAGGCCGGGGGCATCGATACGGTCGAGCAGGTCATCCAGCGCATCAGTCGCCGAGACGCCGCAGTCGATCGCCGCCGCCACGCGCAAAAACTCGGTATGCACCGGCTCTTGCGCGTGAGTTCCCACAAACCTCATGCCCTGGGCCAGCGAATGACCCGAGGCGAGCGACATGGAGAGCGCTGTAAAGGCCTCGGGCATGGCTTCTTCCACATCGTGTTGCTCGCGGCGACGGTCGAAAGTGTCGCGAGCGGCGCCTACGCCAAACGGCGCGAGCAGCCCCAGGACAAAGCCGATAGGCGACAGCGATACGACAGTCAGGGCAATGCCGCAGACGCCACTCGACAGTAGCAAGCATGCCAGGCACGCCTCGTCATCCTCGATGACAAGGCCAACGCGATGTGCTGGAACCAGCGCCGCCCAGGAGCGGGCAATCTTTTTTAGCAGGTCGTTTTCTACCAACTCGCGCGGCAGCTTCTCGACCACCGACTCAAGCGCATGGCTGACCAACTCCGCCGGCGGCACGCGCGGCGCACGAGGCTCCGCTCCACACGCCACCGCGGCAGAAAGCCCCGTCAAGCCCCCTACGACGAGGGGCACAACGATCTCCATTCGTCCACCTCCTCTTGCGTGAGCGTTCCCGAGCGCAGGCCCTCTGCGATAAACGGAGGCTCGCGATCGAGTGTCCAGGTGCGCATGGCGGCATCGAACGTCACGTAGCGCTCAAGCTCCACGCCGCCCGACGCGCCGCGTCGCACCCCCGAATAGGAGGACACGAAACGCCTGCCGTCCGCATGGCGCTCGGACATCACGATGCCGTCGAGCGCCATGGCAATTTGCTCCTCGATAAGCTCGCTCGGCAGATCGATGCCATAGCGCGCAAGCAGCGTCAAACGCACCACGGTCTCCTGCTCGGTGCCCGCATGAAGCGTGGTGAGCGATCCGTCGTGCCCGGTATTCATGGCCTGCAACATGTCGCAACATTCCGCACCGCGCACCTCGCCCACCACAATACGGTCGGGACGCATACGCAGGGCGTTGGTCACCAGGTCGCGGATTGTCACCGCGCCCTCGCCCTCAATTGAAGCCTCGCGCGCCTCCAGGCGAACCACATGCGGGTGATGCGCAAACTTGAGCTCGGCGGAGTCCTCGATCGTCACGATGCGCTCGCCGGTGGATATCTCGCACGATAGCGCGTTGAGCAGCGTGGTCTTGCCCGACCCCGTGCCGCCTGCAACCGCCAAATCCTGGCGCAGCGATACCGCGCACGAAAGCAGCTGTGCATACCAAAGCGGTAGCGACCCCAGGCTCACAAGCTCGTCCAGCGAACAGATGCGGTCCGAGAACTTGCGGATGGTGAGGATTGGCCCATCGATCGCCACAGGCGGGATCACCGCGTTGACGCGATATCCCGTCTTGAGGCGTGCGTTGACGATGGGGCTGCGCTCGTCGATGCGCCTGCCCAGCGGCGAAATGATGCGGTCGATGAGCACGCGAATTTGCTCGTCATCCTCAAACGCATGCTCGATGGGATATAGGACGCCGCCGCGCTCAAAGAAAGCCGATCGGCAGCCGTTGACCATGATCTCGGTGACGGTGTCGTCCTCGATGAGCGGCTGCAGTGGGCCCAGGCCCACCACGTCGTCCAAGATCTCGTCGATGATGGTCTCGCGCTCGGGCGTCGCCAGGTCGGTCGGCTCCTCCACGTTGAGCGCCGCCTCCACCGCAGGACGCAATTCCGAGCGAGCAAGCGCCGGATCGATGTAGGCGCTGATACGCGCCACCTCGTCATAACCCATGCGGTCCATCACGGCGCGTTTGGTGCGGCGCTTGACGGCACGGTAGCGCCCCACATCAACAGGCGCTGCCGCCGCGGCCGCACCGGCCGCCTTAATCCTTGTTTGCAAGCTCATCGCGAATCACCCTCGCGCGACCAGGGAAGACGGATACGTGGGCGCTCGGTGCGCGTCGCGCGGTCGGTGACCATGTCACTCCAGGGACCGACGGCGCAGCCCAGCTCCACGAGCATCTCGCGCGTGGCTTCGCGCACGCTGACGGCAAAAGCGCTGGTCTGGCCCACTGCCTCGTCGGCACGGCCGAATGCCATGAGCGCCGCCAAGTCCTGCCCGCCATCGGCGATACGAATCTTGGAGCTCAACGCGCAGGCAATCTCAAAGCGCATGGCGACATCCTCGTCGGCACCGCGCGCGCCAAACCGGTTGAATACGGCACTCATGCGCGTACGAGGCACGCCCACACGGCTCGCCAGTTCGATAACGCGTGCCGCGGACGTCGCAGACGACACCGATGGATCGCCCACGACCAGGCAGCGGTCGCTTGCCGCCACCGCGGCCGCCACGGCGTCACCCCAAAAGACCGAGGTGTCGACAAGCACCACGTCGGATTCGCGGCGCAAGACGTCGAGCAGCAGCTCCACCGGGCGCGCCATGAGCTCGGCCTGTTCGGGCGCGGCGACCGGCCCCCAAAGCGTGACGCCCGGAGCCACACGCATCGAGGCAGCCACGATGTCCGATTCGGCAAGTGCGCCCGCAGCCGATGGCTCGATAAGCGTCGCCATGTCATGCGGGGCATCGGCACCCAACAGGTCGTAGAGGTTTCCAAACATCAGGTCCAAGTCGAGCACGGCAGCACGCAGACCCAGCAGCGACGCCGCATGCGCCATGGTGGCGACGATTGTCGACTTACCGCAACCGCCCGAACCCGAGACTGCGCAGACAACCGGGGCTCGATGCGACGGGGCGGCGGTATCCGCCGGCGGAGTGGGGGCAGGCGGCGCCGACACGGGCGGCAATGTACCCGTCTCCCCGGCAGCGCTCATATGCTGCGCCAAAGCCGGCATGGCAGGCTGCTCGGCCCGCGGGGCCGAGTCTGGAGACTTCACGGTCGCATCGACACGAACATTGTCGTTCCCGGCAAGTCCCTCAACCTCGTCGAGCTCATCGACCAGGCTCACGCCATGCACGTATCCCATGTCTACAGCCAAAAGCTCCTCGCCATACGGCACCGGCTCTCCGATATCATCGTATGCAAAGGGGTCCCGGGGACACCGATCATGCTCGGCTTCCGCTTTTCCACAATCATCAACACGCGGGCCTCTTGTAGCGCGAGGCGCCCCGGGTTCCCTATCAACAAAAGCATCGGGCTCAATCGTCAGACACCGGTCGCAATCAACCGTTCCCTCGCCCGCGCGCCCGTTGCCGCATATGCTGCGCGCAGCGATAACCTCGGTCGCCCCTGCGCGAAACAGCCCCTCGATATCCGAAGGATCGAGCGTCTCTATCAGTACGACCACGCGGCTCACGCGGCCCTCGGCCGTCAGGCGCGCAACGGTCTTTCGCACGTCTTCGGCATCGAACAGGGCTGCCGCGATAATCGCCGCCCTGCGACGCGACGGAAACGCCCGCGCCATGGACACCAGCCCATCCAGGTCGCCCACGCGAAGCACCTGTGCGCCTGCATCGCGGCCCTCGACTTCCCGCTGTAGCAATCCGTAATCACCGCACGCGCAGCATGCAAGCCAGATTGCCTTCATCACTCGTCGCCTCCGCTCTTTTTACCGCGCACCGCGGCGGGAATCGTCAAACTGACCGCCCCCTTGCCCGAGGCCCCCAGCAATTCCTTAACGTCTTCGGGGTCGGCCGCCAGCGTCACCCATTCGATCTTGCCTTCGCGCGTGGCGCCGGCCTCTTCGCTGGTATCGATCACGCGCGCGCCGCACAGCCGATCGGTTACGCCGTCCTTTTGCACGTACACGTCTACGTAGCTGCCCACGCCCGTGGCGCCCCCGACCGAATGCTCGGCATCGACCGCCACCGAAACGGCGACCTTGCCTTTGGGCACCTCGAGCGTGTGGCTTTCGGCCTTGGTGTAGACATCGCAAATCACGGCATTTTTAGGGATGCGCGAGGTCGTCACGTCGCCGCGCACCTGGCGCAGCTCGGTCGCCGCGTCACGCGGCAGCAGGCTCGTCAGCCATTCCTGGGTTATGACATTAGTCTCGTCGAGGGTCTCACCCGCATCGATATCGCGCGCCGCGACGCACACCTCGACGCGATCGCCACCGTACTTGGCCAGCGTCTCGGCCTGGGCCTGCTCAGCCTGCGAGCGAATCGACGATGCGTAGACCATGCAGAGCAGCGCGGCGAGCACGCCCGCGATCAGACTGATGGCGATGCGCTTGCTCTTGTTCACGGCCGCTCCTCTCAAGGTAGCACCGGGCGGATGCCCGTACCACCATTGTCCAAGCGGGCAAGCAGCAAAACGGTGCGATCGCGATCTTGGTTTTGAGTGTCAAACCAATTGCCAACCAAAAGCTGACCGGCCCGTCAAGCTCGTGGCAAGGTTTTGGTCAGCACGTCGGCAAAACGCACGTTTAAGGGTGCATCGACAGCAAAAAAGCCGCCTCCCGTACCGTTGGGAGACGGCTGTCATAGATACATTCAATTACAGATGAACATCGGGATCGAGCATCTGTGCACTCACGCGCATGGATGACGCCAAGTTTTGGAACGTCTCCAGACGCAGGCTGTCAATCTGTCCCGCGTCCTCAGCCTCGCGAATGGCACAACCCGGCTCATGGGTGTGCGTGCAGTCGCCAAACCGGCACGCACGCGACGCCTCGACGATCTCGGGAAACGCGCGCGCCAAACCCCGCTCGTGACCCACGAGCGGTAGGCTGCGCAGGCCCGGGGCATCGGCGATCACGCCGGCGTCGCCCGGCAGCGCCACCATCACGCGCGCGACGGTAGTGTGACGGCCCTGGTCGTCGCGTTCGCGCACACCGCCGGTCGCCAACGTATCGTGGCCCAGCAGTGCATTGAGCAGCGTCGACTTGCCGGCACCCGACTCGCCCAGAATCATGGCGCAGCTCCCGGCAGGCACGCAGGCACGGACCTCGTCCAGGCCGCGGCCCTCGGCAGAAGACGTCACGATCACGCGCACGTCCGGGCCCACTAGGCGGCGCACGCGGTCCAGATCGCGCTCGAGCTCCTCGGCATCGCAGCGGTCAGCTTTGGTGAGCACCACCACCGGCTCGGCATCGCAGTCGAGCGCCAACACCAGCGAGCGCGCCACGCGGTCGAGCAGCACCTCACCGGCACCGAGCGCCTGCACGATTAGCACGCTATCCACGTTGGAGCAGAGCACCTGGCGCTCTCCACGGGCACGGCCGCGCCAACGCTCAAAGCTCGTACGGCGCGGCAGAACGCACTCAATCACGCCCATATCGTGCCCGGGAGCGCGGCGCACCGCCACACGGTCGCCCACGGCAGGCAGCAGGACCTCGTCCTCGCCGCGCGACTTGGCAAACCCCACGGCATGCTCGGCGCGGAAGGCATCATCGGCAGTCGCCACCAGCGGAAACCCGCGATCCAAGCGCACCACGGCGCCAAGCTGCATCTGCTCGGGCTCCTCGGCATGTGCGCAAAAGTCGTCAAATGCCGCCTGCTGAGCTTCATCGACCGGCAGGTCATCGAACGCCGGAACATCCTGCAGCGCGTCGAGTCCCGGCACGTTTGCCAGCAGCTCCTCGGCTGATGCGGGGGCCTCGGTCGCAAGCTTCCGACGACGATCGCGCTTAGCCCGCGCCCCCGTCGTCTTTTTCTTCGCCTTAGCCTTAGCCTTGCCCACAAGCGCCTCCCAGCACCCAAAATCACAACTGAGCAGGTATTTTAAATCAAAAAGAGCTGGCCGGGCAAAGCCCGACCAGCTCACAAACTTTCCCTCAGCCCTTTATCATCCGCGCGGGAGAAAAGCCAGCAAGGATACCGCAGGGCCCGCCCCGGAAGCCCTTTCTCCCGAACGATCCCGCAGCGCAAAGCGCGAGGACCAGTGAGGGAGAAAGGGCGTGGGGCGGGCCCGGACAGGTACGTTACTCTTTCTCCACAGCGCGCATGATCGCCTTGTAGATCTCCATCAGCGGGATGATCAGGAAGGCCAGGCCCAGCGCGGCAAGAACGCCCTTGAGCTCAAGCGTCACAGGACCAAAGAACATCTCGGCAAGCGTCGGCTGCACGGTCACGATCACCGTCAGCACCAGTGCCAGCGCGGCGGAAGCCCACAGCCACTTGTTCTGCTTCTTCATGGTGAACAGCGACGCACGACGGCTGCGCATATTGAAGCAGTGGAAAATCTCGACCATGTTGAGCGTGATGAACGCCATCATCACGCCTTCCTCGTCGGCATTGCCGGCGATCATATCGGCGATGTGGATGTAGCCCATGTCAAAGTACACGCCCACAAAGAAACTCGCCAG
Organism: uncultured Collinsella sp.; assembly: GCA_905193815.1. GTDB lineage: Bacteria > Actinomycetota > Coriobacteriia > Coriobacteriales > Coriobacteriaceae > Collinsella. Next base: position 51,646 of record CAJJQF010000004.1, on the reverse strand, counting down.
CACCAGCACGGTGATGATTAGGCCCTGGACCACGCAGTCCAGACCCATATGTCCGGCAAAGACGCCGTCCTTGGCGTTGCGCGGCTTGCGCTTCATGATGTCGCCCTCGGCATCCTCCATGCCCAGCGCGAGCGCGGGGAAACAGTCGGTGACCAGGTTCACCCACAGCAGCTGCACCGGCTGGAAGATGGTAAAGCCGATGAGCGTGGCGATAAACACCGAGAAGACCTCGGCAAGGTTGGCCGAAAGCAGGAACTGGATGACCTTGCGGATGTTGTCGTAGATGCGACGGCCCTCTTCGCAGGCACCGATGATGGTGGCGAAGTTGTCGTCGGCAAGCACCATGTCGGCGACGTTCTTGGTGACATCGGTACCGGTGATGCCCATGCCCACGCCGATGTCGGCGCGCTTGATGGACGGGGCGTCGTTGACGCCGTCGCCCGTCATGGCCACGATCTGGTCGCGCGACTTCCAAGCCTCGACGATGCGGGTCTTGTGCTCGGGCTGGACGCGGGCGTACACGCCGTAGTCCTCGATGTGCGCGTCGAGCTCCTCTTCGCTCATGCGATCGAGGTCGGCACCGGTGATGGCCTGGCTGCGATCGGTGACGATGCCCAGCTGCTTGGCAATGGCCACGGCGGTGTCGATATGGTCGCCCGTAATCATGACGGTGCGGATACCGGCGTCGTGCGCCTCGCGGATGGCGTCGGCGACCTCGGGGCGGACCGGGTCAATCATGCCGGACAGGCCACAGAAGACCAGGTCATGCTCGAGCGCGGCGGGGCTGCAGTCGCTCGGGACCTCGGTGTAGGTGCGGCTTGCCAGCGCCAGCACGCGCAGGGCCTCGTCGGCCATGGCCTTGTTGGCGGTCACGAGCTCGGCACGACGTTCCTCGGTCAGGGGGACGACCTTGTCGCCGTCGTAGATATGGGTGCACAGGCCGATCACCACGTCGGGCGCGCCCTTGGTGTACTGCTCGTACTCGCCGTCCAGGGTCTCGACGACCACGGACATCATCTTGCGGCCCGAGTCAAACGGGGCCTCGCCCACGCGCGGATGCTCGGCAGTCAGGCCAGTGAGGCCCGCCTTGCCGGCATCGTTGACGAGCGCACACTCGGTCGGCTCACCCACGGCCTCGCCCAGCTCCTCGTCCCACTGGGCGTCGGAGCACAGAGCCATGCCGGCCAGGAACTTCTCCTTAGGCGCGGCGAGCTCGTGCTTGACGACGGTCATCTTGTTCTGGGTGAGGGTACCGGTCTTGTCGGAGCAGATGGTCTGTGTGCAGCCAAGGGTCTCGACGGCGGAAAGCTTACGGATAATCGCTTGGCGCTTGGCCATTTTGGTCACGCCGAGCGAAAGCACGATAGTCACGACGGCAACCAGGCCCTCGGGGATGGCGGCGACGGCAAGCGAGACAGCGACCATAAAGGTGTCGAGCAGCGCGGTCGGATCGGTGAGAACGTTGCCCACGCCGTGGCGGATGATGTCGACGCCAAAGATGACGACGCAGATGACGATAACCATGATGGTGAGGATGCGGCTGAGCTCGGCAAGCTTCACCTGCAGCGGCGTGAGCTCTTCCTTGGCCTCGGCCAGGGCGCCGGCGATCTTACCCATCTCGGTGTTCATGCCGGTGCCGACCACGACGGCGCGGCCGCGGCCGTATACCACGGTGGAACCCATGTAGCACATGTTCTTGCGGTCGCCGAGCGGCACGTCGTCGGTGCCGGCGGCGAGCTCGATCACGTTGGCATGCTTCTCGACGGGCACGGACTCGCCGGTAAGGGCGGCCTCCTCGATCTTTATCGTGGCGCTCTCGAGCACGCGGCAGTCGGCCGGGACGGAGTCGCCCGCCTCGAGCATGATCACGTCACCGGGCACGAGCTCGGCGCTCGGCAGGTGCACGAGCTTGCCGTCGCGCAGCACCTTGGACTGCGCCGCGCTCATCTCCTGCAGGGCCTCGAGAGCCTCCTCGCTTTTAGCCTCCTGGACCACGCCCAGCACCGAGTTGACGATAACGACGAACATGATGATGGCGACATCGGCAAAGTCCGCCTCGCCCTTGACCATACCCGTGAGCGCGCTGATGACGGCGGCAACGATCAACATGATGACCATGGGGTCGGCCATCTGCTCAAAGAAACGCTTCCACAGCGGTGTCTTCTCGGCTTCCTCGAGCTTGTTAGGGCCTGTCTTGGCGAGGCGCGACGACGCCTCGTCGTTGCTCAGGCCGAGGTTCTCATCGACACCCTGGTCGCTGAGCACCTCCGCCGCGGCGGACAGGTATTCCTTTTGCATATAGAGTCCCCTCCTGGGATTCGGGCCACTCAGCAGATTGATGCCCGATCATAATTCCCAGGAGAAGGGCAAGGGCTCATCAAGGCTGCCGTGCTGAGCGGCAGTTGATAGTGGAGCTATGGTACCCCAAAGCAGCGCGTCTAGCCAAAACATTCCAATTGGAAACACGGCTCGGGTGCAACGATGCAGACCGTATGATGTTCAATATTGATAAAACGCTTTTTCTTCGGCGCATCATCAAACTGAAATATCGCCCAGATAGCAGCGGTTAGAACGGTTGGTAAAGTTTTTGCATATACCGTTTTTTCGCAAAAAATGAACTTCTAATTCGGCATACGGTCGATTTTTTGGGGTATTCGGTCGCCATTTCGTTATAATCATCTCAGTTTTATTTCTTATGGTTTATCTATCAGCGCAAGACGATGTCAGATGGAGGTCTGAATGTACAAGCGCACCAAGATTGTATGCACCATGGGTCCCGCCTGCGATAGCGACGAGACCATCCGCGAGATGATCAAGGCGGGCATGAACGTCGCCCGTTTTAACTTCTCGCACGGATCCTACGACGAGCACCACGGTCGCATCGAGCGCGTCCGTCGTATTTCCAAGGAGCTCGGTCTGCCCGTCGGCATCCTGCTCGACACCAAGGGCCCCGAGGTCCGCACCGGCCTTCTGGTCGACGGCAAGAAGGTTGCCGTCAAGACCGGCGATAAGATCGTCGTCACCGCTCAGCCCACGTCCGAGGATTTCCACGGCACCTCTGAGCACATCTCCCTCGACTACCTGGCTCTGCCCTCCGAGGTCGAGAAGGGCTCCCTCATCCTGATCGATGACGGCCTGGTCGCCCTCGAGGTCGAGTCCGTCGACGGCCAGGACATGACCTGCGTCGTTAAGAACGACGGCCTGATCGGCGAGCGCAAGGGCGTCAACATGCCCAACGTCAACATCTCGCTGCCTGCTATCACCGAGCGCGATCGTCAGGACATCCTCTTTGGCCTGACCGAGAACATCGACTACATCGCCGCTTCCTTCATCCGTGACGGCGAGTCCGTCCGCGGCATCCGCGAGCTTTGCCGCGAGAACGGCGGCGAGCACGTGACGATCTTCCCGAAGATCGAGTGCGCCCTGGGCGTCGAGAACTTCGACGAGATCCTCGAGGCTTCCGATGGCATCATGGTCGCCCGTGGCGACCTGGGCATCGAGATCAAGCCCGAGCTCGTTCCGCACATCCAGAAGGAGATCATCGCCAAGTGCAACGCGGCCTACAAGCCCGTTATCACCGCTACGCAGATGCTCGACTCCATGCAGCAGAACCCGCGCCCGACGCGCGCCGAGGTTGCCGACGTTGCTAACGCCATCTACGACGGCACCGACGCCGTTATGCTGTCCGGCGAGTCCGCTGCCGGTAAGTACCCGGTCGAGGCCGTTAAGATGCAGGCCAGCATTGCTCTCGAGACCGAGAAGTACCTCCCGGCCCACGCTCCGCTCGAGGTTCCGGCCGACGCTCATGGCACCCGCGTTGTCAACAACGTTGTGGGTATGTCCGCCGTGAACATGGCTACCACCGTTGGCGCCAAGTGCATCACCGTGCCGACGACCACCGGTCGTACCGCTCGCCTGATCTCGCACTTCCGTCCCAACATGCCGATCTGCGCGTTCTCCCGCCACGAGTGGGCCGTCCAGCAGATGATCATGTACTGGGGCGTCATCCCGCACCAGGCCGAGATTACCCAGGGCACCGTCAACGGCACGATCGTCAAGGCGATCGAGACCGCTAAGGAGCTCGGCTACGTCAAGACTGGCGATTTGACCGTCGCTACCGCCGGCGATCCCCGCATGAGCGTCCAGCTCGAGGACAAGGTCTCCTCGACCAACGTCGCTTACGTCGCTCAGGTGCGCTAAATCGCACTTGCAAGCAGATTTGCATTGCAAAGGGTCCGGAAGGCTTCGCCTTCCGGACCCTTTTTCTGTGCCAATGCCGGCGCACGGCAAAACACGCACTCATTTCTTTACCAAAAGCGCGAAATCCACCCTTCGAGGCCCAAAAAATATAGCTCAGGCGCTAGAAGTGTTCACCCGGTGGCAAGACCACACCTCACGCAGGGCTGATAAATCGTTTTAGCAAGAACCAAATCGACCTGGTTTTCGGAAGTATGCGGCAAAATCTGGAACCTCCGAGCACACCCTGTTTTTTCGCAACAAAATGCCTGATAAACTAGCCTCAAAAGCCAGGTCTGCTCATAGGGTTCAGATTTTGCCGCATACCTCCGGATTGACGCTGGCATCACTCGCTTCAAAGAGATGATTTCGGCCAGGAGGGCATTATGGACCTGACGCTTTGTGGGCAATCCGCCTTTAACTACTACCGCATCCCGCCGCAGGTATTAGGCCTTTACCCCGCCATTAGCCTTGGCAATATGGATCGCAGATGTTGCGGCCTCGGAAGTCATGCAGTTGTAAAAGACCTGCTTCACGCACCGCTTCACAGGCTTGTATTCACTCGGGCACAATCCGGGTCGCGAAGCCTGTTTAAATCGCACCTCCTGACCCAAGAACCACCTCCCGGGTCGTTTAGGCAGACTGAACATGGATTTGATGTCACGTCGCCCGAGTTTACGCTGCTCAGCCTTGCTACGCAGGTCTCACGCAACCAGTTACTCATGGCTTGCTACGAGATGTGCAGCTCCTTTGCAGTATTTAAGCCCTGCGAGCGAACACAACAACAACTCGATGAAGCTATTTCGCTTAAGCTCATTCCACCCAACTGCGGCTGGGAGCGTGTTGTCGACACCAAGGGCAATGGCACTAACCTGTGGAAGCGCACGCCGCTTCTTTCCGCAGCGGATATCGCCACGTTCGCCAAGCAGGCCGCAGGCCTGCGCGGCGTTAAACAACTGCGCTGGACAGCCGAGCACATGACGGGGCAAACTGCCTCGCCCTTCGAAGTACAGACCTCCATGCTTGTCTCGCTCCCCCGCGACGAGGGCGGCATGGGCATCAACATCGCAAACAACGTGCGCATCCTACTCAGCGACGCCGCGCGCTCACTGTATTACAAAACCTGCTGCTACGCCGATATCCTCATCGAAAGTGCCACCAACAGCATGGGCGTCATTCTGGAATGCCAAGGCCGCTCCGCCCATGACAACGAAGCCGCAAGCCTCTCCGATGCCGAGCGCACCACCGCCCTCACAAGCATGGGCTATGACGTTATCCAGATAACCTATGAGCAAATCAAGGACAAGAAGAGCTTTGATAGCATCGCCGAGCTCATTCATAAAAAGGCGGGGCTCCCCTACATCCCAAAGACCGATCAGGAACGCACCACCGAAGATGCCCTGCGGCGGGAGCTGTTGGTCAATTGGGATGAACTGTTCTCCGTTAAGCCGGCCGGCTAGCAGCTAGCGATCAGAGGGACTGCGGGAACGTCAGAAGCAGCAACGCGAGCCGCAAAGCCCGCCTCGGTCAGCTCGACGACCTCGGTAAACGTTGCGTCAAAGAACTCCTCGGTCAGCAGGCGGTACGGCGGATGATCGGGCTCGCCGGGGTTTTCGCGCACGATCTCGTGCATGACGCCGATGGTCTTGAGCACATACTCCTTATGGATGGGATACTGCCCAAAACGCGTCGCAGCGGTATACAGGCGATCGGTCGCACGCGGGATGGAAACAATGCCCAGCGTCTTGCCAAACCAGTCAAAGTCGCCTTGCTTTTTAATGCGGAACTCCTCGCACGGCTTGCCGCCGTGCGCCTCCAGGTACTGATTCACGCGCGTATTCCATACGGTATCGGCCACCAGATGCGACCAGACACCCAGTGTCAAATCGAGCAACGACTGCGCCACATCTTCGGACGCAAGCGAGAACTCACGAGCGCCGGGACCGACAACCGGCTCAGCATCCCTGTAGCGCTGGGGATAGTGCACGCGATTCAGTCGCTCGCGCTCCTCGATAATCGAGGTCGCCGCGGCTGGCGCACCGGTGGGCGAACTTTTAAGCAACGGTGCCACATAGGTATCCCAGAACTCGTGCTCACGCGGCTTAGGGATAGGCTCGGGCTTGGCAAAGTGCGTAATGCGGTACGGGATGGGATCGGCGATGCCAGGGACCATATAGCCCACGAAAATATCCGGAACCACGCAGCCAAACAAAAAGGCATTGCGGTCGCGCACGCTCTTGGCAAGCGCACCGGTGCGCTCCAGCAAACGCTCCGTCTGAGCGATATGAATGTTCCAGCTTGGCATAGCCACCCCCATAAAAAACCTGGATAACTATACCATCACGGCAAAGCCGCGCGGGCGGCTACGCACGCTCTACGCAGCAACTATTCCGCAGCGCCGCTCTCGGTTCCATACGACGACACCGGCGCCTCGACCACATGGTGATATCGATCGATATAGATGGCGCGGGCACCCAGGCGCCGCACCAAATCCTGATGATGTGTGCTCATCAAGACCGTCTTACCCGCCGCGACGTAGGCCAGCAAGAAGTTGACCACGATGTCGCATGAATCCTCGTCGAGCCCATTGGTAGGCTCGTCAAGGACCAAGATATCCGGGTTCATCGACACCACCGCAGCCAGCGCAACGCGCTTCTTTTGCCCGCCCGAGAGCTGATAGGGAGAGGCGTCGGCAAGGTCGGCAACCTGGAACAACCCCATGGCATCGCTCACGCGGCGCTCGAGCTCGTCTGCCGGCAGCCCCATCTGCGCGGGACCAAAAGCAACTTCCTCGCCCACCGTGGCGCAGAACAGCTGGGCATCGGCGTTTTGGAACACGAAGCCCACGCGCTGGTGGAACTTCTGAGCAGCAGAATCCTTCAGATACGCCGCATCGACCACGCGTCCGTCAAACAGGTATGCCCCTGCGTTCGCGAGTTCAAGGCCGTTAATAAGGCGCATAATCGTCGTCTTACCGCAGCCGTTGGGACCAAGCAGGGCAACGAGTTCACCACGATCGACCTGCAGCGACACACCATCGACAACCGTATGACCCGTATAGGAAAACACCACGTCGCGCAACTCAATAAGCGGCGTGTCCTCGGCGCCGCCCACACCGTTCGTGCCCGCCGCACTATTCATATCGATCGTCAAAACGTCGCCCTTCCCTATTTGCATCCCCAGCCAGAACCAGCAGCGCCTACAGCACGGCGCACAACACTGCCAGCAGCGCCACGCCGGCCGCATAGACCGCATCGCGCCAGCCAAAGCCGCTCCGCGCGGGAGCCGGATACGCGCCGGCAAAGCCGCGGCAGAGCATGGCCTCGTCCATCGCGCGGCTGCATTCCATCGCCTTGATAAAGGTCATGCCCATGATACCCGCGATCGAATCGGTACGCGAAAATCCCTCAGGCGCACGGCCAACGCTGCGCAGCATGACCGATTCGCACAGATTGTGCGCCGTGCGACCCAGCACCTCAATGTGCTTGAGCGCCATATCAAACGTAAAGATGACCTCGTCGGGTAGATGCAGCATCTTGAGCGCCGCCGACATGCGGCTCCAGGTAAGCGTCCACGAAACGCCCAGCACCAGCGACACATTAATGAAGGTCTTGAGCGCGATCTTGAGCATGGCGCCCGTGGCAGACGCGCCCAGCAGCAGGGCAGGCAATGCCAGAACCACCGCAAGCCCCGTGGCGCCGAGCGCCGGTACAATGGTCGCACGCAGCCCGCGTGCGGGGCGCACCGCGACCAGCACCAGCGCGATAGCCGCCATCAACATGAGGTACAGCGGGCTCTGCGTCAGACACACGCACAGGACGCAGACGAACATCCCCACCAGGCGCACCGGAGCCGAAACGCAAGAAAGGGCGCGGTCGACCATCGACCCGCCCTCGTGCGCGCCCCCACCCAGGCGAACCCGCTCAAGCAGGCTCGCCAGGTGCAGGACATTCTTTTGCATCACGCGATGCCGAGCCCCCACGGGCTCGTAACGCTGCTCGACCGCAAGCCAGCTAGGCAGCTCGGCTATTGCCATGAGCACCGCTTTCCTTAACCGTCAGCGAGATCAGACGGAATGCGATGGTGAGCACCGCCACGCCAATCACGCCGGACAGGATATACATGGCAGCCTGACCGGCAAAGCCAAGACCCTGCTCCTCGGAATAGGCCTGCAGGTAATCACCCGTAGGCAGAGCGTCGGCAAAGGTCGGGGTATCGAGGCCGACCGAAGCCTGCAGACTGTCGTCACCAGCCTCCTGAACGGCGGTCGCGGCGCCCTCGGCGTCCCACTCGCCCCAAGCGTCACCCGTGGCCAGCAGGCCCAGCGGCGTGGCCACGACAAGCACGGCGACCAGGATGAGCGTGGGGACCAGCGAGGTCTTCTTGGCGACTGCGCCCTCGGCGGCAAGCTGGCCATCGGCGGCTTCGGGACCGACGATAATGCCCGGCGCCGTCTTCTTAATGAAACCGTAGATGGCGGCCGTCGCCACGCCCTCGACGACACCGGCAACCAGCATATGCGGGATCAACATGGCCGGAATAGCCACAGACAACGGGAAGGGGCAGTACAGCGGCGCGCCCGAAGCGTTGGTAAAGAGCATCGGCTGAATACCAAACTCGATTGCCGCGCACAGGGCCGCCAGGCACAGGCCAACCCAGCCGCTTACGACGGCCGAAACCGAGGTGCCCCAGCCCTTGCCATGCAAACGGCTGTTGAGCGCACGAAACACGATAGCAGCGGCAAACGGCAGCACGAAGGCCATGTTAAAGCAGTTGGCGCCAAAGGACAGGATGCCGCCGTCGCCAAACAGCAGCGCCTGCAGCGCCAGCGCGACCGAGACAGCGATAGCCGCGGCCTCGGGGCCTAGCAGCAGCGCAATGAGGGCGCCGCCGACGGCGTGGCCTGTGGTGCCGCCAGGCAGCGGCACGTTGAACATCATGAGCAGGAAGGAGAACGCGGCGCAGATGCCCAGGAAAGCCATATGCTCGCGATCGAGCGTGGCGCGCACCTTCTTGATGCAGTGGACCCAAACGGGCACCATCGCCACCGCCATGACGGCATCGGTCTGCGGGGACAGATAATTATCTGGAATGTGCATGTACGCCTCCCGGTTATCGGCGCACGGAATTGCAACGCCGCTTGAATCACCTTTCCAGTGTTACGTAATGTCAGATTCGTAACACGCCGCGGGCTATCATAGCAAAACGGCGCGCTGCCGACAAAGCAGCACGCCGTTATGTAATGCGCGTGTCATATATGCAGGCTCAGCAGTGCCTTATACCGAGCATAGCGGTCACGTAGGATTCGGCAGCAGCCACCGCTGACCCATACCCCGGCGCAGGACCTAGCCGCGGACCTCGCCGTTTACGCCCTTGCACACCTTGGTGACAATCTTCTGGTGCGCCTTCTCGACCTCTTCGCTGGTGAGCGTGTGGTCGTCGGAGCGATACGTAAGCGCAAAGGCCATGGATTTCTTGCCCTTGCCGATGCGGACCGGATCGCGGTAGACATCGAACAGACGCACGCCCTCGAGCAGCTTGCCGCCGGCACTCGTAATACGACGCTCAAGATCCTCGCAGGTCACAGTGTTGTCGACCACGATAGCAAGGTCGTGCTCAACAGCCGGGTACTGCGAGAACTCGCGGTAGTTCTCCTGATTGCGGGCGCCCTTAATCAGCTTGTCCAGATCGAGCTCAAAGGCAACGGCGACCTCGTCGATGCCCATCGCCTCGCGCGCCTCGGGGTGAATCTCGCCGACCCAGCCCAGCACAGTGCCGCCCGAGAGCACCTCGGCAGCACGACCCGGCTGCAGGAAGGCATAGCCCTCGCCCTCGACGGGACGGAAGCGAACCTTCTCGATGCGTAGCTGGGCAAGCAGCTCCTCGACAATGCCCTTGCCAAAGAAGAAGCGCAGCTTGCGGTACTTCATGTTCCAGGACTGCTCGCTCCACTGGCCCGAGAGCACACCCGCCACGGACTTGGTCTCCTTGGGCAGGCTGGCGTTCTCGCGACCGTGGAACAGGCTGCCGACCTCGTACAGGTGCACGTTGGGCGTACCGTGCGCCTCGTTGTAGGCCACGGACTGCAGCAGGCCCGGCAGCAGCGAGCGACGCATCTCGGTCTGCTCGGCTACCAGCGGGTTCATGAGCACCACGGGGCAACCGCGGCCCTCGGTGGACATACCGATCTTCTCCAGGTCACCCGGGGCGGCAAAGCCGAAAGTCGTGGTCTCGTTGAGGCCGCAGGCGCGCAGGATCTCGCCGACCTTGCGGGTGAGCTTCTGCTCGCGGGTCAGGCCGCCAATGTGGTTCTTGGCAGCCGGAATGGTCGCCGTCACGCGGCCCATGCCCCACAGGCGCAGGACCTCCTCGATCAGGTCGATCTCGCGCGGCAGGTCGGGGCGGAAGCTCGGCGGCGTGACCATAAAGTCCTCGCCGTCGCGCTCGACGGTGCAGCCCAGGCGGGTGAGTGAGCGCTCGATAAAGTCGGGCTCGATGTCAGCACCGCAGATGGCGCGCACGCGGGCCAGGCGCAGCTTGATGCTGTCGATGGTCTTGGGCGCGGGGAACACGTCCACATAGCCGGGGGCGACCTCGCCGCCGGCTATCTCCTCGATGAGCGCGCACGTCACATTGGCGACGTCCACGCAGCCGGTCTCGTCGACCTGGCGCTCAAAGCGAATGGAGGCGTCGGAGATCAGCGACAGGTCGCGGCTGGTGTGCGAGGTGCGGCCGGCGTTGAAGCAGGCACTCTCGACCATCACGTCGACGGTGTCGTCCTCGATCTCGGAATCCATGCCGCCCATAACGCCGGCCAGCGCCACGGGACGCTCGCCGTCGGTGATGAGGCCCATGCCGGCGTCGAGCGTGCGCTCCTCGCCGTCGAGCGTCGTGAACTTCTCATCCTGCTGGGCGGCGCGAACCACCACGCGACGGTGGCCATCGCGCTCGGCAAAGGTGTCCAGGTCAAAGGCGTGCAGCGGCTGACCGGTGAGCATCATCACGTAATTGGTGATGTCGACGATGTTGTTGTGCGGGCGCACGCCCAGGGCGTTAAGGCGCTTGACCATCCAGTCGGGCGACGGGCCGACCTTCACGTTGCGCACGATGCGAGCGACGTAGCGGTCGCACAGGCCCTCGTCGGCGATCTCGACGGAAAGCTCGTCGTCGGTCGCGCGGCCGGTCTCGACCTTGATGGCGGGCAGCTCAACGTGGAAATCGCGGTCGAAGATGGCACCGGTTTCGCGGGCCATGCCGATCATGGACAGGCAGTCGGGGCGGTTGGGCGTGATCTCGCAGTCGAGCACGGTGTCGCTCGAGCCCACGTACTCGGCAAACGGCATGCCGCAGGGCGTATCCTCGGGCAGGATCATGATGCCGGAGTGGTCGCCGCCCAGGCCGAGCTCGCGCGCAGAGCAGTTCATGCCCATGGACACGACGCCGCGAAGCTTGCTCTTCTTGATCTTGACGTCGCCGGGAAGCACAGCGCCGATCATTGCCGTGACGATGTGGTCGCCAGCCTCAAAGTTCTGCGCGCCGCAAACGATCTGCAGCGGGGCGGGGTTGCCGTCGGCGTCGAGATTCTTGTCGCCCACGTCGACCGAGCACACATACATGTGGTCGCTATCGGGGTGCGGGGTCTTGGTGAGCACCTTGGCGGTCACCACATGGTCGAAGGACTCGCCCACGGTGTCGATCGCCTCGACCTCAGTGCCGGTACGGATGTATTCGTCCGAAAGGGTCTTAGGATCCTCCGGAATATCGATCATGGTCTTGAGCCAGTCGTAAGAAACGCGCATCTAACTGGTCTCCTTTCATAAATGCGGCTTTGAGCCGGAAACTGCAACTAAGAAGAAAGCGTTCTAGAACTGGTTCAAGAACCTCATGTCACCGGTCATCAACGTGCGCAGGTCGGGCAAGTCGTAGCGCAGTGCCGCGACGCGCTCGGCGCCAATACCAAAGGCAAAGCCGGTGTACTTCTCGGGGTCGATGCCGCAGTTGATCAGGACGTTGGGGTCGACCATGCCGCAGCCCAGGATCTCGATCCAGCCGCTGTGCTTGCAGAAGTTGCAGCCCTTGCCGCCGCACACGTGGCAGCTCACGTCCACCTCGCAGGAAGGCTCGGTGAAGGGGAAGAAATGCGGGCGATAACGCGTCTTGCGGTCCTCGCCAAACATGCACTTAACAAAGTAGTCGAGCGTGCCCTTAAGATCGCCAAAGGTGATGCCCTCGTCGACGACCAGGCCTTCGATCTGGTTGAACTGCGGCAGGTGGCAGGCGTCGGCCGTGTCGGGACGATAGACGGTGCCCGGGCAGATCATGTAGATGGGCGGCTTTTGCGACTCCATGGTGTGGATTTGCACGCCCGAGGTCTGGGTGCGCAGCAGCACGTCGGACTCGCCGTGGGCATGAGCCTCGGGGTGCGCGACGCTGCCGGGGTTGTTGTCGACCACGTAGAAGGTATCGCGGGCCGAACGGCTCGGGTGATCCATGGGGGCGTTGAGCGCGGTGAAGTTGTAGTAGGAGGTGTCGACCATGGGGCCGGACTCGACGGTGTAGCCGATGCCGCAGAAGATGTCCTCGGCCTCCTCGATGATCTGCTTGATCAGGTGCTGGTGGCCGATCTGCGGACGGATGCCCGGCAGCGTGATGTCGACGGCATCGTGCTCGAGTGCGTGTTTGAGGGCGGCGGCCTTCATCTCGGTGGTGCGCTCGTCGAGCATGCCCTCGATCAGCTGGCGCATCTCGTTGGCGCGCTTGCCCATCACGGGACGATCCTCGGGGGCGAGCTTGCCCATCATGCGCATCAGGCCGGTAATGCGGCCCTTGCGACCGAGCAGCTCAACGCGTGCAGCCTCGAGCTTGGCGGCGTCGTCGGCGCCTGCAACGAGCTCCTTGGCCTCTTCCTCGAGTTTGACCAGATCATCAATCAGACTCATGTCTTCCCTTTCGTCTCTCGCGTATCCGCGCTCCGGGGCGGCTGACGCCGCCCGATGCTGCGGATGCGCGGCCCGGTTCGGTAACAAAAAACCGTCCTCGGGCATGTGCATTGCCCAAGGACGGTTGAATTCCGCGGTACCACCTTGTTTGACCCGGCGGATGTCTGGCCCGCCGCGCCCACTCTGTGCCTCTTGTCGCGAGGCTCACGGCTTCCCTACTGAGGCTTTGCTGCCACTGGCCGCGCGCCCGTTGAGGTCGCTGCTCGGGAGTGAACGCTTGGCCCTTGTCACCGCAGGAAGGCTTGCAGCCCATGACCTTCCCTCTCTTGCCGGCGACGCGGCGGGCAAAACCCTCTCCGTCAACGCATTGGGCTATAGGATAACACATTCTACGTGTGCATCGCCGCGTTCCGTTTTGTTCGCGCTGGGTACAAGGCAGGTAGCTGTGCAAACTGGCCGTGCACCCGTCTGCGGCGCTCGGCCTGCGAGATTAAGGATACGGTATGGGAAAGAAACTCGATAAGAAGGCCAAGGCCGCCGTGGCAAAGGCCGCCAAGGGAGTCAAGGCCGCTAAAGTCGACAAGGCCGTCAAAAAGTTCCGCAAACTCGAGGGCAAGCTGTGGACTCGCGAGTACTTGCTCAAGATTGCCGAGTTCGATGGAGCGACGATTGCTCCTGCCAACGGTGCTGCCGCCCGTGCCGACGCCATGGGCACGCTTGCCGGCGAGCATCACAAGCTGCTGACCAGCGAGAAGTCCGTTGAGCTCGTACGCTCGTTAGCGCGCGAGACCGTCGCCGGCGGCAAAATTGACGACCCGCAGCTGCTCGACGAGATCCGTGTGCTCGGTCGCGACCAGCGCGAGGCAAGCGTCATCCCCACCGAGGAGGCCGAGGCCTGGACCAGGCTCACCTGCGAGGCCGATGCCGTGTGGCACAAGGCCAAGACGGCCAATGACTGGGCGAGCTTTGAGCCCTATGTGGATAGGATCGTCGCCCAACTTAAGCATCAGGCCGAACTTATGGACCCCAAGCGCGACCCATACGATGTTTGGCTCGACCAGTACGAGCGCGGCCTTTCCGCCAAGAGCTTCGATGCGTTTTGCGATGAGGTCAAGGCGACGGTCGTGCCGCTCGTGCACGCCATCGGCGAGCGCAGTCAGCAGCCCGATGCCGACTTTTTGCACGCCCGCGTGCCCGAGGCCGCCCAGCGCGCCATGAGCTTCGACCTTATGAAGCTCGTCGGCCTGAACCTGGACGACACCACGCTTGCCTTTACCGAGCATCCGTTTAGCGAGGGCTTTGCCGTGGGCGATGCGCGCATCGCGACGCACATCTACGAGGACGATTGCATCTCCAACGTCTACAGCATCATCCACGAGGCGGGACACGCCATGTACGAGCTGGGCGTGAACCCCGCCTATGCGCGCACGTGCCTGGAGGGCGGCACCTCCATGGGCATCCACGAGAGCCAGAGCCGCTTTTTCGAGAACACCGTAGGTCGCAGCCGCGCCTTTATGGGACCGCTGCTCGAGGTGCTGCGCCGCCACGCACCCGAGGTCTACGGCGACGTCGACGAGGACACGCTCTACCACGCTGTGAACATCGCGCAGCCGTCGTTGATCCGCACCGAGGCCGATGAGCTCACCTATCCGCTGCACGTTATGGTGCGCTACGAGATCGAGCGCATGCTGTTTGCCGGCGAGGCCATGGCCAAGGATATCCCCGCGCTTTGGAATCGCTTTATGGACGAGTACCTGGGCATTCCCGTTCCCGACGACACGCACGGCTGCCTGCAGGATACGCACTGGAGCGGTGGCTCGTTTGGCTACTTCCCCACCTATGCGCTGGGCAGCGCCTACGACGCCATGTTTGTGCCGGCCATGTGCCGCGACGGCGTCGACCTTACCGGTGCCTGCGCGAGCGGCGATCTGGCGCCCGTCCGCGCTTGGCTGGGCGAGCACATTTGGCAGTGGGGCCGCGCCAAGGACGCGCCGGAGCTCATCAAGGGCGCCTGCGGCATGGCGTTCGATGCCCGCTACTACTGCAGCTACCTGCAGGACAAGTTCACCACGCTCTACGAGCTGTAAGACCTAAAGCAGCACTCCGAGGGCCGTGGTCAAAAAGGGCAAATTTGAGTACTGCTGCCATACTTGTAACATTTAATTTGGGTAAAAAAGAGGTCCTAAGTGAGATTTATTCTTACTTAGGACCTCTTTTATTAGACATATGGGGAAATATGCAAGTCGGAATGGTGTTCAAATGGCGCCAGCATGGGCTTTGGAGGCGAAAATTGCTGTTACTAAATTCGTAACAGTACTCATATTTGCCACTTTTTGGCCACAACCTATTAATAACCCCCTGCCAAACAGCCCCGAAAGCCCCTACAGAGCCTCGAGTGCGTTGGCGATGCGCTTCATGGCGACGTCGGCGGCGGCTTGGTCGGGGGCTTCGGCCAAAACGCGAATCACCGACTCGGTTCCGCTCTTGCGCACGAGCACGCGGCCCTCGCCTGCCAGCGCAGCCTCGGCCTCGGCGATGGCGTTCTGCACGCCCATGTTCTCGAGCGCGGCGTCCTTGTCCGCCACGCGCACGGCCACCTGCGCCTGCGGCAGCAGCTTGCACGGAGCCGTGAGCTGTGAGAGTGTCTCGCGCTCGGCACGAATCACTTCCATCACGCGCAGCGAGGTCATAATGCCGTCGCCCGTGCGCTCGATATCGCCAAAGATCGTATGGCCCGTCTGCTCGCCGCCCAGGCTGTAGCCGCCCTCGCGCATCTTGGCATACACGTGACGGTCGCCCACGCCGCTGGTCACGGCGCTCAGACCGGCAAGCTCCAACGACTTGATCAGGCCAAAGTTGCTGGCAATCGTCGGCACCACGGTACCGCCCGAAAGGCGACCGTGCTTGTTCAGATACACGCCGCACACGTACAGGATCTGGTCGCCGTCTACCACGCGACCGCGCTCATCCACGGCCAGGCAGCGGTCGGCATCGCCGTCGTAGGCAAAGCCCACGTCCAGCCCCTGCTCCACCACGTGGCGCTGCAGGCGCTCCATATGCGTGGAGCCACAGTCGACGTTGATGTTAAAACCATCGGGCGCGGCATTGATCACGCGCACGTCGGCGCCGAGCGCGTCAAACACCGGCTTGGCCACCGAGGACGCCGAGCCGTTGGCGCAGTCAATACCGATCTTGACGCCCTGCAGCGAAAAGTTCGCGCTGGCGATGAGCGAAGCAATGTAGCGGTTGCGGCCCTGCATGTAGTCCACCGTGGCGCCGATGTGATTGCCCGTTGCCAGCGGCACCTCGCTCTTGCCATCGATATAGTCCTCGATGAGCTCCAGCACGTCCTCGTCCATCTTAAAGCCGTCGCTGTTGACGAGCTTAATGCCGTTATCGCAAAACGGGTTGTGGCTCGCACTGATCATGATGCCGCAATCGAAGCAGCCCTCCACGGTCTGATGCGCCACTCCCGGCGTGGGGATCACGTGCAGCATATAGGCGTCCGCACCGCTCGCGACCAGGCCGCTCACCAGCGCCGCCTCAAACATATAGCTCGAGCGGCGTGTGTCCTTGCCCACGATGACGCGCGCCTTGCGCTCGCGGTTGGCGCCGTAATACCAGCCCACAAAACGGCCAATCTTATAAGCGTGCTCTACCGTCAGCCCAACGTTGGCCTCACCGCGAAAACCGTCGGTGCCAAAGTACTTCATGCGCTCTCCTTACAAAATAGGGGCGGACAGATTGCCTGTCCGCCCCAAAATGGTACTCGATTATCTGCGCTACCAGAAAAACCCTACGCCGACGCGCTGTCGCGAGCCGCCTGGCATGTGGGAGTCTGACGCAGTGCAAGCGGCTTGTCCCCCGCCTCGGCCGACGTGGTCAGCGTATACGTGATCGTCGTCGTCTCGCCAGCATGCAGGTCAACGGTGCCCGAATAGAAGGGGATTCCATGCCACGTAGCGGCGCCAAGACCAAACTGGGTGCCCTCGACGGTCAGATCAGTAATGTTGCCGCCCGTCGGGGCAAACAACGAGACATTCAGACGCTCGTCGTCACGCGCGGCATCGGGTACGCTCGCCGCAACGTAGTCGGGCAGCTTGCCAGCCTCCTCCTGCGTCATGATGTTCGTCAGGGTAACGGTGATGCGATAGGAGCACGTGCCGTCGCCGTTCTTCACGCCCTGGCCAATCTGCGTGTCGGCGTTCAGATACCAGTCGAGCTTGGAGAAGCTCAGGTTGTTAAAGTAAACGCCGGCAACGGGATCGGCACTCGGATCATCCGGATCGGGCAGCGAAGCGTCAATGCCCGTCTCTTTGATGGCATTCTGCTCATCATCGTTTCTCATCCAAGCAATCAGACGGCCCTCTTCGGCACCGCGCTCAACGGCGCTGACAAGCTTCGTAACATCGACATCGCCGATACCGCCAAGGATCTTGTCGAAGGCAGCGCTGGCGACGGATGCAAAGATGCCGTCAGACTCCTCGACCGGATAGTTCCAGTACACATCGTGCATGAGGACCTTTGCGGCGTTGGTGCCGTCGACAACCGTTCCGTCGGGCAGTGACACGTTACCGACCAGGCCCAGCAGATACTGCAGGAACACCGGGTCGATACCCACGACGCCGTCAACGTCCTGGCCATATTGAGATTTCCACAGGGCTGCGACACGCTGCGAGTTGCGGGGCCAATCAGGCGAATAGGTATTGCCCGAGTTGTACAGGTTACTGTGGTTGCCGAACAGCGCCTCATCCTCTTCGTCGACGCTCTCGACTGCCTCATCCTCACTGAGTCCAATGCGGGGAACAAACTCGCCGATCGACATCTGGCCGTCGGTGACCGAAATCAGGCCCTGCGAACCGCCAAAGCCGCCGCAAGCACGAATCTCGACGTTGTTCATGGCGTACATAAGGTAGTTGCGCGTCTGGCCGTTGGCGCCGAGCATCTGGGGAAGGACGGGGGCGACCTTCTCAGTCGCGTCAACCGCGCCATTGAGGGTGGCAAAGCCGTCCTTGGCCTTATCGACCAGCTCGGTCACCTGGGAAATATGAGTATCGCCAATACCCTGGATCTTCTCGTTGGCACTCTTGAACACCTTGGAGCTATCGGAAAGCGAATCGGCAACGGCCTGTAGCGCGGACACGTTAATCATGCCGTCCTGGAACAGCTTGCCGGGCGTGGCCTGCGAGAGGTTATCGGCCATGGGAACCAGCGCGTTGCTCGAGACATCGGACAGAGCATCAATCATGGTGCGGGCTGCGTTGATGTCACTGCCATACACCGGGATAAACGATGCCGCCGTCCACAGCGGGCTCGAGGTCTCCGCCTTCATGCTGTCGCAGAGCTCATCGATCTTCTTCGCGTCGTCAGGCAGCGTCGAAAAATCGCCCGACGTGACCTTGTCCTTAAGGCCACCGACGATCTCGACAGCCTCCTTCGCTTCGCTCTTTACGGTCTTTGCCGAGTTAAGCAGCATAAAGCCGCTTGCGCCAAGCGCAACGAGAAGCACCGCGACTACAGCGGCAATAATGGCGCCGGTGTGACGCTTTTTGCGCTCGCCCTTGCGATGGCGATGACGGACCAGACCGTCAGAGGTCGAACTCGACGAAGCGTCGCTACCGTAGTTCAAGCCAAAATCGTAATAATCTTCCTTGGAACCCGAGCCCGCAAACTCGGCACCGCTATCATCCAGGCGGGCGAACGTGCCAGTCTCGGAGGCGCCGGTGTAAATCGTGCCAAGGTTACCCGTAAGCCCCGCGCCACCGGCAGAGGGAGTATTGTTGGCGGCCTTGCCGGCATTAACGTTGCCGGCGCCATTCGCGGCGTTGGCAGCACCCGCGTTGTTCGCGGGTACCGAAGGAGTCCCGCTCGGCTGCGACGTGGAGGTTGCACCGTCCGCAAAGACATTCCCTCTTGCACGGCCGGTCTTTTTTGCCTTTTGAGACTGCTCGTACAGAGCGGTAAACATCGCCGTCTCGCCCGGAGACACGCGCTTACCGGAACCGCCCTGTCCAGCGCCGCCCGGCGTGCCGGCCTTACTAGCCCCATTCGGACGCGGCGGAACTGCAGGGCGGCCGCTATCGCTGCCCTTAAAGTGATTACCAGCCATAAAGAAATCCTCGCAATTGAGTCGCAATGAAAAAGTCCATAACGTTACTAGTTTATGGCATTTTGAGCATCGACAGCTAAACTCCAGACACGGACATCAATTGGCGAAAATGCGGCACAACACCTTTTCTGCCTTGGCGGCGGCGTTAGCTACACCGTGAGGAACATCATCACGATGATCATGGCAAAGCCGATAAGGTCGGTCGGCAAAAACACCGTGCCCAGCATAACGGCGCTCGTGATGGTCGCCGAAACCGGCTCCACAGTTCCGATGAGGCTCGCACGCACCGAGCCGATGTCCTTAACGCCCTGCATATAGAGCATGTAAGCAAAAAACGAGCCGATAACCACGAACACCGCGAGCGCCTCGACGCCGGCAGCGTCGAGTGCCGGCATATGCGCCCAGGGCTGCACGAAGACACATGAGATCACGCCCGCCGTGAGCATTGCCGAGCCCGTGACGATGGGGCTACCGTATTCGGGCAGGATCTTGGCGGGAATCACCGCCATACACGCGGCGCTGACCGCACACATAAGACCTGCTGCCAGGCCAAGCGGCGAGATATTCAGGCTGGTAGGGTCGCCGCCGGTGGCAATTAAAAAGGTTCCACCCAGAGCCAGGCCAATGCCGATGACTTCGCGAGTACGCGGCATGCGGCGATCGGTCACGCAGGCGTAGCCCATGATGATAACGAGCTGCAGGCACTGGAGCACCGTCGCGGTTCCGGCGTTCGTCAGGCGCACGGCCGAAAGATAGCAAAACTGGTTGAACAGCAGGCCAAAGGCGGTAAAGAGCAGCAGCTGCTTGCGATCGGCGGGTGTGGTCCAGAGCTTAATCAGGCGCTCGCGGTCGCGCGTAACAACCACGGCCATAAAGAGTAGACCGGCGAGAATCTGACGCACGCTCATAAGCCACAAGGTGTCGACGTGGTAGGTATCGAACAGAAAGCTCGCGCTGGTGCCCGAGAAGCCCCAAAACGAACCGCCCACCAGCGTGGCCAAGACGCCCGTGATCATCTTGCGCGTCGAAGCGCTGTTCAAGCGGTCGCGCCATGCGCGACGGGTGTTGCGGCTGAGCTCGTCGGTGCCCTCGGGCACATCAATGTTCGATATATCGGTCATCGGCACCGAAGCCCCTGCGCCTTCGACCTGCTCGACACACTCTTTGCTCATTCCACTCCCCCGAAACAGCCTGGAAACAATTCGGCTTACCTTACCACGGCGAAGTCACCAGCTGGAGGCTTGTCCGCTTATCGGTAGGACAATTCCGCAGGCGTCTTTCCATAGCTCGATACCGCAATGGCCTTGCATTATGCGACAGCCAAATCGCGGCAGCAGGCTCTTTTGAAATGGATATGACAAAGCCCCCGAATTCCACAATGTAAGCGATTTTTAAAAATGTTCTTGCCACCGAGTTCAGGCTCCGTTATATTATCCCTTGCGCGCTTGCGCACCCTTGATCGGGCGTTTAGCTCAGGGGGAGAGCGCTTCCCTGACACGGAAGAGGTCAGAAGTTCAAATCTTCTAACGCCCACCAAATGTTCGCAGCTCAGAGGCTATGTCCTCTGGGCTGTTTTGTTTTATGTCGCCAAATCCGCCGGCAGTTTCAACCGCCCAAGCAACCACCCTGCCCATGCACAAAACCGCGTCAGCGACCCAGGTGCCTATCCCGGCTGACTCCGCAGTCAATCAAAACCGCCCCAATAGTCACCGAGGCCGAGACCAACACGTCTCGAACCCATCCGAGCCGCAACTTCTCAGCAAAACGCCGCGATGTCTGCGCTCTGCGGTATCCTTGAGCCACTTGCACCTGCAGCACCAAGGAGCCGCCATGCGCACCGAGCTCGATGTCCCCTTTTCGCACAAAGAAGAAGCCAAGGCGCTGGGCGCCAAATGGGACCGGACCAAGAAGATCTGGTATGTACCCAGCGGCGTCAACCCCGAGCCCTTTGCCGAGTGGCTGCCCGGTGTTGACCGATCCGACCCCTCAGCGCCGTATATATATCTAGTACTGGGCAAGCGCGAGTGCTGGAAGTGTCACAAAGAGACCTCGGTCGCGGCCTTCGGCATTCCCTATCGAGCCGATAACGACGAGAGCATCGTCATCGCGCACGCGCCCAACGAAGCCGGGCACATTGCCATCGACACGGCCAACGCCAACGCACTCGCCATCGTGCCCGCTCTTGGCTGCGTGCCGGGCGAGATCCGCGACTACCTTCATAAGCGCTGCGGCTACAAGCCCGTAGGCGCGCGAGCCTCCAAAGCCCCGTCGCTCGGCAACACGTGCACCAGTTGCGACGCGCTGCAAGGCAGCCGTTATCTGTTCGAGGAGCCCTCGTCCCCGTTTGCCCTCACTGCCATCAACAAGCTACCGGCACTGGAGTTTGTGCGCGTCGAAGTTGCCGGCGTCTTTGGCGTCCCGGCCACGCGCACCGACTTTGACCAGGCACTCTTTACCTGGGCACGCGACCATCACGCCGAGTTTCACACGCAACTCGGTGAGGGGATTTATTTGTAGAGGCAAAAGACACTCACAGCCAACTCCTCTGCATCACCTATCCCTCGTCGCCGGCGTCGTACACGATATCGAGGCCACAAGCAGGGCATTTCTCCGGATACACCGGCATATGAACGCCCGTACGTTTCCTCACTTCGTCGCTGAACCTGTCACGTGCATCGATGAACCGAATGTCGAGACACGGTATTTGCGAGCCGCAGCAAGGGCAGGTGACGACAAACGACCCGCAATCAACCTCTACGCTCGGAAACATATTGTTGTCTATAAGGGCACACGGCAGTTTTCCGTACTTCCCCATCGCAATATCGCCTCGCCAGCTCATACACGCTCCCCTCTCGCTATACCAAAACAGGACGAGCATGCACCGGCGGGCGGGCGCGAGATTGCATCGCCACGCGATCCGATCAAACAACTCGATCGTCAAAGAATGCCAAAGCCAAATACGCTAATACGGCAGAAGCCCCGCCTTTTCACGCTTCTTTTCCGAGCGATCGAACTCAATGCGATGGGCCTCAAGAAACACCGTATTGGGTCGCCACTGACGCTCATTCGGCTGCCTTAGCGTCGCACCCGCAAAGGAAGCGTAGCCAGTCTTATCCAGCAGGTACGATCCGCACAGCCGATATTCGCCGCAAACAGGCTCAAACGAAATCAGGTGAGCATCAAATAGGGAATGAAGATCGCGCCGAAGCAGAATGCCATTGCTGGCAACCTGCGATTTGGGTCCCGAGTAATTCTCGATATGTGCAGCCTCCAGAGCTTCGCTGACGCCGCAGTCCGACACCGCGCAACGGCCGTCATAGGCGGCAACGAGCTGCTTGCGGAACCATTGCTGCCCCAATCGCTCGCGCCTTAACGCATAGCGGACCTTTTCGTCGTCGGTCGCACCCTGTCCGGCAAACTCGATATCGACGGGCATGTGCTTCAGATAACTCATGTCGGGTGCAAAACGAGGGTCCGGTCCGCCTTTATGAACAGGACCATGCAGAACAAACCATCCGTTTTCGGGCTCGAACCGCTCAACAAACGCAAGGCCGAGCACCTTATAGCCCACCTCAGTTGCAAATATGACTCCGACCGGAACGCCACATTCCATGCAGTTGAGCATTTTACGGTTATAGTCTTGGTCTCGAGAACCAACGGCGCCTGGCGCTTGAACCGAATACTTAATGACCCACGTGCCATCGTCCAAATAGAGCGGAGGCACATCGTTGATGCTCTCGGTTTGCCGTTGGCGCGCTTGTACCCCGCTACCCCACTCCCCTGTATACTGATGTAGCACGTGTTTCATCCGGGCTTGTTGGGCCGGATTGTTCATGGGAGGGTCTTATGATTGCTTCGAATCCGCCTAAGGGGAGCGTTTCTTCTTCGTCCATCAAGCCGGTTACGCGCAAGGCCGTGCGCTGCCAGCGCGAGGTCGCCTGGCTTGTCACGCAGGCGGCGGGCAGGCTTGTGGCGACCACTCAGGACGTCAATGCGCCTACGCCGAGCTTTGTGTTAGCGGCGGCGCTGGATTTTGTGCGCCAATTGGAGCTTGCCGCGCAGGATGCCAACGGCCACCTCGACTACCAGAACGTTATGGCGCCCGACCTGCAAACGTTCTGTCACATGGCCAAGTTGCCTGCCGCGCCCAATGCGCTTTCGGACGCAGGCTACATGTTTACGCTCTCGGGCGCGGACCTTATCCGCGACATCTATGCATACTGCAGCGAGCTCGCCGAGCGCCACGTCTTTGACGCGGCAGAAGTCAAACCGGGAAATGTCATCAAGCTGGTTCTTAGGCTGTTCTTGATAGACGGGTTCGGGGCCATGCCGGCGTAAGCCGAGTCTTTAGCATCACCGTCGACTGGGCAACAACCGCTTTACCTTAATGGACGCCAATCGAGGGTCGATTATTGGGTCGCCTCGTCCACTAACGCATCTATCCCACGCACTCCGACAGTCGATACTTGCGATTGCGGCTCGTCGCCGACGCCGTGGGCTCAAGCTCGCCTTGAGCAATGAGCGCGTTGACGCGCGACCTAACCTGGGAAATTGTGAGCCCTGTGTGCTCTGCCAGCTCGCGCGTCCCCAGCTCGCCGTAGTGTTTGAGTGCCGTCACAATTAAGCCCCCGCCATGATCGACCGGCTCGATCTTTGAACGGTAAAGTACGACCTTGAACCGATCGAATCCGGGGCAGAACAGGGGCTCGGCCAGACCATGCGCGCGCATAGCATCGATCATCATCGGGATGCCCGAGCCATTGCCCTCAGCCGGCGAACCTGCGCCATCCGGCAGCGGGACAATCGACATGAGCTTCACAAGCGTCGCGTTACGGCATCGGGAGCTGCCGTCAAACAAGTTCTCGCGAGTCTTTCCCCCGTAAAGGCCGCCAGGATTCGTCACCTCGACACGATCGTCAAAGACGTCGACGGCAATCGATTGTCCACAGAACCGATCCCCGTATTCTCGATGGATTACGGCGTTGGCGATTGCCTCGCGCAGAACCTCCTCGGGAATCTCCAGCGAGTCGATACGCGAGATGCCTTGGACGGTCGAGATGCGGCGCAGGTTTTTGGCGACAGCTGCGACGGCATCCGAGATCATCTCGCCCAACGTTCCCTCACAGATTGCGCGGTCCATGAACCTCAGCGACCCCGCCATGCCCTTCTGAGTTCCCGCATGGACAGCCACGTCAATGAAGAGCTTGGGATAGAACTGCTGAGGGTAGGTGCCCACAACTAGGAGTCCAGCCTTGGTGACATTGCCCTGGGAATCAAGGATATTTAGGCGCTCCAGCTTCGTTTGTTTGTCCGGCGCACCGCGCATTGCCCGGGGCGTCAACGAGAAAGCCCGATCTATCGTACGGTCGACCAGCGTCTCGTCGAGATCGTCCGCGCCCGCACCCGCCACCGCGTCGCGATCGCTCGGAGTCGCTCGACCGTATGACCCCAATGCGAGCACCTCGGTCGATGAAAGCGGCACATCTTTGTCATCGATGCGCTTGTAGCTGCCGCCCTGGGCGCCTCGCTCTATGACATAGCAGGGCTTGCTCGACGGATCGAGCTCCTCAATCGTAATGACGAGAACGATGACGTCCTGAAGCTCCACTCGCTCGATCGTGTATTTGGGCGGATTGGCCAGCTTTCCTCGACCGCCCGCATCACCCATGCCTGACACAAATTGGTTGAGCACTTTCTCGGTCTCGAAGTTCTCAACCGGGACAAAACCTGCGCGCTCACTCACTCCGAGCACGATGATTCCGCCGGCAGTGTTCGCGAATGCGCTCACCGTTTCCCACACGTCGCGGGAAAGCGTCGTGGCGCTCTCCTTCACTTCGACGTTAAGATCATCCGAGCCCATACGCCTTAAAGACTCAAGCAGACCGGTCAGCTCGTTTTCGTTCATCTGCACGTCCTTTCGCTCGGTCCTGCGGAGAATGCCGCGGATAGATTTCCCTCGTCTCTCAGTTATCTCTCGTAATTATCTCTCATTTATCTCTCTATCTCTCGGCTTAGAGATAAGAGATAGATAGAGATGGAATGTCTACCATTTGCTTCATTTATACATATTATTGCTGGTAGAACAATCGGTATTGAGACAATACCATGATTGCCTGTCTCTTTGCTGCTCAGTTATCTCTCATATTTTTCTCTCATCTTCCTGTCATCTCTCATATTAGAGACGAATGAGAGACGAGAGATACGCGAGTGATGGACGAGCGAGGATTTTCGGACGGTCGGATATCGAGAGTGGATATTTGGACGGTTTTTGGGGCTTTTGCGGCAGATTCCGTCCAAATATCCACTCTCGTTCGATAGGTATCCGGAAATCCTCGCTCGTCCGTCCGAATATCCACTCTCGTTTGGCGAGTGTCCAATTTTCCACGCTCGTGCGGCGGGCACGCGGGACCTATGCCCAATCCGCCAGCATCGTCTTCAGTTCGCCGCAGAGCCGCGGCCCCATATGGGTATACTCTCGAGGATTCGACTCGATTCGCCCCCGCTGGGGCGTCAAAGGAGACTGCATATGCCCACTACCTCAACCGACCCGCGCGCCGCTGCCGCCGCACTGCTAGTGCCCGGCACTACCTGCCACGGCTTTGCCGTCGAGCGCCGCGAGACCGTGCCCGAGCTTGACTCGGACGCCTACGTGCTGCGCCACACCGCCTCGGGCGCTCGCCTGCTGTACCTGGCATGCGACGACGAAAACAAGGCCTTTGCCATTGGCTTTAAGACGCCGCCGGCCGATTCCACCGGCGTGTTCCATATTCTTGAGCACTCGGTCCTGTGCGGATCGGCAAAGTTCCCCGTCAAGGAGCCGTTTGTCGACCTGATCAAGAGCTCCATGCAGACGTTCCTCAACGCCATGACCTACCCCGACAAGACCATCTACCCCGTTGCCACCACCAACGAGCAGGATCTGTACAACCTGATGGACGTGTACCTGGACGCGGTGTTCAACCCGGCCATCTACACCAAGCCGACTATTTTTGAGCAGGAGGGCTGGCACTACGAACTGGACCTGCCGGAGGGCGCCGAGGGCGACAGCAGCTCCGCGAGCCTGCACGAGGGCACGCTGCGCTATAACGGCGTGGTGTTCAACGAGATGAAGGGTGCGCTGTCCGATCCCATGAGCGTGCTGGACGACGCCGTCAACGCCGCGCTCTACCCCGACACCGCCTATGCACACGAGAGCGGTGGCGACCCGCGCGCGATCCCCGCGCTCACCTACGAGCAGTTCCTGGACACGCACGCGCGCCACTACAACCCCTCCAACTCTTACATCACGCTCTACGGCGACCTGGACGTGGACCGCGCGCTGGCGTTTTTGGACGAGCGCTATCTGTCGCAGCCGAGTGCTGCGAGCCGCCGCATGGACGCTGCCGTCGCCGCCGGCGAGGACCCATCCACGCTGGCGCCCAATCCGCTGGACGTGCAGGCGCCCGTGACCTGCGAGTACAAGCGCGTCGAGATGGCCACCACGCCCGAAAACGCCCTGGTGGGCTTGGGTCTGGTGCTGGGCAGCGCGCTCGACCGCAAGCGCACGATCGCGGCGGACATTCTGTTTGAGGCACTGCTGGGCTCCAACGAAGCGCCGGTTAAGAAGGCCATTCTGGCCGCAGGCCTGGGCGGCAACGTGGTGAGCTACACCGCGGCCGAGAGCCTGCAGCCCTACGAGCTCATCATGCTGCAAAATGCGCAGCCCGGCGTGGCGCGCGAGCTGCGTCGCGTATTCCAGGACGCTTGCCGCGACCTGTGCGAGCACGGCGTTCCGCGCGAGCGCTTGGAGGCCATCATCAGCAGCAACGAGTACGACCTGCGCCAGCGCGACTATGGCATCGCCGACGGCGTAGCCATTGCGTGCGACGCGCTGAGCACGTGGCTCTACGATGACGACGCCGCGACGTTGGCACTCAAGTACGGCCCGGTGTACGAGGAGCTGCGCGGCGAGCTGGACGGCAGCTACTTTGAGGACCTGCTGCGCGAGCTGGTGCTGGAAAACGACCACATGGCGCTCGTCGAGCTGGTGCCGCTGGACGCCACCGAGGGTTCGGAGGGTGCCGAGGCCGCCGAGCTGGCAGCCAAGCGCGATGCCATGACCGATGCCGAGCTGGCCGACGTGGTCGAGTGCACGGCCGCGCTGCGTACCGCGCAGGAGGCGGAAGACACGCCCGAGGCCAAGGCCACGCTGCCGCGCCTGCGCGTGTCCGACATTGGCGAGGCGCGCCCCGAGCCGCCGCTGATCGTGGACACGACCGCGCCCATCCCCTGCCTGCGCCACGGCATCCCCACCAACCGTCTGGCCTACGCCATGCAGTATTTCGACCTGAGCTGCGTCGCGTTTGAGGACCTGCCCTATGTGACACTGCTCTGCCGCCTGCTTAAGCAGCTGCCCACGCGCGAGCACTCGGCCGAGGAACTCGACAACTTGCTCGCCGGCAAGCTCGGCTTTTTGAGCTTTACGACCGAAGTCATGACGCAGCCCGAAGTGGACGGCGTGCGCCCCTACCTGCTGGTGAGCGCCGGCGCCCTGTCCGAGAAGATCGATGCGCTGGCGAGCCTGCCGCGCGAGGTATGGTCGAGCACGCTTTTGCTCGATGCCGACGCCGACCGCGTGCGCGACGTGCTCACGCAGATTCGCATTGGGCTTGAGCAGGGCTTTATCAACAACGGCCACTCGGCGGCGCTCGGTCGCGCGATGAGCTACAGCTCGCCTTCGGCCGTGGTGCGCGAGCAGCTCTCGGGCGTAGACTTCTACCTGTTCCTGCGCGATTTGCTCGACCACTTTGACGAGCGCCTGGACGGCCTGCGTGCCAAGCTTGCCGAGCTGGCAGGCCGCATCTTTGTGGCCGACGGCTGCCTGGCGAGCTTTACCGGCAGCGATGAGGACTTTAACGCGTACTGGGCCGCCGCGGGCGACTTGGGGCTGGGTGCGGGCGATGGTGCCGATACCGGCCGCGACGCTCTCGTGGTGCCGACGCCGCGCGACCGCCACGAGGCTTTCGTCATCCCCAGCGATATCTGCTTTGCGGCAAGCGCGTGCGACCCGCGTCGCCTGGGCATCGACGTGACGGGCGCCTGGGCCGTGGCTGCCAACGCGCTCTCCTACGATTACCTGTGGAACGAGATTCGCGTGAAGGGCGGTGCGTACGGCTGCGGATTCCGCGCAGCCGGCGAGCGCCAGACGGCGTTCTACACCTACCGCGACCCGGCGATCGATCCTTCGATTGAGCGCGTGAAGCGCGCGGGTGCATGGCTTGGCAGCTTTGAGCCCGACGAGGCCGCCTTTGAAGGCTTTATCGTGAGCTGCGTGAGCGGCATGGACGCGCCGGTGAAGCCGTATGCGCTCACCAAGCGCCGCAACACGACCTACCTGGCCGGGCTCGATTCGCATGCGCGCGAGGAGCGTCGCGCCCAGATGCTCGCCGCCACGCCCGGTGAGCTGCGCTCGCTCGGCGCCGACGTGACGCGCATCGCAGCCGAGTCGCCCACCTGCGTCTTTGGCGGCCGAGACGTCATCGCCAAGAGCAACGCCGGCTTTAACGTAGTCGACCTGCTGGGCTAAGGCACGGCAAGCAAAACTACCACGAAGGGCGCAGTTCACAGGCGCCCTTCGTGGTAGTTCGAACACTTGTTCTATACGCACACATGTTCTATAGTAGAGGTGCTTGCATCGAACTGAAATTGCAACTAGAATATAGTTGCAGAATGTGAGGCGGGGTGACTCGATCCGATAAACTCATCGCCCAACTGTTTAGCTGCCCTTCGACGTATCGTTATGCGGATTTTTTAAAAGTCATGGCTTCGTATGGCTTTGAAATGGACAGCAAAGGCAAGACATCCGGATCGCGCGTTCGCTTCTACAGGCCATCAGATGGCAGGATGTTCGTAATGCACGCACCTCATCCATCTGACGAATTGACAGCGGGAACCATTCGAAACATCGTTCGCTTTCTGCAAGATGTCGGAGGTAGTCATGAGTAACGTTTTGGCATACAAGGGTTATTTCGCCCCGGTCGAGTTCGATGCCGAACAGCATGTACTAACAGGTATGGTCGCTGGCATTAGGGACGCAATCGTATTTGAAGGTTCCACGGCCAAAGAAGTGGAGCAATGTTTCCACGACGCCGTCGACGATTACCTTGAATTTTGCGCCGAGAAGGGCAAGGAACCCGAGCGGGCTTTTAAGGGCTCTTTCAACGTAAGAACGGGCTCTGAGCTCCACAAGCGAGCAGCGCTGGCAGCGGCAAAGAAGGGTGAATCGCTCAATAAGTTTGTGACTGAAGCAATCGCTGCGGCGTTGTGAAGCCAACGTTGAGTCGAAGCCGCCACAAAGGACACCTTTGTGGCGGCTTCGACGTTTGCCCAGATAAAACCTGCCAAAATAAACCTGTCCCTGTTTGGCAGGTTTGCCAGAGGAGGTTGGGATGGACAAGGCTGAGTTGCGGCGGGCGGTGATTGCCCAGCGCGATGCTCTTGATTTAGATGTGCGGACGGCGAAGTCTACCATTATCTGTGCGCGGCTTGTTGAGCTGCTGGATCGCTCGGATGCCGTGGCGCCGCACACCGTTGCCGCCTACGCCGCGATGGGTTCCGAGGCAGACCCTGCCACGTTTGCCGTCACGGCCGCCAAACGTGGCTGGCGCGTAGCCTATCCGTGCATGCTCTCGGCAATTGATGCCGCAGCTTGTGGCCAGCGCATGTGCATGCGGGCAGTTGCCGCCGACGATGCGTCCGCGGCTCCGTTTATCGCCCACCCCACGCGGGCCTTCGCGGCCACGGACATCGACAGCGACCGCTTCCCTATCGTGCCTGCCGAAGCTCTCGACATGATCGTCGTGCCGCTCGTGGCCTTCGACCAAACCGGCGCGCGCCTGGGCTACGGCGGCGGTTGTTACGACCGCTACCTGCCTATGCTCTCGCCCGCATGCCAAATCATCGGCATCGCCTTTGACGAGCAGCACGTCGACCACGTTCCCACCGACGCCCACGACCTGCCGCTACCCCACATCATCAGCGCCTAACGGCTGGTGCACCTCCCGGCGGCCTAGTGCTCCTCGCCGGCGCGGGCCAGGTCGTAGGGCGTGGTCTGGTAGACGTAGTAGTTGAGCCAGTTGGTGTAGAACAGCTGAGCCTGGCTGCGCCAGACGTTGCGCGGCTCGGCGGTGGGGTCGTCGCCCGGGAAGTAATGCGCCGGCACCTGAGGGTTGAGCCCGCGCTTCACGTCGCGCTCGTACTCCAGGCGCAACGTGTCGGTATCATACTCGGGGTGGCCAAATACAAAAAAGCGACGGCTGTCGGTCGACTTGACGATGTACAGGCCCACCTCGTCGGACACGGCCACAACCTCAAGCTGCGGCTCGGCCTCCACGTCCTCGCGACGCACATCGGTGTTGCGCGAATGCACAGCATAGAAACGGTCGTCAAAGCCACGGACCAGCGGGCTTTGCGGCTTCACCAGATAATGCTCGAACACGCCACTCGCCTTTGCCGGCAGGTCGTGCTTCTGAATACCGTAATGATGGTAGAGCCCCGCCTGCGCG
This sequence comes from uncultured Collinsella sp., assembly GCA_905193815.1. Lineage (GTDB taxonomy): Bacteria > Actinomycetota > Coriobacteriia > Coriobacteriales > Coriobacteriaceae > Collinsella. The sequence continues at coordinate 20,819 of CAJJQF010000004.1, read as the reverse complement.
CCCCAGCAAATGTGCAGCGTAGAGTGTACGTGCGTGGTAGACCAATCCATGATCTGGCAGAGCTCGGGCCAGTAGTCGACCTCCTCGAACGGCATCTGCTCCACCGGCGCGCCCGTGATGATCAGGCCGTCGTAGTGGATGTCGCGGATGTCATCGAACGTGCGGTAGAACGTCTCCAGATGGCCGGCGCTCACATGCGTGGCCTCATGCGTTTTGGTGCGCAGCAGGTCCACCTCCACCTGCAGCGGCGTGTTGGAGAGCTTGCGCATGATCTGCGTCTCGGTGGCGATCTTGGTGGGCATGAGGTTGAGGATGAGCACGCGCAGCGGACGGATGTCCTGGTGCAGCGCGCGGTACTCGGTCATGACAAAGATGTTCTCGCTCTCGAGCTGCGCGGCGGCAGGGAGGGCGTCGGGGATGCGAATGGGCATGGATGCTCCTTACGAGTCAGTTGCAGCTATGGTACAACGACCGGCCCCGCCCGCGCGAGTACATCGCCCGGCGATGCCGTCAGCGGCCCAAATCACTCCAAAAGTAGAGATTAAGGCATGCCCAAAAATCTATGGCGCTTTAGCCTAGCAAAGTGGCAGCAGGACGCTACAATGGTTCGACGCGAAAAACTCGGCCGAAAGGATACATATATGTACCAGACGCGTAAGATCGGTGTGGTCGGCCAGGGCCACGTAGGAGCACATGTCGCCAACAGTCTGCTCATGCAGGGCATTGCCGATGAGCTGTACCTGTGCGATATCAACGAGGCCAAGGTGACGTCCGAGGTCCAGGACCTGCGCGACTCCCTTTCGTTTGTCCCGTACAACACCAAGATCGTCAACTGCTACGACCACTACGAGGAGCTTGCCTGCTGCGACGTCATCGTCAACGCCGCCGGCAAGGTCGCGCTGGCCGCCGGCAACCGCGACGGTGAGCTGTTCTTTACCACCGACGCCGCCCGCACCTTTGCCAAGCACATCGTCGACGCCGGCTTTGACGGCATCTTCGTGAGCATCTCCAACCCCTGCGACGTCGTGTGCACCGAGCTGTGGCACCTGACCGGCTACGATCCCAAGAAGATCATCGGCTCGGGCTGCGGTCTGGACTCCGCCCGCCTGCGCACCGAGATTTCCAAGAAGGTCGGCGTGAGCCCCAAGTCCATCGACGCCTACATGATCGGCGAGCACGGCTTTAGCCAGCTGGCCGCCTTTAAGGCCGCAACCATCGCCGGCAAGAGCCTCAACGAGCTCCAGGCCGAGAACCCCGACAAGTATGCCTTCGACCACATGGAGATCGAGGAGCTCGCACGCAAGGGCGGCTACGTAACCTACCAGGGCAAGCAGTGCACCGAGTACGCCGTCGCCAACTCCGCCGCACGCGTCTGCGCCGCCGTGCTGCACAACGAGCACGCCGTGCTTTCGGCATCCACGCTCATGACCGGCCAGTATGGCGAGGAGGGTATCTTTACCTCCCTGCCGTGCGTGATCGGTGCCGAGGGCGTCGAGGAGGTCTACACGCTCGACCTGTCCGAGCACGAGCTCGAGGGCTTCCACAAGAGCTGCCAGCACATCCGCAACAACATCGCCCAGCTCGACTGGTGGGACGCCGAGGCTTACGACGCCAAGTAAGCGTCGGTTGCCGCGACACCTCGTGAATCTAAGCGCAATACCAAGCGGGCTGCGTCGGAAATCCCCGGCGCGGCCCGCTTTTTGACTCACACGGCACGCTTGCGAATCGAAAGTGAATACTTTTCCCGGTACCTAGTACTGCTCGATGCCCATGTAGCGACGAACCTCGGGGCTGTGGTCGAACACCTTACCGCGGACGGCGCGCAGCTCGCAGCTCATGTTGTAGAAGAAGATCGGTTCCAGGTACGAACGCACGCTGGCAGGCACGTCGCCCACGCCGTACTCGAGCGCGTCGAGCACCATGACCGTATCGGTGTGCGTGTTGAGGAACGCCAGCGCGCGCTCCTCCATGGGGCGGCACTCGCCCGATCCGAGCTGCACAAAGTAGAACACGCCGGGCTCGGTAGCCTCGAAAGGACCGTGGAAATACTCACCGGAGTGAATGTAGCAGCAGTGCTGCCACTGCATCTCCATGAGCGAGCAGATGGCCATGGCGTAGGTCTGGCTAAAGTTGGGGCCGGAGCCCAGGATATAGAAGAACTTGTGCTGCTGGCAGAGCTCGGCAAAGCGGGCGCCCAGCTCGGCGTTGACCTTCTCGCGGGCGGCGGGCAGCAGCGCGTCCATCTGCTTAAGGCCGGCGTACATGTCGGCGAGCGCCTCGTAGCCCTCCTGCTGGTCGAGCAACTCGGCGGCGATCAGAGCGCCGATGCCCTGCGGCACCTCGGCCTGCGACACACCCTCACCCCACGGATAGACCCAGGTGGTCCACTTGCCGTTATCGATCTTGGAGCCCTCGCAGTCGGTGAGGGCAATGACCTCGGCACCGGCTGCCAGCGCCATCTCGCAGCCGTCAACGACCTCTTGCGTGTTGCCGCTGTGGCTGCAGGCAATAACGAGCGACTTCTCGCCAAGGCTCTTGGGAGCCATCAGGCAAAACTCACGTGCCGTGTAGACCGTCGAGGTAAACGTGGTGGCCTCGCGCTTGAGCAGCTCGTTGGCCGGCATCAGGTCGATCATCGAACCGCCACAAGCGATCCAAAAGACATTCTCGATCTTACCCTTGCGCTCGATGATTTCCTGAACCAGATCATGTGCGTTCATGCTGATGCTCCTCCTTGTGGGGCGGCTTTGAACGACGACAGCTCGTACCTGCTATCGTTCTATGTTGTCCTATTTATAGCACGTGTAACAACGCCCGTGAAGTCATCTCAGCAAATTTGTTCTATGTTGTTCTATCTGTGGACGTTAGATGTCGAAGACGTAGCGCGAGCCCACGATCTTTTGGCGGCCGAGCAGTAGAGGGCGCCCGCCGGCGTCGGTAAAGTAGGCCTCCATATAGAAGAGCGGCTCGCCGACCGGCACCTCCAGCAGCGGGGCCGTCTGAGTATCGGCAAGCGCAATCTCCACGGTGCAGGGGTCGGACTTGAGCGGCGCGCGACCCGAATGCTCGGCAACGAGCGCAAAGATTGAGTTATCGGTGAGGTCCTCGTCGGCCAGCGTCTGCAGGTAGGGATGGTCGGCGAGCACAAAGGCGTTGTTCTCGAGCATGACGGGAATGCCGTCAGCCGTGCGCACGCGCTCGACCACGATAAGCTCGCAGCCGGGCTCCACGCCAAAGAACGCCGCATCCTCGTGCGTCGCCGCGACCACCGTGCGCGACACCAGACGCGCACCCGGCACCATGTCGTTGGCAGCACAACCCTCAGTAAAGCTCTGGACGTCACCCTTCTGGCGAATCTTGCGTTTGAGCTTGGGAGCGCACACAAAGGTGCCCCTCCCCTGCTGGCGGTTGAGATACCCCGCGCGCGACAGCTCCTCGATGGCACGGCGCACGGTGACGCGCCCCACGCCGTAGGACTTCGCGAGCTCCATCTCGGCAGGAATGCGCGAGCCAGCAGGGTACACGCCGCGCGCGATCTCGCCCTTCAGGTCGTCCATAACCTGCTGGTACAGTGGCACGGCGGACACGCCAGCGCGGTCGGTTTTATCGTCGAATGCCATTGTTACGCTCCATCCCGCGCATGTTCGGATTCAAACTCTTCAATCGCCGCCATAAACTGCTCGCCAAAGGCATCGGCCTTTTTCTCGCCGATGCCGTTGACCTGGATAAGCTCGTCGCGCGTCCGCGGGCGTAGGCGGCACAGACCGCGCAGAGCCTTGTCGGAGAAGACCATGTACGGTGCCATCTCCAGCTCCGTCGAGATCTCCTTGCGGAGGGCACGCAGGCACTCGAACAGCTCGGCATCGTCGCCAACGCGCGGGCGCTGATCCAGCTCGGCCTCCTCGCGCAGCAGATTGACGGCGCGGCGGGCGCGGGCAGAGGCCTTGCGCTTGGACGCGCGACGCTTAACGGTAAAGGCGAACGCCTCGTCCTCGACCTCGCCGGCACGCGGACCCAGTCCCACGACCGGGTACTGCCCCTGCGAGGTGGCCAAATAACCGCGACCGCACAGCTGGCCGATGATGTCCTTGATGCGCCCGACCGATTCGCTCGACAGCTCACCGTAGCCGCGGTCCTCGTCCAGATGCATCTGGCGAATGCGCTCGGTGTTGCCGCCATGAAGCACGTCGGCGATCAGTGACTTGCCAAAGCGCATGGGTCGCGTGGCCACATAACGCACGGCGGCGCGGGCCATATCGGTGACGTCCTCGACTTCGAACTGCGTGAGGCAATTGCTGCAGTTGCCGCAGCCCTCGGCCTCGTCCGTGGCGGTGCTGCCCGCACCGGCCGCGGCAGCATGCTCGGCCGCGGCTTCATCGCCAAAGTAGCGCAGCATGTATTCGCGCAGACAGCCGGTGGTATTGCAGTAACCCTCCATCTGGCTGAGCAGGCGATAACGGTTCTGGAGCGCCCACGCGCGCTGCTCGTCGTCGAGCGCCTCGTCGGCCGCATCGCCGCGGTCGATCAAAAAGCGGCGCATGCGAAAATCGTTACCGTTCCACAGCAGGTGGCAGCTGGCCGGGTCGCCGTCACGGCCGGCGCGACCCGCCTCTTGGTAATAGGCCTCGATGCTCTCGGGCACGTTGTTGTGGATCACATAGCGCACGTTAGGCTTGTCGATACCCATACCAAAGGCGTTGGTGGCAACCATCACCTGGATATCGTCATCGATAAAGGCACGCTGACTCTGGCGGCGGGCGTCGTTGCCCATGCCGGCGTGATAACGGCCCACGCGAATGCCGCTGGGGCCCAGCGCCTCGGCAAGCTCCGCGGCCAGTGCGTCGACCGTCTTGCGGGTCGAGCAATACACGATGCCGCTCTCGCTCGAATGCGCGATCACGTAGTCGCGCACCCACGCGGTCTTGGCCTTGTCGCCCATCTCCTCGCAACCAAAGTAGAGGTTCTTGCGATCAAAACCCGTCACCACGGTCGCCGGGTTCTGCAGGCCGAGCATCTGCTGAATGTCCGCGCGCACACGCTCGGTCGCCGTAGCGGTAAAGGCCGCCACGATGGGGCGCTGCGGCAGGGAATCGATGAACTCATGAATCTGCAGGTAAGCGGGGCGAAAATCCTGGCCCCATTGGCTCACGCAGTGGGCCTCGTCAATGGCCACGAGCGGCACGCCAATGCCGCCGTCCGCCGCGGCCTCCTGCGCAAAGGCTAAAAAGCGCGGCTCGAGCAGACGCTCGGGTGCCACGTACATAAGCTGATAGCGGCCCTCGCGCGCCCGCTTGAGCACGGTGTTTTGCTGGGCCGGAGTAAGGCTAGAGTTGAGATAACTGGGTCGCGCACCCGCCGCGAGCAACGCACGGGTCTGGTCCTCCATAAGCGACAGCAGCGGACTCACCACAAAGGTGATCCCGGGTAGCATGAGCGCGGGCACCTGATAGCAAATGGACTTGCCGGCGCCCGTGGGCATAACGCCCAGCGCATCGCGACCGGCAAGGATCGCATCCACCATGCGGTCCTGCCCCGGGCGAAACGAGGTGTAGCCAAAATAGGCGCCGAGCGTGTCAAGCGCCATCTGCTGCATGCTATCGGTCATGGTTTCCTAACGTCCAAGTCATCTGCCGCCGATTATACGCCGCCACGCGGACCGGTGCCGCACGGCCGTCGGCCACGGGCAACGCAATCCAAAAGGAACGAGCGTGGGATTTTTGGACACTTTCCCAACGGCTAATCTCTTGACAAGCGCGCAAACGTCGCTGGTTGAGCATAAGTCAGCGAAAACGCCCCTAAGCGAGCAAGGTGACGTGAAAGAGGAGGGAAGCGTACTTTGGGTACACGACCGACGATTGAACGTCAGATTGCCGCTTAGGGGCGTTTGCAGCGTCGAGCCGTTACGCGGTTTGGTAAAACCGCGTAACTTACATGACCATAACGTAGCGCGATCCCACGTAGTACTGCTTACCCATCAAAACCGGCTCGTCGTCGGGACCGGTAAAGCCGGCACGCAGGTTGAGCAGCGGATCGTGCGGAGCAATGCCCAGCTCGGCCGCCTGCTCGGCGTTAGCTCGAACGGCCTCGACCGTACGGTAGCCAACCGAGACAATCGGCGTTCCGCCAACACGCTCGACCTCGGCAAAAATCGACTTGTCCTCAAGATCGGCCGTCAACAGCTCACGGTAGGCGTCAAACGGCACAAAGATGTTCTCCTCAAAGATGGGCTCGCCGTCGGCCGTACGCACGCGCTTGATATGCAGCAGCAGCGCATCCTTCTGCAGGCCAAAGAACTCCATCTCGTTTTGGCGCGCCGGCACAATCTGGCGATCGACCACATGTGCACCGGCCTTCATGCCGTTGTTGGCACACAGCGCGGTAAACGTCTGCAGCGTCGAGGCGTGGAACTGGCGATTGATGTGCGGCGTGGAAACAAAGGTGCCGCGGCCCTGCTGCTTAACCAGGTAGCCATCGGAGCACAGCTCCTCGACGGCGCGGCGCACCGTGATGCGGCTCACCTCGTACTGCTCGGCTAGCTCAAGCTCGGACGGAATACGCTCCTTGGGTGCATAAACACCTTTCTCGATCGCATCCTTGATTTCGTCATAAATCTGCTGGTAAAGCGGTGCATTTTTGGGTGTAGGCATATCTAATCACTCTTATCGAAATATCGAAATAACTAATACGTATATAACGTCTAGTTTCATGTTACCTCATAATGATAAAACGATACACCCTCCCTACCAAAAAGCGACAGCTTCATTTTGGTAGGTTTTATCTGGGCAAACGAAGGCCTCCCGAAAGCAGCGAGGCTTTCGGGAGGCTCAAGCGGACAGGATTGCGCCGTGCCGGCAAAATACCAACACTCTACCTGCCGTCGTCCTGCTGCAGGCTGTCCTGCTCGCTGAGGCGCGCCTGCCTGCTGGCCATGCGTGCTGGCTTGTCGGGATCGGGAACGGCCGTGGGCATGGGCTCGTCGACATGACTGCCCCACCAGCCGCCCACAAAGTTGAGCGTGTGGAACACATTGATCACGGCGCCGGGATCAATGTCGCACACCAGCTTGATAATGTCCTGGCTCTCGTAGGTCGAGACAACGGCGTGCAGCAGGTACATCTTTTCGCGGCTGTATCCGCCGATGACCTCGGCGCAGCTAATGCCGTGCTGAAAATGGTCAACATAGGCGGTCATGACCTCGTCTGCCTTGCGCGTCGTGATCTGCAGCGTAACGCGGTCGTAGCGACGATAGAAACTGTCGATGGTCTTGGTCGAAATAAACTGGAACACGATAGAGTACGCCGCGTTGTCCCAGCCAAACATAAAGCCAAAGATCGCCAGGATAAAGCAGTTGAAACCAAAGATGACGCCCCAGATGGTCTTGCCCGTGTGGTTGGAGACCCACAGCGCGATAAAGTCGGTGCCGCCGGTGGATGCGCCGGACTTGAGCGCGATGGCAGCGCCCAGGCCCGAGACCACGCCGCCAAAAATGATGAGCATAATCTTGTCGCCCAAAAATGGAGCGAAGTGAAAGACGTTGAGGAACAGCGACGAGAGCACGACCTGCATCATCGAGAAGATGACGAAGCGCTTGCTAATGCCGCTCCAGCATAGGAGCGCCACGGGAATGTTGAGCGCAAGCATGCCGAGCGAGATGTCGATGTGAACGCCGCCCAGCAAGGTAACGCGATCGAGCAGGACCGCGACGCCGGTGAGACCGCTCGGAAGCAGGTCGGCGGGCTGAATGAACGCCTGGATCAGAAATGTTTGGAGGACGGCAGAAATTGTGACCGCCACGGCGGTAATGGCACGGCGGACGATGGTGAGGCGGCCGAGCACGAGCACGCGGTCCGTGAGCTGATCGATGGCGTTCGCCACGGAAGCTCCTTTCGAAGGCAGATGTAGTTGTGGGGCATGCCCGCGATTTTAGCATGGACCACCACGAAGGTGCCTGTCCCCTTTGTGGTGGTTTTGCTGCTAAATGGCAGGTAGGATGTCGGTCAGATTGTCGATGATAACGTCGGCGGCGGACTGATCTAGGTTGACGCCCTCGTGCGGACGCAGCGCCAGGACGCGGGCGCCGGAGCGCTTGCCGGCCTCGATGCCCAAAGGCGAGTCCTCGATAACCAGGCATTCGGCAGGCTCCACCCCCAGCGCCTCCATGGCACGCAGGTAGATCTCGGGGTCGGGCTTAAACGCACTGCACTCGTGACCGCTGATGGTGTAGTCCAGCACGTCGGCGATACCGGCAATCCCCACCAGCTCGTCAATGAGCTCGCGATAGGACGAGCTTGCGATGGCGCACTTCACGCCGCGCTCGTGCAGCTTGCGCATCACCGGCTCCGTCTGCTCGTTGAGCAGCTCGGCATACGGAACGGGATGGTCTGGGCTGTAGACCTGCTTGTACTCCACGCGCAGGCGCTCGCGCAGCTCAACATCGTCAGGTACCAGCGACTTCCAAATGGCGGGCTCGTTAGACCCCGAAAGATCGGGGATCTCGTCAAAGTGAAAGCCCTTCTCCTCCATAAACGCCACGCGACGACGGTTGTAGAACCACTCGGTATCGACCAGCACGCCGTCCATGTCAAACAGTACTGCCTTGATCATACGTATCTCCTTTCGATAGCAAAAAAGGGGACGGGGCGAAAACCCCATCCCCTCTCAATCAACCCGTAAGGTCTACTTACTTGTGATTAGTAGGAAAGCTTCCACATGTAGCGACGCATGGTCAGCGGGTGCTGACGGGCCTCGGCGATCTGGTTGCCGTACTCACGCATAACGGCGAGGTGCAGCAGCGGGTTGAAGTAGGTGATGACGCTCGCGGGCACGGCGTCAGCCAGGCCGTAGTCCTTGGAGTCGATCAGAGCGACCTTGGCGCCCATGCGCTCAAGGAAGGTGAGGGCGCGGGCGTCCATCGGACGGGTGGCGCCATCGGACATGAAGAAGACGTAGGGCTTACCCTCGGTGGAAACCTCGAACGGGCCGTGGAAGTACTCGCCGGTGTTGTAGGCGGCGGCGTCGATCCACTGCATCTCGGTGAACAGGAAGGCGGCGTGAGAATAAGCCATCTTCTCGGAGGCACCGGAAGCCATGAAGTAGATCATCTTGTCGTCCTTGAAGTCCTCGGCGAACTTCTTGGCGAGCTTCTTGCAGTGCTGAGCGGCGTTCTCGCAGAGATCGAAGATGTTGGTGAGGCCGGTGATCATGTCCTCGTAGTGGTCATAGCCCTCGGTCTGCTGAAGGATCTCGACAGCAAGAGCGATGGCATAGCCGGGCTTCTCGCACTTGGCAGCGTAGTTGGCGTGGAAGCCGTGAACGATGACGTGGTCGGCGTCAACGGTCAGAGCGGAGCCAGCCTTGTTGGTGAGGGAGACGACCGGGCAGTTGTGCTTCTTGGCGGTCTTGTTGGCCTCGACGGTCTCGGGCGTGGAGCCACCGAGGGAGGAGGTGATCACGAAGGTGTGCTCGTTGACCCAGGAAGGCGTGTCGTAGTTGAACTCGTTAGCGGTGAAGATCTGAACGTTCAGCTTGTCCGTGTTGTTGGCCAGGAAGTACTTGGCGGGGTAAAGGTCGGACATGGAAGCGCCGCAGCCGACGAAGGCGACGCTGTGGATCTCGTGGTTGGACAGGACGTCAGCGACGATCTGCTTAGGGAGGTTAAGGTCGATCTCGTACATCTGACACATTCCTTTCGATTTTTGCGGCGCCACATTGCCGGGCGCTCGCAGGGTTACCGTGGTTTGGACCGAGTCGCCGGCCCGTTGAGGATGCGACAAAGGAACTGTCCCTTTGTCACATTTTGGGGATGGAAGCCTGCCTGGGGTATGGGATGCCAGGCAGGCCCCCGGGGGAAAGCGGTTAGGCGCTTAGTCGCGACTAGGCCAGGATGCCGGCCGCGGAGAGGGCGATGCCGCCCACGATGGCGATCACGAGAAGCCAACCGGTGTTGACGTTCTTCTTGATGAGCCAGTACATAAGGCCGGTGAGGCCGAGGGAGATCATCTGGGGCATCATGCCGTCCAGGATGTCCTGGATCACGACGGTGCCCTCAGCGAACTGCAGCGGGGTGGTGGCGCCGATCAGCGTAGCGATCATGCCGCCCACGGACATAAGACCCACGATGCCGCAGACATACATGAGCTTCTCCATGAGGTCGCCGCCCTGAAGCTTGCTCAGGTACTCGTGGCCGCCCTGATAGCCCATCTTGGCTGCGAACCAAGTGATCAGCACAGAGGGGACGATGGAGATGAGCATGGCCAGGATCGGGCCCATGATGGAGCCCTGCTGGGCCAGCTGAACGCCCAGGCCAAAGGCGATAACGCGGATGGTGCCCTGGAAGAAGGAGTCACCGATGCCGGAAAGCGGACCCATGAGGGAGGTCTTGACCGCGTTGATCGAATCGGGGTCGAAGTTCTCGGGATCCTTGGCGTACTCCTCCTCCATGGAGGCGGAGAGGCCCAGGATGAAAGCGCTCGTCTGCGGGGTGCAGTTGTAGAACGCCATGTGACGGTGGTAAGCCTCTTTCTTAGCAGCGAGCTGCTTGGGGTCGGACTCGTCCGGATAGAGGCGATCGAGCGTGGGAACCATGCCGTAGAGGAAGCCCATGTTCATCTGACGCTCGTAGTTCCAAGAGGCCTGGATGGCCCAGGAGCGCCAGAAGAACTGGCTGACCTTCTTGTTCAGGGACACGTCCTTGGTTGCGGTTGCCATAGTGTGTTCCTCCTTAGTCTTCGTCGTCTTCGAGCGGATCGTAGTCGGAATCGACACCGGCGGCTGCATGGGAACCGTTGAACTTGAAGCCCATGAAGACGACAGCCAGGCACACACCGATCAGAGCGACCGCGATGACGGACAGGTTGAGGTAAGCGGCGAGCAGGAAACCGATGAACAGGAACGGAGTCATACCCTTCTTGATCATCATGGTGAGCAGCAGGGCCAAGCCGTAGGCGGTCATGATCTTGGTCGAAACGTTAAGACCAGTGGACAGCTACTCGGGAACCATGTTGACGATGGCCTGAACCAGGTCGGTGCCAACAAAGACGGCGAGGAAGATCGGCAGGAAGTACATGACGGCGTACAGACCGGAGCCGGCGCAGATGTGCATACGGTAGGCGGTCTTGAACTTTCCGTTATCGATCGCGCTATCTGCCACATGGGTGAGGGCGGCGATGATGGAACGGAACACGATGCCGAGGAGCTGACCCAGGACGGCGACCGGGATGGCGATCGTCATGGCGGTCTCGGCGGAAGCATCGGTCAGGCACGCAAAGGCAGCGGCCACGATGCCGCCCAGGACCATATCGGGCGGAACGGCAGCGCCGACCTGCACCAGGCCCATGGACACGAGCTCGACGGCGGCACCGACGGCAAGGCCGGTGGGCACATCGCCCAGCAGCAGACCGACGAGCGTAGCGCCAACGAGGGGCTGCTCGAAGTTAAGACGACCGAGCAGGCGGGAGTCCCACATGCAGAACACGCCGACGAGGCCGACGAGCACCGCACTGATGAACGTATTCATACCCTTCTCCTTTCAGTCAGGCAAAAGCCTGGTTGATTACAGCTTGGCGTCGATGTCGACGCTCTGATACGTAGGGGTCTGCTGGACATAGAGCTTGATGCCCATGTCGAGCAGCTGGTTGACGTCGGCCTTCTGGTTGGCGTCGAGGAAGACGGAGCTGTCCTTGCCGCCGACCTGATCGGCACCGTCGTGGTTGGCGGTGGCGCCCAGGTTGATGGCGTCGAGCTTGTAGCCCTGGCAGAACTGCAGCATCTCGGCAGTGTTGCCAAAGACGAACATGACGCGCTCGCCGAGGGTGTTGAGCTTGTCCATCTTGGCGAGGGCACGCTCGACGGTGAAGACGTTCAGGCGCACGCCCTGGGGCTTGGCCAGCTTAAGAGCGCCCTTCTTGATGTCATCGTTGGCGGCAGCGTTGTCGACGACGATGATGCGCTCGGCCTGAACCTTGGTGGTCCAGGTAAAGACGACCTGGCCGTGCAGCAGACGGTAGTCAAGACGTGCGAGGACGATCTTGGCGGGACCGGAGCTGTGACGGGACGCCTTGGCCTTCTTGGCGGGAGCCGCGGCGACCTCGACCGGCGCGTTGGGGTTGGTCAGACCGGTGCGGGCCTCGTTGATGAGGGCCGCGAGCTCAGCGCCCTTGACGGGGACGGGGCTCATAGCGAGCGTGAGCGCCAGCGGGATGTTGAAACCGCTGACAACCGTGAACTTCGTGCCGTTCTTGGAAAGCTCGACCATGTTGTTGTTGACCGAGCTGCCGAGCATATCGGTCAGCACATAGACGGTGTCGTCCGCGTTGAACGTGGCGATCATGGCGTCCACCTTATTGGTGATGGGCTCCTTGTCGTCACGAGCAAGCGACACGACGTGGACGTTCGACACGTCGCCGAGAACCATCTCGAGCGTGTCTTTGGCGCCTGCGGCCAGGCCGCCATGAGATGCGAGAATGATCTGATTCATCTTGCCTCCTCCTTTTCGTTATGGTCATTATAACGTCTTATACGTTGCGGATATTGCTAATTAGTATAAAGACCGTTCGCGGGTGAAAAACGACCGTTGACGGGTTTAACGTACTCGTAACGTTGGCGCAGGGCAGGTCGGCGCTGGCCAGGCGGTGCCCGATCAGACGCCGCGCCAATCCCCTATCGCACAAAGTACCAGGGGCTTTCCTGCACGGTAGGCTCCAGCGCGATGCCGGTGCGCTCCTTAAACAGATCCATGTCCTGCGATTTTTCGGTCCACCACGCATTGGGTTTAAAGGTCATGCTCTCAACGACATGACCGACAAACACACTGTTGCGCAGCTTGGAGAAGTCGGTGTTCATAATCAGGATGGACGCGAGCACCAGCACGATGCCCAGGACCTTGATCGCGCCGGCGGGCTCAGCGTAGATGCCAATGCCCACCAGTACGGTGACGACCGTCTCGAAAGACATTACGACGGGAACTTTCGACGTCTCGAGCCCCATGGACAGACCCTGCATATATAAGATGTAAGCCACGGCTGTGGGGATGAGTCCAAAGCCAAGGAACAGCAGCAGCAGCTGTGGCGACATTGCCGCGGCGACATCCGGCCACGGAGCCGCGATAGCCGCCATAACCGCACCGCCAAAAACAAAGCCCCAAAACGTGACAGCCAGCGGGTGGACTGTCTTGGTTGCTATCCGGCTAAACACCGCGAGCGACGCACCGCAAAGGCCTGCAATCACGCCCGACGTGACGCCCCAAACCGAAAAATGAAAACCGGAAAGGTCGCCATTGGTCACTGCAAGCACGCAGCCAACGATGTTAAAGACAATGGCGACGAGCTTGTTGGGGGTCACGTCCTCGCGATAAAGCACGCGGCCGAGCACGACGCCAAACACCGGCGAGGTATAGAGCAGCACCGAGGCCGTGGACATGCCCACCTCGCCCATGCACTCGTAATAGCAGGTGTTGGCGGCGGCCAGGCCGACAATACCGACAAGCGCGCAGGGAACAAGCTCTTTAGGGCTTGCCTTGAACAGTGCCAGCGGACTCTGAGCCACGGTAGACCCCTCACCCGGACGGCAGCCCATAAACATCAGGACCGGCGCCAAGATAAGCGCTCCGACCAACAAGCGAAAGGCAGCCATGCTCTGGGACGAAACGCCCATGGCCGAGATGCCGTTTACAAAGATTCCGATGCTGCCCCACATAAGCGCGGCGATCAGCACCAGCACATAGCCCAGATTGCTTTTCTTCAACGCAGCCTCCTCGGTATTGTTTCCAATATGTTTCACACTACGTTATAGTCGTTATATACATTTTTCAAGACACAAATCGGCGAGCGGAAAAGTGATCCGTTTTCCTCCGTCCCCAGCGGATCATTTGGCGATTGCGGTGAAATAGTTCCTAAATAGAGGCTTCAAGCCCCCAACAGGAACTATTCCACCGCAACTTATGAGGACATCGAGCTGTTAGGCCGCTCTATCCCCTAGTAGTCCAGCTTCCACATGTAGCGGCGCGTCATGTAGTCCTTGTGGGTGACGGCAGAGAGTGCACGCATGTACACGTTGTTGAGGATCGGGGCAAAGATCAGGTGGTTGAAGTACTCGCTCACGCTGTCCTTGATGTCGTTGAGGCCGAGCTCCTTGGCGTCGAGCTGATAGACGCGCTCGCCACCGTACTGGTTGACGAAGCGGATGCCGCGCTCGTCGTTGCAGCGGCTACGGCCGACGCTGATGAGCTGGAACAGCGAGGTGCGCTTGTCCAGGATCTCGAAGGGGCCGTGGAAGAAGTCGCAGGTGTTGATGGTGCAAGAGTCGATCTGCAGCATCTCCTGCACGTTGCAGATGCTAAAGACGTAGGCGGCACCAAAGAGCGGACCCTGAGCCATCACGTTGATGCAGGGCTTGTCGGCGTTTTGCTCGGCCCACTTGGCGGCGAGCGGACGGGTGTACTCGACGGCCTTGCGATAGATGGGGTCAACCAGGTCGAAGGCGGCCATAGCGGTCTCATACTCGGCATAGCCCTCGGTCTGCTGCGTAAGCTCCATGGCAATCATGGTCACGACGGCGGAGTTGGTACGGCCCATGCAAGACTCGTCGACGGCCAGGCTGTCATACTGAATCTTGTAGTCGCAGACCTCGGTGAGGCCGGACTCGTCGACATAGATGGCGATGGTGCTGGCGCCGTGGTCCTTGGCGACCTGGGCGGCGACGATGGTCTCCTTGGTGCCGCGCATGGACACGACGACGGCCAGGGTGTTCTCGTTAACGTAGGCAGGAGTTGCGTGCACGAACTCATTGCTGGTGTAGCTGGAGCTCACGACCTGCGTGGCCTCGTGCTCCATAAAGTACTGGGCAGGATAGTTGCCGCCGTTGGATCCGCCGGCGCCAATCCACACGACGCGCTTGATGCCGCCCTTGTCTGCCTTGTCGGCCAAAACCTGGGAGACGACGTCCTTAACCTGTTCCTGAGTAGTCATCGTGCATCAGCCTTTCTTCTCGTTTGATGCTCTCGATGGCATACAAGTTACATACATGTTTTGGTTATGTCGACTAGTTGTATGCTATATTTGTCTTAGAAATTTTGCTGATGCGGTTTTCGATAACTTGCTACCAGCGGTTTTGTTGTTGTATTGAATACATGCTTGATTAGATACGCATACAGGTTAGATACAGGTTGATCGCATGAACGCTTCATCTAAAAAGAGACTGACCCAATACGAGCGCTTGGCGGGCATGCTGCGCGACCGCATCGCCTCCGGCACCTACGCACGCGGAGACAAGCTGCCGTCCGAGATGGAACTCATGGACGAATCGGGGCTGTCGCGCAGCACCGTACGCCACGCCCTTAAGGTGCTCGTTGATGAGGGCCTGGTGCGCACCGAGCGCGGGCGTGGCGCCTTTGTGGCCGACACGCCGGCGCTCCACGAGAACAACCTGGTGTTTTCGAGCTACACGACACAGGTCCAGGGTCAGGGTATGAAGCCCACCACGCGCACGGTGGACTCGGGCTTTGCCAAGGCCGCGGGCAATGCGGCCAAGTTCTTCGATGTCGCCGTGGGCAGCAAGCTCGTCAAACTTGTCCGCCTGCGTTATCTGGACGATGCGCCGCTGTGCCTGGAGACCACCTATCTACCACCGAGCTTTGAAGCACTCATCGATCGCGATATCAACGGTTCGCTCTACGCCACGCTGCGCCAGGAATTCCATCGCGCGCCGGCACAGGGACATAAGACCTTTGAGGTGTGCTATGCCTCGCAAAACGAGGCGTTTTTGCTCAACGTCGAGCGCGGGCAGGCGCTGATCCTGATCACCGACTACGTCTACGACACCGACGGCCGACCGCTCCATGTCTCCAAGCGCATCCAGCGCACCGACCGTGCCAAATACACCGAGCCCATCGGATAACCTGCCAAAATAAACCTGTCCCTAAATGGTAGGTTTGGGAAGGTCGGGGAACCAGGTTGGCTTAGGTTGGTTGGGCGTGCGCTCGGCCAGGACCAGCTCCATCCAGCACATGTCGTACCAGCGGCCGAACTTTTGGGCGCAGCGGTCGAAGGCGCCCACCAGGCGATACCCCATATGGGCATGGAAATCCTGACTGTTATGCGTCAGATATTCGTCGTCCTTGTCGTGCGGCACGGCAATGAGCGCGCACATGTTGGTGATGCCCATCGCGATCAGGCATTGCTTGAGCGCATCGTGCAGCTTGCGGCCCAGCCCGCCGTGGCGCACGTCGCGCGCCAGGTAGATCGATGTCTCGACCGACCAGTCGTATGCCTCGCGGCTGTTGAGCGGACTCACATAGGCATAGCCCACCGGACGCCCGTCCAACTCCATCACCAAATACGGGTAGCGCTTGAGCGTACGCTCGATGCGCCCGGCGAACTCCTCAACGCTCGGCACCTCGTATTCGCAGGTAATCGCCGTCTGGCGCACATACGGCTCATAGATGGCAAGCAACGCCGGCGCGTCTTCGGGCGTCGCCAGGCGAATCGTCGGCTCGGACATCTCGGTCATACAACCCTTCTCCCCCAAAAGCAAAGGCCGCCCTGCGCCAAATCCAAGCGCAAGGCGGCCTCTCGTCATTACATCAGGCTACAGGACAGCCGCCAGCGCGTCGATGTCCTTCTGCGTCGTGGCCCAGCTGGTGCAAAAGCGCACCACCGTGTGGGTATCGTCGTACTTTTCCCAGTACTCAATCGAGGCATGCTCGCGAATGCGGGCCATGTCCTCGTTGGGCAGAATCACGAACTGCTGGTTGGTCGGCGTCTCCAAGAAGAACTGGTAGCCGCGCTCGTGCAGCACGCGACGAAGCGCCTGAGCGGTCTCAATCGCCTGGCGACCAATCTCAAAATACAGACCATCGGTAAAGAGCGCCTCAAACTGCACGCCCGTCAGGCGACCCTTGGCCAGCAACGCACCGTGCTGCTTAATGCGCGGAATGGGATGCGCCGGAGCGCGCATGCCGCAAAACACCACGGCCTCGCCGCAAAGCGCGCCGCACTTGGTGCCGCCGATGTAGAACACGTCACACAGCTGCGCCAGCTCGGGCAGGGTAATGTCGCACTCATCGGCCGCCAGCGCATAGGCCAGGCGGGCGCCATCCACAAACAGCGGAATCTCGCGCTTCTGGCACACCGCGTGAATCGCCGCGAGCTCGGCCTTGGAGTACAGCGTGCCGTACTCGGTCGATAGGCTCACATACACGGCACCCGGGAACACCGTGTGCTCGTAGCTCTCGTTTTCGTAGAACACCTGGATATAGTTCTCGAGGTCCTCGGCGTGCATCTTGCCCTCGTAGCCGGGAATGGTGAGCACCTTGTGGCCGCCAAACTCGATAGCGCCCGCCTCATGGCAGGCGACGTGGCCAGTCTCAGCAGCAACGACGCCCTCGTACGGCGCGAGCAGCATGTCGATCACCGTCGCGTTGGCCTGCGTGCCGCCCACTAGAAAAAACACGTCGGCGTCGGGCGCCTGGCAGGCCTCGCGGATAAGCTGCTTGGCACGCTCGGTGTGCGCATCGGTACCGTAGCCGGGCTGCGGCTCCATATTGGTGTCGACGAGCGCCTGCAGCACTGCCGGATGTGCACCGTGAGAATAGTCGTTGTTAAACGCGAGCATGGCAATCCTCTCTAGCCGGGCACGGGCCCGATGATTCAAACGGGGCTATTGTACGCCGTTGGGATAGGCAATGCGCGCGGCAAGGCACTCAAGTGCCAACACCAGGGCAAAGCCGCAGCTCACGTCAGTCAAAAAGTGTGCACCGATCACGATACGGCCAAAGGCGACGAGCGCCGCGACCACGGCCGCGACCCAAAAGACAACACGGCGTCGCGACGGCTTTTCCTTAAAGGCCGTCGCGGGAAGCCCGGCGAGCATAAGGCCGATCGCCGCATGCGCCGTGTGTCCGCTCGCAAACGACTTGAACCCGTCCTTTATCACGCCGGCGGCGATATAGGTCCACTTGTCGGGATTGCCGATCACCCACCACGGCTGAAAATTGAGCCCCGGCGTGACCTCGATCACGCGCATGCGCGGGCGCGACCACAGTGGCTTGACGATCACGTTGAGGATAATGGCCTGAGCGACCCACACGGCAAGTACCATCAACGCCCAGCGCGTAAGCTCGTCGGGCGCGGTGTCGCGCGTAAGGCGATAGGCAATAACGTTAACCGCAATGACCAGCACAAACGTCAGCACCAGCTGAAACGCGATGAGCTTGCCGCCGACGCGCAGCGATCCGATAATCTCGTAGCCGACCAGACCCACGTTGATCAAAACGCCCAGCGCAGCGAGCCATTTGCTCCCCCTGGAATCGGGGCGTGCCGAGCGCACGAGCATAACGCCCGCGATGCTCGCCGTCAGCTCGAACGGCAGCTCGCCGGCCGCCTCGACAAAGCGACCGTACATGCTGCCGATGTTGAACAGCGCGCTCGAAATCTGATAGTCGAAGAAACTGCCCACGCCCAGACAAAGACACAGGACAACCGCGATAATGGCGACGTCTTTCTTATAGATGTATCCGAACATGCTTTCCTTTCGATGGAGCCAGAGTGCCCAAATGGGGTGTTTGCAGCGTCGACTCGCTAGTCATCATCACTAGCGCCCAGCTGTTGCAGCAGCATGAGCGCCGCGGCCACCGGGCCGGTGCCGTCGTTGGCGTCGAGACCGCGACCCAGGCCGCTGCCCGCACCGGCGCCTGCCTTGTAGGGTACCGACAGCTTGCGGCTCTTGGGGAAGTTCACCGCGCCATAGCGGGTCTTAAGCTCAAAAGCCACCTTCTTGGGCACGTCGACGCCCAAAAACGTGATGCGACCGCCACTGAGCGTGACGCTCTCGAGCCCCAGGCGCTCGCCGCGAATGCGGATTCGTGCGCGATTGAACAGGTTGAGTCCCGCCAGCGGCAGCTCGCCATGCGCAGCCTCGGTCTCCTCCTGCACCTCATCGATGCTCTCCAGGTCCTCGGCCGCTGCAAGCTTACGGTACACGAGCACGCGCTGATCCACCGCCGGCAGGTACTCCTCGGACAAGAAGTAGTCGGCCGGCAGGTTAATACCCACGCTCGCCGTCTCCACGCCGGCATCGTCATCGCCGCGCGCCTCGGCCACGGCCTGTCCCAGCATCTGCGTAAACAGGTCAAAGCCCACGCTCGACAGGTTGCCGTGCTGCTCGGCGCCCATAAGCGAGCCGGCACCACGGATCTCCAGGTCGCGCATGGCGATGCGCATGCCGCTGCCCAGGTCCTGGAACTCGGAAAGTGCGGTCAGGCGCGCCGTCGCCTCCTCGGTGAGCGGCAGCTCGCCCGGGAACATAAAGTACGCGTAGGCCTGCGTAGCAGAGCGACCCACACGACCCTTGAGCTGGTAGAGCTGTGCCAGACCCAGGCGCTGCGAGTCCTCGATGATCAGTGTGTTGGCAGTCGCGTTGTCGATGCCGCTCTCCACGATGGTCGTGGCGATGAGCACGTCGATCTTTTTGGTCGCGAACTCGATCATCACGTCCTCGACCTCGCGCGGGCTCATCTTGCCGTGCGCCACGCCCACGCGCGCCTCGGGCGCGGCCTCGTGCACGCGTGCCACGGCGTCGTCGATGGTCTTGACGCGGTTGGACACGTAGTACACCTGACCGCCGCGGCCCACCTCCAGGCGAATCGCCGCACTCACCACGTCGGGGTCGTACTCTCCCACGTGCACGATCACGGGGCGGCGCCCGGTCGGCGGCGTGGTGATCAGGCTCATGTCGCGCACGCCGCTCGTGGCCATCTGCATGGTTCGCGGAATCGGCGTTGCCGAAAGCGTGAGCACGTCAATCTGCTCACGCAGGTTCTTGAGCTGCTCCTTATGCTGCACGCCAAAGCGCTGCTCCTCGTCGATGATCACCAGGCCCAGGTTCTTGGGGTTCACGTCGGCCGAAAGCAGACGGTGCGTGCCGATAAGCACGTCAATCGTGCCCTCGGCAAACGCCTTGAGCGCGCGCTTTTGCTGCGCCGGGGTGCGGAAGCGGCTGAGCACCTCGACCTCCAGGCCAAACGGGGCAAAGCGCTCAAAGAACGTCTCGTAGTGCTGCTGGGCCAGAATGGTCGTGGGGCAGAGCACCATGACTTGGCGGCCGGAGTCCACGCATTTAAAGGCTGCGCGCAGGGCGACCTCAGTCTTGCCGAAACCCACGTCGCCGCACAGCAGGCGGTCCATGGGCTTGGGCGCCTCCATGTCTGCCTTGATGTCGGCGATAGCCTCCAGCTGGTCGCGTGTCTCGTCGTAGGGAAAGCTCTCCTCCATCTCGATCTGCTCGGGCGTATCGGGCGGACAGGCGATACCGGTAATCGACGAGCGGCGCGTATACAGGTCGACCAGGTCAAACGCCAGCTTTTTGGCATTCTTGCGCGCCTTGTTGGTGGCCCGCGTCCAGTCGGCGGTGTTGAGCCTGGTCAAGCGCGGTTTATCACCGTCGGGACCAACGTAGCGCGTAATGCGGTCAACCTGCTCCAGCGGCACGTAGAGCTTGTCGCCATCGGCGTATTCCAGCAAAAAGTAGTCGCGTTCCTTGCCGCCCACTTCCTGGCGCGCGATCTCGCTAAAGAGCGCGATGCCGTGGGTAGCGTGCACCACGTAGTCGCCCGGCTTAAACGGGAAGGTAATCTGCGTAATGTCGACCTTGCGGCGGCTGCGCGCGCGGCTGGCATCCATGCGGGCGTTGAGGTCGGCGATCGAGAACACGGCCAAATTGGCGTCGGGCACCACCACGCCCTGCGGCAGGGCAGCATCCACAAAGGTCACGCGTCCGCGCGAGATGGTGGGTACGGCAGCACCGGCGGCAGCCTGGGCGGCACCCGC
>CAJJQF010000003.1:0-103271 GCA_905193815.1 uncultured Collinsella sp. | reverse complement strand
CTCGGACATGTGTTCCGAGCGGGCCCCTGCTGTTAGCTTGTGGCACTGAATAGTTTAGGCTTCGTCGACGATCTTAAGGGCGCGCGTGTGATCGATCTCGTTGAGGAGGTTAACGCGACGCTCGTGACGACCACCCTCAAACTCGGCGTCGAGCCACTCGTCGACGATCATCTTGGCGAGCTCGGAGCCCACGACGCGGGCGCCAAAGGCGAGCACGTTGGTATTGTTGTGCATGCGGGAGAGCTTGGCGCTGAAGGGCTCGGAGCACACAACGGCGCGTACGCCCTCGACCTTGTTGGCAGCCAGGCTAATCCCGACACCGGTGCCACAGATGAGGATGCCCAGGTCGACGTCGCCGTTGGCAACGGCCTTACCCACCTTGTAGCCGGCGATGGGGTAGTCAAAGCTTTCGGAGGTGTCGGTGCCAAAGTTCACGACCTCGCAGCCGCGCTCCTTCAGGTGCTCGGAAATGATGTTCTTGAGCTCGACGGCGGCGTGGTCGTTACCGATACCGATCTTCATGGATGGTTCCTCTCTGGTCTGTGCGGCGCAAATGCTAAAGGTGTTTACCGCGTTCGACTGCATGATAGCGCGACTTTTGCGTAAACGCTCGGGCGTTTTTTGGTCAAACGCTTTAGCAGGCAACAAGACCGGCTTCTCATGAATAATGCCGCCAATTTGTGCTTGAGCGCCGTCCGCCGGAACCATGGTTGCGGTTTTTGATGCATTGTTATCAAATAAAGGAGCTAACTTTTTTGAGAGCCCAGCCCGTTATGCAAGCAGGAGATACCTATGCCCACCGATTCCATCCGTGATGCCGCGTTTTGCGATGTTTTGAACCGCGAGCTTGTCTGTGCACTCGGCTGCACCGAGCCCATTGCCGTTGCCTATGCAGCGGCGCTGGCGAGCCAGACGCTCGGTTGCGAACCCGATCATATGGATGTTGCCTGCTCGGGCAACATCATCAAGAACGTCAAGAGCGTGACCGTGCCCAACTCGGGCGGTATGCACGGTATTGAGGCCGCGGCCGTGCTGGGTGCCGTGGGCGGCGACGCTAAGAGCGCACTTGAGGTGCTCGAGAGCGTTAACGATGAAGACCGCGCTCGTGTGGCCGAGCTCCTCGCCGACGCCGGCTACTGCGATGTGTCGCTTGTCGAGGGTGTGCCCAACCTCTACATCAAGGTGACTGCGACGGCCGGGGGCCATACCGCGGTCGTCGAGATTACCGATCACCACACCAATGTCACGTGCCATACGCTCGATGGTATTCCGGTATGCGGCAAGTCGGCGGGGGAGTGTGCCGCCTGCGCCGAGCGCGTGGTGGCCGAGCGTGCGGCAGATAACGCCGATACCCCTATGAGCATCGAGTCCATCATCGACTTTATCGAGGACGGTGACATTGAGGACGCCCGTGCTGCCGTTGAGCGTCAGATTGAGCTGAATGGCGCGATCAGTGCCGAGGGTCTCGCGCACGCTTGGGGCGCCGAGGTGGGTCGTACGCTGCTGGGTGCTCGTGCCGATGACGTCGCCTGCCGTGCCCGTGCCCGTGCGGCCGCCGGGTCCGACGCCCGCATGAACGGTTGCGCGCTGCCGGTCGCCATTGTGTGCGGCTCGGGCAATCAGGGCATTACCTGCGCATTGCCCGTCATGGAGTATGCCGAGTACCTGCGCTGCGACCACGAGCGCCTGGTGCGCGCCGTGATGCTGTCCGATCTTATTGCCGTGCATATCAAGAGCTATATTGGCGCGCTCTCGGCGTTTTGCGGTGCTATTTGCGCTGCGTGCGGCTCCGGCGCTGCGATTACCTGGCTGTGCGGTGGCACGCGCGAACAGATTGGCGCGACGGTCTCGAACACGCTCGGTAATGTGGGCGGCATCGTGTGCGACGGCGCCAAGGCGAGCTGTGCCGCCAAGATCTCGGCTGCCGTTGATGCGGCGATTCTGGGCCACGATATGGCTATGCAGGGTCGCGGCTTCCGCGCCGGCGAGGGCCTGATCCAGGATACCGTTGAGCAGACAATCGCCAGCATGGGCTACGTGGGCCGCGTGGGCATGAAGGACACCGACGTCGAGATCCTCAACATCATGATCGGCAAAACCCAAGTGTGCTAGGACAGTTCGTCGGCTATTTGGTGCTCGTAGAAGGCTTCGATTACGGCGTTGAAGTCGCGGGCGAAGTCTTCCATGGTTCCGCACCAGGTGGCTCGGCTGGGCTTGCCTTGGCCCACATAGGCAGTCTGAATGCCGCAGGCGGGGCTGGGGAAGTCGCGTTTGGGATCGTTGCCCACCATAAGGACCTCGTGCGGCTCGAGCCCCATCACCTGAAGCTGCTCTAGATAGTAGGTGGCATCAGGCTTGCAGCGGCTAGCGTTTCCCATGTGCGTCACGAGTTCAAAGGGGGCGTCAGCCAGGTCGCCCCAACCCATGCGGCATTCGATGGCCCCCTGGGGAAAGCTGGGGTTGGTAAAGAGCGCGTAGCGCAGCCCTGCGTCCTGTACGGCCTGGAGCGCGGCGTGTGCGCCCGGCATGGCGTGGGCGTTAATGATATCGTCGTTCTTGTACGGAAGAACTTCGCGTTCGTAGTAGGTAAACGCCTCGTAGATGAGGGGATCGGAGAGGCAGATCCCGCATCGGCGCTCGACCTCTTCTTGGTAAAACTCAAGATTGGTGCGGTTGTCCGTGCCGCTGCGGCGATTGGCGTTGAGGTCGACCAGGATGGTGCCGAGGCGTGCCATCGTGCCACCGCGGCTGCGGCGGCCGATATCCGCGAGCATCGAAGAGACATCCTTAAAATAGCGAAGGATGAACGCGTTGAGGTTGATGCTGAGAAGCGTCTCGTCCATATCGAAAACGACTGCTTTGAGCACGCGGGCACCTTTCTCGTAAATTTGATCTAGAGTTGTTGGCTCCGGATACTTTACCCCAAAGCCGAATGCCTGGCTGGTTATCGTCAAGTTGCGGAGACGTGTGTTCATAAGATTACGAAAAAGTCTCCACACGAGTAAAAAATCGCAGTTCACGCTTGAAATCGAACTCATTTCCCCGTAACCTATACGAACGTGATTGCATAAGCGTCACATTAGTATCTGTCGGCTCCCGAGTGTTCCTAAACGTTGTGTGCTTGTCGCACCCTTCTGTAGGTCCTAGCAATCGGGGCCCCGTAGTTCGAAAGGGGTCCACCTTTGAGTGAGATTCAGAACTCGTCCATTTTCTCTCTTGACGATGTCAATGAGGAGGAGATGAACAACCTCATCGACGGTACGATTACCGACTTTGATGAGGGCGATCTCGTTAACGGAACTGTCGTTAAGATCGAGCATGACGAGGTGCTCGTTGACATCGGATTCAAGTCCGAGGGCGTTATCCCGGTCCGCGAGCTGTCCATCCGCAAGGACGCTAACCCTGCAGACATCGTTGCACTCGGTGATCCCATCGAGGCTCTGGTTCTCCAGAAGGAGGACAAGGACGGTCGTCTGGTCCTGTCCAAGAAGCGTGCCGAGTACGAGCGTGCTTGGAACCGTATCGAGGAGAAGTTCAACTCCGGCGAGAACGTCGAGGGCGAGGTTATCGAGGTTGTCAAGGGCGGCCTGATCCTCGACATCGGCCTGCGTGGCTTCCTGCCCGCTTCCCTCGTCGACCTCCGTCGCGTCAAGGACCTCACCTCCTACATGGGCACCCGCATCGAGGCTCGCGTCATCGAGATGGACCGCAACCGCAACAACGTCGTCCTCTCCCGTCGCGTCGTGCTCGAGGAGTCCCGTAAGGCCGAGCGCTCCGAGATCCTGTCCAAGCTCAAGTCTGGCATGCGTCTCCAGGGCACCGTTTCCTCCATCGTCGACTTCGGCGCCTTCGTCGACCTCGGCGGTATCGACGGCCTCATCCACATCTCCGAGCTCTCTTGGAACCACGTCAACCATCCTTCCGAGGTTGTCAAGGTCGGCCAGGAGGTCGAGGTCGAGGTTCTCGACGTCGACCTCAACCGCGAGCGCATCTCCCTGGGTCTCAAGCAGACCACCGAGGATCCGTGGCGTGCACTGGTCAAGAAGTACCCCGTCGGCGCTATCGTCGAGGGCACTGTGACCAAGCTTGTCCCGTTCGGCGCTTTCGTCGACCTGGGCGAGGGCATCGAGGGCCTGGTGCACATCTCCGAGATGGCCAACAAGCACGTCGATCAGCCTTCTCAGGTCACCCATGTTGGCGACAAGGTTCAGGTCAAGGTCATGGAGATCGACCTCGACCGTCGTCGTATCTCCCTGTCCATGAAGTCCGCTGCTGAGACTCTGGGCGTCGAGATCGAGGTTACCCCGCTTCCTTCCGAGAAGAAGAACGAGGAGACCGACGCCGAGTAAATCGGTTTGACGATCACTTGTTTTAAGGGACCCGTCCGTAATGGACGGGTCCCTTTTTGCATTTGGCGCCGAGATGCACGATGCTGCTCATGCCATCCACAGGCTATTGGGTTGTCGGTGCGTGAAAAATGCCGACATCCCGCCTCGGGGAGGAGGCGGGAACGCACCGAGTAGACGGAGGGGTGCGGAGCGCGGTCGCGTCTCGACTGACGACGTTGCCCATCGACAACCCTATTGTACTGCATGGCGTGGTTCTTGGTTTATCGTGTCGAACGCTTGTGTTGTGCCATTGCCTGTGGTGACGGTGTGCTACACTCTTGCACTGCTGAGTGGGCCAGACGGTCGCGCGATGTGCTGCTTGCAGCACGCGTGAGGAAAGTCCGGGCTCCAGAGGGCGGGATGCCGGCTAACGGCCGGGCGGAGTGATCCGACGGAAAGCGCCGCAGAAAAGAAGACTCCCACCTGCGCCGCAAGGCGTAAAGGGAAAAGCTGAAACGGTGGTGTAAGAGACCACCAGCGCCGTGGCAACACGGCGGCTTGGCAAGCCCCATCCGGAGCAAGCGCGAATAGGAACGCTATGGGCCGGCCCGGTCCGCGTTCGGGTAGCGTGCGTGGAGCTGCATGGTAACGTGCAGACAAGATAAATGACCGTCCACGACAGAACCCGGCTTATAGGCCCACTTGGCATTTTTGTTACCCTGACAATCGATATGTTGTTTGCCGTATTATTGAGGCTGTTTGTTGCTGCGCTTTATTTTGTTGAGGGGCTTTGTTGGACAGCTATTTTACTCTGCAATCGAATATTGAGGCTTCGGGCGAGTTTGTGGACCGCAAGAGCCGGTTTATTGCCCAGCTGGTCCATATTGAGTCCGAGGACGAGGCGAATGCCTTTATCGAGATGGTTCGCAAGCGTCATTACGACGCTCGACACAATGTTCCCGCGTGGATTTTAGTCGATGGACGCGAGCGCCAGAGCGATGATGGTGAGCCGAGTCGCACGAGCGGTATGCCGACGCTCGAGGTGTTGCGCGGCGCAGAGCTCAAAAATGTTTGCTGCGTGGTGACGCGCTATTTTGGTGGCACGCTGTTGGGACCTGGTGGCTTGGTGCGCGCCTATACCGCGGCGACGCAGGCGGCGGTGGCAGCTGCTCGGGAGGCTGGGCAGATCGTCGAGATGACGAGCGTCGTGCCTGTTGACGTGCATGTGGCCTATCCGCAATACGAGCAGGTACTTCGTTTGGCGCAGGATTCGGGTGCCAATGTCTCGGATACCGATTACGCGGATGCCGTGACGATTCATTTGGTGTTTAAGGCGGGGGAGCAGGAGCCGTTTTGCGCTAAGATGCGCGAGCTTATGGCGGGGCGCGAGGAGATCGAGGCCGGCGCTCCCGAATTTGCCGAGTTCTAACGGCGACGGCCGGCGTGCTTTTGGATGGATCCTAAGCGCGCCGGCCGTCGTTTTACTGTTGCTGCCGTTTACTCGGCGAGCTGCTTTAGCACATCGCAGGCGATCTCGACGGCATCGTCGATGCAGCCGGGGCAGCTGCGGAGCGGACCCTTGTCCGATCCGATGCCCTTGAGCGTGCCGCAGACGGTCGTCGTGTTCTTCTCGCCAAAACGCTTGGCGATTTCGCGCGACAGCTTGTAGGTCTGGCCCTTGGTCTTGGGGTTTTCCATGCCGTCGCTCATTACAAAGCCCATGATGGCCACGGCGCCCGAGATGGCGCCGCAGGTTTCGGTCATACCGCCCATGCCGGCGCCAAAGCCCTCGGTGAGAGTAAAGGCGACCTGGGGGTCGAGCCCGACAGCGGGCGCGAGCGTGCAGGCGACGGCCTGGGCGCAGTTAAAGCCACGGGCGTGGTATTCGGCGGCCTGAGCCTGACAGGCGGTGATGTCGAGCTGGGCCGTATCGATTTGCTTCATCGTTGTCTCCTTGGTTACGGTGTACCCGCCTATGGTACCCGTGACGGGGCATGTAATCATCGAGAGCTTCATGTATGCCTCATTTTTATCTATCGAGCAAATACCCAAGGCTTGAGATATATTCCCCTGATCAATTTGTCCCATAACCTACCTTGGGGATGGGTTGAGAGGGGTGCAGGGTAGCGGTATCGTGAACCGAATGAAACGTAACCCAGGCAAGGGAGCTAGATATGAGCGAGCAGACCATCGGTACTACATGTGTTCAGGGCGGCTATCACCCGGGGGATGCCGAGCCGCGCCAGGTGCCCATCTACCAGTCCACCACGTGGAAATACGACACGTCCGAGCACATGGGCAAGCTGTTTGACCTGGAGGAGTCTGGCTACTTCTACAGCCGTCTGCAGAACCCCACGTGCGATTTGGTTGCCGCCAAGATCTGCGAGATGGAGGGCGGCGCCGCAGCGATGCTCACGAGTTCGGGCATGGCTGCGAACTTCCTCGCGATCTTTAACGTTGCCGGTGCCGGCGATCACGTGGTCGCAAGCTCTGCCATTTACGGCGGTACGTATAACCTGCTCGCCCACACCATGGGCCGCATGGGCGTGACCTGCACGTTCGTCGCCCCCGACTGCACCGATGAGGAGCTGGAGGCTGCCTTTCAGCCCAACACAAAGCTCGTCTTTGGCGAGACGATCGCAAACCCCGCCCTTGCCGTGCTCGATATTGAGCGCTTTGCCAAGGCCGCACATGACCACGGCGTGCCGCTGATGGTCGACAACACCTTCCCGACGCCCGTGATGTGCCGTCCCTTTGAGTGGGGCGCCGACATCGTTACGCACTCCACCACCAAGTACATGGATGGACATGCTGCCTACCTGGGCGGCGTGATCGTCGACCACGGCCAGTTTGACTGGATGGCCCATGCGGACAAGTTCCCGGGTCTCACCACGCCTGACGAGAGCTACCATGGCGTGACCTATGCCGAGAAGTTCGGTCGCGAGGGCGCCTTCATTACCAAGGCCACCGCGCAGCTCATGCGCGATCTTGGCCCCATGCAGAACCCGCAGGCGGCGTTCTTCTTGAACAGCTCGCTCGAGAGCCTGCATGTGCGCATGCCGCGTCATTGCGAGAACGGCCTGGCCGTTGCCAAGTTCCTGCAGAGCCATCCCAAGGTGCGCTTCGTGAGCTATCCGGGTCTGGAGGGCGACAAGTACTATGACCTCGCTCAGAAGTACATGCCAAACGGTACCTGCGGCGTTGTGAGCTTTGGCTTTAATGGTGGTCGCGCGGCGGCCGAGACCTTTATGAAGAGCCTCAAGCTCGCCCAGATCGCCACGCACGTGGCCGACGCCCGCACTTGCTGCCTGCATCCTGCTAACGCCACGCATCGCCAGATGAACGATGAGGAGCTCATCGCCTGCGGTATCTCCGCCGACATGGTGCGCCTGTCGTGCGGCCTCGAGGACACGGCTGATCTGATTGCCGACCTTGAGCAGGCACTCGAGCAGTGCTAGGCTAGCGTGCGTGCGAGGCGTGGGACGGCTTTTCGGCTGACGACGTCCTCATAGTTCTGATTCCGTAGGCGGGACCCCGATCGTGTCCGTTTGTAGGCGATTGGGGTCCCGTTTTTGCGTTGCACGATAGAAAGGATATACATGGAGAAAACTGCCGAGCAGCTGCGCCGCGAACACATTGCCCTAGAGGGCGACACCCACGGTAAGAATAAATGGGCGATTCTGTTCACCGTGCTCGTCATGACCTTTATGGCGTGTCTGGATGCGAGCATCGTGACGGTGGCGCTCCCAGTGATGCAAAAGGAGCTGGGGGTGGGTCTCGACCGCATTCAGCTCGTGAGCTCGGTGTATCTGCTCGCGACGTGCGTCGCCATGCTGCCGTTTGGCCGCTTGGGCGATGTGCGCGGCAAGGTGAATGTGTTCCAGCTTGGTGTAATCGTCTTTACGGGCGGCTCGTTGCTTTGCGGGCTTTCGGCTTCGCTCGAGGTGCTTATCTTGGCGCGTTTCGTGCAGGGCATTGGCTGTGCCGCCGCGATGGCCAACAATATGGGCATCATCACCGAGTCGTTTCCGGCGCGTGAGCGCGGCCGTGCCATGGGCATTCTGGCGACCTTTGTGGCTCTTGGCATGATGTGCGGCCCCGTGCTCGGCGGCGTGCTGGTGGCGAGCTTTCCCTGGGAGAGCATCTTCCTTATCAATCTGCCCATTGGCGTAATCTCGTTTATCGTGGGACTCTATACGCTGCCGCATGTGAAGCCGGAGGCTGGCGAACGCCCTATGCCGTTGACAGAGGCGGCGCGTCGCTGCTTTGCGAGCTCGGCTTTCTCGATTAACCTGGCTTGCATGCTTATCGTGTTCGTGGGTATCGGTGCCTCCGAGTTTGTGCTGCCGTTCTACTTTCAGGATGCCCACGGCTTTAGCTCCGATATCTCCGGCCTGTTGTTTTTGGCGATGCCGGTCGTGAATGCCTTTGTGGGCCCGCTTTCGGGCTCGGTGTCCGACCGTGTTGGTTGTGAAGCGCCCACGGCCGTTGGCCTGGGCGTGTACGTGTGCGGTCTCTTTGCGGTGAGCACGCTTGACGAGCACTCTTCCATCTTGATGATTGTGTGCTGCGTCGCGTTTATGTCGTGCGGCACGTCGATCTTCCAGAGTCCCAATAATTCGCTGTATATGGGTTCGGCTCCGCGTGAGGCGCTTGGCTTTGCGGGCAGCTTGAGCAGCTTGGCGCGCTATGCGGGCATAGCGCTGGGTATTACGGCGGCGTCGCGCATCCTGTATGGACAGACGAGCGCGGCGATGGGCAAGACGGTCACGAGCTATGTGGCGGGTCGTCCGGACGTGTTCCTCTTTGGCTTCCGTTTGGTATTCTACGTGCTGATGGCCGTTGCTACCGTGGGCTTTGCGCTCACATTGGTACGTTTGGTGAGGACGCGCACCCGGCATTAGCGTGTTGGGAGGCTGTCTGCCACGAATCGGGCCTATCTACTGGTCTTGCAGCTTTATGGTGCGATGCGGCTTGTGGGGCGGGCGGGGGTCGGTCCGTGGTAGACTATCGAACAACGTTTATTAATCGCGCGGTATCGTTGCCGCGAGAAGGGGTTGCGCCATGCAGGAGCTTGAGGATCGTATTCGCCATGACGGCATCGTAAAGGCCGGTAACGTCCTTAAGGTTGATGCCTTCCTCAACCACCAGTGCGACGTTGAGCTGTTCGACCATATGGGCGCCGAGTGGGCCCGTCTGTTCGAGGGTGTCGAGATCAACAAGATCCTGACTATCGAGGCTTCGGGCATTGGAATGGCTTGCATCGCGGCCCAGCATTTTGGCGGCGTGCCGGTGGTCTTTGCCAAGAAGGCGCAGTCCATCAACCTCGACGGCGAGCAGTATGCCACGACCATCTACTCCTTTACCAAGCAGAAGGAGTACCCGGTCATCGTTGGCAAGCGCTTCCTGTCCGAGGGCGACAAGGTCCTGATTATCGACGACTTCCTGGCCAACGGCTGCGCGCTCGAGGGCCTTATCAAGATCTGCGAGGCTGCGGGCGCCGAAGTTGCCGGCATTGGCATCGCCGTTGAGAAGGGCTTCCAGGGCGGCGGCGATAAGCTCCGCAAGCGCGGCTTCCGCGTTGAGAGCCTGGCCCGTATCGCCGAAATGGACTGCGAGAACGGCGAGATTACGTTCGCCTAGGCGCGCAGCACAAGCGATTGGTGTGCGATGTGACAAAGGGACTGTCCCTTTGTCACATTTTTTTGTATGAGGGGAGGTGTTGATATGGATGAGAACAAGATGGGATGGCGCGAGTATGCGCGCTATGCCGAGATGTCGGTCGAGGAGTTGGCGCGCGATTGCGAGGTGCAGGTGTTTCGCGCGACGGGTCCGGGCGGACAGGGCGTGAACACGACGGACTCGGCGGTACGCATGAAACATATCTCTTCGGGGATTACCGTGACGGCGCGTGAGAGCCGCAGCCAGTTTCAGAATCGCGCGAGCTGCCTGCGCAAGCTGCTCGCTGAGCTTGAGCGTCGCGGGCGTCCACCGCGCCGACGCGTAAAGACCAAGGTGCCTCTGCGATCTCGCCAGCGCAGGCTCAATGACAAGCACTTCAACGCCATTAAAAAGGCCAACCGTCGCAAGCCGTGCAGCGACGAATAGCCTCCTCATAAGTTGCGGTGAAATAGGGACTGTTTTGCGGCTTTAGATGCATAAACAGTCCCTATTTCACCGCAACTTAGGTGGGGTTAGCGGGTGGGATGCCAGACGTGGAGGACGCCGGCAAGGATGTCGACCTCGATGCGCGAGGCGACAACGGGCTCGCCGTCGGCCTGGATGGGGTAGTCGGGCTCCTCAAAAGTGAGCTCGGCATGGCGGCAGCGGCGCATACGAACCGGCGGCAACTTGGTATGGTGACCGTCCTTGGCCGAAAGGAACATAGGCAGGGCAACCGCGCGAGGGACGGGGCCACAGGCGTAGCAGACGTCGAGTGCACCGTCACAGGGGTCGGCATCGGGGCAGATGCGATAGCCCGAGCCATAGGTAGGACCCAGCTGAATTGCCATGATGATCGCCCGCACGCGCTCGGCGGGCGCGCCATCAAAGCTGATGGTCATGGGGTAGTTGCGATAGCGCAGGCCAAACTGCTCAAGTCCCGATAGGGTGTAGAGCGGAGCGCCGGCGAGGCCCGTCTTTTTGCGCAGCTCGGTGGTGCCCAGGCCGATGGCGGCATCGATGCCGACCGAGAGCGTCTGGTCGTAGTACTCAACGGTAGCCTCGCCGCTGCCGCTCGCAGGGCTCCACGAGCGAATGCGCCCGATGTCCTGACGCTGCAGCTCGCAGGTGAGCAGCGCGCCAAAATCCTTACCGGAGAAATCGTCGATGCCGAGCGTTTGGGCAAAATCGTTGCCAGAGCCCACGGGTAGGATGGCAAGAGCGGGGCGGGTGTCCTCCTCTTGCGTCATAAGCCCGTTGACGACCTCGTGAATCACGCCGTCGCCGCCAAGGGCGATAACGGTGCGATAGCCCTGGGCCTGTGCGGCCAGCTCCTTGGCGTGTCCCATGCGCTCGGTTAGCACCAAGTCAAACTGGGATGCGCGTGCAGTCATGTCCAAAAAGCGTTGCAGGCGCTCGGCAACTTCGTGCGCCGCACCCGACTGGGCGGCTGGGTTGGCGATGATGAGCGTGCGGCCAAAATCAGTTGCGTGCATGGGGCGACTCCCGGCGTATGACGTGACGGTGCGGTCGCGCTCAGGTCGAATTGCCCCCGATTGTGGCTGCACGTCGAATACTTACGTCTACTCTATCAGGTCGTTGTGGCGCTCGATAGCATCCGCTACCGTACCGCCCTCATCCACAATAAGCGAACGGCGCTTGCGCGAGATGATGCGCTGGGCGGGGTACACGCCGCGGTGTCCGGCAGTTAGGTAGCTGATAAAGGCCACGATGACAAAGAACCCGGCTGCCGTGCCGTGGAACAGGTCGATGGCCATCATGCAGGTGGTGATGGGCACGTTGAGGCCGGCACAGAACACGCCGAGCATGCCGAGAGCCGCCAGAAAACTGGGGTCGATTCCGACGAGGCAACCGATCCAGCCGCCGAGCGCCGCACCGATGCCAAACAGGGGCGTGACCTCGCCGCCTTGGAAGCCCGCACCCAGGGTAAGCGCTGTGACGACCAACTTGATGGCTGCGTCTGCCAGGGTGGTGTTGCCGGCAAATCCGGCGCCGGAAAGCCACGTGGAAAGGCCGGCGTAGTCCCAGGCGTCGAGAAGGGCATAGGCGGCCAAAACCACGAGTGCGCCTATGAGTGCGCGAACGAGGTAATTGGTGATAAAGCGACCGTACAGGCTCTTGACGGTTCGAACTGACCAGGCAAAGAGGCGTGCCGTCAGACCGAAGATAATGGCGCTGATAACAACGATGACAACCGTCCGTGGTGTCATGTTGGGAACGCTGGCGATAACATTCGCCTCGTACTCGGTACCCAGGGCGAGTGATGTAAAGTAGCCGGTAAACGAGGCGACCAGGCAGTAGATGCCCGCGGTGTAGTCGATCTTGCCGATAAAGCACATCTCCATGCCAAAGAAAGACCCGGCAAGGGGCGAGCCGAATACGGCGCCAAAGGCCGACGAGATGCCGGCGAGCATGAGGTCATGGTGGTCATGCTTTTTGAGGTGGGCGAGGCTCGAGATGTTGCTGGCGATGGTGCCGCCAATCTGAACCGCGGCTCCCTCGCGACCGGCCGATCCACCCGTTAGGTGCGTGAGCGTGGAGCAGACGAAGGTGAGGACGGCCATGCGCATATGGATGAGGCGTGTGCCCAGAGCGGAGTCAATGACCAGGTTGTTACCGCGTTTGGCGGCAAGACCGTGGTTTTTGTACACCCATGCGGTGGCAACGCCCACAACGGGAAGCAAGGCGTAGACCCACACATGGTGCTCGCGATAGTCGGTGGCGATATTCAGCGAGGCCAAAAACGCCCAAGCGGCAACGCCCATGGCGAGCGAGACAATGACGACGAGCGCGAGCAACTTGGCGCTCGCGAGTAGGTTGCGGGCGTTGCGGCGCGTGTCGGCAGCCAAGAGATGTTCGGAGCGGGTAAGTTGATGCCTGCCTGCCGTGATGACGTCGTTCAGGGAGAAAAAGCCGCCATCGTCGAGCGGCTGGGAATGATCCTGCGTTTCGTTTGCGCTTTCGGTTTTGTCGTTATGAGCCATACGTTCCTCTTTTAGGTTGCAACGCAAGCATTATAAAACGTGGTAAACGCGACGAGCCGGTGGGTTGGTTTCCATTCTGTTTCGCGGCCTACAACCGACAGGTGTATTTGCGGGTACAGGCCGAGTCGCGGTCGTGCGTCGGGGGATTATACTGAGACAAGCATAAAGAATCGGCGCCCCTGTTGTGCGCCGTGACATTAAGAGGTGCATATGGCAGAGAAACTCATTCCGCTGGATGACGCACAGTCGATTGTCCTGTCGCACGTTGCTCCGACCGATCTCGTCGAGATTCCCGTGTGGCAGGCCGCCGGTCTTCCCTTGGCCGAGGACGCGGTGGCCGATATCGACATCTCGCCGTTTGCCAACAGCGCTATGGACGGATATGCCGTGCGCTCGGCGGACTTGGCGCAGGCATCTGGCGAGGCGCCGGTGACGCTCGACGTTATCGGACACGAGGCCGCGGGCCATGTGTTTGAGGGCGCTATCGGCGCGGGCGAGGCGGTCCGCATTATGACAGGCGCGCCGGTGCCCGAAGGTGCCGACGCCGTGGTGAAATACGAGATCGTCGATGTGCTCGACGGCGATGGCAACGAGGGCTCGCACGTTCGCTTCTCGGCGCCGGCCAAGGTAGGGGAGAACGTTCGCTCGGCTGCTGAGGAAGCCCATGCCGGCGACGTCGTGATGCGCGCTGGCGAGGTTGTGGCTCCGGCCGGCGCGGGTCTGCTGGCGAGCGCCGGATACGCGAGCGTGAAGATGCACGCTGCCCCGCGTGTGGGCATCATCTCGCTGGGCACGGAACTGGTCGCACCGAGTAAGGTGCCGGCGCGTGGTCAGATTCGCGATTCCAACTCCTCGGCGCTGATGGCCGAGGCACTCGATGCCGGCGCCGAGCCCGTGTTCTACGGCATCGCGCCCGATGATGAGCAGGCGATTGCCGAGCTGGTACATCGCGCCACGCGAGAGTGCGATTTTGTCATTACGAGCGGTGGCGCCTCGGCGGGCGATTACGATTTCGTGACGGCGCTCGTCCGGCGCGAGGGCGAGGTACTGTTTGACCGCATCTCGATGCGCCCCGGCAAGGCCATCACGTTTGGCTTGCTCGGGGGTAAGCCCTACCTGGGGCTTTCGGGCAACCCGGCCGCGGCGTATGTGGGCTTTGAGATGCTCGCCCGCCCGGCGATCCGCAAGATGCGCGGCTTTGCCGAGGGTGCGCGTCCCGTGCAACAGGCGACGCTCACACACGGCGTGAAAAAGCGACAGCATCGCCGCTTCTTCGATCGCGCCACGGTTTTGCGCGACCCCGAGACCGGTGAGTTGTTGGTGACCGAGGCCAAGACGCAGAATTCGGCGCTGCTCGGCACAATGCAGCGGGCCAACTGCCTGCTGCGTATTGACGAAGGACCGTGCGAGCTCAAGGCGGGCGACGTCGTGGATGTCGTGCGTGTCGACCTGCCTGAGGGCACGGTGCTATAGGAGGAATGTTATGGAGCTGAAGATTTCGATTGTGACGTGTTCGGACACGCGCGATCTTGCGCAGGACGAGGCGGGTGCCGCGCTCGAGGAGCTTATCGAGGCGCAGGGCTGGGCGGTCGCCTCGCATGTGGTCGTGCGCGACGACGTCAGCGAGATTGGTGATGCCATTGCGGAAGCCGCCGATGAGTGCCACGCCAATGTCGTGCTCACCTGCGGCGGAACGGGGCTTTCGATGCGCGATGTTACGCCCGAGGCGACGCGTTCCGTCTGCGACCGCGATGTGCCGGGTATTGCAGAGGCAATCCGCGCGTATTCGATGACCAAGACGCGCCGCGCCATGCTCTCGCGCGCTATTTGCATGCAACGAGGTCATACACTTGTCGTAAACTTTCCCGGTTCTACGAAGGCCGCCCGCGAAAGCTGGGAGGCCATAGCAGACCAGCTGGAGCATGCGGCTCAGATGACAGCGGGCGGCGGACATACCAACTAAGCGGTTTACCTGCGGCGGGGCGACCTTATCGGTCGCTCCGCTTTTGTTTTCCGCCGAAGCGACACCGAGGTGCACGGTAACTTGAAACTATATTCTCTGGAGAGAATAATTTCTCATAATCATTATTCGCGCAGAAGTATAATCTGATTGCAGATTAAAGCCCGCGGTAGGGTACCCGGGCACAAGATCCGAAAGGGTTGAATATGTTCGATATGGTTTCACGCCGCGGTTTTGTCTCGCTTTCTGCTGCCGCCGGCCTTGGCCTTGCCGGCTGCTCGGGCAACAAGACGTCCGAGCCGACTGGCTCCGATGCCGGTTCTGCTAAGGCATCTTCCAAGAAGGCTGTCGAGCTGCAGGTCTTCGCTGCTAACTCCCTCGAGAAGGCCCTGCCCGAGGTCCAAGAGCTCTACACCGACCAGACCGGCATCACCTTTGCCGACACGCAGTTTAAGGCGTCTGGCGACCTTGTCGAGCAGATGCGCGCCGGTGCCGCCGTCGACGTGCTCATCACGGCTTCCAAGGGCACCATGGATGACGCCGAGGCCGCTGAGCTCGTCGACACCGACACCCGTGAGGATATGTTCGTCAACGACCTCGTGATCATTCGCGCCGAGGGCTCCGACACCAAGGTCGAGGCCATCGCCGACGTCGCGAACCTGGACGGTAAGATCGCCATTGGCGACGCCAAGACCGTCCCCGCCGGCAAGTATGCCAACCAGGCCCTGGCCTCCGTGGGCCTCTACACCGGCACCGAGGGCGACGACGGCGACTATACTCCCGTGATTGCCGACAAGGTCGTACTGGCCGATAAAGTGGGCACCGCTGCCGCCTACGTGTCCACGGGCGACTGTGTGGCCGGTTTTGTCTACAGCTCCGACATCTTCCGCTACGACGGCATCGAGGAGGCCTTCGTGTGCCCCGAGGATTCGCACAAGCCCATCGTGTACCCGGGTGCTGTTGCCGATGGCTCCGAGCACGCTGACGAGGCCAAGGCGTTCATCGACTTCTGCCTGTCCAACAAGAAGGCGCAGAAGATTTGGGCCAAGTACGGCTTTGAGCTTTCCGCGTAGTGCGGATTGGCGCGATAATTCCATCGTTTTGTGTTTCACTCCGTCCTTGTATTCGCTTGGAGCTTTTCGTGCTTAATAGATTCCGCATGCTTGTCGCCTGTGCTTTGACCTTCGCGCTTTGCTGGGTGCCGGGATTTGCGTTTGCTGGAGACGTTGAGGACGGGGCCCAGGTTGCTGCGACCGCCCATGGGCTTTCCTATGGGATCGAGGGTTTTGAGCGGTTGGCCAAGGGGACCGCTCGTGCCATGGAGGGCCAGCCTGAGGGCTACCGGTTTCCCGTTGACGAGGGCGTGGACCTTGTAGTGGCGCCTGCTGCCGATCGCGTTGTGGTGTGGATATCGCCCAAGGCGGTCGAGAAGTATGAATTGGATCCGCAGGATAACGACTGCGTATCGGGTCTCAAGGCCCTCGTCTGTAAGCTCGACAGCGCAAACTGCATGGGAGGTGCGCAGCTAGGGGACGTGGATCTTCCTTGGTATGTCACGGCGAAAACAACGTTTGATGCCGGCGGGTATACCTATAGCTTTGACGAGCGCGGTGCGGATGGGGAACGCTATGTGGTGATTGCATCAGCCTCGGGTGATGCCAAGGGCGGCGCGCGTTGGCTTGATAGCGCTCAAATGGTAGAGGCATCGTCCGTCGTGTTGCGGGATGAGCAGGGGCCCTTGACCTCTTTGGCCTCCTTTTTGGGCGACATCGACTATCGTCCGTTTTGGGTGTCCATCAAAACGAGCGGACTTGCCCTGGTAATCTCCTTTGCGCTGGGCCTAGTCGCCGCGTGGAAGACTATGGGTACCTCGAGTCGCATCAAGGGCCTGTTCGACTCGGTCTTTACCATCCCTATGGTGCTGCCGCCCACGGTCTGCGGCTTTCTGCTCCTCATGCTGTTTGGCCGCTCGACCGGGGTCGGTCGGTGGCTGATCGCGCATGGCGTCTCGATCGTCTTTACGTGGCCCGCGGCGGTGATCTCTGCCGTGGTGGTGTCGTTCCCGCTCGTCTATCGTACGGCACTCGGAGCCTTCGAGAGCCTCGACACGCAGATGCTCGATGCCGCGCGAACCCTGGGATGGTCCGAGCGTCGCATCTTTACTAAGCTTATGATGCCGCTTGGCTGGCCCTCGATTGCCGCCGGCACGGTGCTCGCCTTTGCCCGCGCGATGGGCGAGTTTGGCTGCACCCTGTTCTTTGCGGGCAACTACGCCGGCATTACCCAGACCATCCCCATCGCCATCTACTTTGAGTGGATGGGCGGCAACACGTCGGTGGCGCTCTTTTGGGTCATCGTCGTAATCGTGTTCAGTTTCCTGGTCATCCTGTTCATCAATATGTACACCGCTCATTCGCAAAAGTATCGCGAGCGGGGCCTTTCCCGTGCGGAGCGCAAACAGGCCAAGCAGCTGGGCGGCCAGACCGATTCGCTCGACCCAGTCGGCGGCGACGCCCTGCGTATCGATCGCGAGGCGCTGGCCGAGCTCATGCGCGATGATGCCGCTTCGCAGGGAGGTCGATAGGCCATGTCGCTCGTTCTGGATATTAAAAAGCGCTATCCCGGGTTTATGCTCGACATGCAGCTTGAGGCCGGCGAGGAGCGTGTGGCGCTGCTCGGTGCCTCGGGTTGCGGCAAGAGCTGCACCTTGCGTTGCATTGCCGGTGTGGAGACGCCCGACGAGGGCAAGATCGTCGTCAACGGCGTGACCTTTTTTGACTCGGCGGCGGGCATCAACCTGTCGCCCCAGGAGCGAAAATGCGCCCTGTTGTTCCAAAACTATCAGCTGTTTCCCAACATGACGGTGGCCGATAACGTATGCGCCGGCGTAAAGGGTGCGGGCGACGCCGCCGCGCGCAAAAAGCTCGCCGAGCGCTATCTGGGCATTTTCGGTCTGGCCGATTTTGCTGACCGCTACCCCGCGCGCCTCTCGGGCGGTCAGCAGCAGCGTGTGGCGCTTGCTCGCATGGTGGCGGCGCATCCGGGCATTTTTATGTTCGACGAGCCCATGAGCGCGCTCGATTCCTATCTTAAGAGCGCCCTCGAACAGAACATGCTTGACCTGTTCGATGTCTGCAACCGTACCGTGCTCTACGTGAGCCACGACATCGACGAGGCGTGCCGCCTGTGCCAGCGCATCTGCGTGATGCATAACGGGCATGTTGAGGAGATCGGCTCTGTCGAGGACGTGGTCCGTCGCCCGCAGACGCTGGCGGCGCTGCGCCTAACGGGCTGCAAGAATACGAGCTGCGCACGCAAGGTCGGTGACGAGGAAGTTGAGGCCCTCGACTGGGGTATGACCTTTAACGTGGGTCGCGAGGTCCCCGATGACGTGGCGTACCTGGGTATTCGTGCGAGCTACTTCCATATGGACAACCGTGCCGAGCGGGGTCGCAACAGCTACGATTTGCACGTAGCGCGCGTGAGCGACTCGCGTTTTGAGCGCCTGGTGCTGTTGGATGCGCCGCGGGCCGATGCGCCGACGCGCTTGCAGTGGAAGGTCAACAAAGTGGGCATGCCTGTCGATGAGCTGCCGCAAGCAGGCGAGACACTGCGCATGCATTTTGATGCCAGTAGGATCCATTTGGTCTGCCGATAGCGCCGGGTAATGCCGTCGGGGATATAGGCCTCGGCGGCTTTGTTTTTGCCGTTCACCGAATGAGGAATGACAAACTCTTATCAATCAAGATAAATATTTATTAAACGACGGCACACGACGCTGTCGTACGAATGTCAACGGTGTTCGCAGGGGCGATGACCGTTGATATAGTTAACCTCAACTTGTAAAGGAGGGTGCGCACATGCCGCAGACGACATATATTCGCCGCGTTGCCGCGCGCGCCCTGTATATGGCTCGGAGCCGCATATGAGCAGGTATGTTCACGGCTCCGGGAGAGACGACGCACAACTAAATAATCGACCGCAAAGCAGGTTCCCTAAAATTCCGGGTTTGAGCACGGCCGGGCAATCGCCGTCCGTCGTGCATCGATACCGCTGTTATCCATTTTTGGTTCGAGAGGGGAACCGTCATGGCTGAAGAATTCGATTTCCATCCGATGTGGGAGAGCCTCGGCATGAATCTTGCCGACCACGATATGCTGCTGGGCGCCGTGGGCCAGATGTACGGGGACATGTTCCTGTCGCAGAACAACCGTCCCAAGTCCACGTCCTACCTGGACTTTGTGGCCACCAACATCCATAGCGGCCGTATTAAGGAGATGCTCGACAAGAAGGAGGCCGGCGAGGCCACCAAGATCGTGGGCTCGTTCTGCGTGTACGTGCCCGAGGAGATCGTGCTTGCCTGTGACGGCATTCCCGTTGGTCTGTGCTCGGGTGCCGACTGGGCAACCGATAAGGTTGAGGAGCACCTGCCGCGCAACACCTGCCCGCTTATCAAGAGCTTTGCCGGCTTTAAGCTGGGCGAGGTCTGCCCCTACATTGAGTCGAGTGACCTGGTGGTAGGCGAGAACACCTGCGACGGTAAGAAGAAAGCCTACGAGTTCTTTGCCACGCAAAAGAACATGTACGTCATGGATATTCCCAACGTGCACGACGAGTCGACGCTCGTGACCTGGAAGGCCGAGGTCAAGAAGCTCGCCGCCAAGATCGAGGAAGAGTGTGGCGTCAAGATTACGCCCGAGCGCCTGAAGGCTGCCATCCACGCCGTCAATGAGAAGCGCCGCGCCCTGCAGCGCCTCGCTGTGACCCGCGCTGCCGACCCGGCGCCCATCAGCGGTCTCGACAGCCTGCTGACCGTGCAGGCCGCCTTTATGGACGACACGCCGCGTCTGACCGGAGCCATCAACGATATGGCGGCTGAGTGCGAGCAGCGTGTCGAGGCCGGCGAGGGCGTGGCGCCCAAGGGGACCAAGCGCATCCTGTACACCGGCACGCCCATGGCCGTGCCCAACTGGAAGCTATTCAACCTCATCGAGAAGGCCGGCGGCGTCGTGGTGGGCGAGGAGTCCTGCACGGGCTCGCGCTACTACAAGGATCTGGTCGACGAGTCCGGCGAGACGGTCGACGAGATGCTCGACGCCATCGCCGAGCGCTACTTTAAGATCAGCTGCGCTGTCTTTACGCCCAATGACCAGCGTATGAAGGACATTGTCCAGATGGCCAAGGACCTGCATGCCGACGGCATCGTCGACGTGGCCCTGCAGTTCTGCACACTCTACGAGATGGAGTCGTTTGCCGTGGAGAAGGCCGCCGAGGAGGCCGGCATTCCGTTTATGCACATCACGACCGACTACGCCGGCGAGGATGCAGGCCAACTGCAAACCAGGATTGAAGCTTTCTTGGAAACCATTTAGGGCCATCCGTCCCGGCGGCTTCCCCAGGCACCCGATCTTGCCGTTCAAACCGTCGCTTGCTACCAAAGTATGCGGCGCTCATCTTTCACGGCAACCACGGGCACCTGGGAAAGCCGTCTCCTTGGTTGGTTAAAAGGTTTGTTAAGGAGTTATATGTCGGAATATATTGAGCAGCCGTTGCCGTCCACGTTTGAGGAGTTCAACGAGCAGCGCAAGGCGGCGTTTATTCGCGTTAAGGATTACAAGCAGGCCGGCAATCGCCTGGTCGGCTTTTTGTGCAGCTATACGCCACTCGAGATTATCGATGCCGCGGGCGCTGCAAGTGTGGCCTTGTGCGGCACATCCGACGAGGTGATTCCCGAGGCCGAGAAGGTGCTGCCGGCAAACCTGTGCCCGCTCATCAAGTCGACCTACGGCTTTGCCTACTCGCAAAAGTGCCCGTTTACGTACTTTAGCGACATGATCATCGGCGAGACCACCTGCGACGGCAAGAAGAAGATGTACGAGCTACTCAACGAGCTCAAGCGCACGCACATTCTGCATCTTCCGCAGGGTCGCGATCGCGCCTACGAGCGTGAAGGCTGGTACGAGGAGTGCCGCCTGCTCAAGGAGGAGCTCGAGGGTTTCTACGGCATCACGATTACCGACGATGACCTGTGCGCTGCCGTTCGTCGTCGCAACCGCTTGCGTGCGGCCCAGCTCGAGATGTTTGCGCTTCAGGCCAACCAGCCTGCGGCCATGAGCGGCGTCGACCTGATGAGCACCATGTTTGCCGGTACGTTTAGCTTTGATATCGATGCCTATACGCAGCAGCTGGAGCAAAAGGTTGCCAAGCTGCGCGAGGCCTACGACGCGGGCGAGCGCCCGGTCGCGGCAGACGCCAAGCGCATCCTGATTACTGGTTGCCCGGTGGGCGGCGTGATCAACAAGATCGGTCGCACCATCGAGTCCAACGGCGGTGTGGTCGTGTGCATGGACGACTGTTCGGGCGAGCGCACGGCGGCCATGATGATCGACCCGGACGCGCCCGATATCCTGCGCGCCATCGCCGACCGCTACCTGGACATCAACTGCTCGGTCATGACGCCCAACGACGGTCGTATGGAAAATACGCTGGCCATGTGCGAGAAGTATCACGTCGATGGCGTAGTGGAGAGCATGCTCCAGGCGTGCCACACCTTTAACGTGGAGAGCGCGCGCATGCAGGAGGCTGTCGAGGGTGCGGGTATTCCTTACATGAAGATCGAGACCGACTATAGCAACGGCGACATGGGCCAGATCGAGACCCGCATCGCCGCCTTCATCGAAACCCTCTAGCTTCCTCAGGCACCGGATCTTGCCCCTCAAACCGTCGCTTGCGTACCCAAAGTACGCTGCGCTCCTCTTTCGGGGCAATCTCCAGCACCTGAGAAACCTAGAGCTAAGGCGCCTGAACGCGCCGCTACCTTTGATGTTTAGATTGGGAGAGAGCCATGATAGGGATCG
Source organism: uncultured Collinsella sp. (assembly GCA_905193815.1). GTDB lineage: Bacteria > Actinomycetota > Coriobacteriia > Coriobacteriales > Coriobacteriaceae > Collinsella. Next base: position 81,460 of record CAJJQF010000003.1, on the reverse strand, counting down.
GGATCGATATCGGGTCTACGGCGGCTAAGGCCGCTGTGGTCGACGGGGAGGGTTCGGTGGCGTGGACGTGCGTGCAGCCAACCGGGTTCTCCTCGGTCGATGCTTCCGAACGGCTGCGCGAGGCGCTGGCAGCGGCCGGCTACGACGTGACGGCCGACGATGCTCGCGTGGTCGCGACCGGCTACGGCCGTGTCGCCGTGCCCTATGCGCACAAGGTCGTGACCGAGATCACCTGCCACGGCACCGGTGCCGTGCGTCTGTTTGGCGACCACGGCACCGTGATCGATGTGGGCGGTCAGGACACCAAGGTCATCCAGCTTAAAAGTGGCCGCGTGGCCAAGTTTGCCATGAACGACAAGTGCGCCGCCGGCACGGGGCGCTTTTTGGAGATCATGGCCGACCGCCTAGGCATTTCCCAGCAGCAGATGGCCGAACTGGCGCGTTCCGGCGAGCCCACCAAGATCAGCAGCATGTGCACGGTGTTTGCCGAAAGCGAGGTCATCAGCCTGATCGGTCGCGGTGAGCCGCGCGAGAACATCGCCCGCGGTGTGATCGAGAGCGTCGTGTCGCGCGTGGCCACTATGGCCGGGCAGGCGGCGGGCGCCCCGTACTACCTGACGGGCGGCCTCTGCGAGAACGCCTATGTGGTGGAGCGTCTGGGCGAGCTACTGGGGTCGCCGGTGACCACCTCGCCCCAGGCTCGCTTTGCCGGTGCCATCGGCGCGGCGATTCGCGCACAGGCGCTCAATTAATGCATCCGCCGCAGGCTCGCATTCATGCGTATACTGGGAGAAAATGATTGACCGATGAGAGGAGGTATCGATGGCTGACGATCAGATTAAGCTCACGTCTATGACGGCCGCGAGCGGTTGAGCCGCTAAGTTGGCTCCTGGAACCCTCGCCCAGGTCCTGGGCGATTTACCCAATGTGCATAACGACAACTTGCTCGTGGGGTTCGATACCTCCGACGATGCGAGCGTCTTCCGCGTAGGGGAGAACCTGGGGCTCGTGCAGTCCATTGACTTCTTCCCGCCGATGGTCGACGACCCGTTCCTGTTTGGCCAGATTGCCGCGGCAAATTCGCTGTCGGATATCTACGCCATGGGCGGGCGGCCGAGCCATGCCATGAACCTGCTGTGCATTCCCAGTTGCCTGGGCGTTGAGGTTGCCGGTCAGATTCTGGCGGGCGGCGCCGACAAGTGCGTCGAGGCGGGTTGCTCCATCGCGGGCGGCCACACCATCAACGACGACGAGCCCAAGTACGGCCTGTCCGTGAGCGGTTTTGTGCCACTCGACCGCATGCTCGCCAACAGCGGCGCACACGTGGGCGATGTTCTGCTGCTGACCAAGGCGATCGGCTCGGGCATCATCACCACGGCCATTAAGGGCGAGCTCATCGAGCAGGACGAGGCCGCAGCCATGTTTGACTCGATGCGCACCCTCAACGAGGCCCCGATCCGTTTGGCCGAGGGGCTCGAACTTCACGGCTGCACCGATGTCACGGGCTTTGGCCTGATCGGGCACGCGTGCGAGATGGCCGAGGGCTCGGGCGTGCAGATTGAGCTTGCGTCGGGGGCGGTGCCGCTCTTTGACCAGGTGCTCGACATGGCGCGTTTGGGCATTATTCCCGCGGGCTCCTACCGCAACCAGGACTTCTTTGGCCCGCGCGTGGCTGCCGACGAGGACCTGGAGCCGGGCATGTTGGATGCGCTGTACGATCCACAGACGTCTGGTGGCCTGCTTATCGCGGCACCTGCTGCCGATGTGGATGAGCTTGCGCGCCGTTTGCATGCCGAGGGGCGCGTTGCTGCCACAATCGGTCGCGTGTGCGAGCCGGTGCCGGGCGGTCCTGCCGTTCGCGTTGTCCGTTAACGACACGTTTATTGAGCTATGTACCGTTCTAAACGATTTATTCGAAAGGAAAAACTATGTCTACCAAGATTGAAGTCAATGCCATGGGCGATGCCTGCCCGCTGCCCGTCGTCAAGACGCTTAAGGCACTCAAACAGCTTGATGGCGAGGGCGCCGTGGTGACCTCGGTCGATAACGAGACCGCCGTCAAGAACATCTCCAAGATGGCGCAGGAGAAGGGTTGCGCGGCCTCGGTCGAGAAGGTTTCTGACGCCGAGTGGCACGTGACCGTGGCGACCTCTGGCGCCGTTGCCGTTGCGGACCCCGAGCAGGACGGTGCCGCTTTCTGCGACGCCAGCGCCGGCAAGGGCAAGCTCGTCATTTCCGTCTACACCGACTGCATGGGCCGCGGCGACGACGAACTGGGCCACAAGCTCATGAAGGCCTTCATCTTTGCCGTGACGCAGCAGGAGGAGCTGCCCGCGACCATGCTGTTCTACAACGGCGGCGCCAAGCTCACCGTCGAGGGCTCGCCGGTGCTCGATGACCTGAAGGGCCTGGCCGAGCAGGGTGTCGAGATTCTCACCTGCGGTACCTGCCTCGACCACTATGGCATTAAGGACCAGCTTGCGGTGGGCGAGGTCACCAACATGTACGTGATCGTGGAGAAGATGGAGCAGGCCGTGCGCGTCGTGCGCCCGTAGCGTGTTGGTTGGAGTTGTCATGAGGGAGAAGCGCCCGGCGCTTGTCATCACGTTTCCCACCACGGCGGCCGCCATGGGTTGCGAGTCCCTGTGCATCGAGCGCGGCCTTCCCGGGCGAACGATTCCCGTGCCCGGGGAGGTCGCTGCCGGCTGTGGTCTGGCGTGGAAGGCGTTGCCTGCCGATGAGGAACTGCTGCGCGGCGAACTCGCCGCGGCGGGCGTTCCCACCGAGGGCTATACCGTGATCGATATGTGGGAGGTCGTGCGATGATCTATCTGGATAACGCGGCGACGACCATGCACAAGCCGCAGGCGGTCATCGATGCCGTGACGCAGGCGATGTGCTCGCTCGGCAATGCCGGGCGCGGTGCCACGTCGGGTGCGCTTGACGCCGCGCGTACCATCCACGGCTGCCGCGCCAAGCTTGCGCGCCTTTTTGGTTGCCCGAGGGCGGACCATGTGTGTTTTACGCCCAACTCCACCGCGGCGCTCAACACCGCTATCAATGGCGTGGTGCGCCCCGGCGACCGCGTGGTCACGACGGTGCTTGAGCACAACTCCGTGCTGCGTCCGCTCAATCGCTTGGCGACGGAGCAGGGTGTGACGGTTGAGCATGCGGGCTGCGACGCGAACGGCGCGCTCGACTACGACGAGCTCGAGCGGTTGGTCACGCCCGGTACGCGTGCCGTGGTGGTGACGCACGCTTCCAATGTGACCGGCAACGCGGTCGACGTTTCGCGTGTGGCTGCCATCGCCCATGCGGCCGGTGCGCTGGTGATCGTCGATGCCTCTCAGTCTGCCGGTACGGCGCATATCGATATGCAAACCATGGGGCTCGACATTGTGTGCTTTACCGGCCACAAGGGGCTCATGGGTCCGCAGGGGACCGGCGGCCTGGCCGTGGCGGAGGGCGTCGATGTGACTCCGTGGGCCATGGGCGGCACGGGCGTGCACAGCTTCGATGCTCTGCAGCCGCTTGGGTGGCCCACGCGCCTTGAGGCGGGCACGCTCAACGGTCACGGCATTGCGGGACTTTCTGCGGGTCTCGACTTTATTGAGGCCCGGGGCGGGGTCGAGGCGATTGCGGCGCATGAGCACTCGCTTGCCGAGCGCTTCCTCGCCGGTGTTCGCGAACTCCCCGGCATTGCGCTCTACGGTGCGTTTGACCAGTCCGTGCGCTCGGCGATCGTATCACTCAACGTGGGTGATATCGACTCTGCCGAGATTTCGGACGCGCTCATGCAAGGGTGGGGGATTGCGACGCGCCCCGGTGCTCATTGCGCTCCGCTCATGCACCGCGCGCTGGGGACCGAGCGCCAGGGCGTCGTCCGCTTCTCGTTTGGGTATTTCAACACGGACGAGGAAGTTGACACCGCGATTGATGCTTTGCGCGATTTAGCCTGCTAGAGCGTATATACTTGCGGGACGGGTCTTTTGCCCGTCCCGTTTTTGTTTCGACCCGAAAGGTGTGCATATGGCCTCATCCGCTCCGCGCGGTTTGCGCTCCGACCATGTCGTTACCGTCGGCATCGCCCTGTTCTCGATGCTCTTTGGCGCCGGCAACCTCATCATTCCGCCGTTGCTGGCGCTCCAGGCCGGCGCGGCCACACCGCTTGCCATGGTTGGCTTTTTGATTGCCGCCATCGGCCTGCCCGTCATGGGCTTTATCGCCGTGGCGCTTGCCGGCACGGCGCGTGAGCTTGCCGGCCGCGTGCATCCCAAGTTTGGCGAGTTCTTTGTCGCGGCAGTATATCTGGCCATCGGCCCTTGCCTTGCCATTCCGCGTACGAGCTCCACGGCGTTTGAGATGCTGGTACCGTTGCTGCCCGAGGGTGTTTCGCTCGGCACGGCACGTCTGGTTTTTGCCATCGGGTTCTTCGTAGTCGCGTTTGCGCTCACGCTGCGTCCAGGCGTCATCACGCGCGTGCTCGGCCGCATTACGGGCCCCGCGCTCATTGCGCTCATCGTGCTGGTCGTGGGTGCTGCCGTGATCTCGCCGCTGGGACCGGCTGCCGCGCCGCAGGCTCCCTACAATGCCGGTGCTACCGTGCAGGGCTTTTTGACCGGCTATCAGACCATGGACCTGCTTGCGTCGCTCGCCTTCGGCATTATCATCGCCGAGACCATCCACGAGCTGGGTGTTACCGATGACAAGCGCGTGGCCTTTGAGATTTCGCGTTCCGGCGTGATCGCCGGCGTGCTCATGGCCATCATCTACTGTGGCTTGGGCCTTGCCGGAATGCAGCTCGGCACCGTGATGCCCGACGCCACCAACGGCGCCGCCATCCTTGCCCGTTCTGCCTCTATGCACTTTGGCCTTGCCGGCACGGTCGTGGTCTTCGCCATCTTCTTCCTCGCCTGCATGAACGTGTGCATCGGCCTCATCAGCTGCTGCTCGCGCTACTTCTGCGAGACGTATGTGGTCGAAGGGGGAGCAGAGGCCTCCGAGGAGGCCATGCGCCGTCCCTTTGCGATTCTCGCCTTTGTGTTCGCGGCGTTTTCGTGTGTGCTCTCCAACGTGGGCCTCGACGTGATTCTTATGTTCTCGGTGCCCATGCTCAACGCCTTGTATCCCGTTGCCATCGTGCTGGTACTGATGGGCCTGGTGCACGGCTTTTGCGACGCTCATCCGCAGGTGTGGGTCTGGGTCGGCGGTGTGGTCACGGTGCAGAGCGTGATCACCTCGGTCCGCGATGCGTTCTTTGCGGGCGCGTGGCTGCCGTTCGATGCGTTGCCGCTGGCAGATATCGGTGCTGCGTGGGCACCGGTTGCTGTGGTGGCATTTGTGATCGGTCTGCTCCATAGTCGTTTTGTCGCACATTCGAGGAGCTAAGGCATCAATGCTTGCACAGGCGGGGAGTCTCCCCTATAATTTCCTTCGCTTTGGGACACGCAAGGTTTAGACCTTAGCTGCTCAACACCTTCGGGACGTGGCGCAGTTTGGTAGCGCGCCTGCTTTGGGAGCAGGATGTCGCAGGTTCAAATCCTGTCGTCCCGACCATATCTTGCGGGCGTAGTTCAATGGTAGAACCCCAGCCTTCCAAGCTGATGACGCGGGTTCGATTCCCGTCGCCCGCTCCATAGGATATCTTTAACGGCTCTGGCTCCTTTTGGTGCCAGAGCCGTTTTCATATACATGCCGGGGACCCCACATCCCCTCCTAAGTTGCGGTGAAATAGTTCCTGGATTAGCCGCAAAAGCTGTTATCCAGGAACTATTTCACCGCAACTTATTGAGGCCGAGCGGGTTGGGTCGATGATGGGTTCTGTTGCCGAGAAGATGAGGGCAGCCGGTCAGGAGTCTGTGTAGGGTTTTGTGGTTGGTATACCGTAGCCGCGCATCATGGAGCCGAACGCTTTGACATCGAGGGTGTCTGAGAGCTTGAAATGAATGACGTTGTGGCCCATGGCACGCAGGTTCGCGTCGCGCACGAGGGCAGCTCGATAGGTTTTTGCCGCAGTATGTTCCGGATCATTTTGGGCATCGTCCTCAAACTTGCCTAGTCCATGCAGCTCAGCCAGCATCCAAGAGCCGTCTGGCATCTGCCAGCCGTAATCTGCCAAATAATAGCCGGCGTTTCCCGGTCGAGTGATTTCAACCTGAAGTTCGGGAGCGGCAACTCCCGCCAGAATCATTGCCGCCCGTGCCTCGGATTCTCCACCGTTATCCGATCTGCCATCCATGTGTTCAAAAACGTCAAATGCGCGCGCAATGCCGTGCAGTCCGCGACAGTTCGCTTGTGCATATGCACGCAATTCTTCACGCTCGACACCGTACTCACGAGCCAACCCGTCGACATAGCCTAGTGCATATCGAAAAGCGCTCGTTCGGGCGATGTCGACCACCGTGCGATATGGATCCGTTAACGTAAACGGGCCGAGCTGCCATACGTCGCCCGGCCGCCAGCGTCGGTATTCAACGAATTCGTACATATCGCGTCTGGTGGAACGCGGTAGCAGCACTTGCACCTTGTCGAGAAGCGAATATGCAGAACCGATGCCATAGAGCAGTGCCGCCGTTGCTCCACAAAACACGGCATCCGGTTCAACGACTGCAATAGCGGATGCCAATTGAAAGATGCGATCTTCGACGCCGAGGTCATTCCAATACGCGGGATCAGCGTAGACATGGTTGTAGAGTCGAATAATCATCTCTTTTTGCATGAGCGCGTAGGCACAGCGTTCATCCCATTTTTTGGTAGCTACAAACAGGTGCCCGCCATGATGGGCCTCGAATAACCGGAAGAACAGCTCTAATTGCGGTTTGGTACAGCGTTTATCATGACTCATTTTCGACCCCATGGTCTCGAGGGGGAGTGAATGACACTACGCTATCCCATATTTGGCCCGCCTGACCTTGCCATGAACTGACCAAAAGCTTGACGGGGCAGGTCAGAGTCATGAGTCGTAGCCAAACATATCGGCAAACGGTTGATTAGTGCCCCTCGGCGGCACTAAAAACCACCCTTACAGAAAGTTGCGGTGGAATAGTTCCTGAAAGGCTCGAATAAGCCTAAATCTAGGAACTATTTCACCGCAACTTAAGAGGGGATGGGGCTGAGTGGCGGGCGATGCCGTTGCCTGTCGGTTAGTGGCGGGATTGGTGGCGGAGCTTGTCGATGGTGGAGTCGGTGCTGTGACTGCGGGCTTCGGCGGCGCGGTCGCGAGCGTCGGCCGCGGTTTGGCGCTTGCGGCGGTAATCGATCATGCCTTGGATGATGGGCTTGCCAAAGCTCACGACATCATCGTTGTAGATGGCGGTTCGGGCTGCGAGGAGGCAGTCGGTAAAGTCCATATGGGTCTTGCCAAAGAGTTTGACGGCAAGGGCGACAACGGTGGGCTCGTCGACCATGACGTCATCGAGCAGCCTTTTCATGGCCGCAGTAATCTCAACGCGGGGAACCTTATAGACGTCGCGCAGCGTGACCACGACGCGCGTGATGATTTCGGGGTAGACGCGAGCGGTGCGCGTGGCGATGACCTTGGCGGCGCGCGGTGACAGAACCTCGTCGTCGTCAAGCAGGTAGCGCAGGATGACGGTCTCGTCGATGATGGTGCTACTCATGGATACCTACTTCCTCGGGACCCAAAATCGAATTGTCGCTTTCTGTGGCAAGGTACTCAATCCAGGCATTGCGCTCTTCGGAGCGGCGATTGGGGTCCCCATATGCTTTGAGCGATCCATAGGCGGCCGTGCCGTCCTTGGAACGCACGGCGACCGGCTGAAAGGGGAGCTTGCGCATCAAAATGCTCTGCGCGACAAATAGACGGACAGCCTCGGCGAGCGATGTGCCCATTGCGTCGTAGAGACGCTCGGCATGCTGCTTGTCTTCCTCGCGAATGCGCACCTGCAGGATGGCTCGTTTTTGAGTCGATGACATCACTGGCCTCCCTTAATGAGCGTGCAATTTGAATAGTCAAATACAACATCGGCTAATAATAGCCAATCTTACAACCACTACTTTATTGCACTAGAGTAATTGAGTGTAAACGATATTACAAACGTACTACATCCTTCAGAAACGAGCGTGAAATCTCCCTTGGATGTACGCATGTAATACACTCACCTTTATAGCTTCTAGAGAATAATTCCAACCTGCCAAAACCCCTGCAATACACCCGTATTGCAGGGCCTATGCTCAAGTTTGCCACCTGCAACTGCGTATATTTAACCTGTATATCGTTGGAGGAATTCTATCGAAGTGCCTGTTTCGCCGCATGCACTCGATACGCCGATGCCGGGCCACGGGCGGTCCGGGGCAACGTCGACAGGGTCTCTCTGGCATGGGATTCAGGAGGGAGTGAACAACATGGGCAATAAACGAGTCGTAGCCGATTCCTCACGCTGCATTGGGTGCCAAACCTGTATGGCGGCGTGCATCGAGGCACACGATATTCCCGGCAACATCGCCGCGCCGCGCTTGCGCGTGACGCGTACGTACGAGATCTCCGCACCGGTGGCTTGCCATCACTGCGAGGATGCCCCGTGCGCCAAGGCCTGCCCCACGGGCGCCTTGTTCTTTGATCCAAAGAACCATCGCATCGGTGTTAACGAGGACAACTGCATCGGCTGCAAGAGCTGCGTCATGGCCTGCCCCTTTGGCGCCGTGAGCGTGGCGACCACGCAGGTCCCCGTCTTGATGGGCGACGTGCGCGTGGGTTCGCAGACTAAGAGCTTCGTGCTCAAGTGCGACCTGTGCGTGGACCGTCCCGGCGGTCCGGCGTGTGCCGAGGCGTGTCCGACCAAGGGCCTCACCCTGGTGGACGAGGAGCGTCTGGCAGAACTGACTGCCGAGCGTGCCCGCGCCACCATCGAAAACGAGGCGTAAGCGTCGGGCGACAGGCCCAATGATTGTCAAATAAGTACCGAGTATTCGGTAGCAGAGAAAGGAAGGAGGGTGTCATGGAGAAGCATAAAGTGATCTGCCCGTATTGCGGCGCCGGTTGCCAGTTTAACCTCTTGGTCCAAAACGGCCAGGTCGTGGGTACCGAACCGCTCAACGGCATCACCAACCAGAGCGAGCTGTGCCTTAAGGGCATGAGCGGCTACGACTTCATCAACGACACCAAGATCTTGACTCCTCGCGTACTGCACCCGATGATCCGCCGCACTAAGGGCGCGGATCTTGAGCGCGTAAGCTGGGACGAGGCGCTGGATTTCACCGCATCTAAGATGCAGGCCATAATTGACGAATATGGTCCTAACGCTGTCATGACCACCGGCTCTTCGCGAGGCGGCGGCAATGAGGCGAACTACGTCATGCAGAAGTTTACGCGTGCGTGCATCGGCACCCACAGCGTAGACAACTGCGCCCGTACTTGACACGGCCCTACTGTCCTCGGTCTGATGGACACGGTTGGTTCAGGTTGCATGTCATGCTCCATCCCCGGTATGGAGGATGCGGGCTGCATTTTCCTCTTCGGCTATAACCCTGCCGATTCGCACCCCATCGTCGCAAGGCGTATCGTGCGAGCCAAAGAAAAGGGTTGCAAGATCATCGTCGCCGACCCGCGCCATATCGAAACCGCGCGTATCGCCGATCTCTACCTTCCGATCAAGAACGGTTGCAACGTTGCGTTCCTCAACGCCTTTGCCAACTGCTTGGTCAACGATGGCCTCTACGACAAGGAATTCGTCGCCGAGCACACGAACGGCTTTGACGAGTGGTGGGAGACCATCAAGAACTACACTCCCGAATCCGTACAGGACATCACGGGTGTCGAGCCCGCGTTGATCCACCAAGCTGCCGAGATGTACGCCACGGCGAAGCCCTCTGCCATCATTGGCTGGGGCATGGGCGTATGCCAGCAGAAGCAGAACCTGAAGACGGTGCACACCATCGCCTCCATCGCCTGCGTTGCCGGCCAGATCGGCAAACCCAATTCCGGCCTCGCGCCCGTGCGTGGCCAGAATAACGTCCAGGGCTCCTGCGATATGGGTATGCTGCCCAACCTGTACCCTGGCTACCAGAAGGTCACCGACCCGGCAGTGCGTGCCAAGTTTGCCAAGGCTTGGGGCGTGCCCGAGGAAAAGCTCCCGCTCGAGGAGGGCTACAAGCTCACCGACCTGGGCCACCTGGTCGACGAGGGCAAGGTGCACTGCTTCTACAACTACGGCGAGGACCCGGTGCAGACCGAGCCCGATTCGGCCGGTATGCGCAAGACGCTCTCCGAGCTGGACCTGTTCATTTGCCAGGACATCTTTATGACGCAGACGACCATGCTCGCCGACGTCATCCTGCCCGCTACCTCTTGGGGCGAGCACGAGGGTGTCTTTACTGCATCCGACCGTAGCTTCCAGCACTTTGACGCGGCCGTTCCGCCCAAGGGCGAGTGCCGCCACGACTGGGAGATCTTCGCGGACCTGTCTACGCGCATGGGCTATCCCATGCACTACGACAACACCGAGCAGATCTGGAACGAGTGCATTAGCCTGTGCCCCAACTTTGTGGGCGCGACCTACGAGAAGATGGCTCCCGAGGGCGGTTACGCCCAGTGGCCGGTCAAGAGCACCGATGTGAACGACCACGGTACGCCCGACATGTTCGCTGGTGGCAAGTTCACCACCAAGGACGGCCGCGCCAACCTGATGGCGCACGACTGGGAGGCGCCCTCCGAGCTTCCCGACGATGAGTACCCGCTCATCCTGTGCACCGTCCGCGAGGTCGGCCACTACAGCTGCCGCTCGATGACCGGCAACTGCAAGACGCTGGCGCTGCTCGCCGACGAGCCCGGCTTTGTTCGCATGAATCCCGCGGACGCCCAGGCGCGCGGCATCAAGAACGGCGACATCGTCTCGATTCACAGCCGCCGCGGCCAGGTATACAGCCGCGCCGACGTGAGCGACCGCATCAACAAGGGCACGGTCTATATGACCTACCAGTGGTGGATCGGCAAGTGCAACGAGCTGACCATGCACAAGGTCGACCCGGTCTCGCACACGCCCGAGGACAAGTTCTCCGCCTGCCAGGTCGACGCTATCGCCGACCAGGTCTGGGCCGAGGGCGAGGTCGAGCGTCAGTACACCGAGCTCAAGCAGGCTCTGGTGGACGCCGCCGCTCCCCAGGACGTTGAGCCCGGCGCCGCCAAGTTCGACGATGAGACGCACGTGAACCAAATCGTGTAGTCCCGTTTTCGTTGGCTTTTTGGGCCGGGCGTCCCGTACGTTCGGGAGCCCGGCCCGTTATTTTGAAAGGAAGTGGGGATGAACCGCTTCATCGACATCAACCCGGAGAGGTGCATCGGCTGCGGAACATGCCAGTCCGCCTGTGCCGACGCCCACCGGATGCAGGGTCTTCAGGATACGCCGCGCCTGGCGCTCGTGAAGACCGGCGGTATTTCGGCCGCCCTTGCCTGCCACCATTGCGAGGGTGCCCCCTGCGCCGAGGTTTGCCCGGTGAATGCCATCGAGCACGATGGCGACCGCATCCACGTCAAGGAGCAGGAGTGCATCGGGTGCAGGCTGTGCGCCATCGCGTGCCCCTTCGGAGCCATCCATCCCGATGGCACGTCTATCGCCGGTGTCGCAGGCATGTGCGACCCGACGCCTTCGTATCCTAAGTCCCTGAGCAGCCTGCTTACGTGGGCTCCTGGCCAGTACACCTGCGCCGTCAAGTGCGACCTGTGCGCCTTCGATCCGGACGGCCCGCATTGTGTGGCGGCGTGCCCTACCAAGGCGCTGACCGTCATGGGTGGCGCGGCCGATCGCGAGCTCGACGAGGCCAAGCGCCTGCGCTCGATCGAAAACGGTCCGGTCGTCGACGTTACCGCTGTGGCCCAGGGCCTGTCCGAGAAAGCAGAAGGGAGCGTAAACAATGGATAGCATGACGCTGTTTATCGCATCGCTTGCCGTCTCGTGCATCGGTGCGCTCGCCTCGGTTCTGCTGATCAAGGCCGATAACGCCGCCAAAACCGCCGGCTGCCTTATCGGCGCCGTCGCCGCGGTGCTTTCGTTTGTGGCCGGTATCCAGGCCGTGCTGGGCGATGTCACGTCGGTCGACACCATCGTGTTCTTCCCGTTTGCCCATTTCCAGCTGCTGCTCAATCAGCTGTCCGGCCTGTTCGTGGCGCTCATCTCGGTGCTCGCGTTTGCCGGTTCGATCTACGGTCTCAACTACTTTGATGAGTACCCGGGCAAAAAGGGTCGCGCTGGCTTCTTCTTTAACACCTTCGTGGCGTCCATGATGCTCGTCATCACCGCCGACAACGTGTTTTGGTTCCTGGTCGCCTTTGAGCTCATGTCGCTGACCTCGTACTTCCTGGTCGTGATCGAGGAGAACGAGAATTCCATCCACGGCGGTTGGCTCTACTTTGTGATCGCACACGTGGGCTTTGTGCTCATCATGGCGAGCTTCCTCACCATGACCAACTTCGCCGGTGGCTCGTTTGCCTTTGCGGATTTCCGCGCTACGCAGTTTAGCCCCGCGGTCGCATCCGTGTGCTTCGTGCTCGCCTTCTTTGGCTTTGGCGCCAAGGCCGGTATCATCCCGCTGCACGGCTGGCTGCCCAAGGCACATCCCGAGGCGCCGTCCAACGTGTCGGCCCTCATGTCCGGCGGCATGATCAAGATCGGTATCTTCGGCATCCTCAAGGTTGGTCTCGACCTGCTCTCCGCCTCGGGCGTTCAGGTTTGGTGGGGCCTTATGGTCATGGTCTTCGGTGCGATCTCGTCGGTTCTCGGCGTGGCCTTCGCCCTGCAGGAGCATGACATCAAGCGCCTGCTGGCCTATCACTCCGTCGAGAACATCGGCATCATTCTGCTCGGCGTCGGTGCCTCCATGGCCGCCATGGCGCTCAACTCGGTCGGTATCGCCGTCCTGGCTCTGATGGCCGCCCTCTACCACACGTTTAACCACGCGATGTTTAAGGGCGAGCTGTTCTTGGGCGCCGGTGCGCTGCTGTACTCTACGGGTACGCGCAATATGGAGAAGATGGGCGGCCTGTTCCGTCGTATGCCGGCAACGGCCATCTGCTTCCTCGTTGGCGCGCTTGCCATCTCGGCCATCCCGCCCTTTAACGGCTTTGTTTCCGAGTGGTTTACCTACCAGTCGCTGTTTAATGCCGCCATGCAGGGCGACAAGGCCGTCATGATCGTGGCCGTGTTCGCTGCCGTCGCGCTTGCCATTACCGGCGCGCTGGCTGTCACGTGCTTCGTCAAGGCCTATGGCGTCTCCTTTGCCTCCGCGCCCCGTTCCGAGGCTGCGGCCAATGCCAAGGAGGTTCCCGCCCCCATGGTGTTCGCGCAGGGCCTGCTCGCGGCCATCTGCGTCGTGCTGGGCATTGGCGCTCCCGTGATCGCGCCCGTGCTGGTCGATGTCGCCGCGTCCGTGCTGCATCCGTACGGTGGCGTGTTTGCCGCCGAGGGCATGGAGCTCATGAACCAGTACTCCGGCGCTGCCACCTCCACGCCCGCGATCGCTATTGCGCTCGTGGTGCTCGTCGGTCTTGCCTGCGGTTATCGCAAGCTCAAGACCGTCGGCAAGGTGCAGAAGTCCCAGCCGTGGGCATGCGGCTATGCTCCCAACGAGCATATGCCCGTCGTGGCCACGACCTTTGCCTCCGAGGTGTCCTGGTTTATGCAGCCGCTCTACACGCTGCGCGACCGCTGCACGGCCGTCTGCTGGTCCATCGCGCACTTCTTCCAGAAGCTCACCGGTGTGGCCGAGGCTGTGGAGCCCGTACCCGACAAGGTTCTCGTCGATGCCCCGCATAAGGGTGTCGAGAAGCTCGCCGACCTCGCGACTAAGCTCGAGGGTGGCAACTACAGCATCTATATCTGCTACATCGTCGCGGCACTCGTGGTGTTCCTCGTGCTCGCCGTGCAAATGGGTTAAGGAGGGGAGAGCATGAACAACATCGTACTTGCCGTTCTGCAGGGCGTGGTCGTCATGGCCGTCGCGCCGTTCTTCTCCGGTCTCGGCCGCGTGATCCGCGCCAAGATGCACAACCGTCGCGGCCCTAGCATCATGCAGGACTATCGCGACCTGGCCAAGCTCTTTGCGCGCCCCGAGTCCCAGAGCGAGGACGCGAGCTTTGCGCTGCGCATTATGCCGCCGCTGTTCTTCGCCGTCGCCTTTATGCTCGCGATGGGCCTGCCGCTCTTTACGGCGCAAAGCCCCATCCCGGTCTTTGGTGACGCCATCACCATCATGTACAGCCTGGCGCTCGCCCGCTTCTTCTTCGCCCTCTGCGGCGTGGATTCGTCCAACGCCTACGCCGGTATCGGCGGCGTCCGCGAGCTGCTCATGAGCGTGCTCATCGAGCCGTCCATGCTGCTGGCGCTGTTTGCCGCCGCCCTGGTGTGCGGTTCCACCGACATCGCCACCATGGGTCAGCACATCATGACGGGCGCCATCGACGCGCCGGTCGCCGTAATCCTCGCCGGCATCGCCTTTGCGATTGCCTGCTACATGGAACTCGGCAAGCTGCCGTTTGATCAGGCCGAGGCCGAGCAGGAGCTTCAGGAGGGCCCGCTCGCCGAGCTTTCCGGCCCGTCGCTTGCGATGGCCAAGCTCGCCATGTCCATGAAGCAGGTCCTGGTCGTCGCCTGGTTCTGCGCGATCTTCGTCCCCTGGGGCGAGCCCGCGACCGTGGGCGCCGCCGCTGTTCTGGGTGCAGTCATCTTCCTGGTGAAGTGCCTGATCGATTTTGTCGTATGCGGCGTGATCGAGAACTCCTGCTCGCGCTCGCGTTTTAAGGTGCTTGGCAATCAGACCTGGGCCGTCGTGGGCATCGCCGTTCTGGCGTTTGTCTTCGTGGTCGTCGGCGTGTAGGAGAAGGGAGAAACAATGTCATTTGCAGTCAGTCTGTCCCTTCTCGGCTTGGTCGCTATCGCGGCCCCGATGGTGGCCTCGGTGCTCGTCGCCCTGTTCCCCCGTCCGTACGCCAAGTGGTTCAGCGTTTTGGGTGCCGCCGTCTCGACGGTCTGCACCATCGCCCTCGCCGCGAATTTCGCTGGCGCCGGCATGCCCGACACGCAGGTCCCCCTGATCTCGTTTGGGCAGACCCTCGTCATGGGATTCACCTTCGATCGCATGAGCACGCTGCTTGCGCCCGCCTTTGTGGGTATCGGCCTGCTTGTCGTGATCTATTCGATTCCCTATATGAGCGAGAATAACCGTGAGCATCCCGACGCACCGCGTCGTCGCTTCTACGCGTACCTCGCGACCTTCATTGGCGCCATGGCCGGCCTCGTGTACAGCTCGACCCTTTTGGGCCAGCTCGTGTTCTTTGAGATCACGGGTGCGTGCTCTTGGGGCCTCATTAGCTACTACATGACGCCTACGGCCAAGAAGGCCGGCATGAAGGCCCTGATCATTACGCATATCGGTGCGCTCGGCCTGTATCTGGGCGCCGCCATCGTGTTTGCCCATACCGGTACCTTCGCCATTACCGCGATTGCCGGCCTCGACGCCAAGCTCAAGGCTATCGTCCTTTTGCTCGTGCTGTTTGCGGCCTGGGCCAAGTCCGCACAGGTTCCCATGTACATGTGGCTGCCTTCGGCCATGGAGGCGCCGACGCCTGTTTCGGCCTACCTGCATGGCGCCTCGATGGTCAAGGTCGGCGTGTGCGTGTTCGCGCGTGCACTCGTCTCTGCCGGCGAGATTCCCGAGATCGTGGGCTGGGTTGCCATTATCGACGCCATGGTCACCATGCTCTTTGGTTTCCTTATGTACCTGCCGCAAAAGGACATGAAGCGTCTGCTGGCCTTCTCCACGATCGCCCAGCTCTCCTATGTGTTCTTTGGTCTGGGCCTTTCGGTCTTTGGCAGCCAGCTGGCCTTTGACGGTGCCGTGTGCCATATCTTTAACCACGCGTTCGCCAAGACCCTGTTCTTCCTGATCGCCGGTTCGTTCTCCTTTACGCTCGGCACGCGTATGCTGCCCAAGCTTCGCGGCATCGTAAAGAAGTACCCGATCTCGGGCGTGGGCTTTGGTGTCGCCGCGCTCGCCATTGCCGGCGTGCCGCCCATGAACACGTTCTTCTCGAAGTTCCAGATCATTGCCGGCGGCTTTTCTGTGGGTGCCGGTAACGTCGCGATCCTGGTGCTCGTGTGCATCATGGTCGCCGAGACCGTCGCCACCTTTGCCTGGTTCCTTAAGTGGATGGGCTATTGCCTGCCCGGCGAGCCGAGCGACGAGGTCGCTGCGGGAGCCCCGCTTCCCCGCGCGATGGCGTTCGTGTTCATCGTGCTCATCATCATGGTTATCGTCAGCGGCCCGCTTTCGGCCAGCTGGATCGGTTAGGAGGTAGAACGACATGGGTTATTCGATCGTCAACATCCTTGGCGGCCTTCTGATCGTCACGTCCACCATGGTGGTCGTCTCCAAGAACATCAAACATGCCATCAACTGGTATGCGGTGCAGTCGCTGGTGCTCGTGGGACTGCTCGCTACGCTCGGTGCCACCACCGGTGCGCAGGAGCTGCTTATGTGGGCCGGATCTGCCTTTATCACCAAGGTCGTCCTGGTCCCTTATATCCTCAACCGTGCGTACAAGAAGATGGGCGAGCCGAGCGACGCATCGCTCAAGGCCGGCCTTAAGCCCGCGTGGGCCATTTGCATCATCGCCGTGGAGGTCGCGATCTGCTTTGCCGTCGTGACGCAGATCAGCCTGCCCACGGCCGAGGTCGCAACGCCTGCGCTCGCCATTAGCTTCGCTCACTTCTTTGTGGGCCTCACCTGCATCATCTCGCAGCGCAACATCATGAAGCAGATCTTTGGATACTGCCTTATGGAAAACGGCAGCCACGTGACGCTCGCGCTTTTGGCCCCCACCGCTCCCGAGATCATCGAGATTGGTATCGCCACCGACGCCATCTTTGCCGTCATCATCATGTCCATCGTCGTGCGTCGCATTTGGGACGACTCCCACTCGCTCGATTCGCGCGACCTGTCCGAGCTGAGGGGGTAGTCCATGGAAACGTTGATTCTCGCCCTGCTCGCGACTCCTTTGGTGTTCTCGCTGGTCATGGCGTTTTTGCCCAAGAATACGTCCTATAACGTATTTGCCGGTCTCAACCTGGTCTCCGTCGCAGCCGTACTGGTGCTGTCGATTGTGACGGCCGGTGACGTCCTTATGAGCGGCGACACCGCGAGCGCTCTTGGCCTGTGGTTCCACCTCGATTCGCTGGGCGCCATCTTTGTGCTGCTCATCGGCTTTATCGGTTTTCTTACGGGGCTGTTCTCGCTGCCCTATGTAAAGGCCGATATCGAGGAGGGCTCCATGCCCGCCGAGCGCGCCAAGCAGTATTTTGCGCTGTTTAGCCTGTTTGTGTTCACCATGCTGCTCGCGTGCCTGTCCAACAACATGATCCTCACGTGGGCCGCCGTGGAGGCAACCACGCTTTCCACCGTGTTCCTCGTGGGTATCTACAAGAACAAGACGGCCCTCGAGGCTTCTTGGAAGTATGCGATGGTCTGCACCGCCGGCGTGGCCTTTGGCCTGTTCGGTACGCTGTTGATCTACGCCAACGCCGCCGACGTGATTCCCAACGCCCACGAGGCCGCGTTCCTGTCGTGCGTGCTGCCGTATGCCGACCAGTTCGACCCGACGCTCATGCGCCTCGCCTTTGCGTTTATCGTGATCGGCTTTGGCACCAAGGCCGGCCTGTTCCCCATGCACACTTGGCTGCCCGATGCCCACTCCCAGGCCCCGAGCCCTGTTTCGGCCCTGCTCTCGGGCGTGCTGCTTAAGTGCGCCATGCTTGTGATCATGCGCTTCTACGGCTTTACCATCCAGGCCGTGGGCGCCGAGTATCCGCAGCTTTTGCTGCTGATCGTCGGCACGCTGTCCATTTTGGTGGCGGCGCTTTCGATGTTTCGCCAGGACGACCTCAAGCGCCGCTTTGCGTACTCGTCTGTGGAGAACGTGGGCGTTATCGCCCTGTGCCTGGGTATCGGTGGCCCACTGGGTATCGCCGCAGCCCTGCTGCACTGCGTGTTCCACGGTTTTACCAAGACGCTTGCCTTCTGCGTGTCCGGCAACATCCAGCACGCCTTTGGTACGCGTAGCCTGGCTAAGATTCAGGGCGTCGTCGAGGTTGCTCCCGCAACCGCCGCGCTCGCCGTCCTGGCGCTGCTCGGTCTTGGTGCCTTCCCGCCCTTTGGCATGTTTATCTCCGAGTTCCTGACTTTTGTCGCCGGTGTTACCGCCGGTCCTATGTGGCTGGTCGTCGTGGTCGCCCTCGGTCTTACCGTGGCCATCTCCGCGCTCACCCGCATCGCACTCAAGTCGGTATTCGGCCATGCGCCCCAGGGCATGGGCAAGCATGAGGCCCCGGCGCTCATGCTTATCCCCGAAATCATCCTGGCTGTCATGATCTTGTGGTTTGGCATCGCCACCCCGCTGCCCCTCGTGCACGGTGTGGAGACCGCGACCGGCATCGTGCTCGAGCAGAGCACCGAGGAGCTTCACGCGACGCCGATGTACCGCGCTGTGTTCGGTACCGAGACCGCTCAGAGCGAGGTGGAGTAACGAATGATTGAAACTGAGAACAAGGTGTATGCCCGTCGCTGCGAGAGCCATGTCGAGGCCCTGCGCCGCGCCGTTCCGGGCTGCATCGAGAAGGTCGAGTGGCAATGCGAGGACCAGCTGACGATTACCGTCAAGCAGGACAAGCTGCCCGAGGCCGTCCACTACCTGTACTACGAGCGCTACGGCTGGATTCCCGTGATCATCGGCAACGATGAGCGCAGCCTGTGCGGCCGTTACGCCGTGTACTATGTCATCTCCATGGAGGGGGAGGACCCCGGCTGGGTGACCGTGCGCACCGAGGTCGATCCCGCCAAGATGACGTTCCCGTCCGTGACACCGTTCGTCCCCGCCTGTGTGTGGGGCGAGCGCGAGCTTCGCGACATGTTCGGCCTGATCCCCGAGGGTCTGCCCGACCGTCGTCGCCTGGTGCTGCCCGACGATTGGCCCAGCGGCCTGTACCCGCTGCGCAAGGACTCCATGGACTACCGCTTCCGTCCCGCTCCCGCGAGTGACATGGAAAACTACGAGTTCTTGGCCGATACCAAGGGCAAGGAGACGACGCTTGTCCCCATGGGCCCGTTGCACATTACCTCCGACGAGCCCGGCCACTTCCGCCTGTTCGTCGAGGGCGAGACGATCGTCGACGCCGACTACCGTCTGTTCTACGTGCACCGCGGCATGGAGAAGGTCGCCGAGACGCGCCTGAACTATGACGCCGTGACTTTCCTCGCCGACCGCATCTGCGGCATCTGCGGCTGCGCCCACTCGGTGGCCTATGCCGAGGCCGTCGAGCGCGCCCAGGGCATCCATGTCCCGCCGCGCGCCCAGTACATCCGTGCCATCATGCTTGAGGTCGAGCGTCTGCACTCGCATCTGCTCAACATTGGCCTGGCGTCGCACTACACGGGCTTCGACTCCGGCTTCCAGCAGTTCTTCCGCGTCCGCGAGAAGTCCATGGACCTGGCCGAGAAGCTCTCCGGTCACCGCAAGACCTACGGCCTCAACGTGATCGGCGGCGTGCGTCGCGACATTTTGGCCGAGCAGAAGCTCTCTACGCTCACGACCATCCACCAGCTGCGCTCCGAGGTTCAGGAGCTCGTCGACATGCTGCTCTCTACGCCCAACTTTATCGAGCGTACGAGCGGTATCGGCATTCTGGACCGCAAGATCGCTCGCGACTTTTCGCCGGTCGGCCCGCTCATGCGTGGCTCTGGCTATGCCCGCGACGTGCGCTTTGACCATCCCTTCGACGGCTACGCCGATCCGGACGTCCAAAAGATGCATGCCGCCACGGCCGACACCTGCGATGCCTTCGGCCGTACCGCCGTTCGCATCCAGGAGGTCTACGATTCGATCGACATGATCGAGACCATGCTCGAGAACTGCCCGTCGGGCCCCATCCTCACCACGGATTGGGAGTACACCCCGCACAAGTACGCCATCGGCGCCACCGAGGCGCCGCGCGGCGAGGACGTGCACTGGGCCATGCTCGGCAACAACCAGAAGTGCTACCGCTGGCGCGCCAAGGCGGCCACGTACAGCAACTGGCCGGTCCTGCGCTACATGTTCCGCGGCAACACCGTGGGCGATGCAGCGCTGATCGTCGGCTCGCTCGACCCGTGCTACTCCTGCACCGACCGCGTGACGGTGACCGATGTCGCCGCCAAGCGCGACCACGTGCTCGACAAGGAGCAGTTCGAGAACGTCTGGCGCGACAAGTCGCCGCTTGCGGGCGAGGGCACCATGGCCGCTCCGCTCGATGAGGAGGCGCTCTAATATGCTGAAGCTTTGGAAGGTTAACGCCAAGGCCGGCGACGCGACGGTCAAGTACCCGTTTGCGCCGTTTCCCACCAACAAGGACATGCGCGGCAAGCCCGAGCATAATGCCGAGCTCTGCATCGCCTGCGGTGCCTGCGGCGTGGCGTGCCCGGCCGATGCCATTCGCATGGACACCGACCTTGCGGCCGATACCATTACCTGGTCGATCGACTATGGTCGCTGCATCTTCTGCGGCCGCTGCGAGGAAGCCTGCCCCATGGAGGCCATCAAGCTCACCGAGGAGTTTGAGCTGGCCGTCATGAGCAAGGACGACCTCACCAGCAAGAGCGTCTACACGCTCGAGCATTGCTCGCGTTGCGGCAAGCCGTTTGCCCCGCACAAGGAGATCGACTACGCCAAGCGCCTGCTGCAAAAGGCCGGCGGCATGGAGGCCGAGCAGGCCGCCCGTACCGTCGGTATGTGCCAGGAGTGTAAGCGCGAGCTCGACGCCCTGCGCGCCGCCTCGGCCGTAAAGACCGGCAACGCACACGGCATGGCTGCCAACGAGACGCTTGCGTCCGGCGAGCCCCAGGGCCCCGGCATGGAGTATCTGGGCGGCCACGGCGTGAACCCGGAGTATATCGACCGCGAGCTTAACCCCGATGCGCCCGAGATTCCCGCCGGTCCGGCGCCGGTCGAGGGCATCATCATGGATTTTGAAACGAAGGAGGAGTAACCATGGCCGAACCCACGCTTTTGCCCGAGCGGCTTCAGTACCGCCCGACCAAGATCGAGCTCGACGAGAGCATCGAGAAGGCCAAGGCGACCCTTCTTAAGAAGATCAAGCGCTCGGTGTACGTCTACCGTGTCGACTGCGGCGGCTGCAACGGCTGCGAGATCGAGATCTTCGGTTCCATCACGCCCGTCTTTGACGTCGAGCGCTTTGGCATCAAGGTCGTGCCCTCGCCCCGTCACGCCGATGTGCTGCTGTACACCGGCGCCGTGACGCGTGCCATGCGCATGCCGGCCCTGCGCGCGTTTGAGGCCGCACCCGATCCCAAGATCGTGGTGTCCTATGG
This sequence comes from uncultured Collinsella sp., assembly GCA_905193815.1. Classification (GTDB taxonomy): domain Bacteria; phylum Actinomycetota; class Coriobacteriia; order Coriobacteriales; family Coriobacteriaceae; genus Collinsella. The sequence goes on along the minus strand of CAJJQF010000003.1, from coordinate 60,094 downwards.
CGCGTGCGGCTGCACCGGCGGCATCTTCTACGACAACTACTGCGTCTGGGGCGGCACGGATAAGATTCTGCCGGTCGACGTCTACATTCCCGGCTGCCCGCCCAGCCCTGCGCAGACCGTCTACGGCTTTGCCATGGCGCTCGGTCTGCTGGACCAAAAGCTCCATGCCGAGACCACGGTGGAGGCCGCCGGCGAGCAGGCCGATATCCTGCACCCCGGCGTGCCGTACAAGCTGCGCGTTGCCATCGAGCGCGAGGCTCGCGCCATGAGCGGCTACCGTTACGGCCGCGATCTGGCCAACGAGTTTATGGATACGCTCGAGGGCGCGCCCAAGGGCGATATCCGCGGTGCCATGGCGCTGCTCATCGACAAGCAGGACGATCCGCGCCGCGTCGAGGTGTACTCGGCGCTGCAGGATCTGGTGCTGGCCGGAGGTCGCTAGATGGAGCTCACGGACCGCTCTGGTTACTTTGCGGGTCCCGGCATGCTCGGCGGTTCTTTTGGCGATGCCTCGCGCGCAAGCGACGAGGCCGCCGAGGGCGTCGCCGACCCCTGCCTGGGCCATGCGCCCGACCAGGTGGTCTTCTATGAGCTCACGCGTAAGTTTGTGGAGACCGAGGAAGACGTTCCCCAGGAGGCCTGCGACGTGCTGTACTACACGCTCGCCGTGGGCCACCACACCGGCGTGCTCGATTGCTTTGAGCCGCGCCTGTCGGTGTCGGTGAACGTGTTCTATTCGCTCGTCGACGCGCTGCCGGAGGGGGAGGCCAAAACCAAGTTCGAGGCCATCCGCTCCTTTGGCGAGTGCCAGCTCGACAAGGCGGCGGTGCCGTCGCTGCTCGAGGCCTGCGATGCGCTGCTCGACGAGCGCGGTTTTCGCGGGTCGGCCAAGGCCGGCATCTCGGTGTTCGACGACGACTTTGGCCTGCATGCCCAGCAGGTCGCGTTCTTAATGAAGTTCCGCGATTTGGTGGAGCGCGTGCGCGATGTTTCGGGCGTGTATCTGACGGGAAGGTTGCAGTAATGGATCGCGTTGTGGATGGACGTGTGAACGGCGCCCCGTTTGCGGGTATCGTGCTCACGGCGGGAAGCGTGCTGCGTGCCGACGATGCCGCCGGCCCCGTGCTCTCCAAAAAGATGGAGGACGCGCCCATCGCCGGTTGGTACACCATCGACGGCGGGCAAACGCCCGAGGACGACATCATCGAGGTTAAGCGTGAACGTCCGCCGCGTTTGGTTTTGGTCGATGCCGCCGACATGGCGCTGCCCGTCGGCGCCATCCGCTTGCTCGACAAACGTGACGTGGCCCGCAAGTCGATGTTCACCACGCATTCGCTCCCTTTGTCGATTCTGATCGAGGAAATCGAGCAATCGTGCGAAGATATCGTCTTCATAGGGATTCAGCCGGGCGATACGGAGTTCTATAACCCCATGTCCCCGGAGGTCTTTGAGGCCGTCGACGCCGTGTACGACGCCGTGGCCGCCAACGACTTTTCCCACTTTGTCCGCTTGGGGCAGGAGCTGTAGTAGCGTTTGCCCTTGCTGAATAGGAAAGAAGTGATTGACATGGCAGATTCCAAGGTGGAGTGCCCCGCTCCCGATTGCCTGGCGCCCGCCGCGATCGAGGCCAAGACCGAGGCCGCCGGCGTGACCAAGGCTAACCTGCCGGTCGCTAAGGCCTTTCTGTTGGCAATGTTCGCCGGCGCGTTTATCGCCTTCGGCGGCCTGTTCTTTACGGTGTTTTTGAGCGACGGCACGCTGGGCTGGGGTGCCCAGCGCGTCGTGGGCGGCCTGTGCTTTTGCCTGGGCCTGGTGCTGGTGCTGGTGTGCGGCGCCGAGCTGTTTACCGGCAATTCGCTTATGGTCTGCGCGTTCAAGAGCAAAAAGATCACCCTGGCTCAGATGCTCAAGGCCTGGGTCGTCGTGTGGGTCGGCAATTTTGTCGGTGCCCTGTTCATCGTCTTTTTGGTGTACATGGCCGGCATCTATAAGCTCAACGGCGAGGCGGTCGCCAATTCCATGGTGAGCGTCGCCGCCGGCAAGGTGACGATCGACTGGGTGACGATCTTCTTCCGCGGTATCCTGTGCAACATCTTTGTGTGCCTGGCCGTGTGGATCGGTACCGCCGGCAAGACCGTGGTCGATAAGGTCGTGGGCATTCTGCTGCCCATCGCCGCCTTTGTGGCCTGCGGTTTTGAGCACTGCGTTGCCAACATGTACTTTTTGCCCATGGGTGCCGTGATGCACGCGTGCGGCTATGGTGCCAAGGTCGCCGGCGCCGATGCACTCAACGTCGCGGGTATTGCGTTTAATCTATCCGCCGCCACGCTGGGCAACATCGTGGGCGGCGCGGTTCTGATCGCGCTCGGCTACTGGTTTGTCTACGCCAAGAAGTCGGAGGCGTAAGGTACCGTCTGTTTGACGTTGGGCCTCCCGCGGGGCGTTGCCGTGCGGGAGGCTTTTTGGGTCTGGGGCTCGTTGGCGTGCTGCTGGCCTGTTGTGTTTGACCTGTGAAAGGGGTAATCGAGATGGCATCTGCTGTGGAGCGTGACGGTCGCGCTGTGGTGACCACATGCGGGGGATGCTATGCCGATTGCGCCTTTGCGGCACGCGTTGAGGATGGTCGTGTGGTGGCCGAGTTGCCGGTGCCGGGGCATCCGTGCGCGGCGCGTGCCCTCTGCGCCCGCGGACGGCATCGCCTGGCAATGCCGTTTGACGAGCGCGACCGCATTGTGCACCCCATGCGACGCCGCCGGGATGGCTCGGGGTTTGATGCGATTACCTGGGACGAGGCGTTTGCTCAGATTGCCGAGCGTCTTTTGGGGATTGTTGACGAGTGCGGGCCTCGTGCGCTGGGCATGACGCTCGGCGTGCCCTCGTTCGACCGCTACTGGGCGTATTGTTTTATGCATGCGCTGGGCTCGCCCAACGTATACGGTGCCGATGGCGCCTGCGAGGTAAGCCGACTTACCGGTTGGGAACACAGCCTGGGCTATAGTCCCGCCTCCGACCTGGCGCATACCGATTGCATCATGTATCTGGGGCGTTCCATCGTCGATTCGTCGACGATGGGGGCTGTCGATGCGCTCAACGATGCACGCCGGCGCGGGGCGAAGATCATCGTGGTCGACCCCCGGCGCAGCGGCTCCGCCGCGCTTGCCGATCGCTGGCTCCGCGTGCGCCCGGGCTGTGACTTGGCCTTGTTGCTGGGCATTGCGCATGTGCTCATTGCCGAGGACTTGTACGACAACGAGTTCGTTGCCCGCTATACCACGGGTTTTGACGAGCTGGCGCTGGCGGCCCGTGCTTGGACGCCCGAGTGGGCCGAGTCGATGTGCGACGTGCCGGCGGACGATATCCGTGCGACTGCGCGTGATTTGGCTGCCGCCGTGCCCGCCGCTGTGGTGGATGCGGGCTTTCATGGCGGCATCGGTATCGCGTATGCCAATAGCACCCAGACTGCGCGCGCGATTTGTCTGGTCGATGTGCTGCTGGGCTGTATCGGGCATGTGGGCGGCGCGCTCAATCCACCTACACCGCTTGCGCTGGGCGACTTGGATCCTGTGCGTTTCACGACGCCGCCGGTGCCGCGTGGGCCCAAGCTGGGGTCCGAGCGCTATCCACTGGTCGATCCGGTGCGCGGCCTGTGCACGACCATCGGTCAGTCGATTCTTGCCGGCGATTTGCGTGGGCTCATCGTCTATGCCAGTAACCCCGGTGCGGGCTATGGCAATGCACAGGCTTGGTTGAGTATTTTGCAGCGGCTCGACTTGCTTGTGACGATTGATATTCGCTGGTCCGAGACGGCGCGTGCTTCTGACTTCGTGCTGCCCGACGTGACGTATCTGGAGGCCGACCGTGGCGTGGGAACGGTGACAGGTGCCAACGATGCGCGCCTGTTCTACCGCAACGCCGTGCTGCCCGTGTTGCATAACGACACGCGTCCCGGTCGGGAGATCTTTGCCGGGTTGGCTGCGGCCTGCGGCGTAGGCGAGTACTTCGACTTTACGCCGGACGACCTTGCGGCTGCCCAGGTGGCGCCCTTTGGGATCGATCTGGACGAGCTCAAGGAACGCGGTTGGGCCGATACGGGCGTGCCGCTGCCGTCGCGCACGGGTGAGCCGGCGATTCCCCTGGATGGCGGCAAAATTGCGCTGGCAAGCGACGTATGGGAACGAGCCGGCCTGGGTTGTGTACCCAACTGGATCGCTCCCATGGTGGAGCCTGGCCCGGGGATGTTTCGCCTCATTAGCGGCAACCGTCCCTTTGAGTCGCATACCTCGCGCAGGCTCGCGGCCCAAGGTGCCGCCGAGGTTGGGTCGGACCTGGATGCCGTGCAGATGAATGCCGATGCTGCTGCGCACATGGGCATCGCCGACGGCGAGATCGTCGAACTCGTGAGCGACATGGGCCGGGACCGCGTGCGCGTGGAGACGACGCCCTATCTGCATCCGGCATGCATCTTCACCTCGGCCGCTCCCGGCGGGCGTTCGTTTGGCGCCGATGCCGGTGGCGCTCAAGCCTTGGGCGTGGGCCCGCTCGACCATACGCCGTTGCGTTGGGACCCGTTGACGGGCGCTGCGCTCACCCAGGAAAATGCCGTTCGCGTGGAAAAGATCGCGGCACGCGAGGATAATAGCGAGTAATTGACTCAGCTGATCGAATTGGCTGATAGTTTGACATTCGAACGATTGATTCACCTTTGGTTTTGAAAGGCCGCACATGAGCGATAGCCAGAACATGTCCGATGAGGTGCGCGCCCGCCTGCGCGCCATCCCTTCCGTCAACGAGCTGCTTGCCGAGTGGCCGGTGGTGAAGGCGACAGGGGAGACCTGCGACGCGGTGGTGCATGCCGCCGTCACGGCCGTGCTCGACGAGGAGCGCGCCGCCATTCGCGCCGGCGCCACCCCGCGCTCTAAGCGCGACCTTGCTTCGGCCATCGAGTGGCGTGCGCACCGCTCCGCGCTGCCGAGCCTGCGCCCTGCCGTCAACGCTACGGGTGTGGTCATCCATACCAACTTGGGTCGCGCCCCGCTCGCGGAGTCGGCCGCCAAGGCCGTGGCCGAGGTTGCACGCGGCTACAGCACGCTCGAGTACAGTGTGGACACTTGTTCGCGCGGGTCGCGCAAGGAGCACGCCGCGCAGCTGATCCGCTCACTCACCGGTGCCGAGGACGCGCTCGTGGTCAACAACAACGCCGCCGCTGTGCTGCTGGTGCTGGCGACTCACGCCGCGGGCAAGGAAGTCATCGTCAGTCGCGGCGAGCTTGTCGAGATCGGCGGCAGCTTCCGTATCCCCGATGTCATGGCGGCTTCGGGCGCCAAGCTCGTCGAGGTCGGAGCCACCAACCGCACGCATTTGGGCGACTACGAGCGCGCCATCACGCCCGACACGGCGATGATCCTTAAGGTCCATCCTTCCAACTATCGCATCGAGGGCTTTCACGAGGAGTTGGGTTCTCGGGAGCTTGCGGCGCTTGCTCACAAGCATGACCTGCTGTTCTACGAGGATCAGGGCTCGGGCGCGCTGTTGCCCGACGACATCTTGGTGCGCGGCGGCGAAGAAACCACGCCGGCTTCGGTTTCGGCAGGGCTCGATCTGGTGTCGTGCTCGGGCGATAAGCTGCTCGGTGCCGCGCAGGCGGGCATTATCATGGGTCGCCGCGATCTGGTGCAGGCCTGTGGGTCGCATCCGCTTATGCGCGCCCTGCGTCCGGGAAAGCTCGCACTGGCGGCTCTCGAGGCTACGCTGCGCATTTACATGGATGGGGCGGATGTGGCCCATCGCGAGGTGCCGGTGCTCAACATGCTCACGCTTCCGCAGGCTCATCTGGAGCGCCGCGCACGCAAGCTGCGCGAGCTGATGGTGGCGGGCCTCGATAAGGCTGGCTGCCCGTGTGCCGTGCAGGTGGAAATCGTCGAGGAGTCGTCGACTCCCGGTGGCGGCTCGCTGCCTACCGTGGAGCTGCCCACGATGTGCGTTGCCATCTGCCCGGTCGACGGGCGCCTGTCCGTCGACGCGCTCAAGCGCTCTCTCGTCCAAGACTTCGATACGCCGGTCGTCACGCGCGCCTCGCACGACCGCATTCTGTTTGATGTACGCACGCTCGTGGGCGACCGCGATATCGAGACGGCGGCATCGACGCTCGTCGCTTGCGTTGAGAAGGCGGTTGCACGATGAGTGAGGCTCAGGCGCTGGTGGAGTGCCCCGTTATCGTTGGCACGGCGGGCCACGTCGACCACGGTAAGTCGGCGCTGGTCGAGGCGCTGACCGGCAAGAATCCCGACCGTCTGGAGGTCGAGCGTCGCCGGGGCATGACCGTGGAGCTGGGCTTTGGCGAGCTGGCGCTGCCGAGTGGCAAGATCGTCGGCCTGGTCGACGTGCCGGGGCATGCCCATTACCTGCGCGCCATGGTGCAGGGTGCGACGGGCATCGACGTTGCCGTGCTGGTGGTTTCGGCCGTCGAGGGCGTGATGCCGCAGACCCGCGAGCACGTGCATGTGCTGGAGCTGCTGGGCGTTACGCACATGGTGGTCGCGCTGACGATGTGCGACCTGGCCGATAGCGAGATGGTTGATCTGGCCGAGCTCGATGTCGATGACTTTTTGTCGGGTACTGTGTTTGCGGGCGCGTCAATTGTGCCCGTGTCGTCTAAGACGGGCGAGGGGATTGACGGGCTGCTTGCGGTGCTCGACGAGCAGGTGGGTGTCTGCTGGGATACCTGTCGCGAGCGTGCCGAGCGGAGCGATGCCGCGCCGCGCCTGCCGATTGACCGCTGCTTTACGATCAAGGGCGCCGGCACCGTCGTGACGGGAACGCTGCACGATGCGCCGGTTGCGGTGGGCGATGAGCTCGTCGCGCTGCCGTCGCGCACGGTCTGTCGTGTGCGCGGGATTCAGGTGCATGGCGATACGCCGCGCGCGCTGCCTGGGCAACGCGTGGCGCTCAACCTGGTTGGTGACGGTGTCGCGGCGCTTGACCGTGGCGAGATGCTGGGCGTGGCGGACCGCTTTGGTCAGACGTTGCGCTTTATGATGACGTTCACCTACCTGGGCCGCGAGGGCGCCAAGCCGCGCGTGCTCGAGTCGGGCGCGCGTGTGCATGTGATGGCGGGTACGGCCGAGGTCGTCGGCCGCATCATGCTTTTGGAGGGCGAGGCCCCCATGGCGGTGGGCGAGACCCGTACCGTACAGGTGCGCTTGGAGGAGCCGCTGCCGCTGCGAGCCGGAGACCATGCCGTGGTGCTGTCGTATTCGCCCGTTATGCTCATTGGCGGCGGGCGCGTGCTGCTTTCGCGCTGCCGTCGCTCGCGCGAGCTTTCGGCGGGGGAGCGCGCGCTGCTTGCGGCACTCGAGTCCGGCGATACCGCCGCTGGTGTTGAGGCGTGGCTGGCGCTGCAGACGTTGCCGGTTGCGGCCGTTGATGTTGCTAGGGGTTTGGATCTTGGTATCGGCGAGGTCGATACCGCGCTGCGCGGGCTGGTGGCGCAGGGCGCTGCTTGCGCGCTTGCTGGCTCGGATGGCTCGCTGTATGCAGATTCTTCCGCGCTCGACGCCGCTATGGATGCCCTTGCTGCGACCCTGTCAGCCATGCACGCGGCGGCTCCCAAGGAGACGGGCTTTACGCCTGGCGCCGTTGCCCATGCTGCGTGGCCTGCCGCTGATGAAGGCGTTGCCTCGGCTCTGATTGCCGAGGGCTGCTCGCGTGGCGTGTGCGCCGCCGAGGGCGCCGAGGTATTCGATCCGCATTCGGCCGCCGCGGCGGCACGCGTGGTGCGAGAGGCTTGCGAGCGCATTGTCGCGCTGCTTGACGAGACCGGCCTGGACGCACCGGCGCTTCCCGAGGTGGGCGAACAGCTGCAGCTCGGCCGCGACACCATGACGCGTGCCCTGCGCGAGCTTTCGCTCAACCGCTCGATCGTTAAGGTCGAGCGCGACGTTGCCTTGTCCGCTGCCGCCGAGGCCCATGCGCGCGAGCTCGTCGCCGCCGCCATTGAGACAGCCGGTGGCGCAGCCACAACGAGCGTGCTGCGCGAGGCCCTGGGCGTGTCGCGCAAACGCGCCATCAGCATCTTGGAGCACCTGGATGCCGTGCGCTTTACGGTGCTCGACAAGGAGGCCGGCGGCCTGCGCTCCCTGCGCTAGGCCGGTCACCCGCTCCCGCCTCCTCAGTTGCGGTGAAATAGTTCCTATTTGGAGGCTTTGGCAGCAAATACAGGAACTATTCCACCGCAACTTCTTGCTCGTCTTTTTGGGATGGAGCCGTTTCGGTTTGGTAAAATACCTCCGCACTTGGGAACGGATGGGCTCCGGTGGGCTCCGCGGTCCTCAAAACCGTTGCGAGGCGTGCAAAACGTCTTGGATGTGTTCGATTCACATACGTTCCCGCCATACGCTACCAGCGCTTTTGTGCTCGCGGTCTTGCTGCGTGCCGCAAAGGCGCTGTTTTGTTTTTGCACGGGCTTTTCGTAGCGCCGCTATTTCGGTGGCGGTATTTGGCTTCGTGTGCCGGATTTTGAGCATGCCGATGGGGGTGGTTTGCCGTATGACTACCGTAAGACGGACCGATCTTTCTTGTGTCGTCCAGGCGGGCGGGTTGTCGTCGCGCATGGGCTGCGATAAGGCGCGCATGGCGTTTTGCGGTGAGCCGCTCATCGAGCGCGTACTGGGTCGGTTGGCGCCAGTTGCCGGTGAGTTGGTCGTGACGACGTCGCGTCCCAGCGAGCTTGCCTACCTTGAGGAGCGCACGTTTGGCGGCCTGGTGCCGCGAATAGTGCCGGACCTTGAGGGGTCGGCGGGCGCCATGCGCGGCATCGCGAGCTCGCTGGCTGCGGCTCGGCTTCCTCATGCGGCTATCGTCGCCTGCGATATGCCGTTTGTCTCGCCGGAACTCATCGGCGCGCTTGCCGATCGTGTTGAGGCCGAGGCGCTCGACGTGTGCGTGCCGCGCGAGGAGCGGGGGATTGAGCCGCTTTGCGCCGTCTGGCGCCGTGACGCGTGTGCGCCGGTTGCCCAAGAGCTGCTCGCCTGCGACCGCCAGCGCATTCGCTGCCTGATCAATCGCGTTCAGGCCGGTTATATGGATGAGCCGCAGATTGTTAAGGCCGCGGGCTCGACGCTCTGCTTTGAAAACGTCAATACACCCGAGGAGTTTGCGGCGGCCGAGTTGCTTGCCTAGACGATTGGAGTTGCCATGTCTCACGATATTTGTCCCGACACGGGAGAGCCTTGCACTTGCGATGGTTCCGAGCCCTGTACCTGCGGCTGCGGTGGCTGTGGGCATACTGCGGAAGAGGAAGCGGCCGCCGCGGCGTATCGTGAGGCACACCTCGAAGGCCCATCCGGTGATGCCCTCGACCACGAGCGCAAGATTATCGTTTCGTTCGATAGCACCTTCGATGTGATGGAATGCGAGCAGCTGTGCCTTGCCGCCGGTGTGCCCGGGCGCATCATGCCGCTGCCTGGCTCCATCACCGCCGGCTGCGGACTGTGCTGGGCTATGCCGTTCTCGGGCGATGCCCTCGCCGCCTTCCGTGCCGCCACCGAGGGCCACGTAATCCCCGCCGACTACCATCAGCTCGTCCTCTAACCACCAAAACCACCACAAAGGTGCCTGTCCCCAATGTGGTGGTTCGGAACATGTGGACGAAACAGCTTCGAAACACGCGATTTGCACGTTGGGTGCTCAAAAACGCTTCTACCTGCATCGTAATCAAAACGAAACATCTGCTCGTCGGCTTATGCGTAACTTTCCCGCAACAGTGCGATATTATCCATACTCGATAAAGCTCGCGGCGCATGGGGCGCCTCGAACGATACTTTTCTTTTCCATCAATTGGAGGAAGCATGAGCTACACGCAGAAAGTTCTCGAAGAGCTCAAGGCCCGCTATCCCGAGCAGCCTGAGTTCATCCAGGCCGCGACCGAGATTCTCGGCACCATCCAGCCGGCGCTCGACGCCCATCCCGAGTACGAGGAGGCCGCCCTGCTTGAGCGCCTCGTCGAGCCCGAGCGCATCGTCATGTTCCGTGTTCCCTGGGTCGACGACCAGGGCAAGGTTCAGGTCAACCGCGGTTACCGCGTCGAGTTCAACTCTGCCATTGGACCCTACAAGGGCGGCCTGCGCTTTAACCCGACGGTCACCCTGGGTATGCTCAAGTTCCTGGGTCTGGAGCAGATCCTCAAGAACAGCCTGACCACCCTTCCCATGGGCGGCGGCAAGGGCGGCTCCGACTTTGACCCCAAGGGCAAGTCCAACAACGAGATCATGCACTTCTGCCAGTCCTTCATGACCGAGCTCTATCGCCACATTGGCCCCAACACCGACGTTCCCGCCGGCGACCTGGGCGTTGGCGGCCGCGAGGTTGCCTACCTGTTCGGTCAGTACAAGCGCCTGACCAACGAGTGGACCGGCGTTCTTACCGGTAAGGGCCTCTCCTTTGGCGGCTCGCTCGCCCGTACCGAGGCCACCGGTTACGGTCTGGCCTACTTTGTGGACGAGTACCTTAAGAGCCGCGGCGACTCCTTCGAGGGCAAGAACGTCGTCGTTCACGGCTCCGGCAACGTCGCTATCTACGCGGTCCAGAAGGTCACTCAGCTCGGCGGCAAGGTGCTCGCCTGCTCCGATACCCACGGCTGGGTCGAGGATCCCGACGGCATCGACTACACCGTGCTCGAGCACATCTACAACAAGAAGCGCTCTGGCCACGACAAGGGCGTTACGCTCGCCATGTACGTTGACGAGAAGCCCAACGCCGTGTGGCACGAGGGCGACGGCCGCGGCGTTTGGCAGCTGCCCTGCGACATCGCGCTGCCCTGCGCTCGCGAGAACACGCTGCTGCTCGAGGATGCCCAGGCGCTCGTCGCCAACGGCTGCAAGGTGGTCGGCGAGGGCGCGAACATGCCCACGACCATCGAGGCCACGACCTACTTCCAGGAGAACGGCGTCGCCTTTATGCCTGGTAAGGCTGCCAACGCCGGTGGCGTGCTCGTGTCCGGCCTGGAGATGAGCCAGAACGCCGAGCACCTGTCCTGGACCTTCGAGGAGGTCGACGGCAAGCTCGAGCAGCTCATGCGCGGCATGTTCCACAACGTGGACGACACCGCCAAGGAGTACGGCCAGGAGGGCAACTTTGTCATGGGCGCCAACATCGCCGGCTTCCTGAAGGTCGCCGACGCCATGCTCGCCCAGGGCGTCTGCTAAATCTTCGCTCGACATAGTATGCGATGAGGCTCCCAGCCATTCCGGCTGGGAGCCTTTTCTATCCCGGAGGACTCCTCATAACTTGCGGTGATATACGGACTGTTTAGCGTCCCAGAACGGCTAATCAGTCCGTATATCACCGCAAGTTATGGATGGGTGGGTGGATTTTGTCCTAAAACGGTGTGCGGCCCCTCGTTTGGTACACTTAAAAGTACTGGACAAGTGAAGAGATGGGGGAGAACGTGCTCAAGTTCGGTACCTACGTCCGTGTTGGAAACGCGGCCGAAGCCTATGAGCTCTTACAGAAGAACCGCAACAACAAGATTGTGGGCGGCGGCATCTGGATGCGCCTGGGTTCGCGTCGCGTGGCGACGGCGATTGACCTTTCGGCCTGCGGACTCGATCAGATCGAGGAGACCGAGACCGAGCTTCGCATCGGCGCCATGTGCACCCTGCGCCAGCTCGAGCGCCATGCCGAGCTCAACGCGCTTGTCAACAACGTCTTTGAGTTTGCCGTCCACGATATCGTGGGCGTGCAGCTGCGCAATACCGCCACGGTGGGCGGCAGCATTTATGGCCGCTTTGGCTTCTCAGATGTGCTCTCCGCCTTCCTCGCGCTCGATTCCTATGTTGAGCTGACGGGCGCCGGCCGCGTGCCGCTCGCCGAGTTCGTCGATATGGGCTACGTGCGCGACGTTATCGAGCACGTGGTGGTCGTTAAGCACGATTACCGCGCAAGCTATGAGGCCGTGCGCAAGGCCGCGACCGACTTCCCCTCCTTAAACGTCACCGCTGCCTGGTGGAACAACAGCTGGCATGTCACCGTGGGTGCCCGTCCGCTGCGCGCAACCCTGCTGCAGGGCGAGGCATGCGGTCTGGTGAACGAGCAGCCTTCCGAGGACGAGCTTCGCGCCCTGGCCGCATCCGTGCGCGCGCTGAGCTACGGCACCAACCTTTGGGGCTCGGCCGACTACCGTCGCCGCATCTCGGCCCCGCTCGCCATCCAAGCCGTGCGCCGCGCCGCCGGCATCGAGCTTTCTGCCGCGCTTGCCCGCGAGCTCGAGACCGTGCAGGTCCCCAAGTTTGCCACGGACGAGTATTCCTGCCGCCGCGTGCCCGGCGTCGATTCTAGCGAGGTGCGCTAATGGCTGCCAAACTCATCGATCTTTCCTTTACGCTCAACGGCCGTAAGGTCAAGGTTCAGATTGCCCCCGACACCATGCTCTTTGCGCTGCTGCGCGAGCAGGGCTGCGCGTCGGTGCGCTGTGCCTGCGAGACCACCAACTGCGGCCTGTGCACAGTGTGGCTCGACGGCGACCCGGTGCTGAGCTGCTCGGTTCCCGCCGCGCGCGTCGAGGGCCACACCATCACCACGCTCGAGGGCCTCAAAGCCGAGTCTGAGGCGCTGGCCCGTGCGATGGCTGCCGAAGGCGCCGAGCAGTGCGGTTTTTGCGCCCCCGGCCTCATCATGAACGTGCTGGCGCTTGCCCGCGCCGCCAAGGAGGACCCGAGCCTTGTCGCCACGCGCGAGGAGCTCTCGCGCCAGCTCGCCGGCAACCTCTGCCGTTGCAGTGGCTACGAAAGCCAGCTGCGCGCCATTGTGCGCTTCCTCAACGAATCCGGCGTGCAGGTTGGCTTTGAGATGCCCGAGCTGCCGGTCAACGACACCAGCTGCGATGGCGTTTCGTACAAGCAGATCACCCACAAGCAGCCCAAGAAGGACTCGAAGGCCTTGCTCGAGGGGCGTCCCGTCTACACGGGCGACCTGGTGCCCGCCAGTGCGCTCATCGTCAAGCTCAAGCGCAGCCCCTATGCCCGCGCCAAGATCCGCTCCATCGATACGTCGCGCGCACTGAAGGTGCCCGGCGTCGTGGGCGTCTACACTTACGAGGACGTGCCCAAGCGCCGCTTTACCATCGCCGGCCAGAGCTATCCGCAGCCGAGTCCCTACGACCGCCTGATTCTCGAGAACCTCGTCCGTTACCAAAACGAGGAGGTGGCGATCGTCGCCGCCGAGACTGAGGAGGCTGCCGACAAGGCGCTCAAACTCATTAAGGTCGACTATGAGGTGCTCGAGCCGCTGCTCGACTTTACCAAGGCGCTCGATAACGACATCGTGGTCCACCCCGAGGGCGACGTGACCTTTATGTTCCCGCAGGGCGGCGACGTCCCGCGCAACTTGGTATGCAGCGGCACGAGCGACTTTGGCGACTTGGACGAGGCCTTTGCCCAGAGCGACATCGTGTTCACCCGCACCTACACCAGCCAGGCCACGCAGACCGCGCCCATGGAGACCTTCCGAGCCTTCGCGACGACCGACGCGTTCGGGCGCATCTCGGTGACCACCTCGACGCAGGTGCCCTTCCACGTGCGCCGCATGGTCGCGCAGTCGCTCGACATCCCGCAGTCGCAGGTGCAAGTCATCAAGCCGCGCATCGGTGGCGGCTTTGGCTCCAAGCAGACGGGCTGCTGCGAGATCTTCGTGGCGTTCGTCACCCAGCAGACCGGCCGTCCGAGCTATTGCTGCTACACCCGTGAGGAGACCATCACCGCGGGCAACTCTCGCCACCAGATGCAGATGACCGTTAAGCTGGGCGCCATGAACGACGGCACCATCACGGCCATCGACCTGCATACGTTGTCCAACGCCGGCGCGTACGGCGAGCACGCCACCACGACGATTGGCCTTTCGGGCCACAAGAGCCTGCCCATCTACAACCACGTGAAGGCGAGCCGCTTTAGCTGGGATGCCGTCTACACCAACACCAACCGCGGCGGCGCGTATCGCGGCTACGGTGCAACCCAGGGCCAGTTTGCCGTGGAGAGTGCCGTCAACGAGCTCGCCGACATGCTGCACATGGACCCCGCCGACCTGCGCCTTAAGAACATCGTGCGCGAGGGCGAGATCATGCCGCAGTACTACAACGAGAAGCTCAACGCCTGCGCGCTCGACCGCTGCCTGCTGCGCGCGATGGACATGATCGGCTGGCGCGACAAGCCGCTAGCCGTGGACCTGGGCGACCGCGTGCGCGCACTGGGCTGCGCGCTCACCATGCAGGGCTCGGGTATCTCCAATGTGGATATCGCCGGCATCGACATGCGCCTTGAAGAGGACGGCTTCATTACCATCGGCACCGGCGCCACCGATAACGGCATGGGCGTCGATACAATCCTGGCGCAGATTGCCGCCGAGGAGCTGGGCGTGGAGAGCTCGCTCATTGTGGTGCGCGGCGTGGACACCGACGTGTCGCCGTTCGACGCCGGCTCGTACGCGAGCTCGGGTACGTACGTGACGGGCCTTGCCGCCAAGAACGCCGCGACCGAGCTGCGTGAGAAGATCTGCGCCAAGGCCGCCCAGATGTGGGACGTGGACGCCGCCGATGTGGTCTTTGATGGTCAGTACGTGCGCCTGTCCGACGAGCGTGCCGCGCGCGAGCAGAACCGCTACCTCACGCTGCGCGACTTCGCCAACCTGTGCGTAAAGAACATCGCGGGCGGCGACGCGCTCACCTCGCATGCCTCTGCCTGCCTGCCCGTTTCGCCCCCGCCGTTTATGGCCGGCATTGCCGAGGTCGAGGTCGACAAGGCCACCGGCAAGGTGACCGTGGTGGACTACGCGGCGGCCGTGGACTGCGGCACCGTGATCAACGAGGCGCTCGCGCGCGTCCAGGCCGAGGGCGGCATTGCCCAGGGTATCGGTCACGCGCTCTACGAGATCGTCGAGCACGATGAGCGCGGCCGTCTGCGCACCGGCAACTTTATGAGCTACAAGCTGCCCACGCGCCTGGATATCGGCAACATTCGCGTGGCCTTTGAGCCGAGCTACGAGCCGACGGGCCCGTTTGGCGCCAAGTCGATCGGCGAGGTCGTCATCAACACGCCGCTCGCCGCCGTTGCCTCGGCCGTGGCACACGCTACCGGACATCAGGTTCGCTCGCTGCCGATCACGCCCGAGAAGGCCCTGCTGGGGGAGTAGCGGGTTAGCGAACAAGTCGTAATTGGCGGGGCGGGGCAACTCGTCCCGCCTTTTGCACTCGTGGTGAGGTCGTGAGCCTGTAAAAGGTGTGCGTGCGCTTGCCGTTCGTATCTGCTATCATTCCTAGTCTGTGCGCTCATGCGGGCGTGGCGGAATTGGTAGACGCGCCAGATTTAGGTTCTGGTGGGATTCCCGTGAAGGTTCGAGTCCTTTCGCCCGCACCAACGCATCTGCGTCGGCTTCGGCCGTCGCGACTCTTTGTTGCATAAAGGTACCAGCACCTCAGATAAGCTGGGCAGTATGAGGAGGAACGTGTTGAACATCACCGCTTCTGACGTCAAGGACGCCAAGCTCACCGCTACGGTCACCATCCCGGCCGCCGACGTCGACGCCGCGATCAAGAAGGCTTACAAGGACACCGCCAAGAAGTACCGCTTCCCGGGCTTCCGTGCCGGCAAGGCCCCCCGTCCGGTCATCGACTCCGCTCTTGGCGCCGAGGCTACCCTCGCTCAGGCCACCAACGACCTGATCGCCGCCAACGAGCCCGCCGTCCTCAACGAGCTGGACATCGTCCCCACCAAGAACGGTGACTACAAGGAGCTCGACCTCGCCAAGGATCACGAGGACTACACCTACACCGTCGAGTTCTCCCTGCGTCCTGCTGCTGAGCTCTCCTCCTTCGACGCCGTCGAGATCGAGATGCCTCCTGCGGAGGTCACCGAGTCCGAGATTAACAACCAGGTCGAGATGCTCCTCAACTACCGTGCCACCTTCGAGGACGTCGAGGGTCGCGCCGTCGAGGCCGAGGACTACGTCACCGTCGATCTCAAGGCCGTTGAGAACGCTGACAACTTCGCCGCCGAGGGCCGCATGCTCATCGCCGGTAGCGACAGCAACCCCAAGGAGTTCAACGAGGCCCTGATCGGCACTAACGTTGACGACGTCAAGACCGTCACCTGGACCGACGAGGTCGAGGAGGGCGAGGAGGCCGAGACCCACACCGTCGAGGTCACCGTCAAGGGCATCAAGGTCCGCAACACCCCCGAGCTCACCGATGAGCTCGTCAAGTCCGACTTTGGCTTTGACAGCATCGACGCCATGCGCGACGCCATCAAGATCGAGATCGAGCAGGACAAGGCTTCCCGCCTGCCGGCCGAGAAGGAGAACCGTTGCGTCTCCGCTCTCGCCGAGCGCCTGCAGCTCGACGAGATGGATGCTGACTACGAGCAGTCCGTCTTTGAGGAGCTTGGCCAGAACTTCCTGTCTAACCTCGCTGCCCGCGGCATGACGCTGGACACCTGGCTGCCCGCTTCCGGCCTAACCATGGAGCAGTTCATCGGCGACCTGCACAAGCAGGCCAACGACGTTGCCCGTGAGTCCCTGGCTCTCGACGCCCTCGCCCATGAGCTCAAGATTGAGGTCACCGAGGACGACGTCAACGCCGAGTTCGAGAAGGCCGGCGTCAAGGACGTCGAGGCTTCCAAGGCCGAGTTCATCGCCGATGGCCGCATGCCTGCCGTCCGCGAGTCCATCCGTCGCTCCAAGGCCGTTGACCACCTGGTCGAGAACGCCAAGGTGACCGAGGTCGACGAGACCGCCAAGGACGCCGAGTAATTCTCGCCACCTTGCCCGCGAGCGCATGCGTGCGCCCGTGATGGGGTAAAGTTATACACCGGTTATCCGGTTGCTTCGTACGGTGCCAGCCAATGCATAGCATGCGGGCACCGTACGTTTATCTAGAACCACTATTGGTCCGCAAGAGAGAAATGGAGATGCGTATGATCGCTAAGTTCGATTCCGCCCTCGTGCCATACGTTATCGAGCAGACGCCGCGCGGCGAGCGCAGCTACGATATCTATTCGCGCCTGCTCAACGACCGCATCATCTTCTTGGGCGAGGAGATCAACTCCGTCAGCGCCAACCTGGTCGTTGCCCAGCTGCTGCATCTTGAGAGCCAGGATGCCGAGAAGGATATCTCGCTCTACATCAATTCGCCCGGTGGCGAGGTCTACTCCGGCCTGGCGATTCTTGACACCATGAACTTCATTAAGCCGCAGGTCTCCACCATTTGCGTCGGCATGGCCGCGTCTATGGCCGCTGTGCTGCTTTCGGCCGGCGCCAAGGGCAAGCGCTTCTGCCTGCCGCACTCCAAGGTCATGATTCACCAGCCCAGCGGCGGTGCCCAGGGTCAGCAGACCGAGATTGAGATCGTTGCCGAGGAGATCAAGAAGACCCGTCGCGAGCTCAACCAGATCCTGTCCGACGCCTCGGGCCAGCCCATCGAGAAGGTCCAGGCCGATACCGAGCGCGACAACTACCTGACCGCTGCCGAGGCCCTCGACTACGGCTTGATTGACCGTATCGTCACCTCGCGCGATCTCGCCGCGAAGGATGCCTAGGATGGCAGGAAACATGCAGGACAACTTTGACGAGAACGGTAACCCTATCCGCTGCTCCTTCTGCGGAAAAGAGCAGGGCCAGGTCCGTCGCCTCGTAAAGGGCCCGACCAACATCTTTATCTGTGACGAGTGCGTCGCCGCTTGCTCCGAGATTCTGGAGGAGTCGCTGGCTTCGGACTTTATGGACGCTGCCCGCAACGGCAAGCTGCCAGGCTTCCTCAACGACCACGGCCAGGCTGCTGGGCAGCCCGCCGTGGACCCCGAGACCGAGGGCTTTGAGCTCGAGGACGACCGCCAGGTCATCACGCACGTGCCGACGCCGCACGAGATCTATGACGAGCTTTCGGCCTATGTCATGGGTCAGGAGGACGCCAAGCGCGCTATGTCGGTTGCCGTGTACAACCACTATCGCCGCGTGATCGAGGGCGGCGCTGCGGTGTCCGCTTTTGACGGCGGCATGGGCTCGCAGTTCGACAACGATATGGACGAGGTGGAGCTCGCCAAGTCCAACATCTTGCTGCTCGGTCCCACTGGTACCGGCAAGACCCTGTTGGCCCAGACGCTCGCGCGCATCCTCGAGGTGCCGTTTGCCATCGCCGATGCCACCGCACTCACCGAGGCCGGTTACGTGGGCGAGGATGTTGAGAACATCCTGCTCAAGCTCATCAACGCTGCCGATGGCGATATTGAGCGCGCGCAGGTTGGCATTATCTACGTGGACGAGATCGATAAGATCGCCCGCAAGGCCGAGAACCTTTCTATTACCCGCGACGTTTCGGGCGAGGGCGTTCAGCAGGCGCTGCTTAAGATTCTTGAGGGCACGGTGGCAAGCGTTCCGCCCACCGGCGGCCGCAAGCATCCCCAGCAGGAGCTGCTGCAGATCGACACGACCAACATCCTGTTCATCTGCGGTGGTGCCTTTGTGGGTCTGGACAAGATCATCGCCGATCGCGTGGGCAACAAGGGCGTGGGCTTTAACTCCGAGATCGCCGGCCCCACCTCGGTCGACGAGAACGATCTGCTGCGCCAGGTGCTCCCGCAGGACCTCAACGCCTTTGGCATGATCCCCGAGTTTGTGGGACGTACGCCCGTCGTCACCCAGACGCAGGCGCTCGACGAGGACGACCTGGTGTCGATCCTGACCGAGCCCAAGAACGCCGTGGTGCGTCAGTACCGCAAGATGTTCCAGCTCGAGGACGTTGAGCTTGAGTTTGAGGATGCCGCCCTGCATGAGATCGCCCGTATGGCGCTTGCCCGCAAGACCGGCGCCCGCGGCCTGCGCTCCATCTGCGAGGACGTGCTGCAGCAGACGATGTTCGACCTCCCTAGCGAGGAGGGTGTCGTCAAGGTCATCGTGACCGAAGCCTCCGTAAAGGGCGAAGAGCAGCCCCAACGCATCTACGGGTAAATAGCTTGAATCCAGGCCCCGCGGCAACCACCGCGGGGCCTGCCATTTAGGGACAGGTTTATTTTGGTCGGTTTTATATGGGCAAATGTCGTTTCCCCTGATAAAACCTACCAAAATAAACCTGTCCCTTTTCGGCAGGTATGCCTGTGCTATTCTGTGAGATTGTCAAGTTAGTACCTTCAGACTGAAGTAATCGATACCTAAGGCGTGTCCGCCTGCTTGGTTTTCGTAGATTCCGCACGAGCCGAAGAGCACTTAATGTGCTCTTCGTGCGAGCCAGGACCTGACCGAGCGAAAACCAAGCAGGCGGACACGCCGACGGGCAAGGGAGAGATATATGGAAGAGATGCCCAAGAACTACGATCCGTCGACCAACGAGCCGGCGATCCTGCAGAAGTGGCTCGACGGCGGCTACTACAAGCGCCGTGAGGGCGTGGGCGACTGCACCGTCACCATTCCGCCTCCCAACGTGACCGGCAAGCTCCACATGGGCCACGCCACCGACGACTCAATCCAGGACGCCATCATTCGTATGGCTCGCATGCGCGGTAAGTCCACGCGCTGGGTGCTCGGCACCGACCATGCCGGTATCGCTACGCAGACTAAGGTCGACAAGAAGCTCAAGAGCGAGGGCATCAGCCGCCTGGAGATCGGTCGCGACAAGTTTGTCGACGCCTGCTGGGACTGGACCCACGAGTACGGCGGCATCATTGTCGAGCAGATCAAGCGCATGGGCTGCTCCGTCGACTTCGACAACGAGCGCTTTACCATGGACGAGGACTACGCGCAGGCCGTGCGCAAGGTCTTCTGCGACTGGTACCACGACGGTCTGATCTACCGCGGCAAGCGCATCGTCAACTGGTGCCCCAACTGCACCACCGCCATCTCGGACGACGAGGCCGAGTACAAGGACGAGAAGGGCCATCTGTGGCACCTGCGCTATCCGCTTACCGAGCCGGTCAACGGCCAGGACTACATCGTCGTCGCCACTACGCGCCCCGAGACCATGCTCGGCGACACGGGTGTTGCCGTTTCCCCGAAGGACCCCGAGAAGGCCGCCTTTGTGGGTAAGACCGTCAAGCTTCCCATCGTCGACCGTGAGATCCCCATCTTTGAGGATTGGCATGTCGACGCCAACTTCGGTTCCGGCTTCGTTAAGGTTACTCCGGCCCACGACCCCAACGACTACGCCATGGGTCAGGCTCACGACCTGCCGCAGATCAACATCTTTGACGAGCACGCGGTAGTTGTCGAGGGCTACGGCGAGTTCACCGGCATGACCCGCGAGGAATGCCGCGAGGCCGTCATTAAGTGGTTTGAGGAGCATGACCTGCTCGATCACGTCGAGGACCTCGATCACTCCGTCATGCACTGCTACCGTTGCGACGCCGCGCTTGAGCCGTGGCTGTCCGAGCAGTGGTTTGTGGCCGTCGACAAGCTCAAGGGGCCGGCGCTCGACGCCGTTAACTCCGGCAAGGTCACCTTCCACCCCGCGCGCTGGACGCAGACCTACACCACCTGGATGGAGAACCTCAAGGACTGGTGCATTAGCCGCCAGCTGTGGTGGGGCCACCGCATCCCCGTTTTCTACTGCGAGGACTGCGGCTGGGAGGACGCTCTTACCGAGGACACCGACGTGTGCCCCAAGTGCGGCGGCCATCACGTGCATCAGGACGAGAACGTGCTGGACACCTGGTTCAGCTCGCAGCTGTGGACCTTCGCCACGCAGGGCTGGCCGCAAAAGCCAGAGCTGCTCGAGGGCCATCATCCCACGACGGCGCTCGTCACCGCACGCGACATCATCGCGCTGTGGGTCGCGCGCATGGTCATGAGCTCGCTGTACTTCCTGGACGAGGTGCCGTTTAAGGACGTCGTCATCTACCCGACGATCCTGGCTAAGGACGGCAGCCGCATGTCCAAGTCCAAGGGCAACGGCGTTGACCCCATGGACCTCATTGGTATGTACGGCGCCGACGCCATGCGCTACAACCTGCTTACGCTGTGCACCAACAACCAGGACGTCAAGTTCGACGCGAACATCGATAAGAAGACCAAGAAGCTTATCGACAGCCCGCGTACCGACCAGGCCAAGTCGTTTGTGACCAAGATCTGGAACGCAAGCCGCTTCCTGCTCATGAACATGGAGGGCTACACGCCCGGCGAGCCCGTCGTGGAGACGCCGGCCGACGCCTGGATGTTCAGCCGCCTGGCAAAGGCCGTCAAGATGGTCACCGAGGGTATTGAGAACTACACCTTTGGCGACATGGCCCGCGGCGTGCAGCAGTTCTTCTGGAACGAGGTCTGCGACTGGTACGTCGAGGTCACCAAGGCCCGCCTGAAGGGCGAGGGCCGTCTGCAGGCCCAGCGCAACCTGATCTTTGTGCTCGACACCTCCATTCGCCTGATGCACCCGCTCATGCCGTTTGTCACCGAGGAGATCTGGGACAACATGCCGGCGAGTGTGCTCGATCTGGACGCCGAGGGCAACGTGAACCGCGCCGAGGCGCTCATGATCGCCAAGTGGCCCGAGCCCGCCGACTACGCTAAGTATGTTGACGAGGACGCCGAGCGCGCGTTTGAGCTGTGCCGCGCCGTCGTTTCCGCCGCCCGCGCCACGCGTTCGCGTTACCGCTTGAGCCCCAAGGCCGAGCTCGACGTGGTCGTGCGCGCCGGTGCCGAGGACATCGAGAAGCTCGAGAGCCTGCGCTCGACCATCGAGCCGCTGGCCAACACCGCCTCGCTGGTCATGGGTACCGACGTTGAGAAGCCGGCCGCGAGCATCGCCGTGGTCGACAGCGGCGTCGAGGTCTTTGTGGTGCTCGAGGGCAAGGTTGACCTTTCGGCCGAGAAGGCGCGTCTTGAGAAGGAGATCGCCGCGGCTCAGAAGGAGCTCGCCGGTTGCGAGAAGACGCTCGCCAACGAGGGCTTTGTGGCCAAGGCCGCGCCCGCGGTGGTGCAGAAGAAGAGGGACCGTGCAGCTGAGCTCAAGGAGATCCTGGCGGCGCTGACTGCTCAGGTTGCTGACTTCTCGTAGGCGGTACTGGGGGACGCGTCCCGACGCTTTGCTCTCCGCTGCGGACAGTCCTGCGCAAGACGGACAGCACATTAAGTGCTGTCCTTTGCGTGCGGAACTTGCGGCGAGCAAAGCGTCGGGCCGCTCCTAGTTCGCTTACGTGGTTGTTTGCATCTGGTGTGTTAGGGCCACTGGGTTGTGGCCTTGTTCTCGCTGCAATCGGGTAAAGGCTGATATTGTCAACGTGAGGGGCTCATTCTTTTTGGTGGGCCTCTTTTTCTGTTATGGGGGACTTTGAGTTATGGCTAAGCGTTCTGGGTCGTATGTCGTTCCGTTCTCGTTTGAGTTGCTTTCGTTTGATGAGGTTGTGGGGCTTGCTGCTGATACGGGGCGGATTTCTGGGGATGCTGGGCCTCTGCTCGAGACGGTTGTCGATATGCTTGATGAGTTGGGGCGTCCGGACGAGTATTTTGATTGCATTCAGGTCGCCGGTACCAATGGCAAGACTTCGACCACGCGTTTTTCGGCCGCCATTCTTCGTGGCGAGGGGCTCAAAACCGCGCTTTATACGTCGCCGCAGCTGGTGCGCTATCCCGAGCGCATGGAGGTTGATGGGCGCGTGGTGAGCGATGAGGCGTTTGCCCGCGCCGTTTCTGCCGCTGTTGAGGCGGGGCGTCGAGTGAATGCCCGTCGTGTGGCGGCGGGGGAGCGTGCCTATTCCATCACGCCCTTTGACCTGCTGACGGCTGCCGCATTGGTGGTGTTTGCCGAGGCTGCGGTGGATGTTGCCGTGCTTGAGGTTGGCATGGGCGGGCGTTGGGACGCCACGAGTGCGACCGATCCCGTCGCCGTTGCCATTACGGGCATTGGGCTCGATCACACACGTATTTTGGGCGACACGCTCGAGGCCATTGCGGGGGAGAAGGCTGCGGTCATTAAGCCCGGACGCATGGTTGTGCTGGGTGAGGGCACGCACGAGGCGAGTGTTCAGCGCGTGATGGATGCCCGTTGCCGCGCGTGCGGCATCGTGCCGCTCGTGGTAGGCCACGCTACGACTAAGGTGCCGGTGCATGTGGGCGACACGGTTGAGTTTAGCTGCACCACGCCGCGCGCGATCTATACGTCGAGCATGGTCAAGCCGGCCTATCAGCCGCAGAATGCCGCGTGCGCGATTATGCTTTGCGAGGGCTATCTGGGCCGCGAGCTCGACCACGATGCGCTCGACGCCTCGCTTATGGGTTGCCCCACGCCGGGTCGTTTTGACGTGCTGGGGACCGATCCACTCAAGCTGATCGATGCCTGTCATAACCCCCAGAGCTGCGAGAACTTTGTGAGCGCACTGGACGAGATCGACCCGTGCGTAGAGAATCGCCCAACGTTGCTGTGCGCCGCGCTGGCAGACAAGGACGTGGCGGGTATCGTTGACGTGCTGATTCCGGCCTTCCCGCGCGTGGTCGTGACCCAGACCGATTCCGATCGCGCCTTGCCGGCAGAGGAGCTCGCCGCCCTGGTGGACGCCGATAAGCTCACGGGCGTATATCCGAGTGTGTCCGAGGCCCTCGCTGCCTTCGATGCCGCAGACGAGCCTTTCGTAGCTGCCGGTACCATCACCCTAGCCGGCGAAGTAGCCGGCCTGTTGCGCTAACCCATCCCCTCATCAGTTGCGGTGAAATAGGGACTGTTTTACAAGCCAGGAGCCCCAAACAGTCCGTATATCACCGCAACTCAAAAGCAGTCAATTTGGGACGGGGCTTTTTTAGCTGCCCTGTGCCCCGAGTTGACTCGCTTGCCACGAAATGGGCCTATTTACTACGTTTGACCGGCAACCCTCGACCATACCGAGAATTGCGAAATCAAAACTGCAGGTAGAGGGCCTGCCATTTTTCAAAAAAGACCCGCATGGTCGACCCATGCGGGTTAAACGTAGTAGATAGCTCGTTTTCGTGGCGCGACGTAATCGCAATGTGACAAAGGGGCTGTCCCTTTGTCACATTGGCTAGTCTAGGCGGACGGGATCGTGGGGGTATGCGTTGAGAATCTCGACGCCGGACTCGGTAACTAGGGCCAAGTCCTCGATGCGGACGCCGGTGCGGCCGGGGAGGTAGATGCCCGGCTCGATGGAGAACGTCATGCCTGGCTCGATAACCTGTTCGTTGACCAGCGAGACGTCGCCCGGCTCATGGTCCTGAAGACCGATCGAGTGGCCCAGGCGATGCGTAAAGTACCGCCCATAGCCCGCGTCTTCAATCACATCGCGCGCGGCGCGGTCCAGGTCGCACATGCGCACACCCGGTGCGATGAGTGCCTCGGCGGCCTCGTTGGCGCGGCGCACGATGTCGTAGATGCGCGCCGTCTCCTCGTCCGGATCGCCCCAAAAGAACGTGCGCGTCATGTCCGAGCAGTAGTTGCGACGACGCCCGCCAATGTCGAACAGCACCACGTCGCCGCGCTTGAGCACGGTGTCGTCGGGCTCGTGGTGCGGGTCGCCGGCGTTAGCACCAAAGCTCACGATGGGCGGAAAGCTAAAGCCCTCGCAGCCGTGCTTGCGATACAGGCCGAGCATCTGGTCGGCAATTTCGCGTTCCGTCACGCCCTCGTGAACGAGCTTGATAGCGTCGGCCATCACGGCGTCGTTAGCGGCCGAGGACGCGCGCATGAGCTCCTGTTCGGCGTCATCCTTGTGGGTGCGCGCGGCGGTGACGGCAAAGTCGCCCAGGAAAAACTCGCTGGCTGCGTGGCGCTCCATGAGTGGCATCAAAAAGCCGGAACGCATGACGGTGTCGATGCCGAGCGGTTTGTTCGGATCGACCTCGCGAGCGATGGCGTCGGCCACGACGTCGGTATCGGTGTGGTAGGCAACGCGCGCATTGTCATACTCGGGCAGCTGATGCAGCGCGTTGACCAGGGTCACGGGCTCGCTACCGCGTGCGAGCAGCGCGCCGCAAAAACGCTCGAACATATCGGCATAAAAACCGGTCAGATAGTAGATCGACCACGGGTCATTTATGAGCAACTGCGCACCGGGGTGCTGAGCCTCGAGCGCATCGAGCACGCGCGCCACGCGCTGGTCATCGACATGTGCCATGGAACATCCTTTCGCTTGGTTGCCACCATGGTATCCCCAATGCCAGGGTAGTCAATTTGGGACGGGGCTATTTTAGCTGCGTCAAACTTGCGGGCTAATAGGTAAAAGTAGCCATAAGAGGCCCGTCCCAAATGGGCTGGTTTCAAAAGTATGGCGGATTACGGGGCTGGACCTGTATTACTTGACCATGGCAAAAATCGCGAAATTAAAACCGCATATAGATGGCTTGTCAAAAATTGAAAATGGCCGGTATGGATGGGGGTCTCCGAATCGGCCCCGTAATCCGGCATAGTTTTGAAATGGCACTAAAGTAGGCACAAGCTGAATACCGATCCCAAGGATAGTTGCGGTGGAATAGTTCCTGGATGCCGGGGTTTTGGCGGAAATCAGGAACTATTTCACCGCAATTGAGGAGGGGTGGGATGGATGGCAGCGTAACTAAAAGCCCCGTTCTAAATGAGCTGCTTAGGCTGGGTCGATGTCCATGCTGGCGATTAGGTTGATGTTGGTGTTGAGGAGGTCGGGGAGGACGACGTCGCCCATGCGGATGGGGGCTTTGACGATTAGGCCTCGGATGAGGTCCATGGCTTGGGCGTGGAGGGTCAGCGGGATGGCTTCGGATGTGCGCACGGGGAGCAGGGCTTCGTCGCCGCCGGAGACGGCCACGGTGGTGGTGAGCACGCGCATGGGGCAGGTGAGCTCCTGATGTGCGAACTTATCGCCGCGCGGGCAGTTGTTGCCGGTTACGGAGCGCACTTCTACCACGGCGCCGTCTTCGTCACGCTCTACCTCTACGGTCAGGAGGCACTCAGATGGGCAGGTTGTGCAGTTGAACTGCAACGTTTCGATCGCGTTTATGCTCATGGTCTTACGCCTCCTCGATGGGATCGACGGACAGGACAATTTCGCTAGCACCTAGGTCGAGTGCGCGCTGAATCACCTTTGGCGGCAGCGGGAGGCTCTCCATGACGCTCGGTTTAAACGGGCGGACCTTGCCTGTAAGTAGTTCCTCGTCGCCTGCTAGAATACGCACGCGGGCGGCATCGACCGGTCGGCGCACACGGAAGTTGAGTCTGGTGAGTGTCACAGTCGTAATGCGTCCCGGCAGCGCGTAGCCCGCGATGCCGGCAGGGGAGACCGTGAGCTCCCAGTCCGGAACGGTGCCCGCGCCGGTCCCCAGCGCGTACGCCGCTGCAGCTGCGCCAGCCCTCTCGGACTCGGTCGTTACGTTGTCGGCCAGGTCGTGCACGTGCAGCACGTTGCCGCAGGCAAAGATGCCCGGCACGCCCGTTTGCAGGCTCTGGTCCACCACGGCGCCGCGCGTTCGCGGGTCAAGCTCTACGCCAGCGGCAACCGAAAGCTCGTTCTCGGGAATCAAGCCCACCGAAAGCAGCAGTGTGTCGCACGGAACGATGCGCTCGGTCCCCGGAATGGGCGCCAGGCGCTCGTCGACTTGGCTTACCTCGACGGCTTCCACGCGGTCGTGCCCGATCACGCGTGTGACGGTGGTGGACAGGTGCAGCGGAATGCCAAAGTCGTTCAGGCAGTTCTTCACATTGCGGCGCAGGCCGTTAGCGTACGGCATGAGCTCGTACACGCCCTCGACCGAAATCCCCTCGAGCGTGCAGCGGCGCGCCATGATAAGCCCGATGTCGCCTGAGCCCAAGATGACGGCACGCGAGCCGGGTTTGAGGTTTTCGATATTGATGTATC
Source organism: uncultured Collinsella sp. (assembly GCA_905193815.1). Classification (GTDB taxonomy): domain Bacteria; phylum Actinomycetota; class Coriobacteriia; order Coriobacteriales; family Coriobacteriaceae; genus Collinsella. Next base: position 33,299 of record CAJJQF010000003.1, on the reverse strand, counting down.
GCTGCGCCAGGCCGGCCGTAAACACGCCGGCGGGACGACTGCCGGGAATCTTGATCTCGCTGCGCGTGCGCTCGCGACAACCCATGGCAAGGATGACCGCGCGCCCGGTGAGCCGTAGCATGCTGGCGGGGCTCATGAGCGTGACGGTATGGACCGCGGCGTCTTCCGTAGGCTCGCCCGAATCAATCCCAATCACCATGCAGTCCAGGAACAGCGTAATGTCGGTTGCGCGCACCTGGTCGATAAAGCGCTGTGCGTATTCGGGACCGGTGAGTTCCTGTTTAAAGTGCGACAGGCCAAAGCCGGGGTGGATGCACTGGCGGAGGATGCCGCCCAGGTGCTGCTCGCGCTCCACGATGGCCACGCGTGCGCCGGCCTTATGCGCGGCCAGCGCGGCCGCCATGCCTGCAGGCCCGCCGCCGATAACGACCACGTCGAAGGCTTGCGTTTGTACGGCTTCTACGACGCCGCAATCAATCGCACTCGATTTGAACTCCTCCATCCTAGCGCACCCCCTTCAAAGGTCCCTCGACCAACCAGGAGCCGGCGTCCTCCAGTAATACCTCGCTAGGGTTGCAGCCCAACTCGCGCGTCAGAATCGCCACCACGCGGCTCTGGCAAAAGCCGCTCTGACACCGGCCCATACCGGCACGGCAGCGGCGCTTGACGCCCTCGACCGAAACCGCGCCCGGCTGGCGTCGGATCGCGGCCACGATCTCGGCTTCGGGCACCGTCTCGCAGCGGCAGACAATCTGGCCCCACGCGGGATCGGACTCGATCAGCTCCTCCTTGCGCGCCAGTGGTGCGCGGTCAAAGTCGTCCGGCGCGCGGCGAATTGGGTTCCAGTCATCCCGTTCGCGCAAAACCACACCCGCGTCGCGCATAACCTGCTCCATGCGCTCGGCAATGGCCGGCGCGCTCGCCACGCCCGGCGACTGAATGCCTGCCGCCTGGAACAGTCCCGGCACCACGGCCGACTGCCCAATAAAGAAGTCGTTCGTTCCCTGAATGACCGGACGCCCGCCGGCAAATGCGCGCACCACGCGGCGCGTATCCAGATCGGGCACCAGCTTGCGCGCGCCGGTCAGCAGCGCGTTAACGTCGCCGGCGTAGGTCTGCGTGTCGCCCGGATCGCGCACGGCGGCGGTCGCGGTGATCACCGTGTTGCCGTGGACGGTGCCTGTAACGATGACGCCCTTGGAAACCGGCGTGGGAACGGGGTAGAGCGGCATGAGCGCACGTGGCTCCTTGTCCAGCACCACGATGTTGCCCTGGCGCCAGACCATCTGGAACTCCTCGGCGCCCGCCATATGCGAGATGTTTGCGGCGCCGTTGCCCGCGGCATTAATCAAATAGCGGCAACGCACATCACCGGTCGGTGTCACCAGCGTAAAGCGAGCGGTCCCGTCACCGCTCCCGTCGCCAGCGCCGGGAGCTACCTCGATCGCTTCCACCGATGCGGAGCGCATAAACGTCACCCCGTTGGCCACGGCGTTCTCCAGCGCGGCGATGGCAACCTCAAACGGGTCGACAAACCCAGTCGAGGGGCACCACAACGCGCACGTTGCATCGGCACTGGCGCGCGGCTCTAATTCGTGGATGCGGTCGGGTCCGACGATCGACAGCTCGGGCACGCCGTTGATATGGCCGTTGCACTGCAGCTGCTCCAGATGCGTGCGGTCCTCGTCGTTAAGGCCCAGCACCATCGACCCGGTGCGGCAGAACAGAAAGCCCAGCTCCTGCGCCCACGCACCGTACAACTCGCAACCACGAGCGTTGACCTGCGCCTTTACCGTGCCCGGCGCCGGATCGTAGCCAGCGTGCACCAGGCCACCGTTGGCCTTCGAGGCGCCCAGCGCGATGTCGTTGGCCGCCTCGATCACGCAAACGGTAAGGTCAAATCTCGCGAGCTGACGCGCGATGGCGCATCCGGTGATGCCCGCGCCGACAATCGCGATATCAAACGTTTCTGCCACGGTGCCTCCAAGACAAGTTGACAGGCTGTCAATAAGACCATCCTACGGTCTGCGTGCCCTCGGCGCGGCGGCAATGCGGCGAACAGCCCCGCAACACCCGCCAACGGCAGGCGCGGGCCGGCCCAGCACGGATGCTGGCCACGTTAGACCGCGAGATCTTCCCACCAAACATCGCGGTCGTCGCCGTTACCTGTTACAGATTGAGATGTTTGTGTCCGCGCCAGCCCCGTACCCAGCCGTAGTCCCATATAAACAAACCCCGTGGTAAACTTGCACGGACTGTTAATATTCCGAAAGGTACCCGTAATGTCCAAGTACATCTCCGAGCTCATGTCGCCGCAGCTTATGGGCGTCGTCTATGCCTTCGTTGGCTTTATCATTGCCCTGTATGTTCTGTCGGTTGTCTATGTGTTTATCGACGCTCGCCGCCGCGGCGCCAGCGCCTACGTGGCATGGGGCATCATCGCCCTCATCCCGTTTGTAGGCCTCATTGCCTACCTGGTCCTGCGCCCGCACTCCTACGCGGCCGACCGCGAGGAGCAGGAGCTGGACATGGCCCTGCGCGAGCGCCAGCTTGCCCAGTACGGCACCTGCCCGCAGTGCGGCGCGCCCATCGAGAAGGACTTCGTCGTCTGCCCGGTGTGCGATACCCAGGTTCGCAACGTATGTCCCAGCTGCCATCGCCCGCTCGATGCGCACTGGAAGGTCTGCCCCTACTGCCGAACTCGCATCCAGTAACGCATCCATCGCCGGGCTGGCCGCAAGCCACGGGCGCCGCGCGTCCCGTGCGAGCCACACGCGCAACCCGCCCCACACGATGAAGCATGCGTAGAAAATCGCCCGCCGTGCCATTAAGGTGCGGCGGGCGCTTGTATACCAAGGCAACCTGCCTATAATGATGCAAGTCAAAAACGCCGAGCGCATCGCACGCACTTGCATTAGGCATCCGAGAGGAGAAAACATACCCATGAAGGCACTCTACAATGACGGTTCGGTGGCCGAGCTCCCGCAGGACGAGGTCACGCACGTCATCCGCCACTCTGCTGCGCACATCATGGCGCAGGCCATCAAGCGTCTCTATCCCGAGGCCGACTTTGCCTATGGTCCCGCGACCGACAATGGTTTTTACTACGACGTCGACCTGCCCGAGGGCGTCAAGATCAGCGAGGACGACTTCCCTGCGATCGAGGCCGAAATGAAGAAGATCGTCAAGGAGAACCTCAAGTTCTCCGTGTACGAGAAGCCCCGCGCCGAGGCCATCGCCCTTATGGAGGAGCGCGGCGAGAAGTACAAGGTCGAGCACATCGGCGACCTGGACGACGACGCCCGCATCACCTTCTACCAGCAGGGCGACTACATTGACATGTGCGTCGGCCCCCACATCTGCTACACCAAGGCGCTGAAGGCCTTTAAGCTCACCGGCGTCTCGGGCGCCTACTGGAAGGGCGACAAGGACAACAAGATGCTCACCCGCATCAACGGCGTCGCCTTTGCCACCAAGGAAGAGCTCGACGAGCACATGCACATGCTAGAGGAGGCCAAGAAGCGCGACCACCGCAAGATCGGCCGCGAGATGAACCTCTTTATGATGCGCGACGAGGCCCCCGGCTTCCCGTTCTTCCTGCCCAACGGCATGATCCTTAAGAACACGCTGCTGGACTACTGGCGCGAGATCCACCACAAGGCCGGCTACGTGGAGATCTCCACGCCGCTCATCATGAACAAGCAGCTGTGGAAGACCTCGGGCCACTGGGACCACTACAAGGACAACATGTACTCCACCGTCATTGACGACGAAGAGTACTGCATTAAGCCCATGAACTGCCCGGGCGGCGTGCTGGTGTACGCCTCCAAGCCGCACTCCTATCGCGAGCTGCCCATTCGCGCCGGCGAGATTGGCCTGGTGCACCGCCACGAGCTGCGCGGCGCCCTGCACGGCTTGTTCCGCGTGCGCTGCTTTAACCAGGACGACGCCCACCTGTTTGTGCGCCCCGACCAGCTGACCGACGAGATCGTGGGCGTGGTCAACCTCATCGACTCCGTGTACCAAAAGTTTGGCTTTAAGTATCACGTTGAGCTTTCCACCCGCCCCGAGGACTCCATGGGTTCGGACGAGGACTGGGCGCGCGCCGAGGAGGGTCTGCGCACCGCTCTGGAGCAGCTGCATATGGACTACGAGGTCAACGAGGGCGACGGCGCCTTTTACGGCCCCAAGATCGACTTCCACCTGGAGGACTCGCTCGGCCGTACCTGGCAGTGCGGCACCGTCCAGCTCGACTTCCAGATGCCGCTCAACTTTGATCTGGAGTACGTGGACGCCGACGGCACCAAGAAGCGCCCCATCATGCTGCATCGCGTGTGCTTTGGCTCCATCGAGCGCTTCATCGGTATTTTGATTGAGCATTTTGCGGGCAAGTTCCCCACCTGGCTGGCTCCCGTGCAGGTCAAGGCGCTTCCCGTCTCTGAGAAGAGCCGCGACTATGCCCACGAAGTGTGCGCCAAGCTGGAGGAGGCCGGCATTCGCGTGGTCTGCGACGACCGCGACGAGAAGATCGGCTACAAGATCCGCGAGGCCCGCAGCATCGACCGCGTGCCCTACATGCTCATCCTGGGCGAGAAGGAGGTCGAGGCCGGCAACATCTCCGTCCGCGATCGCTCTAACGAGACCGTTCAGATGAGCGTTGACGAGTTTGTTGCCAAGGTGACCGAGGAGATCAAAACTCGCGCCTAGCACAAACAATACAAGAATTAACAAAGGCGATCGTCCTATAGGGCGGTCGCCTTTTTTGTTGTCTATAGAAGAAAAGCCGCTGGTTAGAGCGGCTTTTTTGTTGTGCAAAAAGGTACAGGTTTTTGTATCTTTCGACGAAGCTCATTATACGAGCAAACTGCTCGCGTTTTCCCAGATTGCACAAAATGCGCCGCGAATAGGCGCATCTCCATACGCCTCTACAAAAACCTGTACTTTTGCGACTGCGCCTAGCTGCGAGCGAGAAGCCTGTTCTTAACGCCCCTGCATCCGCGTGCGTCGCGGATTCAAGTTAAGGGGGCGAGAGATGGAACAGACAATGCGGCGCCAAGAGCAGCTGCCCGGTGCCTTTAGTGGCGCCATCACCAACAGTCAGCGCGGCCGCGTCCGCTGGTATCTGGTCCACACCCCCAATGGAAAAGAGCGCGAGACCTGTGAAAAGGTCCGCCGCATTATCCCGCACGAGCTGATGCAGGACGCTTTTGTGATGCAAAAGGAGTTCTGGTTTAAGCGGGACGGCGCCTGGTCACTCCAAACTAAACCCATGTACAAGGAATACTTCTTCGTCGCCACGCGCGATGCCGCCCTGCTCGATAAGGCTTTGGCCCAGTTGAGCTTTGGCTGCCGCATTGCCGGCAGCGGGGAGCGGGCCTATGCGCCCATGCCGGACGATGCACAGGACTGGTACCGCAGCGTGCTCGATGACGATGGCGTGGTGCGCAACAGCGTAGCCCGCATAGAAGACGGCGTGCTGCACATAGAGCAGGGGCCCTTGGTGGGGCAAGAGGCCCGTGTAAAGAAGATCGACCGTCATAAACGCTGGTGCCTGGTGGACGTGGGCGAAGGCGACTCCGCATTTAGGGAGCTGCTTCCGTTGGACGTTCCCAGCAAAACGTAAGGGGACGTCGCACTGGTAATTCATTCGTATTTTGAATTCATCGATGGGGGGGATCCCTGGGAACAGGGACGTGAATTTGAACTTGACTGTTGAAGAGAAGACTGAAAGCAGCGCATCCATGGGGGAGACACTAGCTATTCAGAAGATACAACCGAGCGGTACGCTGGCCTACCGTTTCTTGAAGAGACTGTTTGATCTTGTCTTCAGCCTTTGCGTGAGTGTGGTGCTGTTCATTCCTGTTGCTGTCGTGTGCGTGCTCATCCGCCTCGAGTCTTCGGGTAGCCCTGTGTATGCGCAAGAACGTGTTGGCAAGGGCGGTAAGGCTATCAAGATCCTTAAACTTCGCAGCATGGTCGCCGACGCCGGTAACGTGCAGAAGTATCTGAGCCCTGAGCAGCTATATCAGTGGGAAGTCGAGCGCAAGGTCGATGATGATCCTCGTATTACCAAAGTCGGCCAGTTTATTCGTAAGTGCTCCATCGACGAGATGCCGCAGTTCCTGAACGTGCTAAACGGCGATCTTTCCGTCATCGGACCGCGTCCCATTACAAGAGACGAACTTGAGCAGCATTTTTCCGATGAGGAAAAGGCCGAGCTACTTTCTGTCCAGCCTGGCATCACGGGCCTGTGGCAGGCGACCGATCGCAACGCTGCGACGTTCGAGAGCGGTCTGCGTCAAAAGATCGAGCTTCATTACGTGCGTAACCGATGCTTCCGCATGGATTGGAAATGTTTTACCGGCACCTTTGGTGCCATGTTTGGCAGGAAGAGGACGGGGCGATAAGTGGCTATTGAGAATGGACCTCTGGTTAGCGTTATTGTTCCAACTTATAAAAGGGCAGATCGGCTGACAAAAGCGTTAAATTCTATTTCTAATCAGTCTTACAAGAATCTCGAAATACTTGTCGTTAACGACAACGAAGTGAATTCCAAGTGGGATAAGGAAACAAATAAAGTACTTTTAGCATGCGAAGATTCGCGTCTAAGGACTATCCATACTGCTGGTCGTACGGGCGGGGGTTCCGCGCGTAATTATGCATGTCGTCAAGCGATGGGCGATTACCTGGCATTTCTTGATGATGATGATGAGTTTCTCTCAGATAAGGTCGAAACGCAGCTTGTCTATATGCTGGAAAACGGCCTCGATATGTGCTGGCAGGATGTCTCTTGGTATAACGAGTCGGGTAAACTCGTGGAGCATCGCCGGCTCAATCATTGTGATGATTTCTCAAAACAGGGTTTGCTCAGAGCGCATCTATTAACGCCAATAGCACCCACATCAATCTACATGCTAAAGAAGAGTCTGTTTGACGTGACCGAGGGATTCGGCGAAGTTGCTACGGGCCAAGACTGGTGGCTAATGCTTCGTTGTATTGAAGCTGGTGCGCGTATTGGCTATATGCCAGAAGTCCACGTGCATCAGTATCTGCATTCTGGCGAGCGCCTTTCTCTGGGAAACAACAAGATCGAAGGCGAAGTGGCGAGACACAAGGTCGTTCAAAGTTATTACCCACAGCTCGATAAGAAAGATATCAACTATATAGAGTTTCGACATAACGCCGTTTTGGCATTTGCAATGAAGCGTAGTCGACGATATGTGGATGCGTTCGGCTATGCGATCAAGGCTTTCTTTGCGTCGCCGAGTGCCTGCGTTACCGAAGCTTTTGGATTCTTTAGGAAAAGTAAATCTTAGCTACGAGTTATGAACCGTAATTTCAATTTTTCTGAGGAGTCGTTTTATGACTGAAAAATTAAAGATCGCTGTCGCCGGTACCGGCTACGTCGGCCTGTCCCTCGCCGTCCTGCTCTCGCAGCACAACGAGGTCCACGCGCTGGACATCGTGCCCGAGAAGGTCGAGAAGATCAACGACTACCAGTCGCCTATCCAGGACGACGAGATCGAGCGCTTCCTAGCGGAGGCCAAGGCGGGGGAGCGCGCGCTCGACCTGCACGCCACCGTCGATGTGGCCGAGGCCTATACGGGCGCCGACTACGCCGTCATCGCCACGCCCACCAACTACGACTCGGACAGGAACTTCTTCGACACGAGCTCCGTCGAGGCCGCCATCGCCGCAGTGCGCTCGGTGAACCCGGACGCCTGGATCGTCATCAAGTCGACCATCCCCGTGGGCTACACCGCGGGCCTTCGCGAGAGGCTGGGCGATTCCAAAATCTTCTTCTGCCCCGAGTTCCTGCGTGAGAGCAAGGCCCTCTACGACAACCTGCACCCCAGCCGCATCGTGGTGGGCGCGCCGAAGGAGGACGCCGACGCCGTCGCCGCGGCCGAGCGCTTCGCACGCCTGCTTGCCCAAGGGGCGGACCCAGCCGAGCTGGAGCGCGTGAACGCCGACGGCTCCAAGGGCATCCCGGAGCTCGTGCTGGGCACCACCGAGGCCGAGGCCGTAAAGCTCTTCGCCAACACCTACCTGGCGCTGCGCGTGGCCTACTTCAACGAGCTCGACACCTACTGCGAGGTCCGCGGCCTCAACACCCGCGACGTCATCGACGGCGTGTGCCTGGAGCCGCGCATCGGCAGCCACTACAACAACCCCAGCTTCGGCTACGGCGGCTACTGCCTGCCCAAGGACACCAAGCAACTGTTGGCCAACTATCAAGACGTCCCGGAAAACCTCATCGAGGCCATCGTGGAAAGCAACCGCACGCGCAAGGATTTCATTGCCGACCGCGTACTGCACACGGCCGGTTACTACGACTACTACAACCGTGGAGACTTCAATCCTGCCGAGGAGCGGAAGTGTGTCATCGGCGTGTACCGCCTGACGATGAAATCGAACTCGGACAACTTCCGCCAGTCGAGCATCCAAGGTGTGATGAAACGCATCAAGGCCAAAGGCGCGGAAGTCATCATCTATGAACCCACGTTAGAAGATGGCAGCACGTTCTTCGGCAGCAAAGTGGTGAATGACTTGGATGCTTTCAAGAGCCAAAGCCATGCCATCATTGCCAATCGGTATGATGCTTGCCTGGATGATGTGGAGGAAAAGGTTTATACGAGGGATATTTTCAGGAGGGACTAAACTTTTTAATTAGAAATAACTTTAAACAAGCTTAACATAATCGTTTATGGCGAACCGAAAAGGAACAAACAGACCCGTTGAAAAAGCAAGACTTGTATTGGAAAAAGAACAGTTCCTATCGCAACTTTCTGAGAGGATAGAAATTGGCAAAAAGCTACCTTTAATAAAAGCTTCTGTTCCCAATATTCCTGATGCGTATAGAGAATATGGCTATATGACAAGGAAAGCAAGAACAGAACCGACAGAAGAACAAGAAAAATGGATTTCAGAGTTCAAGCAATGGACTGATTATAACAGTGAGCTATTAAAACAAGCATTTGACATCCCCAACAATGAATACCAACGTGATTACATCAACAGTGGCCAATACCTGATTTCCATAGGAAATGAAAATCTCTTTCAAGAATATCAGGACGAACTTAAAAGTAAAATCGAATATTTGGAAACCCTGGTTCTGAAAATCCCATTATTACCCACTCTCACCGTACAAGTAGAGAGGACTGAAAAGAAAAGTTTCCATCCAGATTCAAAACGCGTTTTCATTGTACACGGACACGACACGGCCATAAGGTCACAAGTCGAATTGTTTATCAAGACCTTGGGATACCGTTGTCCTTTTCAAACAGCCCAATGCCGGATGTACCATCATTGAGAAAATCGAACGTGAAGCCAATGATTTGGCCTTTGCCATAATCCTATACACAGCATGTGATTTAGGAAATGACAAATTGCATGCCAATGAACATCTGAATCCCCGCGCCCGGCAAAATGTGGTTTTTGAACACGGTTATATGTGTGCCTTGTTAGGGCGACAAAACGTATGCGCCTTGGTGGATTCTGATGTAGAATTTCCCGGCGACATGTCCGGCATCGTATATGTGTCGTTTGACGACAAGGGAGCATGGCAGATTGCTGTCGCCAAAGAAATGAAAGCAGCCGGGCTTGATGTGGATTTGAACAAGTTGGCATGATCGATAAACTTAATTTCAAACCGTAAGCATCCCAAATTAGCAAATCCCAATATTTACGACTGTAACCAAGAGAGTTGAACTGCTTTAGCCATGAACTTATCTAATTCACAAAAGAAAATCGTCTCAAATGTAGCATGGTCTTTAGGAGGCAAGGCCGTCAATATGGCGAGTGCGCTTTTCGTCGGAATATTGATCGCCAGATATCTCGGCCCGGAAAGTTATGGTCTCATGAACTATGTAATTAGTTATGTAGCCATTTTCTCCATTATTGCGACATTCGGCATGGACAACATCGAAATACGTGAGCTGTCCCGGCAGAATGACAAAAAGGATGCCATCATGGGGACATGTTTTTGCTTGAGAATGTTTTTTGCTACAATAGCTTATATCGTCATTGCCATATCTTTGTTCTACTTCCAAACAGACAAGTTTACCTCCCTGATGGTGTTAGCTTATGGACTGACCCTGTTCACCGGTACAGGGAATCTGTTACGTAACTATTTCACATCCATAGTCCAAAACAAATATATTGTAAAATCCGAAATGTACCGTACATTCGTCGGTGCAGGAATCAAAATCCTGTTGCTTTGGATTAAAGCACCTTTGGAATACTTTATTTATGCACAAATATTTGATACGGCATTGGTTGCAAGCGGATATTACCTTAGTTATAAATCCACTGTCGGTTCCATCCGAAAATGGCATTTCGACAAGACTTTAGTGCCTTTTATCCTAAAAGAATCATTTCCCCTCGTCCTATCCGGTGCCGCTGTCATCATTTACCAACGCATAGACCAAGTCATGATTGGTGACATGATAAACAAAACTGAAGTCGGTTATTTCGCCACAGCCGGAAAGTTCGTAGACTTGATTGTGTTCCTCCCTATGGTTTTGGTGCAGACTGTCACCCCGATGTTGGTAAGGGAGAAAGAAAACAAGCCGGAAACATACGAAGTTAAAAAGAAGACATTCGTAAGCATTACCACATGGACGGCTATCATCATGTCCGTAATGGTATCATCGCTCTCTTATTGGCTCATCACATACACATACGGCATCCAGTACGCTCCAGCCATCCCTGTTTTGCAAATCATGGCGTTCAAGGCTGTAGGAATGGCGTTGTCATCTGCCGGAGGACAAATCATCATCATGGAACACATACAAAAATGGGCCTTCATACGAAATATATTAGGTTGTATCCTATGTGTGTTGCTAAACTATTTCCTAATTCCCCAATATGGAATCATCGGTTCCTCATACGTCACAATAATCACGGTATTGTTCACCGGATGCTTCGCAAACCTGTTGATTCCCACCTACCACAACGTCATGAAGCTACAGCTCTATGCCATATTATTAGGTTGGAAAGAATTACGTTATTTTAAAAGAATGATAAGAAAATGAAAAGTTATATCGGATATTCCACAAACTCCGACATCAGATATAAAGCCACGTCTGGAGGAATAGGAACTACCATTATCAAATGGTTATTCGACAACAAACTTATTGGCACATCCATATCTTTCGAGTTTGACCCTATTACACTAAGATATGTTCCTAAAATAATTCACTCATTTGACGAATACCAAATTTGTGGCTCAATTTATCAAGAAATAGATTTAATCGGGTTTGTCAAATCTCACCAAAATGAGATAAAGGGAACACTTGCTTGTTTCGCTTTACCTTGCCAAACCAAGGCCATAAAATCAATTTGTGAAAGATATGGTCACAAAGTATTCATAATCGGGTTAACTTGCTCTTCGCAACAAACACTTGATGCGACCAAGTATTTATTAAAACGAATCAATATAAAAGAACAAAATGTCTGCCATATCCAATATAGAGGAAACGGATGGCCAAGCGGAATCACAATAAAGACAAAAGTCAACAAAAAGACCTTCATAGCCAATAACGCTTCCATTTGGAATAGAATCTTCCATTCACGCCTATTTATTCGTCCAAAATGTTTCATGTGCAAAGACACATTAAACCAACATAGTGATATCGCACTCGCAGATCCATGGCTAAAAGAATATATATCATCAGAAAAAATCGGCATGACTTTAGCCACTTGCTTCTCTGAGACTGGAAATCGCATCCTAACTCAAGCCCAAAATGATAACTATATTCATGCAAATGAGATCTCTTATCAGCAAGTTATATTATCCCAAAAATCCACATTGGACAGAAAAGAAAGTTATAGACACCACCCTGACAGAATAAAGTTCTTTCGCCAACTTTGTACAAAATCCTGGTATAGATTTTTAGTGCTTGACATAGGTTTATTATCGCTTCATTGCAAAATTAAAAATAGCTTTGAGAAAACAATGCTTTTAAAAGAAAAACGAAAATAAAACATTAAGAACATATCAACTAATAATAATCCTATGCAAACAAAGAAAACAAGGATACGATGGATTGACAATGCCCGCGGAATTTGTGTTTTCTGTGTTTTATTGGCACACTGCAAATTAGAACACACTTATCTACAAATGATTTACACGCCATTCTTTTTGGCCCTATTTTTCTTCTTGTCTGGATATTTGTTCAATTGCCACAAGGACATCAAAACGGATATTCTGAAATTGGTAAGAAACTTAATCATTCCATATTTCCTCTTGTGTTTCCTGCTTGTCTTCATCGGCCTCGATAATTGGAAGGCATTACTCAATGGCAATTACGACATCATCAGCAATCGAATACTCAGGATTGTATATGGTTATGACTTGTGGTTCGTTTCATGTATTATTATGGTGCAATTGTATTTCATTTTGCTCCACCATATTTACATGAAAAACTTAAAAAGCAAAATTGCAACAGCAATAATACTGCTGCCTTCAGTTTATCTGATAAGAAACACTGTATCATATACCTGCCCTTACTATTGCGACATAGCTCTTTTTGCATTGGCTTACTTTATCGTAGGAAATATAACGAAAGAATTCACTGATGGCAAAGCCATACAAATAAACAGGAAAACAGGGATTTCCTTACTTATATTATATATCTGTGTAGATTTTGCCTTACAGCTAAACACAAACATGGAATTTCATTTTGCATACAATTATTACAACGCCCCCCTGTTATTCATCATTCTGTCATTTATTGGAATAATTGCCATTTGTGCTATTTCATACTTATACCCTTGTTCTTTTTTTGAAAAGCAAGGAAAGAATTCATTAGCTTTTTTTGCCTTTAATGGAAAGGCTTTGGCTATAACAATGCTTCTGTTCAGGCATTTTGATTTTTTAAATGGAAGCCAATGGATTTATCCTATTCTATTATGTACTGTACAATCATTTATCTTACTCGGAATATCATCCCTCATCAACAAATACGCCCCTTTCTTAGTAGGCAAAAAAGGAATACAATAAAATCATAACGACATAAACAATGAAAATATTACTTTTAAACCAACCCGTATACAACCGAGGTGACGAAGCTGCACACAGAAGCCTTATCCGCACACTCAATAAGAATGTACCCAATGCCTCTGTCATGATTTTGCTTGAGAACGTGAAAGAAGGAACTATCAAACAAATCAAAGTAGACAACCCACAAAACAAATATATCAACATTAACACCAATAAAGGATATCGCAAAAGCCGCATATTTTCTGCTTGCTCGGGCATGATGTTCTGGAGTCGTACTATTCCCAGTAACCGGAAACTAATACAATACATCCAAGAAGCAGACGTAGTGCTTTGCGCCCCTGGGGGAATCTGCCTTGGCGGATTTTATAATTGGTCGCACTTGTATAACATGATGTTATGCAAGCATTACAATAAGCCCGTCATTTACTACTCACGCTCAATAGGGCCATTTAACCCTCGAAACATATTACAACATATCTTCTGCACAAGAGCAAAAGAAATACTTAAAAAGATGGACTTCTTGTCATTGAGAGATGCCCGAAGCATGGATTTGGCAAACAAACTTGGCATAAAATACATAAAATCCATTGATTCCGCCTTTTTAGACACGCCCGATGCCACATTACCTGACAGTGTCAGGACAGACTTAGGCAAACAAAAATATATCGTGTTTGTACCCAACCAACTGACATGGCACCCGTCATTCGCAAACATGCCACAGGACGTTATTGACAAATGTTACCTAAAAATGATTGACATCATAATCCAAAAGACCGACTATAACATCGTCATGCTCCCACAGCTTTATAATGCAGGAAAAAAGAACGATTGCCTATACTTCAAGAGGTTAAAAGAAGAAACGGAACATCCATCACGAATCATAGTATTTCAGGACACATACAGCTCTGACATCCAACAAATTATAATTAAGGATGCCCAAATGATAATAGGTACGCGTTACCATTCTATCGTGTTCGGTATCAACAACCGTGTTCCTGTAATCGCATTAAGTTACGAACATAAGATAGCAGGCATGTTGGAAATCTTAGGCATAAAAGGACGTTCATTTGAATTCAACACGGAAGCTTCCATACACAAGTTTGATTTCGCCAAATTTGAACAGGTAATCACCGGCAACCAACCTTCGAGAGAAAATTTGAAAGAATACGCAGACCATGCACATGCCATAGCCATGTCTTGTTTCTCTAAAGCATCACAACTTTTACAATAATTATCAATATGCCCGTCGTTGTTGCTTTTTCTATATTTCATGTTATTCTTTTTATATTGGTTTCTTGCTACAGGAAAGATAAAGCATGCCTTCGTTATATAATGTTCATATGGATGCTTTCATCCATATTTTCCATTATATTCTATACAGCCTCGCAAGAATATAATAAGATTACAATAATTCCATACATCTTTTTCGCTACATGCCTTGCTATTTCAATCATTCCATTTGGATATATCGATGACAGATATTCCACGATTACGATAAGAAACAAGTTCTTTTTTGAAAGAATAATCTTATTTTTCTGTCTAATCTCCATCATACCTTTTTTTGAAAACGCCATCCATCTGGTAAAAACATTTAGTTTTGACAATTCGGACGCACTCGCGACATTGTATGCTGACAAAATGGAAGGCGATTTCGACAAGCAAAAAGTAGTGAACTGGTATTCCCCCGTTGGAAAAATTTGCAATTCATTGAATCTTAAGTTCCAATATTGCTCCCTTTTTTTATTATTCCTTTATCTCGGATATGGAAAAATCAACAAATATAAATTAGGGGGACTTTTAATGGGATGCGTCAATCCGGTATTATACACACTATCGCTCTCTGGACGATCTGCCGTAGTCTTCACCTCATTGAATGCCATATTTACATACCTGATGTTTCGGAATTATATTAAGAACAGGATTTATATAAAAAGATTAAAGGCAGTAGCAATAGGTATCTTTTCCATTTTCATATTATTGTTCTCCATCATGACATTTGCCCGTTACAGCATGAGCGAAGGCGCACAAACTGTATCCATGTTAGGATGGATTTCCTTATATGCCGGAGAAGGCACGCTTAATTTTAACCAGAACATGTGGCATACGCAAGCTTTCACCGAAGGGGATAACTGCTTTGCTTTCATTAAATATATTTTAGGCATGGACACTTTTACGGACTTTTTGGAACGCCGAGATTACTGGGGACCTAAAATGGGAATATCTCCCAGTAGATTCTATACCTTTATTGGTGACATATATTCAGATTTAGGATATTTTATCATCCCGTTCCTGCTGACCCTCTCGTCCATCCTGAAAAAAGCAATATATAAAAAACATGTTATCGCATCTAACAAGCTCTATATCCTCTACGTTTGGGGCATGCTATGCGTTACGGGATTTACATGCTTTACATACAAGACTTTTAGTAATAGCTTAGACTTGTTTACTGGGTTCCTCATTATCTGGCTAATCAATTCATCTATTGGGCTAAAGAACAAAAATGACATATTCATCACCCCACAATACTTTATCAAATAAAATTATGGCAAACAAAAAAGCAAGAGTCATAGCTTATTACTTACCCCAGTTTCATCCGACTCCTGAGAACGACAAATTTTGGGGTAAGGGTTTTACGGAATGGACAAACGTTGGAAGAGCCAGACCGCTTTTCCATGGACACTACCAGCCCCGTGTTCCTGCCGATTTAGGATATTACGACTTACGAATGCCTGAAATCCGAGAACAACAAGCCGAGTTAGCACGCGAGGCCGGTATAGAAGGGTTCTGTTATTGGCATTATTGGTTCGGGGGAGGAAAAGAATTGTTGGAACGCCCTTTTAATGAAGTCATGGAAAGCGGCAAGCCTGATTTTCCTTTTTGCCTGGGATGGGCAAACCATACATGGTCCACCCGGACTTGGACCTCATCAAAAACGGGATACCAAGAAACCATCATTGCTGAAATGACCTACCCCGGAGACGAAGACCATATTTCACATTTCTATAAATATTTGAATGCCTTTAAAGACAAACGTTATATCAAAGTAGATGGCAAGCTTTTGTTTGTCATATTTGCCCCTCAGGACTTTGTGGACTTCCCACATTTCAAAGATTTATGGAATAAGTTGGCTGAAAAAGAAGGGCTGAAAGGTTTCCATTTCGTTGGACTGACAGAAAATTTCAGGCTACATACGTCAGACGGTAAAATAAGGAACGTGTTTTCCCCAAAAGATGCCTCTGGGGATTATTATAACCATATTTTATCGTTAGGCTTTGATGCGGTAAACTCACGTGGAGGAAATGGCGCACAAGCAAAATCCGACTCACCGTTGATTTATTATTTAAAACGGTTCATACAGAACAAGCTACACATCGACTATGTATTACATATTGATTATGCTAAAATCATAAGAAACTATTATGTAGAAAACGACAAAATGGAAAACGTATACCCAACCATTATCCCGAATTTTGACCGTAGCCCACGTTCAGGGAAAAAGACAAATAACATCTGGCATGGTTCTACTCCGGAACTATTTGGAGAAATGGTCGAGCAAGCACTTGACTTAATAAAGGACAAGCAAGACGAACACAAGATTTTGTTCTTACAGAGTTGGAACGAATGGGGAGAAGGAAATTACATGGAACCGGATTTGAAATTCGGCCATGGTTACATTGATATTTTGGGAAAACTCGTAAAATAGGACCTATGGTGACCTTAAAAGAACTCAGGCAAGACTTTCAAGCTTGGTGTAAATGGAAAAATATTCCCTCCGTAATAACTTCATTCTTAATCCTATTCTTCAAATATGCGGAATACAGGAGACTCGTTGATTTCAGGTTAAAATCAGGGGGACTCGGATGGATGAGAATATTCACATACCCCACATCCTATCATTTAAACTTATATATAGTTTGCAAAAAAAATAAAAACGGGGGGGGTATTGGAGGAGGATTGAGACTAATGCACGGTTTCAGCACCATGATTCTTGTGAAAGAAATGGGTATGAACTGTATGGTTAACCAACAAGTCACGATAGGATGGGCAAATGGAGGAGTCCCTACTATCGGGAACAATGTATGGATTGCAACCGGAGCAAAAGTACTCGGCCCCATAACAATCGGGGACGATGTCATAATCGGTGCAAATGCAGTAGTCGTAAAGGACGTGCCGAGCCATAGCATCGTTGCCGGTGTGCCTGCAAAAATAATCAAACGGAGGAATCACACAGATGAACCATGGATTACAACAAAATAAAAAATACTTATGCCGTTTTATGGAGACAAAACAATAGAAGCCATTTGGCAAAGTGCCAAACCGGTTGAAGGATATAATCCCAATATCTGGCGGAAAGATTTTGCCGGGGCCTGGATTCGGCGTGATTTTTATGGGTTACGCAACAAATACGGATGGAAAATAGACCATAAAAAGCCAAAATCTGCTGGTGGCAGTGACTCAAAAGAGAATTTATGGGCCTTACACTGGCAAAATAATATGTCTAAAGGAAATGAATACCCACAATTCAAAACAAGTATCACGTCTGACGGAAACCGTAATGTAGAAAAAGAACAAATATGGACTTGGAAACCCCAATAGCAGTTACACCCCAAATCAGCGATAAAGCCAACAAGAAAATACAGTGGTATGACAGAATCATAAAATATTGGTTCGGTATCGGGTTGGCCTTTTTAATCGTTTTCTCTATTCTCTTTCAATACAACCACCCTTGGTTTGTGTTAGATATGATGATAGACAATAACCTGTTAGGTACTTTCGGGGACTTTGTAGGAGGTGTACTCGGCACGTTCCTAACATTTTACGGAATGATTCTGATGATACATACTTTTCAAAATCAAATAGAATCAAACGACCTCACCCAAACGACCAATCAAAAATTGTTAGGAACCACCCTACAAAACAGCAAACTGGTTTTTGAACAATACAAATTACAAAAAAAGGCAATTATTTGACAGTCAATTCAATTCATTCTTAATTTTATATAACAATGCGGTTGAAACTTATCGTTCTCCCGATGGGAAGTTAAAGGGAAGGGAATATTTGGACAAACTTGTCGAAAGTTTCCTAAATGAAAATTTTACGAACAATGCAACCTACGGAAAACGCGTGGATGCAGCAACAAAACTGTACGAAGAGTTTTATGCCACTAACAGAGAAAAGATGTCCACCCATTTTCGCATGCTATACCAATTAGTGCATTTTATCAGTAACGCACAATATATAGACAACGAAATGAAAGTGAATTATGTAAAAGCCATCAGAGGAAGCATGAATGAGGCTGAAATGATTTTCTTAAGATATAACTGTCTTTGCCCATTCGGAAGAAAAATGCAACAGCATGTAAATGAATTCAACATGTTAAAACATTTACCCATAATGAAATTATTCGAATTAAAAAAATGGGCCGATTTAATAGAATCCCCCAAACAAACAACCGCATTAAATACCATGTTTATAGAATTAAGAAAACGTATTTGCATAGTATTACTCGACAGCAGCCATAATGTCCGGACTGAAACCATGGCCTACGGCAAGCAATGGAGTATCACAGTAACATTCCGGGCTGCCGATAATACTTTACTTGTTAAAATCCAAAAAGACATAAAAAACTCGCGCAGAGGGACTGCCATATTGAACATAGAAAAAGCATTCGAAATATTGGATATTGACAATTTGGAAGGATTATTCTATGATTATTTTAGAGAGCTGTTCTTCATATCAAATTTCAATGTATACAATAGAAAAGACCGAATAAGAATAAGCCATTGCAGAAAAAGGAATAAAAACATCAGTAAAATCCGGTTTATGTTTAGGTCCGATTACCCATTAATTGTATCCCAAAGGCAAATTTCCTCACCTCAAGAACAAACACAAACCACAAATTTGAATTAATTACCGAAAAATGACAAATGAAGCAATCATTATTGGTTGGATAAACAAAGGCAAACCTGCAGATTGCGGGGAAACGATGAAAAACCAACTGATGATACACAAGTTGGAAGAGTTGGGAGTGAAGTGCAGATGCGTAGACTTCAAGAACTGGAAAAGGCACCCTTGGGTGTTTTTACAGTTGATTTGGAATTTGGTAATACATAAAAAAGACACCATCATATTCTCGACCAGTACGGTAAACGTGTACCCGATGATGAAGTTGATGAAAAAAGTGAAATGGAAACAACCTACGATTCATTGGGTTATAGGCGGAACTCTCGGTGAAAAAGTCAAAAACGGCATATTTGATAAAGACATCATCGGTTATATGGACTGGACGATTGTTGAGAGCAATCTGATGGTACAGCAATTGACCGATTGTGGCGTAAAAAATGCTTTTCAACTTCCAAACTTTAAACCTATCACCTATTACCCCAACATAAAGGAACGTATAAATGAATGTAAAAAGGAAATAACACGCCCGTTACGTATTTCTTAGTAGAATCATGAAAGAAAAAGGTTGCGATGACATTATTGAAGCTACCCGGCGACTCAATGCTACGGGATTTAAAGACAAATACACCATTGACTTTTATGGAAAAATCGCTGAAACCTACAAAACTGACTTTTTTCAAAAACTAGACCCCTTACAAAACGTGAACTACCGAGGTTTCCTCAACCTACAAAACGAAAAAGGTTACGACAAGTTATCCCAATACGACCTGATGTTATTCCCAACCTATTGGAAAGGCGAAGGTTTCGCTGGGGTATTTATCGACGCATTGATAAGCGGTATCCCTATGATTGTTACAGATTGGGCACACAACAGACAGTTTATGACCGAGGGGGAAACCGCTTTGTTCATTCCGGTACATGATGTTTCTGCATTATACAACAAAATGAAAGAGTGTATTGAAGGATGCTATGACATAAGAAAAATGGCCTTGAAGTGCCAACAAAACGCAGAAACCTACAACGTCGACAAAGTGATAACAAAAAGTTTACTTAAAAAGCTTAAATTGGCATAGGTTATATTTTACAAGAGAAGAGACTAAAATACAAATGCTCAATATCTCCAACAACATTTATCCTCTATAGATAAGTATGAAAAAGTTTATCATGTTTCTGATAGAAAAAAGAATACTTTCTTTTAAACTTATCAGCTCACTTCGTTACGCTTTAAAATTCAAGAAATGGCCAGACTTCAATAGCCCTCGTGATTTAAATGAAAAAGTTATGTGGCTTTCTTTTTATTCAGACACCTCTTTATGGTCCAAATTAGCTGATAAGATAGAGGTACGAAATTACGTGGAATCAAAAGGTCTAAAAGAATTACTACCAAGACTTTTAGGCGCATGGGACCATGCGGATGAGATTGATTTTGACAAACTCCCCAACAGTTTCGTCCTTAAAACCAACCATGGATGTGGGGAGGTCTTAGTCATAAAAGATAAAAGGAAAGAAGACCTCACTGCCGTTAAAAACAAAATGAACGGCTTTCTCCAATCACCATTCGGCATACTTACTGGCGAACCTCATTATTTGGAAATAAAGCCACGCGTTTTTGCCGAAGAAATGCTACCCAACGATTCTAAGTTTTCCACCTCATTGGTTGACTACAAGTTTTATTGTTTCTACGGAAAACCCGAATGTGTCTTGGTTTGCTACGACCGGAAGGGATTGAATGCCCAAAAAGTCATATATGACATGGCTTGGCAAAAAAGGGAAGACTACACCCACGCACACAATCAAACTTCCCCTGAAATACCCAAACCAGACAATTGGGACAAGATGCTAAAAGCCTGCTCCATTTTGGGTCTTTCCTTCCCTTTCGTACGTATTGATTTTTATGAAACCCAGAAAAGGTGTTATTTCGGTGAAATGACATTCACTCCGGCATCGGGTCGTTCGACTGCCGAATCAAAAGATTACTTAAAATATTTAGGCAGCAAAATAAATATAAATCAAATAAAAGAACAGACAAATCGACAGTCATCATGACTCAAAAGAAAATCCTTGCCGTCGCCTCCATCGGAGGCCATTGGGTACAACTCCTCCGCATTGCCCGTCCTTTAGAAAAACGCTATGAAGTGGTGTACATGTCAACCCACCCTAAATGCAAATCCATGGTCGGCACTTGCCGTTTTCATACCATGACGGATTTCAGCCGTTGGAATGCTTGGAAAATGTTACCGGCTTCCTTCAATATTCTGGGGATTCTGCTCAAAGAACGACCTGTTGCCATCGTTACAACAGGTGCGGCTCCGGGACTGCTTACCATTATTTTAGGCAGAATGACCGGAACCAAGACCATCTGGGTAGACTCTGTAGCCAATGTACAAACCATGAGCACTTGTGGAAAATTAGCACGCAAATTCGCAACCCACGTGTACACCCAGTGGCCGGGTCTTGCTACTGCTCAAGTGCATTATGCCGGAAATATTTTCGGTGACTAAATGAAATATAGCCTCCCGAGAGAAGGATTTATCAACGGCAGATGTTCTTCGCTGCTTACGTTCTTTGACTTATTGTTATTTTAATATTTCCCGATTATGATATTTTGCACTATCGGTACCCAGGCCCCATTCGACCGTTTCGTGAAAATCATTGATGAAGTGGCCGCGCATTTGGATGAGGAAATCATCGCGCAAGTGTACAAAAGTGAGTATGTGGCTCAAAACATCCGTACCGTAGAATTTCTACCGCCCGATGAGTTTAACAAGCTATTCAGCAAGGCACGCCTTATTGTGGCCCATGCCGGTATGGGTACTATTATTTCCGCCATGCGCCAACACAAGCCTATTATTATCTTTCCACGCATAGCCGCATGGGGTGAACACCGCAACGAGCATCAGTTGGCCACAGCTCAGAAGATGAAAGAACTCGGCTATGTGTACGTGGCAACCGATGTAAAAGAACTAAAAGAGTTGTTGACAACCCGAAATTTAAAACCCTTGCATGATTTGGGAGATATTGCAAGCAAAAGCCTAATAGATGAATTATGTAAGGTCATAGGATAGTATGATTCGCCCCCACAGTCATCTTCGCGATTATCAAAAGTACATCCAAACGCATGTAGTTGAAGCTTGGAAGTCGCACAAAAGCATCATGCTCCAGATGCCAACAGGTACGGGAAAAACCCACCTGTTGGCATCCATCATTTATGACAGTCTGAAGGAGAATGGGAAACGGTATGTCTGGATTGTGGCACACCGCCGCGAACTGGTGGAGCAGATTGAGGAAACCATGGAACGATACGGTATTCCAAGCATCCCGAAGGAGGACGGAAGGGTAAGAGCTATGTCCATCCAATGGTTATCGCGTCATCTCGCCGACCTTCACGAGACACCCAACCTTATCGTCATCGACGAGGCTCACCATGCACTGGCTAAGACGTATAAGGAATTGTGGCTGCGTCATCCCGAGGCAAAAAAATTGGGCTTGACGGCTACCCCCTGCCGACTGAACCGCAGGGGATTCACAGACTTGTTTGACGAGCTGATTACTTCGGACAGCATTACCGATTTTATCCGGCAAGGATGGCTGTCAACCTTCGACTACGTATCCATCCGCCCGGGCAGCAAATCCCAACGATTGATAGACAACTTGTCGAAACGTGGAGCGGACGGTGATTTCCAAACGAAAGAAATGAACGAGGTGCTGAACTGCAGACCCTGCATCGAACAGTTGTACGAAAGCGTACGGCAATATGCCGACGAGAAGAAAGGCATCGTGTATGCCATCAGCATCAGCCATGCACGGAATATTGCCGATTTCTACCGGATGCATGGAATAAACACCGTGGCGATTGACAGCAAGACTCCGGCACGTCTGCGCAAACAGTTTATCGAAGACTTTAAGCGGGGCAAGACGCAAGTGCTGGTGAATGTGGATGTGTTCAGCGAGGGCTTCGACTGCCCGGACGTGGAGTTCGTACAGATGGCCCGCCCTACCCTTTCGCTGGCCAAATACTTGCAGCAAGTGGGACGCGGGCTGCGGAAGGCAGCGGGTAAAGACACTTGCATGCTGATTGACAACGTGGGGCTGTACCGCCTGTTCGGACTGCCTACGGCCTACCGGGACTGGAAGGCCATGTTTGAAGGACGGTTGGCCGGAAAAGGCTATCGCACCACATGCAAGCCGGAATATATGGCTGCAAAGCAAGAAAAGGATCAAACGGCACGCCCCAATGGGCCGCTTGAAATGGTCATGTCGCATGAACTGTTATGGGATTACCTGAACAAAAGTAAGCCTCTCACGGACTATAATAGCACACCCCAGGAAAAACTAAAACCATTCAAAGACCGCCAAACCGGCCTTTGGGGACTAAAATGTGGGCAGACCATTACCGCAAAGGCACAATATCCCACTTTGTTCGACGTAAAAGGCAATCTTGCTGCCGTACGGTTCGAGGACTACCGCACAGGTATCGTAGACAAGGAGGGAAAAATACGGATGAAAACCGACAGGTACAAGCGTATGAAATTCTTGCCGGACGACATCGTGGCTGTAACAGATCGGAATGACAAGACGTTCTACATAGATTTAAGGTATAACCGACACTACATGGACAAGCCGGTTGTGATGAAATTCGGCCAAATAGAAATACTCCAAGCAGGCCGCATGTTCTACAGCCGCACGAAGCGTGTCTATGTGAACCGTTCGGGCATCGACCGGCATGATTTCTTTTCAAGAGGCTTTTATCTGCTCATTTACGACCCTTTTATCACTCCCGAATTTAAATATGTAGAAAGCATGGAAGACTCCTTGAACAAGGACTATGTTTGCATATTGGAAAATGACGAGGAAAGCTATTATCGTTTTTGCGGCGAACTGCCGGACGGAAGCATCGTGATTGTTGACGGAGAAGGAAGATACTATCATGCAGAAGCCGGTAAGGAAAAACGGTATATCGCCTGCCTGAACCCCGAAACACAAACGGAAAACTTCAAAGCGGCAGTATCAAGGCTAACATCCGAAGCAAAGGAACAGGCCACTCAAAAGCAAGCGGACAAACAGCGTACGCAAGAAAAGAAACAGAAAGAACGGTTGGCCACCTTACAAAACGCTGTGCCGTTCAAGTCCGGACTGAAATGGGGACTGAAGTCGGGCGGGCGTATCATCGTACCGCCCATCTACCGCCGCATCCAAAAGCCGATAGGCTACTATTGTGCAATGGAAGAAAACCCGAACCGGTGGGGTATCATCATGTTGGACGGGAAAGTCGTGGTAGAAGCCCGATATATGAACGTGGAAATAAAAGACAACGGGACGGCCTGCCTGACTATCATACCGGGAAAGACAAAGACCGTAAAGCTATAAATCGTTCGGCAGGAAAATATGCGCCAAACAAAAAATCATTCTCAGCCAAACGAAAAATCGCTTGGCTGAGAATGATTTTTTGTTTTTACCTTTGCATATTGATTATTATGCGTATCTTTGCCACTGCAAAGGGGTGCTTGCCCGATTGGGACGGCTGAGATTATACCCTGTGAACCTGATGCAGGTAATGCTGCCGAAGGGATTGTGCCTGACAAGAGACATACATCACAGCATATTCTTCTCTCCCCTTTTGTCATAACCTTTATTAAGAAAAGGGTATATATGCAGAACTTACAATTTATCACACATTACACGGAACAGTACGGTTACGCCGATGCCGCACGCCTGGCACTGGAAGGCGGTTGCCGTTGGATTCAACTCCGAATGAAAGACGCATCGCCCGAGGAATGGATGCGGACGGGCGCGGAAGTGGAAGCTCTGTGCCGCCGGTATGGTGCCACCTTCATCTTAGACGACCATGTGGAATGGGTAGACGTCTTGCATGCCGACGGTGTCCATCTCGGGAAAAGCGACATGCCCATCGACGAAGCCCGCAGGCTTTTGGGGCAAGACCGCATCATCGGCGGAACGGCCAACACATTGGAAGACGTGATGTTGCATGCCGTGCGGGGAGCGGATTACATCGGTTGCGGCCCGTTCCGTTTTACCACGACGAAAGAAAAGCTCGCCCCGACCCTCGGCTTGGAAGGGTATCGCCGGATCTTGGACGGCATGAAAAAGAAAGGTATTTCGCTGCCACTGATTGCCATCGGCGGAATTACAAAAGAAGACATCCCGGCGTTGATGGAAACGGGAGTGGACGGCATCGCCCTGAGCGGCACGATCCTGAGAGCCGGAAGTCCCACAGAAGAAACCCGGAACATCCTGAGAATATTGAACGTACAACAATCATAAAACAACAAATATATGGACGATAAAATCAAAATCACTTATCCGAGTTCGGAGAAAGTTTATATGACGGGCAAACTGCATCCGGAAATCAAGGTAGGGATGCGCAAGGTATTGCTGACCCCGACCGTCACCGTGGAAGACGGGAAACGGACAGTCAAGGAAAACGATCCGATATATGTATATGATACCAGTGGCCCATATAGCGACCCGAACGTGAAGATAGACCTCAAACAAGGGTTGCCCCGTATGCGGGAATCATGGATTTTACAACGGGGCGATGTGGAACAGCTTGACGGACTGACATCCGAATACGGACGGATGCGCCAGGAGGACAAAAGTTTGGACCACTTGCGTTTCTCGCACATCCAACGGCCTTATCGTGCCAAGGCCGGACGGCAGGTGTCCCAGATGTATTATGCCAAACAGGGCATCATCACACCGGAAATGGAATATGTAGCCATTCGGGAAAACATGAACTGTGAAGAACTGGGGATAGACACTTATATCACGCCCGAATTCGTACGCGACGAAATTGCAGCCGGACGCGCCGTATTGCCGGCCAATATCAACCATCCGGAAGCGGAACCGATGATTATCGGACGTAACTTCTTGGTGAAAATCAATACGAATATCGGCAATTCGGCCACGACTTCCGGCATCGAAGAGGAAGTGGACAAATGTTTGTGGAGCTGCAAATGGGGAGGCGACACGTTGATGGACCTCTCTACGGGCGACAATATCCATGAGACGCGCGAATGGATCGTGCGCAACTGTCCTGTACCGGTCGGCACCGTACCGATGTATCAGGCAATGGAAAAAGTGAAGGGAAAGGCCGAGAACCTGACCTGGGAACTGTTCCGCGACACACTTATCGAACAATGCGAACAAGGCGTGGACTACTTCACCATACATTGCGGCATCCGGCTGAAAAACGTGCACTATGCCCATGAACGACTGTGCGGTATGGTGAGCCGAGGCGGAAGCATCATTTCGCAATGGTGCTCTTATCACCAGAAAGAGAGTTTCCTATATGAACACTTCGACGACATCTGCGACATCCTGGCGCAATATGACGTAGCCGTATCGTTAGGCGACGGATTGCGCCCCGGAGCGATATTCGATGCCAACGACCGGGCACAGTTTGCCGAACTGGATACCATGGGCGAACTGGTACAACGGGCATGGGCGAAAAATGTACAGGCGTTTATCGAAGGACCGGGGCACGTGCCGATGCATAAAATCCGCGAAAACATGGACCGGCAAATCGAAAAATGCCACGGAGCACCGTTCTATACGCTCGGCCCGTTAGTGACTGACGTGGCTCCGGGCTACGACCATATCACCAGTGCCATCGGGGCGGCACAAATCGGATGGTACGGCACGGCTATGTTGTGCTACGTCACTCCGAAAGAACATCTCGGTCTGCCTAACAAAGAGGACGTGCGTACGGGTGTGGTCACCTATAAGATTGCCGCACACGCTGCCGATATCGCCAAAGGTCATCCGGGCGCCACGGTACGAGACAATGCCTTGAGTAAGGCCCGTTACGAATTCCGCTGGAAAGACCAGTTCAACTTGGGACTCGACCCCGACCGTGCTTTGGAATACTACAAGGCCGGAAATCATTTCAACGGGAAATACTGCACGATGTGCGGTCCCAATTTCTGCGCTATGCGTATCAGCCAAAACCTGAAGAACTGTGAGTTCGATCCGGAAGAGGAAGCACGTTTGCATGAAGAATAACAAAATCTGAAAGGGAAAGAATAAAAAACGGGCCGTTTGTCAAGTGAAAACACTGGCAAACGGCCTTTTTTCGGACTTATGGATTCACTTTTGTAAAACGAATGGTTTTTAAATGAAAAATAAAAGAAATAAAGGCCGGGCATACGTATGGCTATTGTTTTTTTGTTAACTTTGCAATACAAATAGCGACATTGTACCAATGAAATTGATATTATTGACGCCTCCGGACTTTTTTGTGGAGGAAGATAAAATACTCACAGCCCTGTTTGAAGAAGGTTTGGACCTCCTTCATTTACGGAAACCGGACACGGAGCCGGTTTATTCGGAACGCCTGCTCACATTATTGCCGGAAAGTCATCATAATCAAATTGTCGTACACGACCATTTTTATCTGAAAGAAGAATTCAACTTACGAGGTATACACCTGAACGGAAGGAATCCGGAACCTCCGGTAGGCTACAAAGGACATATCAGTAAATCTTTCCATCATATAGACGAGTTGAAAGCGGAAAAGAAAAACTTCAATTATGTGTTTCTCAGCCCCATTTTCGACAGTATATCCAAATCCAATTACACATCGGCTTTTGACATGGAAGTGCTGAAACAGGCTTCCGCACACGGTATCATAGATAAGAGAGTGATGGCATTAGGGGGAATCACGACGGAAAACATGGCCGTAGCAAAAGAGCTCGGATTCGGGGGAGTTGTGGTATTGGGCGATTTGTGGAATCGTTTCAACATCCATTCTACACTGGATTACAAAGAATTAATCAACCATTTCCGCAAGCTGCGCAAGGCAGCCGACTGACAAGACAAGCTACTTCTAAAATTAATACGTTATAGAGAGATGAGTGCAAATAATTCATTTATGGTTTTTTCGGGAACCAAATCCAAGTATCTGGCGGAAAAGATCTGTTCCAGTTTAGGATGCCCGCTCGGTAAATTGGTGATTACCCACTTTGCCGACGGAGAGTTTTCCGTGTCATACGAAGAGTCTATCCGCGGACGCGACGTATTCCTGGTACAGTCCACGTTTCCAAACTCAGACAATTTAATGGAACTCCTGCTGATGATCGATGCAGCCAAACGTGCTTCGGCTAAAAGTATCATTGCCGTCATCCCCTACTTCGGTTGGGCACGGCAGGACCGTAAGGACAAACCCCGTGTGTCCATCGGTGCGAAGCTCGTGGCGGATATGCTGAGTGTGGCCGGGATAAACCGGTTGATTACGATGGACTTACATGCCGATCAGGAACAGGGATTCTTCGATGTGCCGGTAGACCATCTGTATGCTTCCAGCGTATTGTTGCCTTACATCAAATCCTTAAACCTCAAGAATATCGTAATTGCGGCTCCTGATGTAGGCGGTTCGAAACGTGCAAGCACCTATTCCAAATACCTTGAATGCCCGTTGGTGCTGTGCAACAAAACAAGAAGCAAGCCCAATGAAGTGGCCGACATTCAAATCATCGGCGAAATAAAGGGAGCAGACGTCATTTTGGTAGACGACATGGTAGACACTGCCGGAACCATTACCAAGGCAGCTAATCTGATGAAAGAAAAGGGAGCTGCCTCCGTGCGTGCCGTGGCCACCCATTGTATCATGTCGGGACCGGCTTCGGAACGTGTACAAGACTCTGCCCTTGAGGAACTGGTCTTCACCGACAGTATCCCTTATTCCAGCCGATGTGCCAAAGTCAAGCAAATCAGCATTGCCGACATTCTGGCTGAAACCATCAGACGGGTGGAGAACAACGAATCCATCAGTTCGCAATATCTGATTTAATCCGTATTTTTATTAATAAATACAATATTTCACAAGAAGGCCGCCACAGATTTCAAAATCAGGAATTCCGTGCGGCCTTTTTCTAACACTCACAAACTTATGAAAACAAAAAATCTGTTTATATCAGGCCTCATAGGCCTTTTCGCCTCTTGCTCGTCGCAGAACTGTAAAATAGAGGGAACAGTGGAAAATGCCAAGGACGGCGATACGCTGTATCTGGCACGAATGTCCGACGGTAACTTCACCCCAACCGATACGATTATATTGCATCAGGGAAAATTTACCCTCCAGGAAAAATGCGATTCTACCATCATTGCCAGTTTCTTCTTTTATGACCAAGAAAGCAATGAAGTCTACAGCAATATTTTCTTTATGGAAAAGGGAAACATTCAGTTGAATATCGGTCCGGAAGGAAGAGTGTCGGGAACAGAAAACAACGACATCTACCAAGAAATTACAGATTCCATTTATGCCCTTCACGAGCGGATGAGCAATATTTATGCACGACAGGCTCCGTCCGATACGGCTGAATACAGTCCGGATGAGAAAACGGAACAAGAACTCGTGGCTTTGGAACAGCAATCCAACCGGTTCGTGACTGAAAGTGTGAAGAAATACATAGATAAACCGGTCGGATATTTCCTCTTTCTTTCCTGTTATAATATGTTTACCCCGCAAGAGGTGCTCGAACTTTCACAGAAAGTATCATCACACTATAAAAACAGTAACGCGCTGAAATACATTAAAGAGGATGCCGAAAGAAGTAATATGACCTCAAACGGACAATCCTTTATAGACATCACCATACCGTCCATGGACGGAGGCGAACTCAAACTCTCCGACATCATCCGGGACAATAAGCTGACCTTGGTAGATTGTTGGGCCAGTTGGTGCGGCCCCTGTCGTGCAGAAATGCCGAACGTAGTGTCGCTGTATGAGAAATACCACAAGAAGGGACTCGAAATCGTGGGTATCTCATTCGATGAGGATGAAACCACATGGAAAAATGCAGTAAAGACAATGAACATGACTTGGCCCCAAGCTTCGGAACTCCGTTCCTGGGACAACATCATGACACAGAAGTATGGCGTAACGTCTATCCCCTACACTATTCTGATAGACAGTAACGGTACTATCATAGGTCAACAACTCAGAGGTGAAGAACTTGAGAACACAGTCAAACAGTATTTGGAGTGATTTCATCGAATGTCAAAAAGGCCGTCTCCCAAAAGTAAGGAGGCGGCCTTTTTCTGTGTCTCATGCGAGAAGACGGAGCAAAACTAACGGACAATGAGTTTCTGTGTCCTTGCGCAGCCTTCCTGCTTCAAGCTTATCAGGTAAATGCCTTGTCCATACAATCCCGTATCCGTCACGCTGCCCGGCATCACGTTACTCTGCCACAAAACACGTCCGTCCAAATCATAAACGTACACTTCCACTTCTTCGCTTCGCGCCGAAATCACACAAATCCGCCCGTTTTGCATTGTAGCCGACAATTCCAAGTCGTGCGTCGGTACATCTGCGATTGCGTTAGGTTTATCAGAAAGCTGTACCGTGATTTCATCCGGACAATCCGTTCCGATAATGAGCGTCCCATAGTACTTTTCTTCCTTGTTGACTACCAAATCATAAGTACCGAGTGGTAACGCATAGGCATTGTTATCTGTGTAACAAGTCAATGTCTCACCCTCCTTAGACAAATACATAGGATAAGACTCCATCATAATGCCCGGCTCACTTAATTCACTACCGTCGGGCATGACAAACTTAACTTTGAACACCCTGTATTGGCTCAAATCCACTTCCACGACCTTATCTTCATCGCCTATCTCAAACGTACCCTCCAAAGGCCATGTGTTCGACTCGTACCCCAAACCAACATTCACACTGCTAAGCGCATAAGAATGTTTACCTTTCCGAAGCATTTGACTTTGTTGGTTGCCGACCCAAATCCTGCTATCCACCACAACGGAAATACCCTTAGCCTTTTCAGGTTGGTTTACCATTTTGAATGTCACTGCGCAGAAATCCTCCGGATTGAATTGGAAGTCAACCACCACGTCTTTGTCCGCTATTTCAAAATAGAGCGTATCATTGTAACTATACTGGACGTTTTGATAAAGGGCTACATACTTTCCGGGAGGCAAGAGGCGGTCGCCATTCACACCGTCTTGGTATTCATCTATTTTCTGCCCTTCCTTGAATACGTACACACGTTCCATCGAACCATGAATTTCCTTTTGATTTACAGTGAAGTCCACAGCACGGTAAGCACTGAAATCCAACGTTTCGGCTACATCGTTTCCTTTGATTTCCACACTGAAATTAACAGAACCTCTGTGGTCATCAAGGTCACTGACACTGACCGTACCACTATAAGTTCCCTGCGGCAACATCATGCTGCCTGCGTATTCCACCGAAGTAACACTTTTGTCCAAAGGCAAAGTAAAGGATTCATCCACCTCTTTTATTTCCACCGAAGGTCTAGACTCAGTCGTTTGGTCATGGTACATCTCGATGCCTTTCACCCTAAACGCAAGACGTTTGTATCCCTCGAATGAGACTGTTTCCTGCAACATTTCCTCGCCCACCATAACTTCTTTCGATATAGGCAAGTAAGCACCATTACCATACGACACGTTTCCACTCACTTCATAGGTGTAACTTCCGGGGTCGGAAAGGAATACCGTGCCATACCCGTCCACATCCGTCCGGGTTGAAGCTATTTCGTAATAATCTTGTTTCACTATTACGCGAAAATCATTGGCCGGACTGCCGTTCTCATCCTTCACCAAGAACTTAATCCCGCTATAATCGTTCTCATTAAAAGCATATACGATTTGGTCTCCATCCGCCTTCAAGCTAAACGATTGTTCTTTGCCCAAAGGATAAGTCTGCGCCCCGTCTTCCGTTTGCAGCTCAGCGGTCCAACGGTGCTCGCCCGGAGGCATGAGCACATCACGAGTCGCATCCATGTCCAACGGCACTGTCATTCCGTCTATTTTGGCTTTTCCACAGAACAAATACCCGTCGGGAGCAGTCAACCGAGCCGTAAGGTATGTGTCGAAATCATACTCCAAATTCACATCTTTTCCGTCCAAAGCAATATCGTCTTCCCGTATGCCGAGAAGGTTCTTCGTTGTGTTTTGAAATACAACGGACATGTTCGCACTGGTATATTCCTTTTCTATAAGAAGACCGAATACAATATCATCGCCGTCTTCTTTGTCTTGATAATTCAAGACCCATCTCTTTTCATTCATGTCCCCATCTTTGCAAAGCAAATACGAATCGTACGACAATATGCTGTTTGACTCAGAAGTTTTAAATTTCTTTGCGTTTTTCAACTTGACCGCCAACAATGTCGTACCGACCAGATTCACGTTTTCCGCCACATCCTCATCTGAAATCTTAATACTCTCCCACCGCAAAGTATAAAACGGCTTCTCATAATTGGGCAGATACTGATAATTGCCGGGCATGGCGTAAGCTTCGCACACTCCGCTTGCATCAGTGGTAACCTCAGACCCGGAATAACGGTTATCAAAAGCCAACGTTACGGACAAATTCTCCATGGCCGTCCCGTCACGATCCGTAAATTTGAATTTCACCACATGGCTTTGGCTCAAATCAATATCCACTGCCACATCTTTATTGACGACCTGATAGGCTAAGCTATAGGGAAAGTAACCCGGCGCCATGAACTCCATGGTGTAATATCCCGGAGTACGGTAAACGGCAGTGAACTTCTCAGCCGCAATTCCGTCAATTGTAGCATGCTCCACCGCAGTTCCACCGTGCCCCTTGATATTCCCTAAAGACACTTTGTATTTTCCGTTTTTCGGGGCGATAGGCACAATGCCTTTCTCTTCTTCCAAGTTGACCTCTCCACTACAATCACCGAATACCGTGGTGTTAAACTCCCAGGATATGGCAGGAGCATCCCACCAAAAAGAAAGGATTCCATCATCTCCCATTGTTTTATACGTAGCGCCAGAGCTGCCCTTTGTAGAGACTTTCAAATCACTGCCTTTTACCTGCGCGACTTCCTCATCTGAAAGCCCCACCAGTTGGAACGTCACATAATAACCGTCCAAACTCACATTAACGGCAGAGGATGTACCATCCCAAGAAAAACGCACTGACTCATAATTATAGTCTTTAAAATACCGGAACGAATAGGTTCCCGAACTTCCCAACCCTTTTATTACAAAATCACCATTGGCATCAGTATCAAAGCTCTCGTTGTCGAACTGTACCGGCAACCCACTTACCGCAGCTCCCCGTTGGTCGGTCACATGAACCGTAACATCCCGTCCGAAAGTAGCCAAAGAGACCAGTAGCAGCATACATATCAAATAAAATTGCTTCATTTTCTTATGAATTTAATTAATAATGTGATGAATAAACACCATTGCCCTACACAGGATAAGGGCATGAGTCCAAAACGGAAGGAAGACAATAAAAAAGCGTGGACTCTTCACTTTGTCTGTCTTTTCAGGTATCGCCAAACACCATTGCTATCAAACAAGTAAAAGCCCACGCCTGAGGCGTGAGCATCAACTTTTACTCTTGACAGCT
>CAJJQF010000002.1:0-121302 GCA_905193815.1 uncultured Collinsella sp. | reverse complement strand
AGCTCCAGCGCGAGCTCGGCTGGAGGCCGGCGCACACCGACTTCGCCGAGGGGCTGAAGCAGACGATCGACTGGTACGTCGCCAACGAGTCCTGGTGGCGCCCGGCCAAGGAGGCCACCGAGGCGCGCTACCGAAGGCCATTCAATTCATTCTTTGTGTCAGGCTAAGACTAGGAGGGCTTGTTGGGGCTTTTACTCCAGCGTGCATCTGATTTTTACTGGCTGGATTCCGCGAGCGAGCTGTCGCACTTGTAATTCTTGTCGACAACGGCTTGGCCGCATTTTGAGTTTTATTAAGGTGCCTATGGTATCTGAAGACTGATATGGATGCTGTTAGGAGTGCAAACAGCCGTAAATTTGCTATCGTACTAAGAGTTATCATCTATCTTGTTTATCAATGTATAAAGAATCACCTAGATGATGCCGTAAAGCATCATGTTGATATTAAAGGACGGTTCGTACGTGACGAATTTGCCAAAAGTTCTTGTTGCGATTCCTGCTTATAACGAAGAGGAATGCATAGAGGGCACTATTCTTGAACTAAAGAGAGTGGCCCCGGAGTTTGACTTCGTCGTCATTAACGACGGCTCTCGAGATTGCACTCTCGAGCTTTGTACGAATTTGGGATGCAATGTTATTAATATGCTAATTAACTGCGGCTTGACGGTTGGATTTCAAACGGCAGCTTGTTATGCGCTGGAGAATGATTACGACTACATGGTTCAATTCGATGCGGATGGACAACATCGGCCTGAGTATATTTCGGAGCTTGTATCGAAAGCTCAATTTGACAACGCTGACATAGTAATTGGTTCTCGTTTTTTGTCGATGCGTAAAGATATGTCAATGCGCATGTTTGGTTCGAGAATGATTACTTTCCTTATTAAAAAGTTAACTGGTAAAAGGATTAGCGATCCTACGTCTGGATTTCGACTTTTCAATCGAGACGTTTTAAAAGAATATTCCTGCAACGATACGCTCAATCCTGAACCCGAGTCCATCGCCTTCTTTATCAAGCAAGGTTATAAGGTATCGGAAATACAGGTATCCATGCGCGAGCGGCAGGGTGGAGAGAGCTATTTAAATCCAATTAGGTCGATTCAATACATGGTTCGAGTATTTGTCACGCTTCTTATTGTTCAATGGTTTAGGTGATTGCATGTCAACTTCCTTGCGCGTGTTTCTTGTTGCCTGCGCTGTGATTGTTTTTATTTTCGTTGTACACAACCTCAAAAGATGCAGAATGCAGGTTTTGGATTCTGTTTTTTGGCTTTTATTTAGCACGAGCTTCGTGGTGCTTGGCGTTTTCCCGGAAATTGCCTCATTTTTTTCAAACTTGTTGGGATTTATGTCTGAATCAAATCTTGTCTTTCTATATGTTGTAGCAGTCCTAGTGGTTCGTGATTTCAGAATTTCGTTACGACTGTCAAAGCAGGAAGAGCGCCTTAATTCGTTGGTTCAGGCTGCGGCGCTTGATGCAAAGAGGAAATGAAGTAGTTTGGTTTATTCGATACTATATTGAGTATCTTAAAGTGTCTTAATTATTGCCAAGACTCTCTTAGTGTCTTGGCATCTCATTCATCCTTTTTGCTTCTCTTTATGGCTGTTTTGCTTTGTGTAGCATATGATCTCTCGGGCGTTGTCCATTTGAAATAGAATTAGTTTACAAATTGTTTATTCACTTCGTTCGTGAGGTATTTCATGAGTTGGTCGATGTTATTCGGCGAGGCTTTTGTTGTCGCCGTTGTTTTGATTTTGCCAGGCATGTTGGCTTCTCGGGCATTTGGTGTTCCCTTTAAACAATCTCTTTCCTTTGGTCCTGCAGTCACTGTCTTCTTTTTGGTCTTTATGGGCATCGCCCTCCGGTTTATTGGTGTTGCCGAGGGCTATTTTGCTTTATTGATTTCGTTGTTCCTTTTTGCTGCGGTCAGTGGCGTGGCGTGCTTTTTTCGATTTCACGGACGAAGCGCTTTTTTTGACACCGATATCGTTTCTCTACTGCCATACCTCTGTACCCTTGCCTTGTCCGTTCCTGTAACGGTTTATCTTTTTGTTCGCGGTATTGGCTTGCCAGATAACTTTCTTCAGGTATATGACAATTCGTTTCATTTGAGTGTTGTTCAGAGCATGAAGCATGCCTCTAGTTATTCGATTCTATCTATTGGGTCCTATCTCGAGGCTGGTTCCAAAGCGTTCAGCCCTAATGCAAGTGCTGGTTTTTATCCCGCCGCTTGGCATATTGTTGCCGCTTTGGTTGCGCGTGCTTTTGATATTTCTGTCATGGCGTCAATTAATCTCACTAACTTTGTGTTCGTTGCTTTCGTATTGCCTTTAGGTGTCCAGTCTTTAATTGCAGTTCTTACCAAGGGCGATGTGCAAAAGGGTATTTGCGCCGCGGTTGTTACGCTTGCTGCGATTGCTTTTCCTTGGACTCTGCTTTACTGGGGCCCCGTTTACCCTAATTTTGCAGCGTTCTGTACTGTTCCTGCTGTTGCCTCCGTTTTTATTTGGTTTATGCAGGGCTTTGATGAGCGTCGTTCTGTCTGTTTGACTGATTGTCCCGTCTTGGTTGCCATGCTCTTTGGTTTGGCGTCTCTCGTGTCCTTGCAGCCGAATGCGTTATTCACGCTCGGTATTCTTTTAGTGCCTTCGATTGTTCTTTGCTTGGGGGGCCTATTTGAACGCCAGCTGCTTCGCATCCAATCGATCTCGGTTAAGTTTGCCTATTATGCGTCACGCGGCATTGTGCTTTTGGCTGTTGCTGTCATCTGGTTTTTAATGACGAAAGCAAGTTTTTTGCAGGGAGTCATCAACTTTCACTGGCCTTCATTTACTTACATTTTTGATGCTTTATGGAGGGCATTCTCGTTCTCCTTTAACGAAAGTACGCCGTGTATTCTTCTTGCGTGCCTGGTCGTTCTTGGTAGCTTTTGCGCGCTGGGCAACAGGTCCTACCGAGGCTATTTCTTTGTGTACGTTTTTTCGATAATGCTGTTTGTTGTCGATGCTACTCAGGAAGGCTTTATCAGACATTTTCTTACGGGCTTTTGGTATACGGATCAATATCGTGTAGCTGGGATGACCGCGCTGTTTAGCATTCCGCTTTCGACGCTTGGTCTCGACTTTATCTTGAGAAAAGTTCAGAGCGCATTTTCCGTTTCTGTTGGGATGGACCGTTCTGCCAGGTATCTCCCCCAGGCGCTCTGCATCGTCCTGATTGCCTGCGGCTTGTTTTGGCCCGAAAGTGTCAACCCGTCCATTAACAACTATTCCCCGGTCGGATTTACTAAAAGCGTACTTAATTACACGTACAGCATTTATGATGTCGATAATAATCTGACGTCCGATGAGTTGGCGTTTCTTGGCGAGGTCAAGCAAATAGCCGGTGATGAGCTGATTATCAACAATCCCTTTGACGGCAGTGTCTACGGATATGCCACAAACGACCTTAATCTTATGTATCGAAAGTTCGGCTCTTTTGGCAAGGACGAGACAACGGTCAGCAAGCAAATCCGCCATGGACTCGACCGCATTTCGTATGATTCGCTGATTGCGCGTGACGTTAAACAGTCTGGTGGTAAGTATCTTCTTGTTCTGGATTATGGCGAGAACGGCCGTGAGGGCGTAGATATGCCTGGCTATCACAAGTCTGGCTGGACGGGCATTGATTCGATTGATGATTCCACCCCCGGCTTCTCACTTGTTTTAAGCGAGAAAGATATGCGCCTCTACTTAATTGAATAGAAGCGCTGTCCTCAATTCGGGGGTATTTAGGTTTTATCGCCTTGCTTGACTCTTTTGTCTTGACTGGAAATACCATTTCGAAATCGGGCGTGGAAGCATGTATAGGATGCTCGTGAGTAGTGCAATGATAGCGAAACGGACAATCAGATATCCGATCCACGGCGTTAGTGGAAGGCTCTCGACGATTCCAGAAACGTGTTGATAGGGAAACACATTCAACTCAATAAGGTGCATGCAGAAGAGCGGGAGTGTGTACTTTCCGATCCAAGCAATGGGTTTCGTGACGCTTGGAATATGCTTACAAGCCGTTTGACATAGCTTGAGTATTACCAATGAGCCAAAAATGCCTCCGATGACATCCTGTGTCCCGTTAACGTAGGTGTTTGTTACCATGTAGAGCTTTCCAAAGCGTAGGGCTGAGTAGCCCCAGATTCCCGCCATGAATAACCAGCAGATGGGCTCAATCGAGTTCTCTTCAAGCAGGGCATGCTTTTTAATAATCTG
Organism: uncultured Collinsella sp.; assembly: GCA_905193815.1. GTDB lineage: Bacteria > Actinomycetota > Coriobacteriia > Coriobacteriales > Coriobacteriaceae > Collinsella. Next base: position 117,055 of record CAJJQF010000002.1, on the reverse strand, counting down.
TCCAATGTACAAAAAGAGCGTTGCGCTCAAGGCCTGAAGTATACTCCAGGGAAGCCAAATGATTTGGGCCAAAACGTTGCCGCAGAAGAAGAGGCCCAGAACTAAAATTGCGGGATGTCGAAATTGGTTTACGACTGCCAGGAGCATTTTGCCAAAGAACAGCGCGAAGAGATACCAAAGGGCACCAATGGCGGATACGAACGCCGGGGTTGCGGGTGTGATTCCTCCGCATCCGTAAAGACCTGCCATAAACCAGTGGTTTGATATCTCTGCCGGGTTAGTCTTCCCCGTTAAGATTGCCCCTAAGAATGAGCATCCAATAACGCCTATACAAGTAATCAGATAAGGCATCAGAAGCGATTTGGCATTCTTTCTAACGTAGTCGGGTGTGAGTTTAGCCTCGGGCTTGCTAAAGAATCCACTGACAATAAAGAACAGAGGCATATCAAATGAGTAGAAAACGGAGGCAAGCCGGTCTGGTGTCCCCAGATATGTTGAGTGGCCAATGATGACACCGGCAAGTGCTATTGCTTTTGCGACATCAAACTCGGGATATCTTGTTTTCACTGAATACTCCTTATCGGGGGTCGAGATTATTTCAACGTCCTTGTCCGTTCATGCCGTTAACGTGGGCATTTCAATAGATGTTTAACTGCTTGTATTGAGTTTAGCTTACGGTCTCCTTGTTTGCAGGGTGCAGTCTTTGGGGATTCGGTCTCGTTCGAGGCCATTTGTTATAATCGATTCATTTGAGTTGCATATCATATGTGTCGTGCTTGCATAGGAGTCATTGTGTCGCAAAACCAGCCGCTTGTATCGGTTCTCGTGCCCATCTGTAATGTCGAGAAATATCTCGACGAGTGCCTCAGCTCTCTGCAGAATCAGACGCTCAACGATATTGAAATCATCTGCATTAACGATGGCTCTACTGACTCTTCGTTTGAGATTATGAATAAATATGCGTCCGAAGATTCTCGCTTTGTTATTATCGATAAACCAAATTCCGGCTACGGGGACTCAATGAATCGCGGTCTTGAGATTTCGCGCGGTAAGTACATCGCCATTCTCGAGTCTGATGATTTCCTGGATGCCGATGCCCTTGAGTTTATGGTTCAGCATGCTGAGGACAACGCGCTTGATCTGTTTAAATGCAATTTCTGGCTCTATTGGTCGTCTTGCGATAGTTCCAGGCTTAATCGTCATGACGCCTATTTTCCCGCGATGAGCCAAGAGCTGATCGGCATGGGCGTTCATAGGCCCATCGATGCGCCTGACGCCTTCTGGGCCAAGCCGTCCATCTGGTCTGCGCTGTACCGGAAAGACTTCTTGGCTTCCAATAACATCTCGTTTCTTCCTACTCCAGGAGCATCCTTTCAGGACACGAGCTTCACTTTTAAGGTCCTTGCCTGTGCGCGGCGCGCAATGTATTCGGGAAAGGCGTTTTTGCACTATCGCCAGGACAATGAACACTCGTCGGTGAATAATCCGGGCAAGGTATTTTGTATTTGCGATGAGCATCATGAGATGACGCGCTTCCTTAATGAGGACCGCCCGGATCTCAAACCGGCGCTGGATCCCATTCGCGCAAAGGTAAAGTTCTATAACTACGATTGGAATCTTAATAGGTTGGCTCCTGAACTTCGTCGTGATTTCATCGCCGTCTTTTCGTCTGAAATGGCCGAAGAGCTGCAGTCGAATAACATTATTTGTGCCGAGGCTCCGTTTGATCGTTATGGGTTTAATCCTGTTGAGTTTGCTCGTGCTAAGGACTTTGCTGAGAATGCGGATCTTCTCGCGGTCCAGTATTCGCTTATGGGGTCCGGTAAATTCAATACGATTCGCGAGTACTTTGCGGCTGGCGGCTTTTCTATGGTGGTTCGTATGATGAAGAGAAAGCTTCGTCGTTAATATGTCTTCTTCATATTGCCCGTTGCTGTCGATCGTTGTCCCTGTTTATAACGTCGGCGGCTACTTACTGGATACCCTCGACTCGATTGCGGCTCAGTCATACAACAATATCGAGATTATCTGTGTTGATGATGGATCCACAGATGGGTCGGGCGAGCTGCTCGACCTGTATGCCGCTCGCGATTCTCGATTTGCTATCTATCACGAAGTTAACCAAGGAGTTTCCGCTGCTAGAAACTTTGGTATCGATAAGGCTCGTGGTGAGATTATCCTTTTTGTCGATGCCGATGACTTGCTTAAGCCTAATGCCTGTGATGTCGTTCGTCAGGCCTTCGACAATGACAGCCAGGTGGATATTTTAAAGTTCTCCGCCGATCCCTTTCCGATCGAGCTTTCCAATCCGTGGCTTACGTCGACGTTGTCATTAGATGATGAAGAGTATTTCGGCTACAGCGATAAGCTCGTCTTTTATGCTAAGACTAGGCCGTTCCCCTGGAATGGAGCTTATCGCCTTTCCTTCTTGCGCGACCATGAGCTCTATTTTCCTGTCGGATTGACTCTTGGCGAGGACCAGGTGTTTTCGTTCGCTACGCTTGGAAGGTCTTCTCGCACAAAGCTTCTTTCTGATTCACTTTACGAATACCGCTTATCTCGCAAGGACTCTGCGATGTGCGTGATGGCGCAGGATGAGAATCTGCGCCTGCAGAAGCATTTGCAAGTGGTCGATCGAATCATGGCGGATTGGGCCAAGCAGGGGAGATTCGAAGGAGAGTCCGGCCGTTCCATGCTGCTCTTTGTTGCAGACTTTCTCATTTTTGATGTTCTTGATCTTGAAGATCAGAAAGACCGCAAAGAACTCCTAAGCGAGCTACAGCGCATTTTGTCCAAGCATTTGACGATTGATGAGATTGCCCAAATGTTGTCAGGCGATAGAATCTTTAAGTTTTATCAGCAGCTTCTTGATCATGATGGCCCGTCTTCGTTTGGCGCATCAAGCATTTATTCGTTTGTTGCCGAGCTAAAGGGTTATAAAGCGGCGGTGTTCATGTTTATCGATCGCGCTAAATCTTCGCTACTCGCCGCCTGCGGCGTCTCGCCTGCGAAGGAAATACAGAACGATTTATTTGAAGATGCGCCATCCATTTCCGAGGCGGTTGAGGCGCTTAAGACTCGCTCTTAATATGTTTACAGCTGCAGTGCTGTTCGCGAATTGCCGAATTTAGAGTTTTATAAGAGAGACGGCTAGGATATTGATCTTAGCCGTCTCTTTATCATGCAAATTGGTATGAAAATCCGTTCGCTGTTGAAACGATCTATCCTGCGGTTTTCAGGCGGTGCTGTTTAAGCTTTGTCTGAATGGGCTCAATGACGAACGCGTCGACGATCGAGGCTATTGTCAGCGCCGTACCATATGCCAGCGCTGTCGCTGATATCCAAGTGATCAGCCTTAACGGCCATGCTAGCGTCGCGTAGCCACTGCGTAATGCGCCTATATAGATGACGCCGATGGCAAATTCAATCGTTTCGTATTGTAGGAGATAAATGGAATAGGACCTTTTTGCGGCCCATTCGATAAGCTTAGAAAGCGATTTCGATTGGAGCTTAATTCCATCAAACGCGATAAATATGGCGACGGTAACAATCATCCAGTTGAAACTTGGGTCAGATCGATCAAGTCCAAAATATGCGCTAGCAATGTCAATGAAGAAGAAAAATGCACCTGACACCATAATAAAGTGGGTATCACGCGTGTCCAGCAACGGGGTAACACGTTTGATGAAATAACCCATGCAAAAGAACGTGAAATAAGTTCCTCCAAGCAACGATCTGGGAACCATGCTTTGAAGCATGCTTACGGCTGCCGCAAGGGTGACATGCTGAGAGTTGATGAGCAAAGAGTACGCAGCGGATGACAGTCCACCCCATGCATAGACTCCTAAGGTTACGAACAGGACAGTTTTGCAGGTTCTGTCGTTGAGAGCGTCAAACATTTTGGACAATACAGGTGCTACCAAAATGCACGGAATGAGCGCTGGGACAAACCACCAGCCACCTTGGACAAGGTCGCTCGTGTATCTGAAGAAGTTGGTGTCCGTAATCGAGCCTGTCGTAGCCTTGTATGCGTACAGAAGCCCTGCATACACAAAGATGGGAAGCAATAACGACTGGGCTTTACCATAGAGGTAATCCTTGTAGCTTTTCTTTAGGGGCCTTAATGCGAAATAGCCCGACAGACAGAAGAAAATCGGGTCGCAAATTATGGCGCCTGTGCCTACTATCACACCAGCGTTAATGCCGTGAAAGCTGCCCAGTTGCGGTGCGATGTGAACAACAACTACTAGAAACATTGAGAGGGCTCTTAAAAGATCCCAGTTTGTAAGACGCTTGCTTGTTCTCAATCGAGTCAACTCACCTTTGTATTATGCAATTGAACTTGCTCTGCATAATTTAAGTCCTAGCGATTCAACAGCGAATTGAGCTTGTTCGCGATCTTGATGGCCTTGCGTTCCTTTATGGCGTCCAGCTCTTTGCTTTTTTCATTTAGCTCGACTTCTGCCATCCATTTTTGCCATTCACACCAATCGGTGTACCAGTATGAATCTTCGAGTTGCGTCTGTGTCATCTTGAATCGTTTGAATAGATAAGTAACCGTGTCGTCATATGCCAAACTTTCAAACTGATTTAACTGAGCTTGGCTCCTAATCTGATCGCGCTTCTTGCTGCATATTTGATAGGACGGCTCGATAGAATCTTTAACTTCGCTCAATATCGTCTCGAGGCCGGAGATCGTTCTCATCGAGTCGGCATTTGAGCAGATGCCGTCGATGAAGTGATTCAGATAGCTGGTCTCGAACTCTTGGATGAGGGAATTAGTTTCCAAAAACTCGTAAAGTGCTTGGAATGCATGGATGAAGGAAACCGGGTCCCTATCGTTTGTGGTCTGCAGGCTCGTTGTGTTAGTTATTCGATAGTGAGCGAAGCAGCGGTCAATTACTGAAATCTTGGATGCTTTGGCGAGTGCCGAACAAGTGAACAGGAGGTCGTTTGTCCTGCTAATTTCCTGAAACGTAATGTTGTTCTTCTTGATGAAATCAGCCTTGAACAGCTTGTTCCACGTATAGTTGCCAAATACGTTAAACAAATACGGAGCGATATCCTCGGCGCTAAAAACTTCTGCCTGCGGAAGTAAATCGGTCTGAAGAATCCAATGTGCCTGTCGATTGGAGTTCCGCGCCTCATCGTACAGCCATGCGCCATACACAGTAATATCTGCATCGGTATTTCGAGCTTTCGCAACGGCTTCAGCCAGCATGTCGAGTTCAAAAAAATCGTCAGAATCGAGTATGGAGTAATACGTGCCTTTTGCGTGCTGCATTCCCAGATTCCTGGCAGCGCCAGCGCCCTTGTGGTCTTGGGCTAGTATGGTAACCCTGCTGTCTTTTGCGGCAATGGCGTCAAGGATACTCCTGCTCGAATCACTAGATGAGTCATCAATGCAAATGACCTCAATGTCCTTAAGGCTTTGGTTTAGCACGGAATCGAGGCATTGCTCCAAATAGCGCTCGGTATTGTGAACAGGCATGATGATGGAGACCAAAGGAGACCTAGTCATTAATTATCCAAACCTATTAGGGAAAAGAGTCCAAGCCATATTATATGTCTGTCATGAGGCCTGGCTATAGCGATTTCGCCAACGGCTAAGGTGGGGGTCGATTCAGTTACCTTATTTGACCCTGCCTTCTTGTGTTCTATACACCTGCAGCTCCCATTGTTTCTTTTCGACCTTGGCGACCGAGTCGAGGATGAGGCCCGTAGCCAGGCTGAGGCCGCACAGGAACATGAACGATGCTGCGAGCATGGCGGTTGGGAAGCGGGGCACCAATCCGGTGCGGAAGTACTCAATAATAATCGGAATGCCGAGCGCGAGCCCTATGGCGGCGAAGAGCAGCGCGATGAGGCTGAAGAACTTGAGCGGGCGGTAGTCCTTGAAGAGCGTGCCGATCATGGTGATGACCTTGATGCCGTCGCCGACCGTGTCGAGCTTAGACTCCGATCCCGCGGGGCGGTCCCTGTACTCCACCGGGACGTCCTTGATGCGCCAGCGGTGGTCGACGGCGTGGATGGAGAGCTCGGTCTCGATCTGGAAGCCCTCGCTCAGAACGGGGAACGTCTTGACGAACGGCTGACTCATGGCACGGTAACCCGTCATGACGTCCTCGAAGCTGTAGCCGTAGATCCACTTGATCATAGCGCGGACCAGGTTGTTGCCGAATCCGTGGAAGGCGCGCTTGTTCTCCTCGGCGTAGGTGCCGTTGGACAGGCGGTCGCCCACGGTCATGTCCGCCTCGCCCGCGAGGATAGGGTCGCAGAGCGCGCGGGCCGATTCGGCGGGGTAGGTGTCGTCGCCGTCGACCATGAGGTAGCAGGCAGCGTCGATGTCGCGGAACATCTGGCGGCAGACGTTGCCCTTGCCCTGGCGCGGTTCGAGGCGCACGGTGGCGCCATGCTCGCGCGCGATTCGGGACGTGCCGTCGGTCGAGTTGTTGTCGTAGACGTAGACCGTGGCCCCGGAGAGCTCGCGGTGGAAGTCGTCGATGACCTTGCCGATGGTGACGGCCTCGTTGTAGCAGGGAATGATGACCGCTGTGTCTGTATAGTCCAAGATGAATGCCCCCATAAGTTATTAGCAGGTTGCTAGTATACCTGTCGGCTGGTGCCTGTAATTGCTATGGGGTACTTTTCCAGATTTGCATCGCTGGCTTAGTTGCCGCGTTTGAAGGCTATACTTTCCACTGTTATGTATTACGAGACAAGGAGTTGGTCCGTGACTGACAGCGTAGATAGTCAGAAAGCGGTGGCTAAGCCGGCCTCTCACGCTAAAAATGATTTCGAAAAAGACAAATACATCCTGAGGCAGCTTGTCACTAAGGATTTTAAGATTAAGTATCGTCGCAGCGTTTTGGGTGTTGCGTGGTCGGTGCTCAATCCGCTTCTTATGATGGTCGTCATGTCCATTGTGTTTTCGACCATTTTTGGTCAGAGCCGCAATGGCTCCATTACGCCTGAGATGTATCCGCTGTACCTAATCGTCGGCAACATTACGTTCTCGGTTATGTCCGAGTCGACGAACCAGGCGCTCATGTCCATCATCGCGGCGTCGTCCTTGCTTAAAAAGGTTAAGGTACACCGCTGGGTGTTCCCGGTTCAGAAGGTGCTATTCTCGCTCGTTAACTTTGCCTTCTCTCTCGTTGCCGTCGCGCTGGTTATGCTGTGGTTCCATGTTCTTCCTACCTGGCATTTAATCTTGCTGCCGGTTTGCCTGTTTTTGCTTATGTGCTTTTGCATGGGCTTGGGCATGATGCTCTCGGCGCTTGCCGTATTCTTCCGTGATGTTATGCACCTGTGGACCGTCGTTATCACCGCGTGGATGTACCTGACGCCTATCTTCTGGACCACCGATTACATTAGCCAGATGGCCCATTGGATTCAGGTGTTGGTTGTTGTGAATCCCATGTACAACTACCTGCAGTTTATGCGCGATATTTTCCTGTTTAACACGACACCCTCCATGCTTACGCTGGGACTTTGCGTGATTTGGGCAGTTATCGCCCTGGTTGTTGGCTACGCTGTGTTCCACAAGACCGAGCACAAGTTTATTCTCTACATTTAAGGAGCGCTGTTATGTCTGCGACTACGGTTGATTACAGCAAGCAGCCTCTTGCTGTTGAGGTTAAAGACGTCACCATGATCTTCAATATGGCGTCTGAGTCTTTAACGAACCTTAAGGAATACTTTATTAAGCTTGCTAAGCACGAGCTCTTCTTTGAGGAGTTCCGCGCGCTTAAGCACATCTCTTTTGAAGTTCACCGCGGCGAGGTTGTCGGTCTGGTTGGTACTAACGGTTCTGGCAAGTCTACGATGCTTAAGATCATCGCTGGCGTTCTGGAGCCCAGCGAGGGCGAGGTTAAGGTTCACGGCAATATTGCCCCGCTTATCGAGCTGGGCGCCGGCTTTGATCCCGAGCTTACAGCGCGCGAGAACATCTACCTTAACGGTGCGCTGCTCGGTTATACCAAGGAATTTATCGATGCGAGCTTTGACGATATTATCGAGTTCGCTGAGCTTAAAGACTTTGTCGACATGCCGCTTAAGAACTTCTCGTCGGGCATGGTCGCGCGCATCGCCTTTGCTATCGCTACCATTACCGAGCCCGATATCCTTATTGTTGATGAGACGCTTTCTGTTGGCGACGTGTTCTTCCAGCAGAAGTGCGAGCGTCGCATTCAGCATTTTATTGAGAGCGGCGACGTTACGGTGTTGTTTGTTTCTCACTCCATGGAGCAGGTTGAACGTATTTGCCAGCGTGCGGTTTGGATCGAGAAGGGCGACCTGCGCATGGATGGTCCTGTCGATGAGGTATGCAAGGCGTACCACGACCAGTTTAAGTAGGTTATAATTTATGCGCTGTGTAAACACGCTTTGGCGTATTTGCATGACTTTATGCTCCATTAGCTCAGTTGGATAGAGCAGGGGACTTCTAATCCCAAGGTCGACGGTTCGAATCCGCCATGGAGCACCTAGAAAGTAAAAGGGCCACATCGTTTGATGTGGCCCTTTTTGTGTGGCATGGAATGTTCTCCGTATTCGCGAGTGGGGGAGATTTAATTTCTAACCCACATTCGTGCCCGTGAAGTTGTAAACAATCGCCATGTAGTAGGTTCCATTCTTGTTTATTACGCCAACGCCTGCTTTTGTAACAGTCCTGCAGACCATCTGCGCTTTATGTCCTGGACTCCTATCCCATTTGTCAATTGCCGTTTTGCCACTCATAGGATAGGTGGCGTATTGAAGAATGTCTGAGTAACCCGGATAGTTGGTTCTCACAAAACTGTGATCAAATTTTCCGACATCGGCGGTATTTTGTGCTGATTTCCGACCAATCTCATCCATTGATCCGTCTCGCACGGGAACCGAGAGACCTTTATTTCTGCGGTAGTTGCAGTATTCAGTCCAAATGTCATTTTCCATTCTACGGCACTCTTCGTTGGGATCGATTTGCTTGGACGTGCGTCTGAGTGTCCAGGACTGGTTGGCGCTTCGGTTCCTGTCTTGAACGGTGACGTTGGCGCCATTTGTTGCCGTACCGCCGGTTATGTTCAGCGCGCGATAGCTTGCCGTGTTCAAAAAGACAAGCTTATTGTCTTTTGTGAGCCACAGCTTCCACAGTTTGTTGCTCCAACCGTTTTCATAGTCCCATTGCTGGACATTGCCGCCGTTGGTGTTTGAGTCCTGACCAGCGACTTCAAGGCACTTGCCCGAACCGACGCTCATAATCTTGTAGATGCCATTTCCGGTCCTAACGAACTGCCATTTTTGTCCGTTGGTGCCGTTGTCGGCCCAAGAAATTACGTTGACGCCGTTATCTTTGCCGCCTCCGTAAACATCGAGCACCTGATTGCTGCCAGAGCAACTTTGAATAACGTACATCCCCTCGGGAACTTCGTAATAACGGTCTCCGTTATCGTAGGCGTGTTCGGTAACGCTTACGTTGCCAACCGTAATGGATCTTGTGCCTTTAGTTTTAATCGTCTCGGGCCTAAGTTCAAATAGCTGTGCCTTACTGTTATTGCGGCTCCAGACCTGTATGTTGGTTCCGTTGTCGGCGTATCCGCCGTTGCAATCAAGGACATAATTGGAATGGACGTTAATCAACATCAGCTTGTTGTTGTAGATTTCGACACGCCACAGTTGATCATCTCCACCGCTTGAGCTCAACTGAAGAACGTTGCAACCCTCATCATTTTTATGACTTGAGTCAAGGCTCAGATACTTATTCGAGTAGGCGTTCTTTATGCGGTATACGCCCTCCGATTCCTCTACGAACTTCCAAATCTGACCGGTTACACCGTTGTTGTCCCAGAGCTGAACATTAGCGCCGTTGTCCTTGGAAACTGCGGCCACCTCGACGCATCGATCGATGTTGGTGCACGTGTTAATAGAAAGCCATTGATCGGGAACATCAACGTAGCTGTATCCATCGGGATAGCTGTAAACCGTGACGGTGATTTCGCCAACCTGCACCCTTTTGACGGACGCCTGGCCCCTGGTGATCTTAAACGTAGAAGCCGCTGTGCCGGTGTAGTCGCCCTTGCCGGTGATGGTAATGTTTGCGGTTCCGACCTTGACGTTGTTGCTATAGGAGGTTGTAAAGTCCGTTCCGGATTCGAGTGACCTGCCGTTGAGGGTTACCGCGGGAACGGGCGTAAGCTGTGAACCGGTGTAATTTTGGGCGGGAACGCTTATGCTCGCCCCGGAGATGCTTGCACGAGAGATGATGAAGGACCCACGGACGGTGCCGGAGTAGTTGCCCTTGCCGGTCACGCTCACGTTCGCCGTGCCGGCGTGCAGGTTGTTGGAATACGAGGCCGAGAAGTCCGTGCCATTCGAGAGAGTATGACCGCCGAGCTTTACGGTGATGCCGGGAGTCAGCGCCTGGCCGTTAAACGTTTGGTTGGCAGCGCTAACGCTCGCTCCGGAGATGCTTGCGGGATAGATGGTGAACGACCCGCTGGCGGTGCCGGTGTAGTTGCCCTTTCCGGTCACATTCACCTTTGCTGTGCCTGCGTTTGTATTGTTGGAATACGAGACGGTGTAGTCTGTTCCGTTGGTAAGGGTCCGGTTGCCAAGCTTTACGGTGACACCGGGGGTCAGTACCTGGCCGTTGAATGTCTGGTTTGTTGCGCTGACCTTGGCCCCTGAAAGGCTCGCCGCGTAGATGGACCAGCTCACAGTGACGTCGTCGGACTTGCCAGTCGAAGCCCACTGGTAGCTGTTCTTGTCCTTGAGGGTAAGCGTGGAGCGATAAGATCCGGCGTTTACACCGCCGCCGTTCTTGACGGTGTAAATATTGTTCGAGGCGATGGCGGTTTGATAGGACCCGTTAAAGGTCAGCTTTGCGGGGGAGGGCACGTTTATGCTTTGCTTGGAAGTGGTAATCGCGAACGTCGTCTTTGCGGTGCCGGTGTAGTCACCCTTGCCTGCGACGGTGACGGTTGCGGTGCCGACCTTGACGTTGTTGCTGTAGGAGGTTGTATAGTCCGTCCCGTTTTTGAGTGTTTTGCCGCCGAGCGTTACCGTAGGGGCCGGGGTGAGCTGCGATCCGGTGTATTTTTGGGACCCAACGCTGACCTTTGCTCCCGAGAGGCTTGCCGGCGAAATGGTGAACGAGCCGCTGGCGGTGCCTGTGTAGTTGCCCTTGCCGGTCACGTTTGCCTTAGCGGTGCCGGCGTGCAGGTTGTTGGAATACGAGACGGAGTAGTCCGTTCCATTTGAGAGGGTGCGATTGCCGAGCTTTACGGTGACGCTGGGGGACAGCGTTTTACCGCTGAACGTTTGATTAGCGGCACTGACCTTTGCGCCGGCAAGGCCTGCCGGCGAAATGGTGAACGAGCCGTTAGCAGTTCCGGTGTAGTTGCCCTTACCGGTTACGATCACCTTGGCGGTGCCGGCGTTCGTATTGTTGGAATACGAGACGGTGTAGTCCGTTCCACTCTTAAGAGTGCGGTTGCCGAGTTTAACGGTGACGCCGGGGTTTAGTGCCTGGCCGGTGAATGTTTGGCTGGAGGCGCTGACCTTGGCCCCGGAGAGGCTCGCTGCGGCGATAGACCAGTTCACGGTGACGTCGTCGGACTTGCCGGTCGATGCCCACTGATAGTGGGTCTTGTCCTTGAGGGTGAGCGTGGCCTTATAGGCCCCCGCATTCGTTGCCGTGCCGTTTTTAACAGTGTAGCTACTGCTTGAGGCGACGCCGGTCTGGTTGGACCCGTTATAGGTCAGCTTGGCGGGGGAGGGAACATTTACGTTCTGCTTAGAGACAGATGGCTTTTTGACTATTTCAAAAGTGCCTTTGGCGACTCCCGTGTATCGATTAATGCCGGTTACCGTGACGGTTGCCGTTCCAACATTAGCATTATTCGAATATGAGACGTTGTAATCGACATCCTGTTTGAGCTTTTGATCGCCAAGAGTGACTTCGGGGGCCGGCGTGAGCGGCTGCCCCGTGTATTGTTGTTGCGGTACTTTAACTTGAGCACCTGATAGGTCCGTTGGGCTCGGTTTCGGCTGCGGTGATGTATCATTCGGCGTTAGCGCCACAACTATGCGTTGATAGTCATCATTGGATACCGCGTTAATGCCGCCAGCAACAAAGGCGTTGCTAACATTGCCTTTAAACCGTTCAATGTAAGCGCATACTGTTTGCGCTCCATTATCAACAAGAAGAAGGGGTGAATTGATCCTGCCCATGCAGGGTCCCATTGCAAGGGCGTCGGCGTAGTTTGAGCCGGTCGCAAATCCCAGCGGGTCTGCAGTAAAGAGACTGGTTTCCGATATTTCAAAAGCAGTAATCTGCGTGCTTGTTTCGTAGCGAGTTGCCCCACTCAGACGGCGAATTCCATCGGTGGCAATATTTGCATTATTGAGTTGAGAGATCACGACATCGGGGACGGCTGCGTTGCCGCCAACAAGGATTGCTCTGGAGAATCCTCCTGCACGAATTGCTTCGATAGCCTCTTGCGTGAGTCCGCCGTAAGGGTCGCACAATACGATAGGACTTTTGGTCACATACGCGAATGGGCTTATCGATAGCGAATCTGCGTAATTTGCGCCTGTGGCGACAATTACCGTGTCGGACGAAAAATTGCATTGGCGCAAGATCTCGAGGCTTGTTTCGTATCGAGTGGAGCCGTATAGTCGAATCGTGGTGCTTCCGCATATATTGGTTGCTGCCTGTAGTACTGCGTCGCTTACGGCTGAAGGGCCGCCAACAACATAAATGGTTGAGGGCCTAAGCTGTTTAATTGTGTCCGCTGCCTTGCTTGATAGCCCAGTGGGGTCTGTAAGGATTATTGGGGCGTCATGAATGCCGGCTAACGCAGAGGCAGACAGTGCGTCAGGATAATTTGCGCCACTGGCCAGTATTACCTTATCGGATGCGTTCCATCTGCCAACGTTCGAAATCAATTCCGCCATTGTGTCGTAGCGCGTGTCGCCTGCCACGCGCTGGACATTAACCTGTAAAGCCAGCGCTTCCGTCGCGAAGAGCGGCAGAGACGCCAGCACAATAAGGGCTCCTAAGAAGGAAAAGGCTAATCTTCTTAGCAAACGTTTTGGCTGCACGTGTTCGCTTCGCATAAAACCACCTCTCATAGGTTGCCTACATGCTACCCAGTATATGAGGCGGAATGCGAAAACTGTTGCGCAACAACTATTAGTGGTGCTAGTCCCTCTGCCAAAGGTCTCGCGTGTAAACCTTGTCTGTTACATCGTCGAGAATGCTGTCATAACGATTGGCGATGATCGCGTCGCTCTCTTGCTTGAAGGTAACCAGATCGTTGATGACGCGGCAGTCTTGGAGGGTCTTGAGCGTGCTGGTGGGTTCGTAAACGATAACCTCGACTCCGTGTGCTTTAAGCTGTTCAATAACATCGAGGGTCGAGCTTTGCCTAAAGTTGTCCGATCCGCTCTTCATGGTTAGGCGGAAGGCGCCAACGACCTTTGGCTGCATTGCCAGAACCTGGTCGACGATAAATTGCTTGCGCGTGCTGTTGGAATCGACGATGGCGCGAATCAGGTTTTGAGGAACATCTTGGAAGTTTGCGAGCAGCTGTTTTGAATCTTTGGGCAGGCAGTAGCCGCCGTAGCCAAAGCTGGGATTGTTGTAATGGGTTCCAATGCGCGGGTCCAAGCAAACGCCCTGGATGATATCGCGCGTGTTGAGGCCTTTGCTCTTGGCATAGGTGTCGAGCTCGTTAAAGTACGAAACCCTCAGCGCCAGATATGTGTTGGCAAAGAGCTTGATGGCCTCGGCTTCGGTGGATCCCGTCACTAGCATTTCCGTTCCTGCATCCTCGGAGCCTTCGTCCAAAAGATCGACGAAGGTCTGGGCGGCCTTGCGATCAGCGGCCTTCGTGATGCCGGCGACGATGCGGCTAGGATGCAGATTGTCCTCCAGCGCGTGGCCCTCGCGTAAAAACTCGGGGGAGAAGATTATTTGGAGCTGGGGATACTTGACGCTTATGTCCTTGGTGTAGCCAACGGGAATAGTGGACTTGATGGCTACGATGGCGCGCGGATTTAGCTCTTGGACTTGGTTTAAGACGCTCTCGATGCTTGAGGTATCGAAGTAGTGGGTGACGTCGTCGTAGTTAGTTGGCGTTGCTATTACGACATAGTCCGCGTTTGCGTACGCCGCGGCGGAGTCCGTTGTCGCATGCAGGGTGGAGGGACGATCTGCCAGATATGACTCGATGCAGGCATCCTTAATGGGGGAGATGCCGTTGTTGATGTCTGCAACCCTTTGCTCGTTGATGTCGATGGCGACCACGTCGTTATGCTTGGAAAGCAGGCAGGCAAGCGAAAGGCCTACATAGCCAAGGCCTGCGACGGTGATGTTCATAGATGTCTCCCAGCAAAGTCGACGTATATAAGATTCCGATAGCGGAAATTCAAAGACTAATCTTACCGCGTTATTCGCGATTGGCAGTATAGGTGCCGCTGTTTGCACGAGGTTTTCGTGTTCGCGGGCAGTTGGGTAATGTGGGCGTGCGTCCTTGTCGATGCGGTTGCGTTTCCCGAAGTATTTTTGATTGGCATGAGTTTGTTGCACAGCATTTATTGATATGTCCTATATAAAAATGTGCAGGCCCGCTCGTTGTCGGAAAACAGCCGCTCACGTTTGTTGCTCAACAATTGATTAAGTTGCGAGCGTATCATCGAGTGTGGATGACTGACACCCCGCGAGAAGAAGGATCTGTGCTATGAAAGCCCTCCGCAAGTGCGCATGCGTAGCTGTTCAGTTCGTTGTTACCGCCGCCCTCTTGTCCCAGCAGTGCCCCGTTCAGGCAATCGCTCTTGGCATGGAGCGGGGGAGCGACTACGTCGAGATTCCTGCCAGCGAAGAGGACGCTGGTGCTGAGAGCGACTCGTCCGACGCTCCCTTTAATGACGACAACTCGAATGAGGCCGCGCCGGCTTCTCCTGAGAAGGATGAGGCTGCTTCGGGCGCCGATAATACTGTGGGTGCGGACAACGCCAAGCAGAATACCCAGAGCGATGGCGACGCCAGCAATTCCGGCGATGCTATGCCTGCTTCTGCTCCTGACGAGGAACTCGTTTGGAATCGCCTGGGAACCCTCGAATGGTCCAAGGATGCCAATAAAAATGTAATTTTGAGGCCTGCAGACGGTGCTGAAAGCGCCAGCTATGAAGGTAGTATTGAGGCCTCTGAGCTGTTTGGTAGGGATATTAAGAGCTTTAAGACGGAGGGTGAAATATCACTCGATAGCATTAGTTTCTTCCAATGCGAGCTAATTAAATCTATAAGCCTGTCGAATGTCTCCGTTTCAGGCGACTTGGACTACATATTTGCGCATTGCTCATCACTTTCATCTATTAATTTGGCGCGTTTCGATACATCTTCAGTAACCTCTATGCGATTTATGTTCGGCAACTGCTTGTCTCTTGATTCGCTTGATTTGTCGTCTTTGGACACTTCTTCAGTTTTGGATATGTATGGGATGTTTAGTGACTGTTCGTCGCTTCGATCTCTCGATCTTTCGTCTTTGGACACCTCATCAGTCAATGATATGTCCTGTATGTTTAGCGATTGTTCGTCTCTTGTGTCGCTTGGTCTATCTGGTTTGGACACTTCGGCTGTTGTGAACATGGGGACCATGTTCGCTCGCTGTTCGTCTATTCATGCTCTTGATTTGTCGTCTTTTGACACCTCTTCAGTGGCGGACATGAATAACATGTTTAGTAGCTGTTCAGCCCTTACTTCTGTTGATCTATCGTCTTTTAACACGTCCTCAGTAACGACTATGCAGGCCATGTTTTGTGGATGCTCGTCTCTAAAAGAACTCAATCTGTCATCATTTGATACGTCCTCTGTCGTTGACATACAGGATATGTTTGGTGGCTGCAAATCGCTTGAATCTCTCGATCTTTCGAGTTTTGATACACGAAGAGTTCGATTTTATTCAAATGTGTTCAATCGCTATGACGCTCATTTGAAAGCGCTGAAAATTGGAGTTTTCTGCGATGAGAAACTGACCAATCAAATTATTTCAAGCTACAAGGAGTTTTCAGTTTCATGGGAAAATAGTTCGGGAGAGCTTCTTGAAGAGATACCTCCTTTAACTGCTGATTACTATAAAGCCGTTGTTGATTTTGAAAAGGCGAGGTTCAGCGTAGATCGAGCTGACGAGAGGTATACGGGAAAACCTATTTTTAAACAAGTTTCATCATGGGACGCTCTGGCTGAAGGGAGCGACTATTCAGTATCGTATTCGGATAATATCAGTTGTGGCATTGCTACTATAAAGTTAACCGGTCTCGGTGTTTTCCGTGGCGAACAGGTCTTTCACTTTAATATTATGAAAGCTCCGGCGGACTATAAGGTACCGAGTGGCATTGCGGCAACCTACGGGCAGATGCTTTCCGATGTGAAGCTCCCCGAGGGCTACTCTTGGGAGGACCCGCGTCTCTCCGTTGGCGAACCCGGGGAGAACACATTCAAATGCAAATATGCCGCGCCCGACGACAACCATACCGGAGCCGAGGGTATCGAGGTCAAGGTCCGCGTGACCAGGCCTGTCGATGCGTCCATGTTCTCGGTCGACGCGATGGGGCTGGTCTACAACGGCAAGGCCCACGAGCCCGCCGTCTCCTCCAAGGTGGTCCCTGCAGACTCCTTCTCCGTCTCGTACCGCGACAACGTCGCGGCTGGCAAGGCGGCCGCCGTCGTGAAGGGATCCGGCTTCTATACCGGGACGTGCGAGTTACCGTTCTCCATCGCCAAGGCGAAGCCTGCCTTCAAGGCCCCGACCGGGCTTAAGGGCGTCTACGGGCAGAAGTTGTCCGCCGTGAAGCTCCCTGAGGGCTTCTCGTGGGAGGACCCGTCGCTCTCCGTCGGGGACCCCGGGGAGAACACGTTCAAGTGCAAATATGCAGCGCCCGACGACAACCACACCGGCGCCGAGGGCATCCAGGTCAAGGTCCGCGTGACCGGGCCCGTCGAGCCGTCGATGTTCTCGGTCGACGCCAAGGGGCTGGCCTACACCGGCAAGGCCCACGAGCCCGCCGTCTCCTCCAAAGTGGTTCCCGAGGGCTCCTTCTTCGTCTCTTACCGCGACAACGTCGCGGCGGGCAAGGCTGCCGCCGTCGTGAAGGGTTCCGGCTTCTACACCGGGACATGCGAGGTGCCGTTCTCCATCGCCAAGGCGAAGCCGAACTATAAAGTTCCCGCTACGCTAAAAGGCACCTACGGTAAAAAGCTCTCTGACGTTAAGCTTCCGGAAGGTTTCTCCTGGTCGGATCCGAGCATGCGTATTGATTGGTATGGATCAAAGGGCATTAAGGCGACGTTCACTCCGTCCGACACTAAAAACTATGAGGTCGTGAAGGGGATCGAGGTATCGGTTTTTGTCGGCCGCAACGTGATTGCCGTTCCTGCTATTAAGGACCTTGTCTATTCCGGATCCGTTCAGGCTCCTTCGGTCGGCATTGATGGCATTCATGTCGTTAAAAATGCCGGCGGCGTCAATGTGGGGCAGTATTCTATCGAGCTTGCCCTCGAGGACCCCGTGCTTGACCGCTGGAAGGATGGAACGACCGGGAACAAGAAGGTTACGTACAGAATTGTTCCCGCCAATATCAGCGCTGCCGAAATCGCCCCTATTTCCCCCTGCCTGCTCAAGAACGGCAAAGCTGAGCCTGCGCTTAAAGTCACCTTCAAAGGCAGCGCTCTCGTTGCAGATCGTGACTATACCGTCGCCTACGCTAACAATAAAAAGGCTGGGACCGGCTCTGTCGTCATAAAGGGTAAGGGTAACTTTACCGGCGAAAGGTCTGTGTCCTTTAAGATTGCAAAGGGCGACCTTGGTGACTATAACGTCAGGTCAAAACGCGCCGTTTATCTGTATAACGGGAAGGCTGTTGCGCCTCGCATCTTTGTCTCGGCTAAGGACGGCGGAGATGTTCCTCGTGAGGGCGTCGACTATAAGGTGACGTATGCAAATAACAATGCTGTGGGAACCGGCCATGCCACCATTAGTGGTATAGGGGATTATATCGGTAGCAAAACAGTCGATTTTACGATTGCGGACGCTATTGATTTGAATACCTACTGCTTCGTTCATGTGCCCGATGCCTTCTATACCGGCAATGAGGTGTGCCCTACGGCCGACGTTCGTCTGAAGACAGAGAGCTACGAGGAGGCTTATGGAAACGGTGGCGCTTCGAGATCCGAGGACGCCCCGATCGAAGGCCGGGACTACACGGTTTCGTATGAGGACAACATCGATCCTGGTATGGCCACGGCTATCGTTACCGGTCGCGGTAGATATAGGGGCAAGGTACGTACCCAATTCCACGTCTTGCGCAAGGGAGACTTCAGCCTTTCTGACTGTAGCGTGCTCTTCAATCCGCCTGCCAATGCAGACAATTTCTCGTATGCAGAAAAGGGTGGCAAATACAGCTTTATGTATACCGGCTCTGCAATTGAGCCGACCGTCAGCGTTTCGCTTTATAACGACTCTGGCGTTTACGTTGAGCTGAGGAATGGTGTCGATTACGAGGTGAGCTACCGCTCTAATACTGAGCCGGGCTCTGCCACGGTTGTTGTGCGCGGCATTAACGGGCTTGCTGGTTCGCAGACCATTGGGTTTAATATCGTTCGCAAGCTTTCCGTTGCGGATCTTTCACTTTCGAAGTATGACTTCGAACAGTCTGTATACCAGCTTAAGCCCGGATTCGCTTTGGCCCCCAAGCTCAGGCGCTCTCCTTCCTTTGTTGAGGGTGCAGACTACAAGCTTTCCTATGCAAATTGCGATAAGGTGGGAAACGGCTTGGTGACCGTGACCGGCATCGGCCGCTATACGGGCAGTACCGTTGTCGAGATTCCCATTGTTGAGTCGCTCGGTCATCTGCTTCTTTCAGATTGTAAATTCGGCAAGATTAAAGATCAGGTCTATACGGGTTCGGAGATTTACCCCAGCGTGGTGCTCAAGAACGCATCTGGCGCCGAGGTCGACCAGACAATGGAGTGCGGTCTCCGCTATTCAAATAACGTAAACGTTGGCAAGGCTACGGTCTCTGCGTGCGAGAGCCTGTATTATTCCAGCTATATCGGAGAAACATCGACAAGTTTCAATATTCTTCCCGCCAACATTAACGACGCCTATTTCGTGCCTATTAGCGATGTTTCCTACACTGGCAACGCGATTGAACCTGATGTTCTCGTTCGCTTTAATGGAAAGACGCTTGTCAAGGGCAAAGACTACGACCTGTCTTATTCCGACAACGTTAAGGTTGGCACTGCTCGTGTCACTGTAACGGGCAAGGGTAACTTTAACGGCAAGCACGAGATGACCTTTAAGATTGTGCGACCGGTAATTACATCCGATCAGGATATGGTTGAGGGCAAAACTGTCTCTTCGAGTTGGACCAAGAAAGTCAATATCACCAACTACCGTTTGGTGCTTAAGAAGGGCGGCATGGTCCGCATTCGTACGAGTTTCTCGCGCATCGATTCGGTTCTCTGCTCCATCCAAAACGAGAACGGAGATATTATCCAGTCCTGGTCGCCCTCGGATGGCGGTGACTATGGGTTCTTTGCCCTTCCAGCCGGTACGTACTATTTCCAGTACATTGGTAGTCCTAAGTCCTACGGCGGCTCTGTTTATGCAAGCTATTCCATGACTCGTTTTAGTGATCCTGCGGACACAATCTATGAGGTTGAGGACAATAACGGGACCGCGGATGGACATACCATTGATGGTGATGCTACCCCCATTGAGATTGGGCGTTGCTTCGCCGGATCGAACTACTATGCGATTACCGGTGGCTATGGCGATCTTGACTACTTTAAGTTCACGGTAACCAAGCGTGGTCATTACTCTATGAGCATGTCCACCAACGCGCGATTGATGTTTGCGCTTACGGACGCCCAAGGGCATACGCTTGATAATCGCGATACGGGATCTGGTATCGTCGCTCAAAGCTATTCTGACTCGCTGACGGGTCTCGACTTTGGCACGCTTGAACCTGGTACTTATTATGTTCTGGTGCTGTCAAAGGATAAGAATGCGATTGGCGCTGCTTACTATGGCTGCATCTTTGATTCGTCTGATCCCGCGCCGACCAAAAAGGGCGTTGGAAGAGTTTCTGGTAACACTCGCTACGACACCATGGGAAGTCTTACCGAGCGCGGCAATTGGGCCAAGGGCGGCTCGGTAGTGCTTGCGAGCGGTGCTAACTATCCCGATGCCTTGGCGGCTTCGTCTCTTGCGGGTGGGTTTAATGGCCCGATCTTGTTGACTGACCCCAACGGTCTTTCGAGCGTTGCTAAGAACCAGCTCGAATTGCTTTGTCCTTCCAAGGTGTTTATCGTTGGCGGCAATGCCGCGGTATCGCCTGCTGTCGAGCGTCAGGTTAAGGAACTGCTTGGCTCCGGTTGCGCGGTGTTCCGCGTCGCAGGGCAGACGCGCTATGAGACAAGCCTGGTGGCTGCCGAGATCAATCCCAAGTCTTCGGATACCGTTATTGTGGCCACTGGCGGCAATTACGCGGACGCGCTTTCTGTGAGTCCTTATGCCTTTGCCTCGGGAAGCCCGGTCGTGTTGTGTGATATGTCATCTGGCCTTACCGCCGGTGCTATGGGTACTATTAGTTCTAAGAAATACTCCAAGGCAGTGATTGTTGGAGGAACTGCTGCCGTGCCTGCTTCTGTTGAGCGTCAACTGCGTTCTGCCGGTGTCAAAAACATCACGCGTCTGAGTGGTGCCACTCGTTACGATACAAGCACCAAGATCGCCGACTTTGAACTTAAGTCGGGATTGGGCTTTACGATGGACGGCGTCATGCTGGCAACGGGCAAAAACTTCCCCGATGCACTCTCTGCTGGACCCCTGGCTGGACGCTCGCGTTCTCCGTTGCTGCTGGTGGATCCCGGTGCCTCCTATGTCTCGTCCTATCTGTCTAAATTTAAGGGCACGGTTCGTTCCGCGACGGTTGTTGGCGGTGCTGCCGCCGTGCCCGAGCGTGATAGGGCGATAATTGGCCGAGTCCTGGGGATATAGGGTGCGGCGCCGTTCACGTATCGGTTTGATTGATTGTTAATGGATGGGCCGCCGAAAGCCTCGCGTAGAGGGCTCCGGCGGCCTAGCCTATCCCTGCAGTTCTGTCTATTTGTCCTCGATCGTTGTCTGAACTTGGTGTTTGATGCTTTGCTTAGTGCGTGCGTCTATTAAAAGAGATGGCTGTATTCGAGAAGAAGGGTTAGTGAAATGAAGACTCTCCGCAAGGGTGTTCTCGTGGTGGTTCAGCTTGTTGTGACCATCTCGCTTCTGCTTCAGCAATGCCCTGTTTTGGCATTTGCTGCACCGGGGCAGATTCAATCCGACAATCAGGTGACTGAATCTACGGCCGCCCAAGGGGATGAAGTGGCTCCCCAGGATGCTGCTTCGGCTGAGGTTTCGGTCAGTGATGATTCCGCTTCTGCAGCTCAGGTCGTTGCTAGCACGGAACCCTCTTCCGTGCCTAAGCCCTCAAATCCTAGTGTATGGAAGACGGTTGGTTCGTGCCTTTGGATGATTGATGAGTCTGGCCTTATGACCATTAAGCCAGAGGGTGCTGGTACTGGGTGTATCGATAACAGAGATTATCGTTGTCCCTGGAGTGAAGATACGGATTCAATAACCGCCATTGTTTTTCAGGGCGATATTGTGCTTAAAGAAAGTAGTTCAATCTTTGGATATTTCAGAGAATATCCTAATTTAAAGAGTGTCGATTTGGGTTCTGTTCATATTGACGACTCATTCGAGGCTGGCTGGTTTTTAAGCGGCTGCAATTCGCTTGCATCGATTAGGGTCGGCCAAGGCGCCAGTTTTAATCAAACCGACTGGGGAGATCGCCATGTGAGGTGGCGTTCATCTGTTGACGGTGTCGTTTATCAACTGGGCCATTTTCCTTCTGGCGTTGCGTCTACCTATACGCGTGATGACTCCGTCGTCACTGGCTCTTGGTATCAAGTTGGAACGTGCAAGTGGATGGTAGACAATAACGGGCAGCTCACCATCAAGCCGCTGAACGGCTCTTCGGGCTCTTTTGGCACCAGGGATGGTTTTAGAGATCAATATTGCCCTTGGTCGGCATTTAAAGATCAAATCACTTCAGTTGTATTCCAAGGGCATATCGCCATCAAGGAATGCATGGATGATATGTTCCGCGACTACAAGCAGCTTCGGTCTATCGATTTTGGCTCGATTGATACTTCTGCTGTATCAAGCATGAATGGTCTATTTGCTGGTTGTTCTTCGTTGACGTCTATTGATCTTTCAGCTTTCGATACCAGAAAAATCAGCAGTTACGGCATTTCTTTCTTCGAGGGATGTTCCTCTCTGACCAAGATAACGTTTGGTAAATTGATGACTTTCTCGGATTCGAATGCTCGGGTCCTGATTGATTTTCCCGATAATTCAAAAACCGGGCGTTGGGTTTCTTCCGCGGATGGGGTGGCTTACGAGAATGACGGCGTCCCTCTTGGAGTCGCCGCTACATATACGCCGCAGACGTCGGATTCAATTAAGGGCAGTTGGAATCAGTGCGGTTCTTGTCTATGGAAATTGGACGATTCGGGATGTCTGAATATTAAACCGCAGCATGGCAATAAGGGCGATTTGAGTAATGGCTTTGCAGGCTATTCTCAAAACTCAGACACGTACGCTTGGCTCAGGCTGCGGAATCAAATTAAGAAGATCAAGATTGCCGATGGCGTGAGAACAGGGACCAATGCAAGTTGTTTGTTTAATGGCTGCTCTAATCTAATTTCGATCAACATCGAAGCTCTCGATACATCGAATGCCACAGACATGAGCTATATGTTCCAAGGTTGCTCGTCTCTTGGGTCATTAGACCTGTCGAAATTTGAAACATCCAAGGTTGAGAGCATGTTTTGGATGTTTAATGACTGCAGGGCCCTAAAAAGCCTAGATCTTTCTTCTTTCGATACGAATAAAGTGTCTCGGATGAGTGGGTTGTTCTGTGACTGCGATTCGCTAAGGACTGTAGACGTTTCATCGTTTGACACTTCGAATGTTAACGAAATGAATAGCATGTTTTCGGGATGCTCTTCACTTGCATCGGTTGATCTGTCGAGCTTCGATATGTCGTCAGTTACTGATGCGCATGGCGTATTTTATAACTGCAGCTCTCTTAAGCGGCTCGATCTTAGCTCATTTGATATGTCTGCAGTTCGAGAAATGAATTCATTCTTCTATGGCTGCACATCTCTGCAAAAGGTTAAGTTCGGCAGCAGTTTTGTTTTCGTAGGTACTGATTCGTTCCTTCCCAGTGAATACTCTTGGAATGTCCCTATGACCTGGCAGAACTCTAAGGGCAGAGTGTTTGCTGCCAAGGATATTCCATCCTTTACCGCCGATACGTATCGTGCTGTTGTGGGCTCCATGCCGCGCCTTGCAGGTGGCACTCGTTATGAGACCGCAGGTCTATTGTTTGATCAAGGTAATTGGCAACAAGGCGGATCTATTGTCCTAGCAAGTGGAGCTAACTATCCTGACGCACTTGCTGCATCTGCGCTTGCGGGCGACTTGAATGCGCCGATTATGCTTACCGACCCGAATGGACTCTCTACGGAGACCGAATGGCGTATTCAGAACCTCAAGCCAGCACGCGTTTACATTATTGGTGGTAATGCTGCTGTGTCCGCAAAGGTCGAGCGCCGCATCGCTCAGCTTATTGGATCTGAAGCAAACATCCAGCGCATTGCCGGCGACACGAGGTATGACACGAGCCTTAAGGTTGCCTCTTCACTCTCGAATCCTTCGGATACGGTAATCGTGACTACGGGCACCAATTACGCTGACGCTCTATCTATTAGCCCGTATGCTTTTGCTACGGGGAGCCCCGTGGTCCTTTGCAATCCGTCGTCTGGTCTGTCAAATTCTGCCTTGAAGGCGATCAAGAAAGCGGGCTACAAAAAGGCCGTCATTGTTGGCGGCACCTCTGCCGTTCCTGAGTCGGTGGCATCGCAGCTCAAGGCAAACGGCATCGGCAACGCCACTCGTCTTTCGGGCGATACCCGCTATGCAACGAGCGCCAAGATCGCCGAGTTTGAGCTTAAGTCCAACGTTGGCTTTACCATGGACGGCGCCTATCTGGCAACTGGCCAAAATTTCCCTGACGCTCTTGCCGCTGGAGCCGTTTCGGGCAAGCGTTTAACGCCACTTCTGCTCGCCGATCCGGGCGCGCGTCAGGCAAGCAACTTCTTGTCTAAGTACAAGGGCCAGGTCACACGCGTGACCTTCGTCGGTGGAACGAGCGCCATCGGCAACTCCGAGGTCGCCTCAATTGTGAGGGCGCTTGGCGTAAAGGGCGCATAGCCAATCGCTGCTCTTGTGTAACTAGGCGATAGACCGCCGGCATCTTTGCTAAGGGGATGCCGGCGGTCATTTAACTTCCTGCTGCTGGGCGAGATTCATCATCCATGATTAGACGCCTGCTATGGCGCTGGTTCCGAGGATTAATATCGCCCCTGCATTGACGCAATCGGATTATCCGCGGAAAATTGCTAGCTGCATGCAACCGGTGCGGATGGTTTTGATAGGGGAGAAACAGCATGTCCGATGTTTCGTGGGTGGCCGATAAAAAGAACAAGCTGCGTCGCGTTCTTTCTCATGTGCGTACGCGTGTTGCGGGTGACCGCCGCGTTATTGTGACGCTCACGTCGTACCCTCCTCGTATGAATACGATTTGGATGACGCTCAGGTCCATCTTTGGACAGTCTCGACTGCCCGATAAAATCGTGCTCTATCTAGCCAAGAGCGATTTTCCCAACAGGGAGGCCGACTTGCCCAATTCGCTCAAGGACATGCTTTGGCACGATTTTGAGATCCGATGGGTGGATGAAGACCTTAAGCCACATAAGAAGTATTACTGGGCGTTTCGTGACTTTCCCGACGATCTTGTGGTGACGATTGATGATGGCCTTGTCTATCGCCGGAATATGATCGAGACGTTGTTGGCGTGCCATGCGGCGCATCCCGATGCCATTGTGGCTTCGCGCACGCATTTGATTATGTTTAACGAAGATGGCTCGCTTAAGCCGTATGATCAGTGGATCTTTGAGGCGCCGCATTATCACGAGAAGCTTGTTGGCCGGCCTTCGATGCGTTTGTTTGCAACGACGGGCGCGGGAACGCTGTTTGATCCCAAGCTCTTTCCGCCTATGACCTACGATGCCGATCTGATTAAGGGGCATTGCCTTTCGGCCGATGATGTCTGGCTCAAGGTTGTCGAGACCGTCGCCGGCGTTCCCGTGGTTGCAGCGACCGCTGATCAACTTTTGGAATACGTGCCCGATACTCAGCATGTCGCCTTATGCCATGACAATCTTGATGCCGGAGGCAACGACGTAATCATGGACAGTCTCCTGGGTGAGCTGGAGGGTAGCGGTGTGCTGCCTAGACCCTTTGCCGAGCTTGTGCGCGATGATTGTTTGGACGCCTATCTTGACTAGGCTTTATCGCGCCTTTGATGTTTCATGGCATGGATTTGCCCCCCCCCTGGAGCCATGGAGCACCAGAGAGTTTTTGAAGCCCCGTTATTGTGCCGGTTCTTTGCTTTTAGCGTAACATGGGCGAGCTATTGTTTAAACATAGGCTATAAGACATGGGGATGACTTGCACTCCGTTTTCTCACATGGAAATAGCGCGTTTCGATCGGTCCATAAATAGGCCCGGCACGGCAATGAACCGTGCCGGGCTTCCTGCTTGTGTGTTTATGGCTGCCTTGTTTACGCCCCAGTCGGCTCCACACCCAGCTCGTTGCGGACGAGCTCGAAGGCGGCGGCGATGGCCTTGTCCATGTCGTAGTACTTGTAGCCGCCCAGGCGACCGGCGAAGACCACGTCGCCCTCCTGCGCCGCCAGCTCCTCGTACTGCTTGTAGAGGGTCTCGTTCTTGGCGTCGTTGATGGGGTAGTAGGGCTCGTCGCCGGGCTTCCAATCCGCCGGGTACTCGCGCGTGATGACGGTCTTCTCCTGCGTGCCGAACTCAAAGTGCTTGTGCTCGATGATGCGGGTGTAGGGGACCTCGCGCTCGGTGTAGTTGACCACGGCCACGCCCTGATGGTCGGTCTCGTCGAGCGTCTCGGTCTCGAAGCGCAGGCTGCGGTACTCCAGCGTGCCCAGCTTGAAGTCGTAGAACGCGTCGATGGGGCCGCAGTAGATCGTCTTGGCTGCGATATCGGGCTCGGCGGCGGCCAGCTCCTGGTACTCCACGCCGCAGCGCACCTCGACGCCCTCGAGCATGTTGGCGACCATCTTGGTGTAGCCGCCCATGGGGATGCCCTGGTAGCGGTCGTTGAAGTAGTTGTTGTCGTAGGTGAAGCGGCAGGGGAGGCGCTTGATGATGCTCGCGGGCAGGTCGCTGCAGTCGCGGCCCCACTGCTTCTCGGTGTAGCCCTTCACGAGCGTCTCGAAGATGTCGCGGCCCACGAGCGACAGCGCCTGCTCCTCGAGGTTCTGCGGCTCGCCGATGTTCTCGGCGGCCACCTGCTCGGCGATCTTGGCCTTGGCGTCGGCCGGCGTGACGACGCCCGGCCACATCTTGGCGAAGGTGTTCATGTTGAAGGGCATGTTGTACATGTTGCCGTGGAAGTTGGCTACCGGCGAGTTGACGTAGTTGTTGAACTCGGCGAAGCGGTTGACGTAGCCCCAGACGTCCTTCATGGAGGTGTGGAAGATGTGCGCGCCGTAGCGGTGGACCTGGATGCCCTCGACGTCCTCGGTGTAGATGTTGCCGGCGATGTGGTCGCGGCGGTCGATGACTAGGACCGACTTGCCGGCGCGCTTGGCGGCGTTGGCGAAGACGGCGCCCGAGAGGCCGGCACCGACGACGAGGTAATCGTACTGGGACATGGATGTGCTCCTTTGTATGTTAATCGGACAGTTCCTTTAGTTTAGGGACAAACATACCTAATGTGTCGCCCCAAGGGTTAGTGTAGCAGTCGTTCCCTCGGCAGCTCCAACGCGTGGGCGTTGCCTGGTTTCCAAATGATGTTAAGGACTCGCTATTCCGCCCTCAGGCACTCGGGCAAGATGCTTGCAACTGCATCCATCGCCTGTGGCTTTAGGTACTGCTCGTTGAGCCGTGCTTTTCTGTAGGCGTAGCGAGTGTCTGCCGAGTACTTGATCAGCACATCCGTAAAGAATCGTTCCCAGCTTAAATAATCGCGACTTTCGATATAACTCGAGGGATCTTCGAGGATCTTGGGAATGTCGCTGCTGGGTATGAGCCCGGAGCGCAGGAGTGTCCACTCGAACGATTCCGGGAGGAATAGGCGAACGTTCTTGTAAACGCGCTGTCCGAGCACCTTTTCGATGTAGGGACCAAATGCCGCGCCGTCTCCAATGGCAAGAACGTTTTGCTCGGGGCATTCGTGAATTGTCCGCTTTAGATTTGCTACGCCGGTGGCGGTATAGCAGGGGATCCCGAGCCGGTTGCAAAGAGCGTCGTAGAATTGATAGCCAGATTTACTATCTTCGACAACTACGGCGTCGGGTACCTCGAATCCAACATTTAGATCCTGATACAGCATACTTGCCGTGTGGTCATATAGCGGCTTGGTCACCGAGTAGAAGCGCCTGTCGCTCTTGCGGCCATTGATTGTTTTACTTGTCGTGTTGACTAACTTCAGGATCTCATCAACGCTGTAGGGGAGCTCGTTGGCATCGCGACGAGATATCAGAACAAAATAGTTGGACGAGCCGTTTACGGCTTTGGCGAAGTCCTTTGAGTAGATAAACTCGTTGCCCTCATCTAGAAAGACGATTGAATCTTCGATGATCGACAGCTCGCGCTCCCAGCGTCTGCCGGAAAGCGTTTCGCAAGGCACGTCGCAACTGAGTGCAACGCCGCTTTCCGGTCCTCGGTCGTTGTAGTCGCGAATCATCGAGATGAGCGTCGTTTTACCCGTGCCGCTGTTGCCGCGTATAAAGGAAATATTCCGCTTAAACGTGAGTGTGTATTTGACCTTTGCACGCTCTACGACAACGGTATGCGTTCCCTTCATTACTCATCAACATCCAAAAAGTCATTCGTGGCGCCGACAAACTCCTGCATGTTTCTGACGATGCGGCCATCGTTTTCAATGCGGATTTCAAAGCTCTTCCAGGGGAATTTCATGATGTGGTATAAGGTCACCAGCACATCCTGCTCTTTGCCGATCTTGAGTAGCCAGCGGGCACAGTTGTCCCCGCAGGTGGATGCGTTGAACACCATATTTGGGAGATTGCGCACCAGCAGCAGCGTCTTAACGCCGCCGGACAGTTCGAGTGGGGTGATCGAGCCCAGCTGTTTGCTTACGATGTTGTGGGGACCGATGAGCTCTGATCCGTCCACGCTTTTAATAATCTGTGCGGCCATAGGGTCTTCGAACCATGAGTCCAAGTATGAGTTCCTAAAATAGGTTTCGGTATCGTAGATGGAACCGGGGTAATCCCCCAGATGGATGCTTAACATGCGCGTCTCCAGACGTTGTGTGACTGCAATGATTATATGCCAGTAATAAAGTGCCGCCAGTAGCGAGGTTGCTGCTGGCGGCACTGGCATTATTAGCGTGTGAATCGCGTTGATGGATTTGCTCGCGAGGCTACTTTTCGAGACGTTCCCTCAGCAGCTCCAGCGCGTGGGCGTAGCCCTTCAGGCCCTCGCCGGTGATGGTGGCGAAGCAGGCCAGGCGGGCGTAGCTCACCTGGCGGAAGTCCTCGCGTGTTTCGACAGCGCTGATGTGGACCTCGACGGCAGGGATGGCGACGGCCTTGAGGGCATCGAGGATCGCCACGCTCGTATGCGTGTAGGCCGCTGGGTTGATGACGATGCCGTCGACCTTTCCGTAAGCCTCCTGGATCTTGTCGACGATGCTGCCCTCGTGGTTAGACTGGAAGACCTCGACCTCGTCGAAGCCCTGTGCGGCACCCGCTTCCTGGCAGATCTGCACTAAGCGATCGTAGTTGTCGCTGCCGTAGATGCCCGGCTCGCGAATGCCGAGCATGTTGAGGTTGGGGCCGTTAATGACGAGTGCTTTCATGGTTGCTTCCTTTGCGGTTGAAAAACCACCACAAAGGTGCCTGTCCCCTTTGTGGTGGTTTTGGTTAGAGAGCGGGTGGGAGGGTGTCGAGGAGGGCATGGGCGGTGTTGGCGGCGCAGTCGCGTGAGTCGATGATGTAGTCGGCCCAGGCGCGGTAGCGCGGCATACGCTGCTCGGCCAGCTTGGCGATGCCGTCGCGGGCGGTGATGGGGCGGCCCTTGTGGGCGAGTTCATCGAGCTTGCGGTTGAGCATCACGATTTGGCTGTTCTGGTGCAACAGCGGATAGTTCTCGTCACGCGTGACCACGCCGCCGCCGGTGGAGAGCACCAGGCCGCTGCGCTTGGAGATGTCGGACAGCGCCGCCGTCTCCTGCTCGCGGAAGGCCGCCTCGCCGCGCTCGACGATAAAGTCGGCGCAGGGCATGTCGAGGCGTTTCTCGAGGGCGCGGTCCAGGTCGATGTGCTCGCGACCCGTGAGCAGGGCAATCTGCTCACCCACGCGGGTCTTGCCCGAGCCCGGCATGCCGATCAGCGCGATGTTCTGTTCGCGGCGTGACAAGCGCTCCGTTACATCCAGGATGCGCTTGCGCGGGGTGACCTGGCCGGTGTAACGCTCGACGGCCTGTGCCGCTTGGGCCACGAGCATTAGCAGGCCGCCGATGCAGGGGATGCCGCGGCGCTCGGCCTCGAGCATGAGTCCCGTGCGGGCGGGGTTGTAGACAATGTCGATAACGCCTTCGAGCGCATCGAGCCCTTCGAGTGTGCAAGGCGCGTCGGGGCAGTGGGGGAACATGCCGGCAGGTGTACAGTTGACGAGCAGGGCATCGTCGGACTGCTGCGGGATGTTGTCGTAGTTAACCTCGCTCGTGCGACCCACGGGCACAACGATGGCGCCCAGGTCTTCCAGCACCATACTTGCCGTGGTACCGGCGCCGCCAGTGGCGCCGAGTACGAGAGCCTTCTTGCCGGCAACCTCAACCCCCAGCTCCTCGACCAAGCACTGAAAACCGAAGTAGTCGGTGTTGTCGCCGCGCAGGCGGCCGTCGGGCAGGCGCGTGATGGTGTTGACGTTGCCCATACGCTCAGCGAGCGGGCTCAGCTCGTCCAGGTACTCCATGACGGCGCGCTTGTAAGGGATAGTCACGTTGGTGCCCTCCCACTCTTCGCCCGTCATAAAGGCCGCGAGGTCCTCAGGCTCGCGCTCAAATCGCACGTACTCGAGCCCAGCGAGCTCTTTGTAGATGGTCGGGGTGTAGCTGTGGCCCAGCACGCGGCCCAGCACGCCGTAGGGGCGGGTTGCGGCGACGTCAGTCATCTAGAGCACCTCCGTGTAGCTGCCAAAGTAGGTGAAGCTCTCGCACACGTCGTCGATCGAATCGAGCAGGTCGTCGAGGGCCTTGCTGCCAAAGGGACAGTCCAGGTCAAAGTAGAACATAAACTCAAAGTCGCGACCGGGGATGGGGCGGCTCTCGAGCTTGATGAGGTTGATATTGAGTGCGTAGAAGCGCTCGAGCACGCGATAGAGGGCGCCCGGCTCGTTGGCCGTGGTGATCATGAGCGAGGTACGGTTGGCACCGGGATAGACGCGTGGCTCGCGGCTGATGACGACAAAGCGCGTGTAGTTGTTGTCCGAGTCCTGGATATTGGGCTCCAGCACCTCCAGGCCATAGAGTGTCGCGCAGCTGCGCGATGCGATGGCGGCAACATCGGTGCGCCCGGAGCTGGCGACCATCTCGGCCGACATGGCGGTGTTGGGGTACTTGGTGGCGTGCAGGTCGTGGGACTCGATAAAGCCCGCACACTGGGCAATGGCTTGGCCGTGGCTGTAAACCTCGCGCACGTCGGCGAGCTTGGTGCCGGGCTTGACGAGCAAGTTGTGGTCGATCTTGAGGCGCAGCGAGCGCACGATATGGAAGTCGAACTGTGCGAGCAGGTCGTAGACGGCGTTTACCGAGCCGGCGGTTGAGTTTTCGATGGGCAGTACGCCAAACTCGCAAAAGCCGTCGCGCACGGCGCGCATGACGCCCTCGAAGGTCTCGAAAAACGCGATGTCGGGCACGTCGAAGAGCCTGCACGCGGCGATTTGGCTGTAAGCGCCCTCAACGCCCTGGCAAGCGACGGTGGCAGTTTGAGGGAAGGGCGTGTCGGAGGCTGCAGCCGTGGCGTGGGCCTTTTGCGAGACAGTGATGCCCTTGAGCTCGTTGATGTAGCGCTGCTGCTCGGCCTTGCTCATGCTCATGAGGAGACGGAACAGGGTGATGGTCTGCGCCTCGTAGCGCTCGGGCGCGCGGCTGGCGAGGTTGTTGAGTTTGGAGCGCTCGCGGGCGGGGTCAAAGACAGCCTTGCCCATCTCGATCTTTGATTTGGCGACCTCGGTGGCAATGTCCATACGCTCGACAAAGCTGTTTAGGAGCGTGGTGTCGATGCCATCGATGGTCTGGCGAATATCGGCAAGGTCCATGGAGGCCCCTTTCGCGTAATGGCAGAGTTGACGGGCAACTCAGGTGAGTCGGGTTAGAGCTGGCCTGCGTCCTCGAGGAGGGCGTCCCAGATGGCGAGGGCAGCGGCTGCTTCGGCTACGGGGACAGCTCGGGGGACGATGCAGGGATCGTGACGGCCGTGGACTGAGAGCTCGGCATTTTCCATGGCGTCCATGTCCACCGTCTGCTGATCGCGGCCAATTGAGGGCGTCGGCTTTACGGCCATGCGCCACATGACGGGCGCGCCGGTCGAAATACCGCCCAGGATGCCGCCGGCGTTATTGGACTCGACCTCGATTTCGCCGGTCTCGGCATCGATGCGATACGGATCGTTGTTCTCGCTGCCGCGCATGGCGGCGACGGCAAAGCCCATGCCAAACTCCACGCCTTTTACGGCGGGAATGCCAAACGCGATTTGCGCGATGCGGTTCTCGATGCCGTCGAACATGGGGTCGCCGATGCCTGCGGGAAGCCCGTAAATGCCGCACTCCACGATGCCGCCGATGCTGTCGAGTTCGTCGCGCGCGGCTAGGATCTCCTCGCGCATGCGGCCGGCTGCGGCGGCGTCAATGCACGGCAGATCGTTCGTAAGGATCGCCTTGCGGTCGGTCTCGCGATAGACCATGTCGTCCATGGGCAGGTCGGAGATGCCGCCGATCTGCGCCACGTGAGCCATCACCCGAATACCGCGGGCCTCAAGTGCCTGCAGCGCGATGCCGCCGGCGATGCATAGGGGGGCCGTCAGTCGGCCGGAGAAGTGTCCGCCGCCGGCGACGTCGTGCATGTTGTGATACTTCACGCGCGCAGGGAAGTCCGCATGTCCGGGACGGGGCTTGCGGCGCAGCTCGGAGTAATCCTTGGAGCGCGTGTTGGTGTTCTCGATAATCGCGGCGATGGGCGCGCCGGTGGTATATCCATCGACTACACCGGCAATGATATGCGCGGCGTCGGCCTCGCGGCGCTTGGTTGCGGTCTCGTCGCGACCGGGGGCACGACGGTCCAAAAAGGCCTGCAGCGTCTCCTGGTCCACAGCGATGCCCGCGGGGACACCATCGAGCGAGCAGCCGATGGCGGGGGAGTGCGACTGGCCGAAGATGCTTAAGTGCAAAACGTTGCCAAAGGTCGAGGACATGCTACTCCTCCTCGAGCGTGACCTTGCCGCCCAGCAGGCGGTAGTGGTCAAAGAAATCGGGATAGGACTTGTTGACGGCCTCAGCGCCGTGGATTACTACCTCGCCGGTAGCACGGCTCGCGGCGATGGCGGCCATCATGGCGATGCGGTGGTCGTTGTGCGAATCGACCTCGCCGCCGGAAAAGGCGTCGACACCCTTGATGATGAGGTCGTCGCCGGCAATGCGCACCTGCGCGCCCAGTGCGGTGAGCTCATGGGTTGTGGTGGCTAGGCGGTCGGATTCCTTGATGCGCAGGCGGGCGCAATCGCGGATGAACGTGCGGCCTTGCGCCAGCGACGCCACGGCAGAGATAACGGGCACCAGGTCGGGGATGTCGTGCGCGCTCATCTCAAAGCCGGCGAGCTTGTCGGACTGCACGGTGGCGGCGTTGGTGGAGCGGACGATGCGGGCGCCAAAGCGCGAGAGCGCGGCAAGTACGTTGCGATCACCCTGGGCCGAGCTAAGCGACACACCCTCGACGGTGATGGGGTCGGAGCCGATGGCGCCGGCGCACAGCCAAAAGGCGGCGTTGGACCAGTCGCCCTCGACAGCCACGTTGCCAGGCGTGCGGTACGAGCCACTGCTCACGCGGAAGTTCGTGATCTCGGGTTGGCCGTCCTTGGCGGGGATACGCTCGACGTTGACCTCGACGCCGAAGGCCTTCATGGCCTGGATGGTCAGGTTGATATAGGGGCGGCTCTCGATTAGGCCGGTCACCTGCACGCAGGAGGGCTGGGCCAGCAGCGGGGCTGCCAGCAGCAGGCCGGAGATGTACTGCGAGCTCACGTTGCCCGGCAGGATAAAGGTGCCCGGGCGCATGCGGCCGCTTGTCTTGAGCGGAAAACCGCCCAGACCCTGCAGATCGCAGCCGGCGGCGATGATCTCGTCCGAGAGCGGGGAGAGGGGGCGTGCGCCCAGGCGGCCCTGGCCCACAAAGGTGGCCTCTGCCCCCAGCGCGCAGGCGACGGGCAGCATAAAGCGGAGCGTGGAGCCGCTCTCGCCGCAGTCGAGCGTGCCGCCCGCAAGTGCCTTGAGCAGGCCAAACTCAATACTCTTCATGGTGGGATGGACCTGGAAGCCGTCCTCGACGGTCTCGATGCGAGCGCCCAAGGCCGTAAGGCAACGCACCGTAGCCTCGATGTCGGCGCAGGTGGTGTTGCAGGTGACGTGTGTCTCGCCGTTGGCAAGCGCAGCGCAGATGATCAGGCGATGCGCCATCGACTTGGACGCGATGGCGGGAACGGTGCCCTTGAGCGGGGACGGGGTGATGCGGGCTAGCATGCGGATGCGTCTCCCTTCTGGCCGAGGCCCTCGGCAATGAGTTCATGGAAAGTGGAAAGCGGCGTGCGGTCGATGCTGCAGCGCCCAATGCCGTGTGGAATCACCAGGTCGATGGTGTCGCCCGCGCGCTTCTTGTCGTGGAGCGCCTCGGCAAAGACGGCATCGGCATCGAGGTCGCAGCGGGTCTTGAGGCCATGGCGTGCGCAGAGCTCCTCAATACGACCGGGCAGTGCAGCATCGCAGACGCCGTGCAGGGCCGCGGCGCGCGTGATGATGCCCATGCCGATCGACACGCAGTTGCCGTGTCCGAGTTCAAAGTGCTCGCAGGCCTCGACGGCATGTCCGGCGCTGTGTCCAAAGTTGAGGAGCTTGCGTTGGTTGGTTTCGCGCTCGTCGGCGACGACCACGGCGCGCTTGATGTCGATATTGCGGGCGATGATGAGCGCTACGCGGGCCACATCGCGGTTGAGCAGCTCCAGCGTGAGCGGAGTCTTCTCCAGCTCGGCGAAAAGCTCCGGGTCGGCGATCACGGCGTGCTTGACGACCTCGCCACAGCCGTCGGCGAACTGCTCGGGCGTGAGGGTGGCCAGGCACCCCACGTCGGCGATAACCACGCTCGGCTGCCAAAAGGCGCCGGCCAAGTTCTTGCCGGCGGCCAGGTCGATGGCAGTCTTGCCGCCCACCGACGAATCCACCATGGCGAGCAGGCTCGTTGGGATCTGCACAAACTTGCAGCCGCGCATGTAGGTGGCGGCCACAAAGCCCGCCACGTCGCCCACGACGCCGCCGCCGAGTGCCACGATCACGTCGGAGCGCGAAAGCTCGTGCTCGGCCACAAACTCCAAAATGGCAACATAGGTTTCGGCGCGCTTATGGGCCTCGCCTGCCTCGAAGGTGCAGATGCTCACCTCGTAGCCTGACGCCTCCAGGCTCTGTTTAACGGGCATCTGGTAGAGCGGGCCCACGTTGGTGTCCGTCACGATGACGGCCTTGGTGCCGCCGGCAGTGGCGCGCACGAGCGGTCCCGCCTGCTCCAGCAAAAACGTGCCAACATGCACCTGGTAGGGGCGTGCGGTGTCGATATCGATGGTAATCGCCATAAGTTTCGGTCCTTTCGACCTGGCGTGATAGGTGGTCTAGTGGGAGGACTCGTCGTCGAGTGCGCGCTTGATGCGGTCGCCCTCGGCAAGGAGATTCTCCAGATAGCGCTGGTCGCGGTTCTTGAGCGCACGGCTGTAGGCGCCAAGCGACTCGATCAGATGGTCGATCTCGAAGGCGAGCGCGTCGGCGTCGTCGATCATGAGCTCGGACCACATTTGCGGGTTGAGGTGCGCCACGCGGGTGAGATCGCGGTAGCTACCGGCCGAAAAGCCGTGGTGGACCTGGGCGGTCGGGCTCTTTACGTAGGCGTTGGATACCACGTGCGCAAGCTGGCTCGTGAAGGCGATGACGCGGTCGTGCTCGGCGGCGTTCGTCACGCTGAACTTGCCAAAGCCCAAGGGGCGCACCATCTCGCGCACCTGGCCCAAAAGCTCCAGCTTGAGCGCATCGTCCACCGCGGGCGGTACGAGCACCAGCGGGGCGCCCTGGAACAGGTCGGCGCAGGAGTGTGCATAGCCCGAGAACTGGGTGCCCGCCATGGGGTGCGCGCCCACAAAGTAAAAGCCGTGCTCGCGGGCAAGCTCAAAGGCGCGTTCGCACACAATGCCCTTGACGCCCACGGTGTCGATCACCACGGGACCCATAATGGCGTCGGTGTCGGTGTCGGTGGCGTCGGCGAGCGCCTGGGCGTGCGCCTCGAGCCACTCGATGCATGCCTCGGGATAGCAGGCGAGGACGATGATGTCGCATTCGCCGAGTGTCTTGTCGTTGAGCTCGCCGGCAACGGTGCCCATGCTGGCGGCTGTCATGACATCGTCATCGGGGTCCCAGGCCAGCACGCGGACGCCCGCCTGCGCATAGCCGCGGGCAAAGCTGCCGCCGATGAGGCCCAGGCCGACGATGCCGGCGCACTTGGGGCCGCCCTGGTTAACGCGCGCGTTTCTCACCGTACCCATGGGCTACTCCATAGTCTCTTGGCAGACGACCTCGCGGATGGCTCGGATGCGGCGCATGGTGTCGTCGAACTGATCGGGGGTGAGGGCCTGGGCACCGTCGGACCAGGCGCGGCTCGGCTCGTCGTGGACCTCGATCTCCAGGCCGTTGGCACCGCAGGCGGTCGCGGCGAGCGCCATGGGCTCAACGTAGCGGGTGTAGCCGGTGGCGTGGCTGGGGTCGGCGACGACGGGCAGGTGCGACAGGTGGTGCAGCACCGGCACGGCGTTGAGGTCGAAGGTATTGCGGGTGCGGGTCTCGAAGGTGCGGATACCGCGCTCGCACAGGATGACGTTGTCGTTGCCCTCGCTCATGATGTACTCGGCTGCCATAAGCAGCTCGTCGATCGTGCCGGACATGCCGCGCTTGAGCAGAATCGGGGTCTGGGTCTTGCCGACCTCCTTGAGCAGGGGGAAGTTCTGGGCGTTGCGGGCGCCGATCTGCATGACGTCAATCTTCTTGTCCAAGAAGACCTGCACGTCGCGTGGGTCCATGATCTCGGTGACGATCGGCATGTCGAGCTCGGCAGACGCCTCGCACAGCAGGTCGAGGCCGGCGGGGCCCATGCCCTGGTAGGCGTAGGGGGAGGTGCGGGGCTTGTAGGCACCGCCGCGCAGCATCGTGGCACCGGCGGCCTTCACGCGGCGGGCGATGCGGATGAGGTTCTCGCCCTCGACGGAGCAGGGACCGGCGATGACCTGGAACTGGTCGCCGCCGATCTTGACGCCGTGACCGCAGTCGATGACGGAGTCCTCGGGGTGGAACTTGCGGTTGGCGCGCTTGAACGGCTCGGAGACGCGCTGCACGCGCTCGACGACATCCATGGACTCGAGCAGGAACGGGTCGATCTTGGTCGTATCGCCCACCAGGCCGATGATCGTCTCGTTCTCGCCGCGCGAGACATCGGTCTTCAGGCCCTTTTTCTCAATCCAGCTGACGATATGGCCGACGGCCTCGTCGCTGGCACTTTGCTTTAGAATTGCAATCATGGTGTGCCTCTCACCTCGATGGATAACCCTTGCAAAAACGGCCCGCATCGCGAGCCGTGTATATATGGTGCATGAGAGTTTATACTATCTGACTCGCTTTTGCCTTCTAAAGTGGGCCGTTGCGCCGCGTCTTCCTCGGAATTGCAAAGCTTTTTCTTTTATTTTGATAGCCCGAGGTGCACTTGGGTATAATGCCTTTCGTTGGCCCTATTAGCTCAGGGGATTAGAGCGTCTGCCTCCGGAGCAGAAGGCCGTTGGTTCGAATCCAACATGGGGCACCATCGAACGTAAGACCGTCCGAACCTCGCATGGTCCGGGCGGTTTTTCTTATACCGACGCGACGTGATGGGACGTGGTATGGCAGCAACGGATATCGAGCGCGGACTCTCGACCGCCGAGGTCGAGGAGCGCATCGCCGCCGGTAAGATCAACCGCAACATGGAGCTCAAGACCGAGTCGGTCAAAGAGCTCATCATCGAGAACCTCTGCACGCTGTTCAATTTGATCAACGTGATCTTGGCGTTCCTGGTCATTTTGACCGGTTCGTTTAAGAATCTGACGTTCCTGTTCGTGGTGTTCCTCAATACCGCCATTGGCGTCATTCAGTCCATGCGTTCCAAGAAGATGGTCGATAAGCTCACGCTGCTGACCTCCAAGAAGGCCATCGCGGTGCGCGACGGTGCCGAGGTGGAGCTCGACCTGGACCAGATCGTGCTTGACGACATCATTCGCCTGGGGCGCGGCGACCAGATTCCCGCCGACGCCGTGGTGGTTTCGGGCGAGGCGCTCGTGAACGAGAGCCTGCTGACGGGCGAGAGCGACCTTATTAAGAAGCAGCCTGGTTCTGAGCTCATGAGCGGCAGCTTTATCGACTCGGGCCTGCTGCGCGCCCGCGTGATCCATGTCGGCGCCGACAACTACGTGGCCAAAATTAATAACGAGGCCAAGTACGTCAAAAAGGTCAATTCCGAGATCATGAACGCGCTTAACGCCATCGTGCGCTTTGCGAGCATCATCATGATCCCGCTCGGTTTGGCGTTGTTTGCCTCGAGTGTGAGCGAGCTGTGGGATGCCGCGGGAACCCCGGGCGATAGCGCGCTTTCGTGGTGCTTCTCCGAGCTGTTGGCTGGTCATGTGCCTTCGTCGGCGCTGCTGTCCACGGTGGGCGCCCTGCTGGGCATGATCCCGCAAGGCCTGGTGCTGCTGACCTCGTCGGTGCTCGCCATCGCCACGGTGCGCCTGGCGCGTCGCAAGGTGCTGGCGCAGCAGCTCTACTGCATCGAGACGCTCGCTCGCGTCGACGTGCTGTGCCTGGACAAGACGGGCACCATCACGTCGGGCCGCATGGAAGTCGAGGGCACGTATCAGCTGCCGGTTGAGGGCGTGAGCCTAGGCGCCGGCTCGGACGAGGCGGCCGTTCCCGTCGATACCACGGTGCTCGATTTTGCGCTGGCTAACGTCGCGCGTGCGACTTCGGCCGATGCCAACGAGACCTGCCAGGCGCTGCTCAACTATTACGCCGATCGTCCGGTCGAGGTGTCCGAGCCGCTGTCGGTCATTCCATTCTCGTCGTCTAAAAAATGGAGCGGGGCTTCTTTTGCGCAGGGCTCCTATGTGATGGGCGCCGCGCAGTTTGTGCTCTCTGATCGTGTGTTTGCCCAGGTCGAGAACCGTGTCGCCGAGCTTGCCGATACCTGCCGTGTGCTCGTGGTGGCGCGCGTGGACGGCTTTACGCCCGATGGCGATATGGTGGGCGAGGCCGAGCCCGTGGGCTTTGTGACCATCCGCGACGAGATTCGTACCTCGGCGGCCGAGACCATCGGTTACTTTAACGAGCAGGGCGTGACCCTCAACGTGATCAGCGGCGACGACCCGCGTACGGTGTCGTCGATCGCGCGCGTGGTGGGCGTGCCGGGGGCGGACGCTTATGTGGACGCCACGACGCTCGATACGCCGGCCAAGCTCGATGCCGCAGTGGACCGCTACCATGTCTTTGGTCGTGTGACCCCGCAGCAGAAGCGCGAGCTCGTGCAGGCGCTCAAGCGCCGCGAGCACACCGTGGCCATGACGGGCGACGGCGTCAACGACGTGCTGGCGCTCAAGGAGGCCGACTGCTCCGTCGCCATGGCGGCCGGTTCCGATGCCGCGCGCAACGTGGCCGAGATCGTACTCGTCGACAACGACTTTGCCTCGATGCCCGCCGTGGTGGCCGAGGGCCGTCGTTCCATCAACAACCTGCAGCGTTCGGCCTCGTTGTTCCTGACCAAGACGCTGTTCTCGATGGGCCTGGCGGCGCTGTGCATCGCGCTGCCGCCGTACCCCTTCGAGCCAATCCAGATGACGCTCATTAACTTCTTCTGCATCGGCGCGCCGGGCTTTGTGTTGGGCTTGGAGCCCAACAATGCTCGCGTGAAGGGTGCGTTTTTGACCAACGTACTCAAGCGTGCGCTGCCGGCGTCGATTGCGGTCATTTTGGCTGCGGCGCTCGATATCTTTGTGGCGCGCGTGTTTGGCTTTAGCCAGCTCACGCTCTCTACGATGTGCCTGCTTACGTCGTGCGCGGCGAGCGTCAGCCTGATCTGGCGCATCTCGCAGCCTCTCACGCCCTTACGTGTGGTGCTCTTTGTGTTTGTAGTCGCCGGCATCTTGGTGGGCGTTATCGGATTCCCGGAGCTGCTGTCTATTGCCAACCTGTCGATGGGCCAGATGGTTATCTTGGCTGTCATCGTGGTCTTTACCTGCTCGGTGTTCTTTAAGCTCGCCACGATGATGGATTCGCTCAAGCCGCGTCGTCGTCATGCCGCAACTGGTTTTGGCCGCGGGGTGCGCGTCCGCCTGGGTCGCGGTGGCGGCAAGGTGAGCTCGACGGGTTCGACGGCCGAGCGTTTTGCCAAGCGCTTCGCCGCCGACATGGCGCAGCGCCGCGAAGATCGCACCGTTCGCGAGGCCGAGGCCCGCGCGCTCGAGGGCGTGGCCCAGGCCCAGCCCAAGAAAAAGAGTAGTGCCAGAGCCAAGCGCTCTCGCGTGACCAAGTCCGCCCAAGGCATCAAAGTCTCGATGCCAAGCAAAAAGAAGAAGTAGCTACGCGCCCTGGCGATGTTGAATTGGTGCCTTGTTCCTGTGGGGCCGTGGCGATGTTATGCTCTAACCTCGATTGTTTGAATTGCTTCGAAAAGAGGATGCCGTGATCTGCCCGCATTGCCTTAAGACTATCGAGGACGGCGCCTCGTTCTGCCCCTACTGCAACGCCTATGTGGGCCCGGGCGATGGTCCCGAGCACACCGAGTTCGTGTTCTGTGAGGGCTGCGGTGCCCGTCTTTCTCCGCATGATCGTACGTGCCCCAAATGCGGACGCCCCGCTCCGGGTATCCTCTCCGAGGACGCGGCCGCATCTGACCTGGCTGCGGGCCGCACGGCGGGCTTTCCGCGCCTAACGCAAGAGCAGATCGATACCGAGGTGCCGCATGCGCCGGCCTCTGCCGCTGCGGTGCTTTCGGACGCCGCCGATCCTAACGAGACCTGCGTGCTGCCGGCTTTCGATAAGGATTTCGGTATCCCCAAGGTCGATATTCCCACGCCCGTTTCCCTGCATGACGATGCTCAAAAACCCAAGCGCAAGGTGCATCCCGACGAGGACGCCTATCACAAGCACAAGCGTCATATTCCCAAGCCGCTCATTGTCATCGCGGTCCTTGCCGTCGTTTGCGGCGGTGCCTATTGGTTCGTGACGGCCGATCCCATGGGTGTCATGCCTGGCTTCTACGACCAGTTTGGCCAGGCTGCGCAGACGACCTTCCCCACGCGCCAAAAGGGCGAGGCGACTGAGGACGATACCAAGCAAGACGATTCTGCCGAGGTGGTCCAGGAAGAAACCGTGCTCACCGATGATCAGCTCTATACCAGGCTCGACGGTCTGTATCAGACCATCGTGTCCTACGGTGACGAGGACCAGATCGGCGAGGTCATCGATTCCTTTAACAACGGCTATCTCCGAACGCCGCTGTCCACCCGTCAGGAGCTGTCGCAGAGTGCCTACGCCCTGCGCGACCAGATTAAAAAGACGCAAGATGAGCTCAGCAACCTTAAGTACCAGGACGATACGGTCTATGCGGACGACATTGCCCACTTAAAGCAGCTTGCCGAGTGGATGTATGAGCGCGTCGACGTGATCTGCCAGAGTTGGGACATCTCGCTGGCCATTCCCGATGGCGAGTCGATGAGTTCTCACCAAAGCGAGATCCTGGCGCCCATCGCACAGGGCGGCAATAGCGCGCTGAACCAGTACGACGCCAATGTGGGTTCCTGGAAGCCGCAGCAGCGTTCCTAAAATTAGTTCGCCATAGTCGGTATAACCTACGTGCGCAATTGATGTAAGCGCATGCTTATTGCTACAATTCGTACAAATATGCTTTAAACGCACGAGGAAGGAACCACATGTTTGGTTTTAAGAAAGAGCTCTACACGCCCGAGTATCAGCTTGCCGGCGACGAGTGCGCCGTTATCGAGACGTCGAAGGGTACCATCAAGGTCAAGTTTGACGGCGAGGGCGCTCCCATTCATGTCGCGAACTTCTGCGAGCTTTCCACGATGGGTTTCTATGATGGCCTTAAGTTCCATCGCTATGTTCCCGGCTTCGTCATTCAGGGCGGCGACCCCAATACCCGCGATATGTCCGGCGCCGACGTCGCTGCCGGCCTTGAGGGCCCCGACGGCATGCCCGGTACCGGTGGCCCCGGCTACTGCATCAAGGGCGAGTTTGCCACCAATCCGCGCAACAGCCATGTCGATGGTGCCCTTGCCATGGCACGCTCCATGGACCCCGATTCCGCGGGTTCGCAGTTCTACTTCTGCCTGGGCGCCCAGCATAACCTCGATTCCGGTTACACCGTCTTTGGTACCACGGTCGAGGGTCTCGATGTGATTTCGCAGCTGCGTGCCGGCGACGAGATCGTTCATGTCGAGATCGTTCACGAGTAAAGGGGACTTCCTTGAATAGCCAGCTGATCCAACAGGGCCGCGCCGCTTACCGCGCGGGTGATTTTTCCGCTGCAGCCCAGATGCTTGGGGCGGCAAAATCTCCCGATGAGATTATGGGCGAGGCCGATCACCTTCGTGGTAACGCCTTGATGCACCTGGGCATGTATGCCGAGGCCGCCGAGGCCTATGCCGCCGCCCTCAACGACGGCACCTACGGCAAGCGCGGCGCGCTGCTCACCAACCGCGGCAAGGCGCTCGCCGCCGTGGGCGACTACACGACGGCCGCTCAGGCGTTCTCTGCTGCTACGCAGGATGCTTCCTATGCCACGCCGTTCAAGGCCTATCTGGGCCTGGGCAATGCGCTGTTCCAGTCGGGCGACTATGCCAACGCGGGTACTGCCTTCCGTCAGGCCGCCATCGACGGCGCCAATCCGGCTCCTGCCGCCGCACTCGGCGAGCTCGGTCGTTGCTTCATTAAGCTCGGCCGTCCGGCGGATGCCGTGGAGACCTACCGCACGGCTATCGACTTTGCCGGCCCCCGCGACGACACGCGTGCGCTCAACGCCGGCATGGGTCAGGCGCTTTCTGCCGCCGGCCGTCCCTCCGACGCACTCGACGCCTTTAACGCCGCTACTGCTGATGGCATCTACCAGCTCACCTCCGAGCAGGCCGATGAGCTTGCCCGCGTGCACGATTCGCTTGCCGCGCTGTCTGCCCAGACGGCTATGGCCACGGCTCCGGCGCCCGCGATGGACGCTCCTGCCGTCGATCCGCTCGATCCTACGGGCGCGACCGGTCAGTTTATGCCCGATCCCTCGGACACCGGCTTCTTTACTCTGTCCGAGTCCGAGATGGTCCAGCAGGATCGTCAGGATCGTAAGCAGGCCAAGGTCCGTCGTCGCCATCGCCACACGGGCCTCAAAGTCTTCATCGTGCTGCTTCTGCTCATTTTGATCGCCGCGGGCGGTCTGGGCTTTGCCTACACGCGCGGCTTTGGCTTCCCGTCTCAGGAGTCTGTCGTTACCGATCTGTTCCAGGCTGCCGGCGACGGTGACACGGCAAAGGCCGAGTCTTGCCTGGCCTCGAGCCTGTCCGAGGACGCTAAGTCGATGATCATCTCCTCGATTCCGCAGGGTGCCACCGTGTCCGTCGAGGGCTTGGATCAGTCCATGACCGAGACGACCGCTAAGGTGAAGGCATCGCTGTCCAAGGGCGGCGAGCAGGAGTACACCGTCAAATTCGTGCGCTCCGACAACCATATCGGCTGGGCCGTTTCCTCGCTCGATATGGATTTCTCGGCTGCTGACAACCAGTAGTGACCTTATGGGATTTAGCTTTGCCCGGCGCTTCACCACAAGTGAGGTGCCGGGCTTGCGCTAGTATGATGAGCTAGTAGTTTTCCAGCAATCATCCAACACATCAGGAGTTGCGTTGTTTTCTTTGATGGATATGTTCTTCGGTAGCTATGCGGGCGATCTTGCCATCGACCTCGGCACCGCAAATACGCTTGTCTCCGTGCGCGGCAAGGGCATCGTCATTCGCGAGCCCTCTGTTGTCGCCATCGACAAGAACGACGAGCGCATCTTGGCGGTCGGTATCGAGGCAAAGCGCATGCTCGGCCGTACGCCCGGCAACATCGTGGCCGTTCGTCCCCTGAAGGACGGCGTCATCGCCGACTTCGATGTTACCGA
This sequence comes from uncultured Collinsella sp., assembly GCA_905193815.1. GTDB lineage: Bacteria > Actinomycetota > Coriobacteriia > Coriobacteriales > Coriobacteriaceae > Collinsella. Next base: position 73,295 of record CAJJQF010000002.1, on the reverse strand, counting down.
GGCCATGCTTCGCTACTTTATCGACAAGGCGTCCGAGAAGCGCTATCCGTGGACCCCGCGTCCGCGCGTTGTCGTCTGCGTCCCCTCCGGCGTCACGTCGGTCGAGAAGCGTGCCGTCTTTGAGGCCACGATCCAGGCTGGCGCTCGTCAGGCCTACCTGATCGAGGAGCCCATGGCTGCCGCTATCGGCGCCGACCTGCCTGTCGAGGAGCCCACCGGCTCCATGGTCATCGACATCGGTGGCGGTACCACCGAGGTTGCCGTTATCGCTATGGGCGGCATCGTCGTCTCGCAGTCCATCCGTATTGCCGGCGACGAGTTCGATCAGGCCATCCTCACGCACGTTCGCGATGCCTACAACCTTGCCATCGGCGAGCGTACGGCAGAGGACATCAAGATCAAGGTCGGTTCCGCCGTGCCGCTCAAGGACGAGCTTGACGTCGAGGTCAACGGCCGCGACGTGATCACCGGTCTGCCCAAGACCGTGCGCATCGAGAGCGAGGAGATTCGTCGCGCGCTCAACAAGCCGCTCGACGAGATGGCCAAGGCCGTCAAGGACGCACTCGACGCTACGCCTCCCGATCTTGCCTCGGACCTTATGTACTACGGCATTTTGCTGACTGGTGGCGGCGCGCTGCTGCGCGGTCTCGACGTGCGCCTGCGCGATGAGACCGGTGTTTCGGTCAACGTCAGCCCCACGGCGCTCGATAACGTCGTTAACGGCTGTGCCCGCGTGCTCGAGGCCAATGCGTTTGATGGCGGCTTCGTCCAGACCAATGCTTAATTTCCAAAAGGTGGATTCCATTTGGCACGATCTTCGGGTTTCTCCACAAATCTGAATACCAAGCGACAATCAACGGGTATGCGCCCGTTGATTGTTTTCAGCCTGATTTCGGTGTTGCTGCTCACGTTTTACATCCGCGAGGGCGAGGCAGGGCCGATTCATGCCGTGCGTTCGGGCGTAACGACGATTACCTCTCCGGTGCGCTTTGTGGGCTCGGCTGTGGCGGCTCCCTTCAATGCGATTGGCAACGTGTTCTCTAACCTAACGGCGTCGCAGGACACGCTCGACGAGCTCAAGAAGCAAAATGAGGAGCTGACCTCTAAGGTCGCCGAGCTTTCTGAGGCTCAAAAGACTGCCGAGCGCCTGGAGGGCCTGGTCGGGCTGCAATCGACCTACAACCTCAAATCTACCGCAGCTCGTATCGTTGGTGCCTCCGGCGATGCCTGGACCTCGACCGTTACCATCGACAAGGGCTCTGCCGACGGCCTTACCATCAACATGCCCGTGACGAGTTCTGCCGGTGTTATCGGCCAGATTATCGAGGTATCGGCCAAGACCTCTACCGTGCGCCTGATTGGCGACGAGAACTCGGGCGTGTCCGCCATGGTGCAGGACACGCGCGCCCAGGGTATGCTGCAGGGTCAGGCTGACGGCACGCTGCGTCTTGAGTACGTGAGCGTCGACTCCGATGTTAAGGTTGGCGATATCATCGTGACCTCTGGCATCGGTGGCGTGTTCCCCAAGGGCCTTCCGCTTGGCACCGTCTCGTCGGTTGAGAAATCGGCAAACGACGTGTACTACACCATTGTGGTGCGCGCTCAGACCACGGCCGAGAATAACGAGGAAGTGCTGGTCATCACCTCGCTGACCGACGAACAGTCGGCCTCGGATGAGGACGTGAGCACGGCCAACAGCACGCCGCAGGGAACGTCGCGCGATGCTGCAACCAAGATGAAGGACGAGAGCTCGGATGACAGTTCCGACACGTCCGAGACGACCGATTCCGGCTCGAGCGAATAGGGGGCATGTCCATGGATCTACACGAGCAGGGGATGAGCTCCCGCACGTTTGTGATCGCTGCCATTGTGTGCGTGCTGCTGCAGGCAGGCCTGGCACCGCAGATCTCCATTGCGGGCGGTCGCGTCAACTTCATGATTATCCTGGTGTGCCTAAGCGTGTTCTCGGGCGACCCGACCCGTGCCGTCGTGTGCGGTTTTTGCAGCGGCTTGTTCTATGACCTGTCCGCTGCCGTGCCGGTGGGCGTTATGTCGCTCCTGCTGACCGTGGGTTCTTTTGCCCTGGTGCACAGCGCCGTCGGTCAGACGGGCGGTACCCCGAGTGCGCGCGGCGTCACTGTGGGCGCCTTTGCGCTCGTCATTAATGTGATCTACAGCATCATCTTGCTGTTTATGGGTTTGGAGACGAGCTTTGTCGTGGCGATCTTCGGCCATGCGCTGCCGTCCTCGATCCTGACGGGTCTGGTTGCCATTCCGTTTTTGATGTCCGGCGTCGTGCCGCAGTCCGGCTATGGATTCTCCGCACGTGGCGGACGCCAGGCGGGTATGCGCTTTAAGCCCAAGACCCGCAAGCTCAAATAGGGGAGGCCCGTAGATGTCTTCCCAGTTGACGGTTATTATCGCCGGTATCGTGCTGGTTGTGGCCATCGTGGTCGCGCTGGTCATCATGCGTCGCGGCGATTCCCGTTTTACCTACGATACGCAGCATGGAACGGCCCCGCGCGCCACCGAGGGCGAGGGCAATACCGCGGCGACCGCCTTTAAGGGCCGCTTTTCCATCCTCACCACGGGTGTGGGCGCGATGTTTGCGGCACTTGCCGTCAAGCTGTGGGGCATGCAGATGGTCTCGTCGGACTATTACGAGAAGCAGGCTAATAGCAATCAGACTCGCACCGTTACCACACCCGCTGTGCGCGGCCGCATCCTCGACCGCAATGGCGTGGCGCTTGTCCAGAACCGTCCCTCACTTGCTGTCGTGGCCTACCGCGACCTTGCCGAGGATGAGGTTCTGGTTCGCCATCTTGCCAACGTGCTTGGAATGCCTTACGTGGCGGTCCTTCGCAATATTCAGGATAATACAGAGGGCGCACAGAGCCTGCATACCATCGCGACGGACGTCCGTCGCTCCACGGTTGCCTATATTCAGGAGCATGCCGGCGAGTTCCCGGGCGTCAAGATTGCCGAGCGTACCGAGCGCCAGTATCCATATGGCGAGACGGCATGTCATATCTTGGGCTATACCGGCACCATTACCTCCGAGCAGCTCGAGGCCCAGAATAAGAAAACCTCTGGCGATGATGATGCTTCTGCTGGCAAGATTACGTACCAGTCGGGCGATATCGTGGGCCAGGCGGGCGTTGAGAGCTACTACGAAAACCTGCTGCAGGGTATTCGTGGCGAGCAGACCGTCAAGGTCGATGTCTCGGGCAATGTGACCGGTCAGGCCGGCGCCGTGCCCGCGAAGGCCGGCTCCGACATTAAGCTCACGCTCGACCTTAAGATCCAGCAGGCCTGCGAGACGGCGCTGGCGAGCGCTATCGAGCTTGCCAAGACCACTGGCTACAGCAATGCCGGCAACGGCGCCGTAGTGTGTCTCGATCCCAACAATGGCGAGATCCTGGGCATGGCGAGCGAGCCCAAGTTCGATCCGTCCGTCTTTATCGGCGGTGTCTCAAATGACGTGTGGACCGAGCTCAATGATGACAAGGGTTCGCACCCGCTGCTCAACCGCGCTATTAGCGGACAGTACATGTCGGCCTCGACCATCAAGCCGCTCTCGGCGCTGGCCGGTCTTGAGTTTGGAACCTACACGTCGGAGCAGACGACCAACTGCACGGGTTATTGGACGGGTCTGGGCAAGTCGTGGGGCAAGTACTGCTGGCTGCATTCCGGCCACGGCACCATGACGCTGCAGTCGGGTATCGCCAACTCGTGCGACCCCGTCTTCTACGACATGGGCAAGGCGTTCTTTTATGACGAGCAACATCCCGAGGGCCTGCAGGAGGTCTTTCGTCGCTGGGGTCTAGGCAAGACCTGCGGTATCGATCTGCCGAGTGAGGGCGCGGGCCGTATTCCCGATGCCGAGTGGAAAGAGTCGTACTTCACCGACGCCTCTGCCGAGGACCGCAAGTGGAATGCCGGCGATATGACCAACATTGCCATCGGTCAGGGTGACATTCTGGTGACGCCCCTGCAGATGGCGTGTGCCTATATGGGTCTTGCCAACGGCGGCAAACAGTACGTGCCTCACGTGTTTTTGTCTGCCGTGTCGCGCGATGGCGACGGCGATGCCTATAAGTACAACGGCAAGGGCAAGAAGAAGCGCTTGGTGGCCAAGATCAACAGCGATTCGGATTTGGCTCTTGTTCGCAACGGCATGCACGACGTGATTTACACGGCATCGACGTCCCTGGCGGCGCACTTTGGCACCCTGACGCCGCAGGTATACGGCAAGTCGGGCACGGGCGAGAAAAGCGGCGAGGACGAATACGCGTGGTTCTGCGCCTATGCACCGGCCGATGACCCCAAGTATGTCATCGCTACTGTCCTGGAGCAGGGCGGCGGCGGCTCAGATACCGCGATGCATGTCGTGCGCGACGTGCTCGGCGTGATTTATGGCGAGCCCGATACCTCTTCGGCCTCGGGCGATTCTTCGGTTCGATAGGAGGTTACGATGGATTTTTCTCCGGCGGATCTGTTCCGTTCAACCAAGACCGGCTCTCGCAGCAGCCTGGACCGCGTCAACAAGCAACTTTCGGCCTCGCGCGGCACGTTTCGCCAAAAGGTGCATATCGGTGTGCTCGTGGCTACTGTGGCGCTCGTCGCCTACGGTGCCATCATTATCTGGTCGGCTTCGCAGTTTAAGGCCGATGCTTCGTTCTCACGCCATCTGCTGGGAATTGGCATCGGAGCAGTGCTGGCGGTGCTGGTCTGGCGCTCCGACCTGCGCGGTATTTCCAATTTCTCGACGGCGTTGCTCGTCATCGACCTGATCGTGATCCTCTCGCCCAAGATTCCGGGTCTGTCCTATACGGGCGGTCTGGGCATGACGGGCTGGATCAAGATTCCCGGTATCGGCTTGACATTCCAGCCGGTTGAGCTTGCCAAGCTCATCACCATCTTCTTTATTGCTACGCTTGGCTCGCAGTATAACGGTCGCATCGATACCGTTCGCGACTACGTCAAGCTCTGCGGCATGCTGTCCATTCCGTTTTTGGCCGTCGTTGCCATGGGCGACCTGGGATCGGGCCTGGTCGTGCTGGTTTCTGGCGCTATCGTCATCTGTATGAGCGGTGCACGCCGCGAATGGGTGCTGTCGACCCTGGCCCTGCTTGTGGGCCTGGTGGCCCTCGTCCTGGCGCTCGATTCGGTCTTTGATTCGTTGCTCGGCCATGATGTGCTCATCAAGCAGTATCAGATGAACCGTCTGACGGTCTTTATCGACCCCGATAATGCCGATTCGGACGATGCGTACAATCTGCAGCAGTCGTTGATCGCGGTCGGCTCGGGCGGTTTCTTTGGTAAGGGCCTGGGGCATGCGACGCAGTCGGCCGGCGGCTTTCTGCCTGAGTTCCACACCGACTTCGTCTTCGCCTTTTTGTCCGAGACCTTTGGCTTCTGCGGCTCCTTTTTGCTGCTGTGCTTGTACGTACTGCTCATCTTCTCGACGATTCGCGTCGCCTTTAAGTGCGAGTCGCTGTTTTTGCGTCTTTCGTGTGTGGGCATCGTTGGCATGTGGGCGTTCCAGACCTTCGAAAACATCGGCATGTGCATCGGCATGATGCCGATTACCGGTATTCCGCTGCCGTTTATTAGCTTTGGTTCGTCTTCGATGATGATTCAGCTGCTGACGGTGGGTATCGTACAATCCATATGGCGGCATCGTTCGGGCGCCGCGTAACCGCTGGAGGGGTTTGCTATGAAAATTCCCGTAGATAAGCTGACCCGCGCTTTTAAGATGGGCGCGTCCGTTAAGAAGGATTCCGATACGCCGGTGCGCGTCTCGGTCTATCTGGATTCGTCCGCCTCGCGCTTTCTGGCCGAGACGGTGCGTGACGCCTTTGTGCCGCAGACGACCTCGGGCATTGTGCGCGTCGAGCGTCTGGGGGAGGAGCGAATTGCTCCAAAGACCGATACCGATGTGGTACTGGTGCTCTCGTGTGGTTCCGACCGCTTGGAGAGTGCCGTGCAGGAGCTCGTGATCGCCGGTGCGCCCGTGTGCGTGCTTGCCGAGTCTGCTGTGGAGGTGCCGTTTATCGAGGAGTCCACGCCCATGCTCGGCGTGGTAGCGGCAACCGATAAGACGTATCTGCTCGAGACGCTTGCCCGCTGGATTCTCGATCGCACCGACAAGGAAACGGCTTTTGCGGCGAACTTTGCCTTCATGCGCATCGCGGCGGCCAACCGCATCATCACCTCGTGTGCGCTCACCAATATGGCGACCGGGGCTTTGGTGTTTTTGCCGGGCGCCGATTATCCCGTTATGGCGCTGGCGCAGGTGGGCATGCTCTTTGAGCTCGCTGCCGTCTTTGGACGCGGCATTAAGCCCGAGCGCGGCTACGAGGTCGCGGGCGTGCTTGCCGGCGGCTTGGTGATCCGCGCGGTCACCCGCGAGCTCGTCAAGCAGACGCCGCATATTGGGTTTGCCGTCAAGGCGCTTACTGCTGCCGCGGGCACCTATGGCATGGGCCGTGCGCTCGTTTCGCTCTACGAGCGCGATGTCGACTACAGTCGTGCCAACGAGGTGGTCACTGCCACGTTCTCCCGCGTTCGCGATCTGGTGACCACGGTCGCGGGCGCTACCCGTCCTATGGCGTCCTATCAGGACGCATCAGATCTCGCTGCTTAGGGGTTTTCCGTTGCGCGTTGCATACCAAGATTGTTTTCATTTAATTGAGCCGTTGCTCGCCAAGGTCGAGAAGCCGAGTCGCTATATCGATCACGAGTGGGGCACACTTTCCAAGGCCGATGCCGACTACCGTTGCTGCCTGATCTATCCGGATGTGTACGAGGTCGGTCTGCCCAACCAGGGCATCGCCATCCTCTACAACATCCTTAACCAGGCCGAGGGCATCTCCTGCGAGCGTGGCTATGTGCCGTGGCCCGATATGGGTGACGCTATGCGCGAGGCGGGCATTCCGTTGCTCTCGCTCGAGGGTGCAGCGCCGGTCGCTTCGTTTGATATCGTCGGTCTGCATGTGCCGCACGAGATGGCGGTGACGAACTTCCTCGAGGCACTCGACCTCGCTGGCATTCCACTGTTGGCGGCCGACCGAGGCGAAGACGACCCCATCATCATCGCCGGCGGCCCCTCGGTGTACAACCCCGAGCCGTACGCGGCCTTCTTCGATGCCATCCTCATCGGTGAGGGCGAGGAATCGCTGCTCGAGACCTGCCAGCTGCATCGCCGCCTGCGTGATGAAGGAGTCCCGCGCGCGCAGATTGTTGAGCAGCTTGCATCCATTGCCGGCAACTACGTGCCGTCGCTCTATGAGGTTCGTCACGACGAGCCCTGCTCGCCGCATGGCTACACCGTGCCGCGTGAAGGCAAGGATGCGCCGACCGTGGTCTACAAGCGCGTCGTTGAGGATTTCGGCGCCACGAATCCGCTGTCGCAGTCGTGCGTGCCCTATGCGCAGCTGGTTCACGACCGCCTGTCTATCGAGATCCTGCGCGGCTGCGCCCGCGGCTGTCGTTTTTGTCAGGCCGGCATGACGTATCGCCCAGTGCGCGAGCGCTCGGCCGACCAGATCGTCTCGTCGGTGATTCAGGGTCTGGAAAAGACTGGCTATGACGAGGTGTCGCTGACCTCGCTCTCCACGACCGACCACTCCTGCATTCGCGACGTGCTCGGCAGGCTCAACCGTCGCCTGGAGGATACGGGTATTCGCGTGTCTATTCCGTCGCAGCGCCTGGATTCGTTTGGCGTGGATATGGCCGAGTCGGTTGCCGGCGAAAAGAAGGGCGGCCTGACGTTCGCGCCCGAGGCCGGCAGCCAGCGCATGCGCGACATCATTAACAAAAACGTGACCGAGGAGGACCTGGACCGTGCGGCCAAGGCGGCCTTCGAGGCCGGCTGGAACCGCATGAAGCTCTACTTTATGATGGGCCTTCCCGGCGAGCGCGACGAGGACATCGTGGCCATCGCCAATCTGGCCGATCACGTGCTGGAGCTCGGTCGTTCCGTGGTGCCCAAGGCTCGTCGCGGCTCGATCTCGGTGTCCATCTCGGTTTCGGTCTTTATCCCCAAGGCTGCCACGCCGTTCCAGTGGTGCCCGCAGCTCGACTACGACGACGTCAAGCGTCGCCAGAAGCTGCTTATCACGAGCGTTCGCAACCGTGCCGTCCGCGTTCATTACCACGATGCCGAGACCTCGCTCATCGAGGCCGCACTGTCCCGCGCCGGTCGTGACATGACGCCCGTCATCATCGACGCTTGGCGCTCGGGCTCTCGCTTTGACGCCTGGGTAGAGCATTTCTCGCTCGATAACTGGAAGGAGGCTGCTGCCAAAAACGGCATCGACCTCAATGAACTCGTGCACCTGCCCTACGAGTTGGACTGGCGCCTGCCGTGGGAGCACGTGAGCCCCGGCTGCACACGCGGCTTTCTCGAGCGCGAGTACCGTCGCTCGCTCGAGGGCGTCACGACTCCCGACTGCACCCGCACGTCGTGCACCGGCTGCGGGATCTGCCCCACGCTCCACGCCAAGAATGTATTGATGGGTGATCGCGCATGAGTGAGCGCCTGACCGACAACCCCTCGCTCTTTAGGCTTCGTGTTCGCTATGGCAAGCGCGATCGCCTTAAGTACCTGGGCCATCTCGAAGTGATCCATACCATTGAGCGCATCGTGCGCCGTGCGGGACTTCCCTATGCCGTCACGCAGGGCTTCTCTCCGCACATGCGCGTGGGCTTCTCTTCGGCGCTACCGGTGGGTACGTCGTCGACATGTGAGTGGTATGACCTGTTTATGACCGAGTTCGTGGCGCTCGACGAGGCGTTTGGGCGCCTGGCTGCGGCGTCTCCGGCCGATCTGGCGCCCATCGAGGCGGCGTACATCGACGTGCGCACGCCGGCGTTGACGGCGCAGCTCACGCGCCTGTCGTATCGCATCGACCTGCATCTGGACCCCGAGGCGCCCGTAAGCGCCGACGAGGTGCATCGTGCGATCGACACGCTGCGCGCGGGCCATGGCATCGACTACGCGCGCGGAAAAAAGAGCAAGCGCTTGGATTTGGATCACACGCTCGTGGGCTATGAGCTCACGGCGGGGGAGCGCCCGGATCATTTGGTGCTCATGCTCGACACCCATGCTGACAACGAGGGCTCCATGCGTCCGGAAATTTTGCTTTCCGCTGCTGATGTTTTGTTGCAGGGCTTGACCCCGGGCGTGGATGCACCTATTGTTTCCACCGGTATGCAAGACCTCGTGACCATCTGCTCCTACGATGTCGAGCGTCAGAATCAAGCATGCGAGGACGACGAGGGCCGACTCGTCAGCCCCATACCTGTGCGAACTTGTGGATTTGCTCCACATACTCGTTGACGGGGGTATTTTCGCCTGCTACTATATTCGGCTGTTGCACTAACTGATGCATGAAGGGCAAGTAAACATGTACGCAATCGTTAACACGGGCGGCAAGCAGTACAAGGTCGCCACCGACGATGTCATCACCGTCGAGAAGATCGAGGGCAATGAGGGCGACAAGGTCACCCTGCCGGTTATCTTCCTCAACGATGGTAAGAAGATCGTCACCGATCCCGACAAGCTGGCCAAGGCCAAGGTTACCGCTCAGATCGTTGAGCAGTTCAAGGGCGAGAAGCAGCTGGTCTTCAAGTTCCACAAGCGCAAGCGCTATCGTCGTCTGAAGGGTCACCGTCAGCAGCTCACCAAGCTTAAGATCGTGAAGGTTCAGGCTACCTCCCGCGCCAAGAAGGCTGTCAAGGCAGAGGCTGAGGCTGTTGCCGAGGCTCCCGTCGCCGAGTAGATTACACTCGTAACGAAAGAGTAGGTATACACAATGGCACACAAAAAAGGACTCGGTTCCTCCCGTAATGGCCGTGACTCCCGCGGTCAGCGCCTTGGCACGAAGCGCTATGCCGGCCAGACGGTAACCACGGGCACGATTCTCGTCCGTCAGCACGGCACGCACATCCACCCGGGTGAGAACGTTGGCCGTGGTAAGGACGACACGCTGTTCGCGCTGGTCGACGGTACCGTTGAGTTCCACAAGGGTATCAAGCACAGGGTCAGCGTACGCCCGCTCGCGAACGCGTAATTCACCCTTCATAGAGCACATATGTGGGAGGCACTTGAGTTTTAGGATTCAAGGGTCTCCCTCTTTTTTGTAGGAGGCGATTCTGTTGTCACAGTTCACCGATATCAGCCGCATTAACGTGTGCGGCGGCGACGGCGGAGCCGGATGCATGTCGTTTAGGCGCGAGGCATTTGTTCCCAAGGGCGGCCCCGATGGCGGCGACGGCGGTCGTGGCGGCAATGTCGTCATCCAGGCCGATGCTCAGCTGTCTTCGCTGATCGATTACCGCTTTAAGCATCACTTCCGCGCCGAGCGCGGCACACACGGGCAGGGTGCCCGTCGTAACGGTAAGAGCGGCGAGGACCTGATTCTCAAGGTCCCTATGGGTACCGTGGTGCGCGAGCTCGACCCCGAGACGCAGACTCCGATGTTCGATATTGCCGACCTCGTTCACGATGGCGAGCGCGTTGTCGTGGCGCCCGGCGGTGCCGGCGGCCTGGGCAACACGCACTTTGTGACGTCGGTGCGCCGCGCGCCCGCGTTCGCTCAGCTGGGCGAGCCGGCCGAGGAACACTGGATCGAGCTCGAGATGAAGCTTATGGCCGATGCCGCGCTCGTGGGCTTCCCCTCGGTGGGTAAGTCATCGCTCATCGCGCGCATGAGTGCCGCCCGTCCCAAGATTGCCGACTACCCGTTTACCACGCTCGTACCGAACCTCGGCATGGTGCGTGCCGGCGAATATTCTTACGTCGTTGCCGACGTTCCCGGTCTCATCGAGGGCGCGAGCGAGGGCAAGGGCCTGGGTCACCAGTTCCTGCGCCACATTGAGCGTACGGCTCTGATCATGCATGTCGTCGACATGACGGGTGGTTTTGAGGATCGCGATCCGGTCGAGGATTACCACATCATCAACCGCGAGCTCGAGCAGTATGGCGCCGAGCTTTCGGAGCGTCCGCAGATCGTCGTTGCCAACAAGTGCGACGCGCCGGGCACGGCCGACAAGATTGCCGACCTTAAGCGCGCAGCGCTCGACGATGGGCATATGTTCTTTGCTGTGTCTGCCGTGACGGGCGCCGGCCTCAACACTCTGATGCTTGCCGTGGGCGAGCAGGTGGCTAAGCTGCGCGCCGAGTTGGCTGTCTCGGATGAGCCGGTCGTTCTGCGCGACGATGAGTGGGAGCGCCGCCGCCTGCAGCGTGAGAAGCGTTTCCGCATTGTCCAGGAAGAGCCCGGTGCCTTCCGCGTGGTCGGTCGTGCCATCGAGCGCATGGTCATCCAGACCGACTGGGAAAATGAGGAAGCCGTCATTTACCTGCAGCATAAGTTTGCGCGTATGGGTGTTGACGACGCGCTCGAGAAGGCCGGTTGCCGTGCGGGCGACGAGGTCCGCATTTGCCAGCGCGCCTTTGACTTTGAGGGCGCTGAGGACTTCTCGGAGTACGAGGAGCTCGAGGATGCTGACGAGGACGTTGCCGTTGAAGCCATTGACGTGGCCGATGCTGCGGATGAGGGCGTCGAGGTTGTCGATACGGCGGATGTCGCGGGCGATGCCGAGACCTCGGAGGGCGAGTAAGCCATGTCGCTGCGCGGTGGAATCGGTCTGCCCGAGCTTCCTCTAGAGGACGGGCGGGAGTTTAGGCTCGGCATTATGGGCGGCACATTCGACCCGATTCATTACGGGCACTTGGTGACTGCCGAGCAGGCGCGCGAGTCGCTCGACTTGGACGCTGTGCTCTTTATGCCGGCGGGCTCTCCTGCCTTTAAGCTTGACAAGCCGGTGACGCCTGCCGAGGACCGTTATGCCATGACGGTCCTCGCCACCGCCGCGAACCCGGCCTTTTTGGCGAGCCGGTTCGAGATCGACCGCCCGGGCGTAACCTATACGGCCGATACGCTTCATGCCCTTCGCGACTTTTACCCGCCGCAGGTAAAGCTCTACTTTATTACGGGCGCCGACGCGATTATCGATATTGTGACCTGGCATGATGCCGAACGAATCGCTGAGCTTGCTACCTTTATTGCGGCGACACGACCGGGCTTTGATATCGATACGGCGCGTGCCCGAATCAAAGAGTCGGGGCTGCCGTTCGACGTGCGCTATATTCAGATTCCGGCGTTGGCGATCAGCTCGACGAACATCCGTAAGCGAGTTGCCCGCGGCATGAGCGTGCGCTATCTTACGAGCGAGTCCGTGCTCGGCTACATTCGCAAACGCAGGCTATATGCCGATCTGGGCCAAGAAGATTTTGAGTGATGGGGGTCTACGTTGTCGGTAGAGGATCAGTTTGAGGGCGATGAGCGCGCGCTGCTCAAGCGCATTCAAGAGCTGCTCGATGTTCGCATGAAGGATAAGCGCAAGCGCTATGTGCATTCGCTGGGTGTTGCCGAGACCGCACTTCATCTGGCCGAGGTCTACGGCGTTGACCGCTTTGATGCCGCTGCCGCCGGCCTGATCCATGACTGGGACAAAGTGCTCTCCGACGACGAGCTGGTCACGCGCGCTCTGCATTACGGCATTAAGATTGCCGGCTCTCCTTCCGCCGCGACGCCGCTTTTGCATGGCCCTGTTGCCGCCTATGAGCTTCCGCAGCTTTTCCCCGAGTTGTCGCCGGCCGTTTTCCAGGCTGTCGACCGTCACACCGTGGGTGCTTGCGACATGACGCCGCTCGATATGGTGGTCTTTGTGGCCGATGCCATCGAGCCCAACCGCCACGGCGACTATGCGCATGCGCTGCGCAAGATGGTGGGGAAGTCCTCGCTCGACGAGTTGTTCTTCTCCTGTTTTGCGCAGGGTCTGGTCTATGTGATCCAGTCCGGGCGCTATCTTTATCCCACGGCTATTTCGATTTACAACCATTACGCCCAGCTGCGCTAGCTCGGGCTGTCTAGAAAGAGGTATTCCATGGCCGACGAGACCATGACCGACGAGCAGATTCTTGAAGGCGTGGAGCACAAGAGCTTCGTTGCCACGTCCGACCGCACTGCCGCCTCGCTGTCCGCGAGCGGTGTCGCCGCCGAGGATGTCGCCCGCGCCGCCGCGCAGGCCGCCTACGACAAGAAGGGCGAGGACGTTCAGGTGCTCGACCTGACCGAGCTTTCCGATGTGTGCGACTACTTTGTGCTTGCCACCGGTACCAACAACCGCCAGGTCGATTCTATCGTCGACGAGATCGAGGAGAAGGTCGCCGAGGCTTGCGGCGAGCACCCGTTCTCCATCGAGGGTCGCGAGCAGAAGACCTGGATGCTCATGGACTACGGTTCGGTTGTCGTCCACGTCTTCACTCCCGAAGCCCGCGACTTCTACCGCCTCGAGAAACTCTGGGGAGACGCCCCCCAGCTCCCCCTCAACCTCCTCTAGTAGCTCATTTGAGACGGGGTTAGCTACCCTCACGCATATCGCCGGGCAGTTGCGGTTTTCCGCACCTGCCCGGCTTTCTTTTTGCCCAAAGGCGGTTAATCGTTGAAGCGGGATTGGCGGCCGAAGGAAAGGGCGGTGTCGCCGAATTTGTCTCGGACGGCGTCGATGGCGACGGAGAGGTCGCGGCGGTCGCTGGATTGGGCTCCGCGGTCATCGATCTCGCAGAACAGGTCGGTCTGGATGCCGCCCCGATGGTCAAAGTCGCTCATGCCGATGCCTGCTAAGCGAACGTGCATTCCTTCCTGCCAGATGTTGTCGAGCAGTTCGAGTGCAACCGCCACGAAGATGTTCTCATCGTCGGTCGGATGCGGAAGCCGCCGCTGCGCCGTGCGTCCGCTGCCATACGAATACTTGAGCTTGAGCGTCACCGTGGCACCCGTCAGCCCCTGACGGCGCAGACGGCGTCCCACTGACTCGCCCAGCAGCGCAATCGCCGCCTCAATATCCCCACGCTCAGTCAAATCTTTCGCAAAGGTGCGTTCATTGCTGACCGACTTGACCTCGCGCTCCTCATCGAGACTCGTGACTTCGGAGATTTCGAGTCCCAGCGCACGCTGGCGCATGCGTTCGCCGTTGACGCCAAAAATAGAGGCCAAGGTGGATTCCGGTGCACGTGACAGCTCGCCGAGGGTGTAGATGCGCATGCGGCGCAGTCGCTCCTCGGCCGAGCGCCCGATGCCGCTCATGGCAGATACCGGCAGCGCGGCCAAAAAGCGCTGCTCGGTTCCGGGGCGCACGATGGTCAGCCCAAACGGCTTATCCCGTTCGCTTGCGATCTTTGCGACCGTCTTGTTACAGCCCACGCCAATGGAGCACGTCACTCCCAGCGCTGCCACGCGGTCGCTTATACGCCGCGCAACCAGTAGCGGGTCTTCGGGCGCAAAGCGACCCGGCGTGATATCGATAAAGGCTTCGTCGATGGATACGCGCTCAACGCGCGGCGTCTCGTCGGCGAGAATCGCCATGACCTGCGCGCTCACCTCGCGGTAGCGATCAAAGTGCCCGTGCGTCCAAATGGCTTGCGGGCACAAGCGCCGCGCCTCGGCCGAGGCCATGGCAGAGTGCACGCCAAAGCGACGCGCCTCATACGAACACGTGGACACGACGCCACGCGAATCGGCGTCTCCGCCCACGATGAGTGGCTTTCCGCGCCATTCGGGATGATCGAGCATCTCCACGCTCGCAAAAAACGCATCGAGGTCCATCAGGCCCACCGCCGGACCCGCCCAGGGAGGCGGCGTGACGCCCATGGCATCCTCATAACCGTATGTATGTTCGCGTCTTTCCATATCATGAGTATACCGCGCAGCTCATGTGGGGTGCGTGTATGTGCTTGCAAATCCCGAATTCTTGTCTAAGATATGGATTTGCCCTCGACTACACCGAAGAAGTTGGTCTCACGGACTTCACCTGCCCGCGTCGATGGCGTATTATGTTCAACTGTTTGTTTGTAGTTGCAGCCTAAAGCTGCTTGGTTGGAGGAGTTTCCTTTGGCAGTCAAGATTCGCCTTGCTCGTCACGGCGCTAAGAAGCGTCCGTACTACCGTGTCGTCGTCGCCGATTCCCGCGCCCCGCGTGACGGTCGTATCATCGAGGAGGTTGGCCGCTACAACCCGATGACCGCCCCCAAGACCATCAACCTCGACCTCGAGAAGATCGCCGACTGGCAGTCCAAGGGCGCTCAGCTCACCGACGCCGTTGCCGCTCTGGTCAAGGCCGCCAACGAGGGCGAGAAGACCGAGACCGTCGTCAAGAAGTCCAAGAAGCAGCTCGCCAAAGAGGCCGAGGCCGCTAAGGCTGCCGCTGAGGCCGCTGAGGGCGCCGAGGAGTAAATCGTGCCTGAGGTTGACGCTGCACAGCTCGAGGGTGAGGCAATGCTCTCAGATCGCATCGCCGATCTCGTCGAATATCTCGTTGTTCAGATCGTCGACGACCCGGATTCCGTGAGCCTCGAGGTCATCGATGGCGACGACGCTTCTACGATTGAGGTTTCGGTTGCCGAGGATGACGTCGCTAAGGTCATCGGCCGTCGTGGCCGTACCATCAAGGCCATCCGCACGCTCGCCCGTGCGCTGGCCGCTCGCCTCGACACTGCTGTCGAGGTAGAGGTTCTGGGCTAGGACCTTGAGGTCCCAGTACAAAAACATCGCCCGTGTGGTCAAGCCGCACGGAAGGAAGGGGGAGGTCCTCGCGCAGCCGCTGCGGGGGCTTCCTTCTGTATTAGAGCCGGGTATGCGCGTCGCCCTGACGCCGCCAGCGCTCAAGCGCGACCGCTTTTGCACGGTCGTGTCCGTCACCGATACGGGCGATGGCGATCTGGTCTCGTTTGAGGGCATTGACGACTTGACGGCCGCCGAGGGCATCACGGGATGCTACGTGCTGGCAAATCGTGACGACTTTGAGCTCGATTCGCTCGACGCTGCCTATACCGACCTGATGGGTCGCGAGGTGGTCGACGAGCGCTTCGGTTTACTCGGCACGATCGTCGAGATCATGTCGACGCCTGCTAACGATGTTTGGGTTGTCGAGGGCGATCGGTACGGCGAGGTGCTGATTCCCGTGATCGAGCAGGTTGTGCTCGATCTTCCCGATGCAGGAACAATTTCCGTCCACGTGATGGACGGCCTTATCGATATGGACAAGTAGGGAGGACAACATGCTGATCGAGACCCTTTCGGTCTTTCCCGAGATGTTTGAGCCCGTCATGTCCACGTCGATTTTGGGCCGCGCCCGCAAGGCCGGCCTTTTTGATTTTAAGGCGTATAACCTGCGCGACTGGACGCACGACCGCCATCGTACCGTCGATGACGAGCCGTACGGCGGCGGGCAGGGCATGCTCATGAAGGTCGGGCCTATCGCAGAGGCCATCGAGGCCATTAGCGCAGAGGGTCCCAAGCCCACTGTGGTGTTCTTTACCCCCTGTGGCGAGCCTTTTACGCAGCATGTGGCCGAGCGCCTGCTCAAAAGTGAGCGCCTGCTGTTTGTGTGCAGTCGCTACGAGGGCGTCGACGAGCGCGCGTATGCGTATGCCGATGAGCGTCTGTCGATCGGCGACTATGTGCTCACGGGCGGCGAACTTCCCGCTATGGTCGTTACCGATGCCGTCGTACGCCTGATTCCCGGCGCCCTGGGCGACGAGATGAGCAACGTCGACGAGTCGTTCTCGACCGCCGAGGACGGAGGCCTGCTCGAGTACGCGCAGTACACCCGCCCCGCCGAGTTCAACGGCGAGGGCGTGCCGCCGGTGCTTGTGAGCGGCGATCACGCCAAGGTCGATGCCTGGCGTCGCAAGAACGCCATCGAGCGCACCTGCCGCTGGCGTCCCGATCTGATCGAGACGGCGCGGCTCACGCCCGAGGAGCGTGCGTACGCGCAGGAGATTTTGGACGCTTCGTATTCGCAGAGCGAGGAGTGAGAATGGTTCCATCGCAGCATTCCGCGTTGAGGGGCGCTTTTGAGTGGATCGCGGTCATCGCGATTGCATTGGTCGCCACCTTCTTGATTCGCTCGTTTGTGGTCGAGCCCTTTGTGGTGCCCACCGGCTCCATGGAGTCCACGATCGAGATTGGCGACCAGATCCTGGCACAAAAGGTGAGCCTCGAGCTCGGTCAGCCCGTCAAGCAGGGCGATATCGTGGTGTTTCACAACCCCGATGGCACCTCCGAGCATGATGTTCTTGTCAAGCGCGTTATTGCCACGGCCGGCCAGACGGTCGACCTGCAGGATGGCAAGGTGGTCGTTGACGGCCAAGCGCTCGACGAGGACTATACGACGGGCATGAGCTGGCCACTATCGGCCCAAGCGCCCGGCGCTCGGGTAGGCTATCCCTACACCGTTCCCGACGGGTGCGTGTGGGTGATGGGCGACAACCGCGAAAACTCTGCCGACTCACGCTACTTTGGTCCCGTCGATCGCTCTGATTTGATCGCTGTGGCGCTTGTGCGCTACTGGCCGCTCAACCGCATCGGCGCTATCGACTAAAAACCGCTATAGTACAGTACCTAACCGTGTAATCGTTTCGACGAGGGGATATTAGAGGCATGAACGCTTCATCGCTTTCCTTCCAAGACATCATCCTGCGCCTCCAGCAGTACTGGGGCGAGCAGGGCTGCGTCATTATGCAGCCCTATGACTCCGAGGTCGGTGCCGGTACCTTCCATACCGCGACCACGCTGCGCTCGCTCGGTCCCGCCGAGTGGCGCACCTGCTATGCGCAGCCTTGCCGCCGTCCCGCCGACGGCCGCTACGGCGAGAACCCCAACCGCATGCAGCACTACTATCAGTTCCAGGTGCTCATCAAGCCCTCGCCGGTCAACGCCCAGGAGCTCTACCTGGGTTCGCTGGCCGCCATTGGCCTGGACCCCAACGACCATGACGTCCGCTTTGTCGAGGACGACTGGGAGAGCCCGACGCTCGGCGCCTGGGGTCTTGGCTGGGAGGTCTGGCTCAACGGCATGGAGGTCACGCAGTTTACGTACTTCCAGCAGGTGGGCGGCATCGAGGTCGACCCCGTGCCTGTCGAGATCACCTACGGCCTGGAGCGTATCGCCATGTACGCCCAGGGCGTTAACTCGGTCTACGACCTGGTGTGGAGCTACCTGCCCGACGGCACGCCCATGACCTATGGCGACGTGTTCCTCGAGAACGAGCGCGAGTTCAGTGCCTATAACTTTGAGGTCGCCAACGTCGAGATGATGCGTCAGAAGTTTGACGACTACGAGGCCGAGTGCCATTCCTGCCTGGAGCGCAAGCTGCCGCTGCCGGCATATGACTGCGTCATGAAGTGCAGCCACGCTTTCAACCTGCTCGATGCTCGCGGCGCTCTGTCCGCGGTCGAGCGTGCCAACTACATCCTGCGCGTCCGCGCCGTCGCCAAGGCGTGCTGCGAGGCCTACATGGCCGAGGTCGCCGGAGTCAACGAGAATGCCGATCAGGAAGGCGAGGTGGCGTAAGCCATGGCAGACGCTAAGGATTTCCTGTTTGAGATCGGTACGGAAGAAATGCCCTCCGCACCGCTGAACAATGCCGTCAAGCAGCTTGGCACCATGATCGCCAAGGGTCTCGACGAGGCCGGTCTGGCCCACGGCGAGGTCCGCGTGATCTCGAGCCCGCGTCGTCTGGCTGCGCTCGTTGCCGACGTCGCCACCGCGACCGACGAGGTTCACGAGGTCAAGCGCGGCCCCGCGGTCAACATCGCCTTCGATGCCGACGGTAACGCCACCAAGGCCGCCCAGGGCTTCGCCCGCAAGTGCGGTGTGGCTGCCGAGGATCTGGTCCGTCGCGAGGACACCGACGGTCGCGAGTATGTGTTTGCCGAGAAGAACATTCCCTCCGCACCGGCTACGCCGATTCTGACCGCTCTGTGCGAGAAGACCATCGCCGGCCTGCAGTGGCCCAACTACCGCAGCCAGCGCTGGGGTCACGAGCATGCGACCTTTGTTCGTCCGGTCCGCTGGATCTGCTGCCTTTTGGGCGAGGATGTTGTGCCCGTGTCGTTTGCCGACGTGACGAGCGGCAACACCACGCGCGGTCATCGCGTACTTGGCCCTGGCGACCATGTTGTTGCCAGCCCCGCTGTTTACGAGCAGGTGCTCGAGGACGCCGGCGTGCTTTCTGCCGAGCGTCGTCGCGAGGCCATCCTTGCCGGCATCGCCGAGGTCGAGGCCGCTCGCCCCGGCTGTCATGTCGACACGCCCAAGAAGGTCTTCGAGGAGGTCATTAACCTCTGCGAGTGGCCGACGGTGCTCGTCGGTACCTTCGATGAGGAGTTCCTCAAGGTCCCGCACGAGATCATCTGCGAGTCCATGCTCACCAACCAGCGCTACTTCCCGATCTATGACGGCGACGGCAAGCTCACGCGTGAGTTCGTGGTCGTCTCCAACAGCAAGCCCGAGAACGCCGAGCGCGTGATCGACGGCAACGAGCGCGTCGTGCGCGCCCGTCTGGACGACGCAAAGTTCTTCTACGAGGAGGACCTGAAGATCTCCCTCGACGAGTTCCGTGAGCGTCTGGCCAAGGTTGCCTTCCAGGAGAAGCTCGGTAGCGTGCTCGCCAAGTCCGAGCGCATTGAGCAACTCGCGCTTGCCATCGCTCGCGAGGCCCATCTGGGCGCCCACCTGGCCGCCGATGCCGCTCGCGCCGCGCACCTGTGCAAGGCCGACTTGGTATCCAACGCCGTCGTCGAGTTCACGAGCCAGCAGGGCGTGATGGGCGGTTACTACGCCACCGCGATGGGGGAGAACGACGAGGTTGCCCACGCCATTCGCGATCATTATCGTCCCCGCTTTGCCGGTGACGAGCTGCCCGAGGGCACCGCTGGCTGCATCGTGGCCTGCGCCGACAAGCTCGATACCATCGCCGGTATCTTTGCCATCGGCGAGCCCCCGACCGGCTCTTCGGACCCCTACGCGCTGCGTCGTGCCGCTATCGGCATCATCAACATCCTGCGCGACCGTCTGCCGATCGACCCCACATCGCTCATCGACTTCGCCCTCGAGCTCTATAGCGAGCAGGGCATTGAGTTCGACGCCGCCGAGGTCGCCCAGCAGGTTCGTGACTTCTTCCATGGCCGCCTGGTGAGCATGGCCCGCGACGAAAAGATCCCGGCCGATACCGTTGCCGCCGTCTCCGCGGTGCACATCATCGCTCCGTCCGTCTTCTTCGCCCGCTGCGCCGCCCTCGACGAGGCCCGCAAGAACGACGCCGAGACGTTCGACAACCTTGCGACCGCTTATGCCCGTGCCGCGCACATCTCCAAGCCCGAGCTGGGCGCGGAGTACGACCGCAGCTTGATGGGCGAGGCCGAGCTCGCGCTTGCCGATGCCTCCGAGGCCGCTCAGACCGCTGTCGATGCCGCCCTTGCTGCCGAGGATTACCCGGCCGCATTTACCGCCCTTGCCGCCCTGCGTGCCCCCATCGACCGTTTCTTCGACGAGGTTATGGTCATGGACAAGGACGAGCAGCTCCGCGATAATCGCCTTAAGTTGCTCAACCGCTTCGAGGCCGTTTTCTCCGGCATCGCCAACATCGGTGAGCTTGCCCGCAAAAAGTAAGCTAGCCTGCGCGTAAGCGCAAAAGGAGCCCCGCATGGATTGCCCGGTCACCGCTCGTCCCACCGTTATCGTTATCTCCGACTCGCTCGGCGATACCGCTTGTGAGGTGGTGCTTGCGGCGTCCGGGCAATTTGATGAAGGGGCTTTTCGCGTTTTACGTCTGCCCAAGGTGACTTCCGTGGAGCAGGTCAAGTCATTTGTGGGGCCGCGCGTCGATGCCGACCATCGCGATATTGCCGTGTTTCACACCATTGTCGATCCGGCGCTTCGCGCCCGTGTGCTCGATTACCTGGGCATGCTGCATATTCGTTCAGTCGACCTGATTGGCCCGACGCTCGCCGTGCTATCGTCGCTTATCGGTGTGCCGCCCAAGGGCGTCGCGGGCGTGATTCACAAGACCGATGACCGCTACTTCCATCGCATCGAGGCCATGGAGTATTTTGTTGAGCACGATGATGGGCGCGGTTGCGACGATCTGTCAGGTGCCGATATCGTGCTGCTGGGCGTATCGCGCACGTCCAAGACGCCGCTGTCGATGTATCTGGCCTATCAAGGTTACAAGGTTGCCAATGTTCCGTTGGCCCATGGCATGGAGCCGCCGAAGTCGATTTACGAGGTTGACCCGATGCGCCTGTTCGGCCTGATTTCGACCGTCGATGTGATTTCCGAAATTCGCGATAGCCGCTTGGGCGATGACTACGCTCGTGCCGTTGCCGGCTCCTATGCCGAGCCCGAGAGCGTGCACAGCGAGCTCGAGGAAGCCCGTGCGCTCATGAAGCGCCTAGGCTGCTTTGTGGTACGTACCGACGGCAAGGCCATCGAGGAAAGCGCTGCCGAGATCATCAGCCACTTGGAGGAAATCCAAGAAGCCCGTGCCCGCCGAGCCGCCCGTCGAGTCCAACAAAGCTAGCTTATTGGGGTAGCTAAAAATGCCCCGCCTAAAATAAGTAACTAAAAATAATGCACGATAATGGTAAAGCGATTTAGCAAGAAACTGGCATTTGACCTGCAAGCTTCTTGCATTGGTATCTTCATAAGGTAACCACCTTTACCTACCGTTTACCGCCATATTTACCACGTTTACCAACCCTCGCGCCCTCTGCGCAAGCCCGCTCAATGCCCGCCGTATAGTACCCTCACGGCTCGCATCCGGCGGGTCGATTCGTCACCACGGTCGTGCGCGAAAGTGCATGGAAGGGGAAGTATCGTGAGCGATTGCAAGAGGGTTTTCCGTTTTGGAACCGACGCCCAGGGCACCTGTGTCACTGAGGGCGACAAGTCCATGAACTTCGTGCTTGGCGGCAAGGGCGCAAACCTTGCCGAGATGAGCCGCATCGGCCTGCCGGTTCCCGGTGGCTTTACCATTACCTGCCAGACCTGTGTCGAGTACTCCGGTGCCGGCAACGTCTGGCCCGAAGGCGCACTCGATGAGATCGTTGCTGCCGAGGCCGACCTCGAGGCCCGCTGCGGCAAGAAGCTCGGCGATGCCTCCGATCCGCTGCTCGTGTCGGTTCGCTCGGGCGCTCCGTTTTCCATGCCCGGCATGATGGACACGGTCCTCAACTTGGGCCTCAACGACGACTCCGTTCAGGGCCTCATCGCCCAGACTCAAAACCCGCGTTTTGCCTGGGATAGCTACCGCCGCTTTATCCAGATGTTCTCCAACGTCGTTATGGGCGTCGACGCCGACCTGTTCGAGAACGCGCTGACCCAGGCACGCCTGGTCGCTGGCGTCCGCGTCGACTCCGAGCTTTCGGCCGAGGATCTGCAGGAGCTCGTCGAGACCTTCAAGGGGATCTTCACCGAGAACGTCGAGGCCGCCCTTTACCCCGAGCTCGAGGTTGTCGATGGCAAGCCCGTCTTCCCGCACGATCCTGAGCTTCAGTTGCGCCTTGCCATCCAGGCCGTCTTTGGCAGCTGGATGAACGAGCGTGCCTGCATCTACCGCAAGCAGCATGGTATTTCCGACGAGCTCGGTACCGCCGTCAACGTGCAGGCCATGGCCTTTGGCAACAAGGGCGAGACCTCTGC
Source organism: uncultured Collinsella sp. (assembly GCA_905193815.1). Lineage (GTDB taxonomy): Bacteria > Actinomycetota > Coriobacteriia > Coriobacteriales > Coriobacteriaceae > Collinsella. The sequence continues at coordinate 50,736 of CAJJQF010000002.1, read as the reverse complement.
GACAGGCGTCGCCTTTACGCGTAATCCGGCCGACGGCACCAAGGAGTTCTACGGTGACTTTTTGGTTAATGCCCAGGGCGAGGACGTCGTCGCCGGTATCCGCAACACCGAGCCCATCGCCGACCTCAAGACCACCCCGGGCCTCGAGTCCGCAGGTGAGGAGCTCGAGTGCGTGTTCCTGACGCTCGAGGATCATTACCGCGATATGTGCGATATCGAGTTTACCATCGAGCAGGGCAAGCTCTGGATGCTCCAGACCCGCGTGGGCAAGCGCACCGCCACCGCCGCCCTGCGCATCGCTATCGAAATGGTCGAGGAGGGTCTGATCACCCGCGAGGAGGCCGTGAGCCGCATCGATCCCGCGCAACTCGACCAGCTCCTTCACCCGCAGTTCGACGCCTCCAAGAAGTACGAGGCTCTCGCCAGCGGTCTTAATGCCAGCCCCGGTGCCGCCGTGGGCGAGGTCGTGTTCTCGAGCGACGACGCTGTCGCGCGTTCCGCCGAGGGTCACAAGGTCATTCTGGTTCGTTGGGAGACCAACCCCGACGACCTGAAGGGCATGGTCGCCGCCGAGGGCATCCTGACCAGCCACGGTGGCAAGACGAGCCATGCCGCCGTTATCGCCCGCGGCATGGGTACGCCCTGCGTCTGCGGCGTTGAGCGCTTCCACATCGACGCCGCCGAGAAGGTCGTGCGTATCGAGGGCATCGACCGCGTGCTGCGCGAGGGCGATGTCATTTCCATCGACGGTACCCAGGGTATCGTCGTCGACGGCGCCGTTGATCTGGTCTCGGCCGAGCTCACCGGCGATCTGGACACTATCCTGTCCTGGGCCGATGAGATTCGTCTGGACGAGACCTGTGGCCATGCCAACCATGTGCGCGTCAACGCCGACAATCCCGAGGATGCCGCGCTCGCGCTCGAGTTTGGCGCCGAGGCCATCGGCCTGTGCCGCACCGAGCACATGTTCCTAGGCGACCGTAAGAACATCATCCAGAGCTTTATCCTGTCTGACGATGAGGCCGTGAAGCAGCAGGCCCTGGCCGACCTGCTCAAGGTTCAGACCGAGGACTTCCTGGCGATGTTCAAGACCATGTCCGGTCGCGATGTGGTCGTCCGCCTGCTCGATCCGCCGCTTCATGAGTTCCTGGATAATCCTCGCGACCTCGAGGTCGCCATCACCAAGAAGGAAGCCGCCGGCGCCAGCGAGGAAGAGCTTGCCGTCCTGCGCGCCCGCCTGCGTCGTATCGACGGCATGGTCGAGTCCAACCCGATGCTCGGCCTGCGCGGCGTTCGCCTGTCCGTCGTCTTTAGCGATCTGCCGCTCATGCAGGTTCGCGCCGTCGCCACGGCCGCTGCCCGCCTAATCAAGGAGGGCGTCGACCCGCATCCCGAGATCATGGTTCCGCTCGTTTCCATCACGGCTGAGCATGTCCAGACTCGCAAGGTCATCGAGCGCGTCATCGCCGAGGTTTCCGCTGAGGAGGGCGTCGAGCTCAATATTCCCGTGGGCACGATGCTCGAGCTGCCGCGCGCCTGCATGGTCGCTGACGAGATCGCCCATCACGCAGACTTCTTCTGCTTTGGCACCAACGACCTCACCCAGACCACCTTCGGCTTCTCCCGTGACGATGCCGAGGCCAAGTTCATCCCGCTGTACATGCATAAGAAGATCTTGAAGGACAACCCCTTCGAGACCATCGACTCGGCGGTACTCGAGCTGGTGCGCATGGCCGTCGAGAAGGGTCGCGCCACCAATCCCTACATGCACTTTGGCGTGTGCGGCGAGCACGGCGGCGACCCCAAGTCCATCAAGGGCCTGTTTAACGTGGCCGACGTGGACTACGTGTCCTGCTCGCCCTATCGCGTACCCCTCGCACGTCTTGCGGCCGCCCAGGCCAAGCTCGAGGCCAAGCGTTCCGCGTAACTTTTTGGGTTTAGACGCCTAGTGTGGCCCCCCTTCATGCCGCCCGTCTCATTCGTGAGACGGGCGGTTATCATGTGCGGGTTTTGTCTTTTTGTCTGCGTAAAAAATTGTTCTTGCAGCAGAAACCCGCGCGTGTATACTCGAATACGTTTGTTCAACTACGTGCCGGCCAGAGTGGTACGGCACCTCTAGAAGAGTAAGGAATTGCACATGGATTACATCCGCGCAATCGAGCGTCAGCAGATCCGCGAGGACATTCCTCAGGTTCGCGTTGCCGACAACGTCAAGGTTCACTACCGCATTAAGGAAGGCGACCGCGAGCGCATCCAGGTCTTCCAGGGCGACGTCATCCGCATGGCCGGCGCCGGTGCCCGCGAGACCTTCACCGTCCGCAAGATGTCCTTCGGTGTCGGTGTTGAGCGTACCTTCCCGCTTCACAGCCCCAAGATCGCCAAGCTCGAGGTCGTTCGTCATGGTCGCGTCCGTCGCGCCAAGCTGTACTACCTCCGCGACAAGGTGGGCAAGGCTGCTCGCATCCCCGAGAAGCGCTAAGAAGATCGCAGCGTCTGTCCACTCGTTTGGACACAAGGGTCACCTTCGGGTGGCCCTTCTTTTTATCTGATTTGCATGCAAGGAGGGCCTGGTATGGCCAATATGACGAGCTCGGTTTCGGCATCGCAGGTTGCCGGAGAGCTGGCGAGCGCAACGTTTGAGGAGATCCCCGCCCTCGTGGAGCATTATCGCGAGGACCCGCGCCAGCAGGTGATCAAGGCTTGCGAGCGTGCTCTTAAGCGCCATGCCAAGGAACTTGCCGAGCGCGAGCGCGTCAATGACATGTACGAGCTTATGCATGAGCTTGGCGGCGATGGGGTGGTCGTTGGTGTCGACGAGGTGGGTCGCGGATCGGTGGCCGGTCCTTTGACGGTATGCGCTGTCTGCCTTCCTATGGAGCCGCGCGTCTGGGGCATCAACGATTCCAAAAAGCTCACGCCGGCGCGCCGCGAGTTGCTCTCAGTGAAGATTGCCGAGGTGGCGACGGCGATCGGTTTTTGCCATATCGCGCCTAAGGATATCGATGAGATGGGCATGGCCCGTGCTATCCGTACCGCCGTTGCGGGCGCCGTGGCCGATACGGGGCTCGAGCCCGATTGCGTGCTTATGGATGGCAACCCCTTGGGCGCCGTTCCTAACGAGCGCGATGTGGTGAAGGGCGATGCCAAGATCGCCTGCATCGCCGCGGCGTCCATCATGGCTAAGGTCACGCGTGACGAGATGATGGTCGAGTACGACGCCGAGTATCCCGAGTACCATCTGGCCGAGTCGAAGGGCTATGCGAGCCCCGAGCACATCGAGGCCATTCGCAAACATGGACTTTGTCCGTTGCACCGCGTGAGCTTTTGCGGAAACTTTCTGCAAACTGAGCGCCTTTTCTAGGTCAATTGTGGAGACAGGGACTTCTGGAGTTTTGTAAACCAGCTGGTAGCGGGCCGTATGCAGCACCATTGCTGCGTACGGCCCGTTTTTTGTCGGCATTTGGTCAGCTTTTGGTTTGCTTCCGGTACTTACCCGCATGAAAGGTGCCCTCATCATCGGGGCAATGCAGTGTGCGGGAAAGGAGACCCCATGAGTGCCGCAAGCAAAAAGAGCAAGACGCAGCAGCTCAAGGAGCGTTGGGAAAACGGCGAGCTCGACTCCGGGGCGATGACGCCCGAGTTTATCAAGGGACTCAGTCCCCGCGAGCTGGGCATGCTGGGCGAGCTGATCACCATCGACTACTTTAACGAGCGCGGCTACGCCTTGCTGGAGCAGGGCTATCGTTGCACCGAGGGCGAGGCCGACCTGGTGCTGCTCGATGAGCTCGACGATGTCGTGGTGATGGCCGAGGTCAAGACGAGACGCGTCGCCCTGGATTGCACCACGCGGGTCTTTCCCGAGGAGGCCGTGGATGCCCAAAAGCAACGCCGCTACCGCCGCATCGCAAGCTGCTATCTCATGGAGCATTATCCTCTCAAGGCGATCCGCTTCGATGCCGTGGGCGTCACCATCCGCGGCGGGCATATCGCCGAGATCGAGCATCAGTACAACGCGTTCGATTGGCAGGTGTCGTGATGGCGTTCGAGACGTTTGCCGTTCACGCTGCCTGTATCCGCGGCGTCGAGGCGATTCCCGTCACGGTCGAGGTCTCGCTTGCCGGTGGCGTCCCGGGCATCCAGATGCTCGGTATTCCGAGTATGGAGGTGATGGAGTCACGCGGTCGTATTCGTTGCGCGATGCGCTCCGCCGGGTTCGAGATCCCACGCTCGGGCATTACGGTCAACCTGGCGCCCGGCGATATTCGCAAGACCGGTAGCGGCTTTGATCTGCCCATCGCCATCGCGGTTCTGGCGGCCGATGGGCAGATTCCCCGTGATAACCTCGATCGCTGCTTTATCGCCGGCGAGCTCGGCTTGGACGGTACGGTGCTTCCTGTCAAGGGCGAGGTAGCGTTTCAGCTATTGGCTCGCGACATGGGGCTGTCTTTTATCGCCGGCAGGTCCGACCAGCATGTGCCACTCGCGGGCGTGGATTGCGGCTTTATCGATCATTTGTCTCAGCTTGCTCATGGTATGGGCGATGCCGCGCGGCACTACTTGGATTCCGAGGGCGTCGAGGCGACCTTTGAGCCAGAGCTCGACTATGCCGACGTGCTGGGGCAGGAAGTCGCCAAGCGCGGCATGGCGCTTGCGGCGGCAGGAGAACTCGGCTTGCTCATGATTGGGTCCCCGGGATCGGGCAAGACGATGCTCGCACGCCGTATGACCGGCATCCTGCCCGAGCTTTCCGTCGAGGACCAGCAGGAGGCGCTGTGCATCCATTCGGTCTTGGGTGAGAACATCGATGGACTGCTTGCGGGGCATCGCCCCTTCCGCAGCCCGCATCACAGCATTTCGACCGCGGGCCTCATCGGCGGCGGGCGTCCAGTGCATCCGGGCGAAATTAGCCTTGCTCATGGCGGCGTGCTCTTTTTGGACGAGCTTGCCGAGTTTCCCACGGGTGTGCTGCAGACGCTCAGACAGCCTATCGAGCGCGGCTATGTGAGGATCGTACGCGTCGACGGGGCCTTTACCTTCCCGTCGCGCTTTCAGCTGCTGGCTGCGAGCAATCCCTGCCCCTGCGGCTTTTTGGGCGATCGCGAGGTACCGTGTCGCTGCTCGGCGGCGATGGTTGAGCGCTATCGGTCTAAACTGCGCGGTCCTTTGGCCGACCGTATCGACATGATGATCGATGTGACCCGTCCCGACCCTCAAGTGATTATCGAGGGCGCAGAGGGTATGTCGTCGGCCGAGTTACGTGACTACGTTGTGCGCGGTCGCGCTTTTCGCGCTTGGCGCGAATCCCGTATGGACGATGCAGATGCCGAGGCTGAGGATGACGAGACGCGGTCCATTGACGGCGTCGTTTCGACCTTTGAGCTTGATGATGCTGCCGAGAAATGCGTACTCGGCCTATCCAAACGCACGCATCTCACAGGGCGTGGCATCGTGCGCCTGGTTCGCATTGCGCGTACGATCGCAGATGTCGCCGAGAGCGAGCAAGTGACGCAGGACCACGTGCTCGAGGCGGCGATGTACCAGGGAAGGAGGGACCAATGATGGCCGAGGGGACCTTCGAGCTGCATCCAGGTGATGCGTTGTATCCCGAGACCGTTTTGGAGCTTTCTGATTTACCCCAGACGCTTTATGTGCGCGGCAACCCCGAGGTGCTTTCGACGCCCGCGCTCTCCATCATCGGCGCGCGCAAGGCCTCGCCGTATGGTCTTGCCGTGGCAGAGCTTGCGGCGAAGGTGGCGGTTGAGGCGGGAGTGACGGTAGTTTCGGGCGGTGCGGTCGGTTGTGACCAGGCCTCGGGTTGGGCTGCGGTCAACGCCGGCGGCAAACACGTTGTGGTGCTGGGGACGGGCGCCGACGTGGTCTACCCGCGTTCGAGCGCGGGGCTGATTACGCGCACGCTTGATACGGGTGGCGCGGTCGTGTCGATCTCTCCGTGGGGCATGGGTCCGCGCAAGTTCGCCTTTCCGCGCCGCAATCGCGTGATCGCGGCCCTGTCGCAAGCCCTCTTTGTATCCGAGGCGGGTATGCCTTCTGGGACGTTTTCTACAGCCGAGGCTGCTATGGATTTGGGGCGCGAACTTCTTGCCGTGCCGGGGTCGATCCTATCGCCCGAGTCGCGTGGCACGAATTACCTCATTGCGAACGGTGCCTGCTGCATCGTCGACGAGGAATCTATCGAGATGGCTATCTCACGCATCTACGGAACCCTGCGCTACTCGCGCCCCGATGCTCCCGGCATTGCCGACCTGGATCCAACGCAGCAGACCGTGATGCATGCGCTCATCGCCTCTCCGCTCAAGGTCGACGACATCGCGGCGCTCGTCTCGCTCGATGCTGTCGGCGTACTCAAACTCTTGGGTTCGCTTGAACTCGAGGGCCTTATCGAGCGCATGATGGATGGAAGGTATGCGCCCTCCAAGTTTGCCCTTCACGCCCAGACACCCTTCGGTCACAATGGAAAACGTGTCAATTAGAAAGGTGTTTGCAGATGCAGTTCGATCAGGTGACAGTTATCGGTGGCGGTCTGGCGGGGTCGGAGTGCGCGATCCAGCTGGCAGATCGCGGGTTTGCCGTAAAGCTGTGCGAGATGCGCCCCCAGGTGAGCTCCCCGGCCCACCATACCGATCACCTGGCAGAGCTCGTCTGCTCCAATTCGTTTAAGTCGACCCGTCCGGATTCCGCGGCTGGTTTGCTGAAAGCCGAGCTTGAGCGCATGGGTTCAGTCCTGCTCGATTGCGCCCATCGCGCGGCTGTTCCCGCCGGTGGCGCCTTGGCGGTCGACCGCGTCAAGTTTTCCGAGCTTGTCGAGGCCGAGGTTGCCGCCCGTCCCAATATCGAGGTCGTGCACGGCGAGGTCACGCAGATTCCCGAGGGTCACGTGGTCATTGCCGCGGGCCCGCTGTGTTCACCGGCGCTGAGCGAAGAGGTTATGAAGCTCGTCGGTGGCGATGCCCTGGCATTCTTTGATGCGGCGGCGCCGATCGTCGATGCCTCCACGCTCGATATGGACGTGCTGTTCTCGCAGTCGCGCTATGAGGAGCAGGGGAGCGGCGACTATCTCAACGCTCCGCTCAACAAGGAGGAGTACGAGGCCTTTATCGAGGCGCTTACCACGGCCGACCGCGTGGTGCTCAAAGACTTTGAGGGCGGCGATTTGTTCCAGGCCTGCCAGCCTGCCGAGGAAGTTGCGCGCACCGGCAAGGACGCCATTCGCTTTGGCGCCATGAAGCCCGTCGGCCTCACCGACCCGCGTACCGGACGTCGCCCCTGGGCGGCGATACAGCTGCGTGCCGAGAACAAGGAGAAGACCGCCTATAACCTGGTGGGCTTCCAGACCAACTTGACCTTTGGCGAGCAGAAGCGCGTCTTCCATATGGTGCCGGGCCTGGAGAACGCTGAGTTCTTCCGCTACGGTGTCATGCATCGCAATACCTTTGTCGACGCTCCGCACGTGCTCGATGGCACCTTTGCCGTGCCCGGTACCGGCGTGCGCCTGGCCGGTCAGATCACCGGCACCGAGGGGTACATGGAAGCCGTGGCGACAGGTCTGCTCGCGGCGCTCAACACCTATGCCGAGGCTATCGGTGCCGCGGGCGTCGAGTTGCCGCGTGTGGGTGCCCTGGGTGCGCTCGTGGGCTATGCGACCGATCCTGCCACCGTGGGCTATCAGCCTATGCATGTCAACTTTGGCCTGGTGCCGCCACTCGAGGATGGTAAGCGCCGCAGCAAGCGCGACCGCTATCAGGCCTATGCGGACCGTGCGCTCGAGGCCCTCGATGCCTACTTGGCCACGCGTTCCGACTTGTTTGGAGGCGACCGGTCATAGCCTTTGACCTGTACGACACCGTCGACTCTTTTATCGCCTATATCGCACGCGTTGAGGGGCTTTCTCCCAACACGGTGACGGCCTATGGCTCGAGGCTAGAGCGCTTTGCTGCCTGGTGCGAGCGCGAGGATATTGATGCTTTCGCTGCCGACGTGCGCACCATTCGTCGCTATCTTGCCGAGCTTTCGCGTGAGCAGGTGGCTCCCCGAACGCTTGCGGCGCACCTGTCGGCTATTCGATCTCTCTATCGCTGGATGGCTGCCGAGGGGATTGTCGAGGGCGATGCGGTCTCGGCGATCGCGTCGCCCAAGCTGCCGCGTGACCTGCCGGGCGTCCTTACGACCCAGCAGGTCGAGGCGCTGCTCAAGACGCCTGATACCTCAACACCCGCGGGACTGCGCGATGCGGCGATGCTCGAGTTGCTCTATGCCTCGGGTGCCCGCATCTCAGAGCTTGCGGCGCTCAATGTGGAATCCATCTCATGGTCCGAGCGCACGCTGCGCCTGTGGGGCAAGGGAAGCAAGGAGCGCATCGTTCCTCTGTATCGTCGTGCGCTCGATGTGACGCGTCTCTATATTGAAGAGGGGAGGCCGGAGTTGCTCGCTCGGGCAAAGCGCCGCGACCTCGCTACCGGGCCGCATCCGCTGCTTATATCGGCGCGCGGCAATCGCATGAGCGCCGCGATGCTCCGGCGGCGGTTCCATACGCTGGCGACGCTCGCCGGCATTCCGGCTGACATCGCCCCGCATGCGATGCGCCATACCTTTGCGACCGACTTGCTCGAGGGCGGTGCGGACCTGCGCTCGGTTCAAGAGCTGCTAGGTCATGCGAGCCTGTCCACGACGCAGATCTACACGCATCTCACACCCGATCGGCTTAAGCGGGCTGTGGCTCAAGCCCATCCCCGCGGCGAATAGTGGCTGGCACGTCCCGCGCCGCACTCAGGTGTGTGGTTTTGATTGCGGGTTGGCAGGAAGAGGCATTCCTGCTATCATTCATCGGGTTGCTTCACGGCAACATGTTTTTATCACGCACGCGCGGCTACTTCATACCGTGGTGCCCGGGCTTTGGTAGCACATGTCCGGGTTGGTTTTGGAGGATGACCCCGCGCGGAGGCAAACCACAGGAGGTTTAACATGGCTACCAAGATTAATATCCGCACCCTGCTCGAGGCCGGCTGCCACTTCGGTCACCAGACCCGTCGCTGGAACCCCAAGATGAAGCCGTTCATCTTCGGTGAGCGCAACGGCATCTACATCCTCGACCTCAAGCAGACCATCCTCGACGCCGACCAGGCCTACACCTTCGTCAAGAACGTCGCCAAGGGTGGCAACGTGCTGTTCGTCGGCACCAAGAAGCAGGCTCAGGAGGCCGTCAAGAACGCTGCTGAGCGCGCCAACATGCCTTACATCAACCAGCGTTGGCTCGGCGGTATGCTGACCAACTTCGTCACCATCCGCTCCCGCATCAACCGCATGGAGGAGCTCGAGGCCATGGTCGAGGACGGCCGCATGGCTGTTCTGCCCAAGAAGGAGCAGGCTGTTCTCGGCAAGGAGCTCACTAAGCTCCAGACCAACCTCGGTGGCGCCCGCGACATGAAGGGTCTGCCCCAGGCTCTCTTCGTCATCGACACCAAGCGCGAGGAGAACGCCATCAAGGAGGCCCAGCGCCTGAACATCCCCGTCGTCGCCCTGATCGACACCAACTCCGATCCCGACGAGGTCGAGTACGGCATCCCCTGCAACGATGACGCTATCTCCGCTGTCACCCTTATGTGCGAGCTCATGGCTGACGCCTGCCTCGCTGGCTCCGGCAAGGAGCAGGTCTCCGAGGCCGAGATGGCCGCTGAGCCCAAGGCCGAGTAAATCAGTCTTAGTTAATTCTTTTTCATCTCTTTGAAAGGAACCACAATGGCCCAGATTACCGCCGCTATGGTCAAGCAGCTCCGCGAGATGACCGACTCCCCGATGATGGAGTGCAAGAAGGCTCTCGTCGAGGCTGACGGCGACATGGACGCCGCTGTCGACGTTCTGCGTAAGAACGGCCTTGCCAAGGCTGCCAAGAAGGCTGGCCGTGAGACCAACGAGGGCGCTGTCGCCGCGTTCGTCTCCGAGGATGGCAAGACCGGCGCTCTGCTCGAGCTCTCCTGCGAGACCGACTTCGTTGGCTCTAACGCCAAGTTCACCGGCTTTGCTTCCAAGGTCGCTGAGGTTGTCGCTACCACCGAGCCTGCTGACGTCGACGCTCTGCTCGAGAAGCCGATGGGCGAGGAGACCGTTTCCTCCGAGCTCACCGAGATGATTCACATCATGGGCGAGAACATGAAGATCTCCCGCTTCGCTGCCCGCAAGGCTGAGAACGGCGCGCTCGCTTCTTACATCCACATGGGTGGTAAGATCGGCGTCCTCGTCGAGTTCGCCTTCGAGAAGGCTGAGACCGCTCAGGCTGAATCCTTCAAGACCTTCGCTCACGACGTTGCCCTTCAGGTTGCCGCCGTCGCCCCGATCTGCGCTACCCGCGATCAGGTTCCGGCCGAGACCGTCGAGCACGAGAAGCAGATCTACATGGCTCAGGCTGCCGAGTCCGGTAAGCCCGAGGCTATCCAGGAGAAGATGGCTGTCGGCCGTCTGGAGAAGTTCTACAAGCAGTCCGTGCTCACCGAGCAGGAGTTCATCAAGGACAGCTCCCTCACCATCAAGAAGTACGCTGAGCAGGTCTCCAAGGAGCTCGGCGACACCATTACCGTCGTTGCCTTTGACCGTCTGGTCCGTGGCGAGTAAATAAGCTCTTGTAGCTGGTAATGAGCAGGCTGTGGGTTTTACTCACAGCCTGCTTTTTCATGGCTCTTCTTAGAGCCTTTGATAGAATGTTGAAAGTTCAATCTAAAGGAGGATCGCTTTGTCCGACATCCGATATAAACGCGTGCTTCTTAAGCTTTCCGGCGAAGCGCTGATGGGCGACGGCCAATATGGCATCGACCCCAAGGTTACCGACCATCTTGCTAAGCAGGTTAAGGAGCTGCTCGCCGTTGGCCATGAGGTCGGCGTCGTTGTCGGCGGCGGCAATATTTTCCGCGGCATGGCAGGCGCTGCCGGTGGCATGGAGCGTGCTCAGGCCGACTACATGGGCATGCTGGCAACCGTTATGAACGCGCTCGCCCTGCAGGATGCCTTCGAGCATAACGATGTTCCCTGCCGCGTGATGAGCGCTATCCAGATGAACGAGATCTGCGAGCCCTATATTCGCCGTCGCGCCATCAACCACCTTTCCAAGGGCAACGTCGTTATTTTTGCCGCCGGTTCGGGCAATCCGTACTTTACGACCGACACCGCCGCGGCTCTTCGTGCGTGTGAGATCGGCGCCGAGATTCTGATTAAAGCCACCAAGGTTGACGGCATCTATGATAAGGATCCCGTCAAGTGCGCTGATGCCGTCCGTTTTGACAAGATTACCTATCACGAGGTTCTCGTCCGCGGTCTGCAGGTTATGGATTCCACGGCTACGGCACTGTGCCAGGACAACCGTATGCCGATTTTGGTCCTCAACATCGATGGCGAGGACACCGTCAAGCGCGCGCTTTCGGGTGAGCCCGTCGGCACGCTCGTCTATCAGGAGGATTAAGCATGGCAGAGAACATCACCGCCCATATGGACAAGTCGCTCGAGTCCCTCAAGCATAACTTCTCCAAGGTCCGTACCGGCCGCGCCAATGCCAACATTCTGTCCGACATCACCGTCGATTATTACGGTGTTCCCACGCCGGTCACGCAGGTTGCCGCCGTCAAGACCCCCGAGGCCCACATGCTGCTCATCGAGCCGTGGGACAAGGCACTCATCAATGCTATCGTCAAGGCCATCGGCGCTTCCGATCTGGGTATTACCCCCAACTCCGATGGCACCGTCGTTCGTCTTCCGTTCCCGGCTCCCACTGAGGAGCGCCGTCGCGAGCTCGTCAAGGAGTGCCGCGAGTACGCCGAGCAGGCCAAGGTGTCTATCCGTAACATCCGTCGCGACTTCAACAACAAGCTCGAGCGCGATGAGGAGCTCACCGAGGACGATGTCCGTCGCGAGCAGGCCAAGGTCCAGAAGCACACTGATGAGTATGTCGCCAAGGTCGAGGAGCTTTTGAAGGAAAAAGAAGCTGAGGTCATGGAGATCTAAGGTGCAATACGACGAGCATAAACTGGTCGAGTACTTTGCCGACGCCCCTGCGGGCGTCGGTTTTTCCGACCTTGACCTCAATAACATTCCGCACCATATCTCGTGCATCATGGACGGCAACGGTCGTTGGGCCACGTCGCGCGGTCTTGCACGCACTGAGGGCCACAAGGCGGGTATCGTCTCGCTGCGCGAGATCATTACCGCCTGCGTGCGCTTGGGTGTCGACGTCCTTTCGGCCTATGCGTTTTCCACCGAAAACTGGAATCGTCCGCAGCACGAGGTCAACGTTTTGATGCACTTGTTTGCCAAGACGTTCATCGACGAGTTGCCGCTTCTGAAGCGCGAAAACGTGCGCGTTGTCTTTTTGGGTGATATTTCCGCGCTGCCCAAGAAGACCCGCGACGTTTTTGAACGCGGTCTTGCCGAGTGCGCCGATCACACCGGTATGACGCTGGCGCTTGCCGTCAACTACGGCGCGCGTGCCGAGATTACCCGCGCTGTCCGTCAGATCGCGCTCGACGTTGCCGCCGGTAAGATTGATCCTGCCGCAATTGATGACGACATGGTGGCTTCTCACCTTTATACCGCCGGTCTTCCCGATCCTGAGCTTGTGATTCGCACCTCTGGTGAGCTGCGCCTTTCGAACTATCTGCTGTGGCAGGTGGCTTATTCCGAGTTCTACGTCACCGATACCTATTGGCCCGACTTTGATCGTTGGGGCCTTGTCGACGCCATTTTGGCCTATCAGGGCCGTGACCGTAGGTTTGGTGGTCTGAGCAAGACCGAGGAGGCTTAATCGTGTCCGATCGTCCCAAGGCAATTGCTCCCAAGACATCTGAGCGCAAGGCTGTCGCTGCGGGAGCGCCCGCAGCGAAGAATGGCACCGGTTCGTGGCTTGCCGGCTTTATCACCCGTGCCGCCGCCGGTATCGTCTATGCCGTTGTCTTTATCCTGTGCCTGGTTTTGGGTATTGTGCCCACGGCCATCTTTGTTTCTGTCATGAGCGGCCTGTGCTGCTATGAGTTTTTCCGTATGACGAGGCTCGATGGCAAGATGGCTAACGAGCGCATGGGTATCGCTGCCGCCGTACTCTTTCCGCTGTCGGCGTTGGGCGATTCGATGTTGCTGAATGCCCTGCTTTTTGCCCTGATGCTCGCTGTGGGCATTTGGTATGTTTGGTCGCCGCGTACCCGCATCTCTGATGTGGCCGTGACGCTCATGGGTCCCATCTACACTGGCTTTATGCTGTCGGCTATCGTGCTGCTGCGCGATGCCGTGCCCGGATTTGCCGGCGCCCTGCTTTCGGTGGGCGTTTGCGCGTCCCTTTGGGTCTCCGATTCGTTTGCCTACATCGTGGGCAGCCGTATCGGTAAGCACAAGATGGTTCCCAAGATCTCTCCCAAAAAGAGCTGGGAGGGGTTTGTCGGCGGCATCCTGGGCTCGGTTTTGATTTGGCTCATCCTGTGGGCGACGCACTTTTACAAGCTCAGCCTGCCCTATGCGCTGCTGTGCGGCGTGGTCGTGTCCGTCCTGGGCGTTATCGGCGACCTCATCGAGTCGCGTATCAAGCGTGGCGTGGGCGTCAAGGATTCCGGCAACCTTATCCCGGGCCATGGCGGCATGCTCGACCGTAGCGACTCGCTTATCTTTGGCTGCATTACCGCTCAGCTGCTTTTGATGATCGGAGGCGTGCTGTAATGTCCTTCCAAACGACGTATGGCCCCGATGGACGCCTTCGCGTTGCCATCCTGGGTTGTACGGGCTCCATCGGCACCCAGGCGCTCGATGTGTGCCGCCAGCATGCCGATCGCCTGCAGGTGACGGCGCTGTCCGTTAACTCCAGTACCTCCGAGCTCGTTGCCGCTGCCCGCGAGTTCTCGGTTCCGGCGGTTGCCGTGGCCGATGTCGCTCATGGCGATGACGCCGTGCTGCAGGAGTTGCCCGAGGGAACGAAGCTCGGCGTTGGCGCGCAGGCGGTTTGCGAGCTCGCGCGTCGCGACGATGTCGACTGCGTGCTCGTCGCTATTGTGGGCGCCGCCGGTCTCGAGGCGAGCCATGCGGCCTTGACCTCGAATAAGCGCCTTGCCCTTGCCAACAAGGAGTCCCTCGTCGTCGGCGGCGACTTGCTTATGCCGTTGGCGCAACCGGGCCAGCTTATTCCAGTCGACTCTGAGCACTCCGCCATCTACCAGTGCTATCTGGGGGAGAACCCACGCGAGGCTCATTGTATTTGGCTCACCTGCTCGGGCGGTCCGTTCTTTGGCCGCACCCGCGACGAGCTCGACCGCGTGACGCGTGCCGATGCCCTCGCACATCCCACGTGGGCCATGGGTGCCAAGATCACCATCGACTCCGCCACCCTCATGAACAAGGGCCTGGAGCGCATTGAGGCCATGCATCTGTTTAACTGCGACCTCGATTTCATTAACGTGGTCGTGCAGCGTCAGTCCAAGATTCACTCTATGGTCGAGTTCGCCGACGGCTCCGTGATGGCGCATCTCGGTGCTTCCGACATGCGTATTCCCATCCAGTTCGCGTTCTCGTATCCCGAGCGTTGGGATACCCCGGCGCCTCGTATCGATTTCCGCGAGCTGGGGCAGCTCACGTTTGATGCTGCCGACATGGATACCTTCCGCTGTCTGGCACTGGCCGAACGTGCCGGCAAGACGGGTGGCACCATGCCGTGCGTGCTCAATGCCGCCAACGAGGTCGCCGTCGATGCCTTCCTGCACGATGGCTGCAGCTTTACCGATATCGATCGCATTGTGGAATCCTGCATGGATTCCCACGATATGCAGGCGGTCGATTCGTTTGAGCAGCTTCGCGACATCGATGCATGGGCGCGTGAAAAGGCTGCGCAGGTGCTCGCCGCAACCCGTTCCTAACCCATAAGGATTGCTTTTTCGTTTTATGGATACTGTTCTGAGCGTTCTCTCATCGGTCTTTTGGGGCCTGCTGATGCTTTCCGTCCTCGTGTTTTTGCACGAGGGCGGCCACTTTTTGGCGGCGCGTGCCTGCGGCGTCCGTGTGACCGAGTTCTTTTTGGGCTTGCCGTGCCGCTTTGACATCCATTACACGTCACGTCGCATTGGAACCAAGTTTGGCGTGACCCCGCTGCTGCTGGGTGGCTACGCTGCCATCTGCGGTATGGATCCGACCGACGTCTCGTGCGCCGATCGCGTGCTCGCGGCTATCTATCGTCATGGTCGCGTGACCGTGGCCGACCTTGCCGCCGAGCTCGAGCTATCCGAGGAGGATGTGCTCGAGGCATGCGCCTTGCTCTTGGGTTGGGGCTCTATCGCGCCTTGGTATGAGGAAGGTGAGAAGCCTTCGCTGAGCTACTATCCCACCAAGTATCAGACGCTGCCGCGAGACGCGGCGGGTTACACCACCTTTGACGGCCGCCGTTTCGATCGAGAGCATGCGACTACCGAGGGCGATGTGTGGGAGCTGCCGTGCGGCGAAGCCGAGTTCCTTGCGCAAGAGCGTTCGCATACCTATCTGGGCCAGGGTTTTCTCAAGCGCGCCTTTATGCTGCTCGCGGGCATTCTCGTCAATATCCTGACGGGCTTTTTGCTGCTTATGAGCATCTACTCTATTGCGGGTGTCACCGTGCCGATGGATACCAACGTGATCGGTCAGGTTGACGAGGGGTCTATTGCCGCCAAGGCGGGTATCGAGGGCGGCGACGCGATCCTTTCGGTTGACGGAGTATCGTGCTCTACCTGGATGGACGTTTACGATGCCATCGGCAAGGCTGCCGGAAAGGACGATATCGCCATCGAGTACGAGCGTGACGGCAAGCAGCATTCGACCGCGGTTGCGCTCAAAGAGGACGAGCGCCTAGGTGTGTATGCCTCTACGCAGGTGGTCCGTTTAGACCCCATCACGTCGGCTCGCCTTTCGTTCTCCTATGTCGTGCAGACAGCGGAGGGTGTGATGCGCCTGCTCCAGCCGCAGCATACGATGGAGATTCTCGATCAGTCTTCTTCGATCGTGGGCATTAGCGTTATGTCCTCACAGGCTGCTGCTGCCGGCCCTGCCACGTTCCTTTCGTTTGCTGCCCTCATTTCGTTCTCGCTTGGCTTTATGAACCTGCTGCCCATCCCACCACTCGATGGCGGCAAGCTGGTCATCGAGATCATTCAAAAGATTGCTGGCCGCGAGCTTCCGCTCAAGGTCCAGACGATTGTGAGCTATGTGGGCATCGCGCTCTTTGCGCTGCTGTTTGTCTATATGCTTCGTTCCGACGTCCTTCGATTTATCCTGTAGGGGAGTGTTTGGATTGTCTTTATCCCATCCTTTGCCTCGCGAGTTGACGCGCCCCGTGCATGTGGGCGGTGTGCAGATCGGTGGCGGCGCGCCGGTGGTGGTCCAATCCATGACCTGCACCGATACCGCTGACGCCCAGGCAACGCTTGCGCAAGTGTGCGCGTTGGCGCAGGCTGGCTGCGATATCGTGCGCGTGAGCGTGCCCACCGAGGCCGCGCTTGAGGGTTTCCGCACCATCTGTGCCGAGTCTCCGGTGCCGATCGTCGCCGATATTCACTTTAACCATAAGCTCGCCATCGGCGCCGTCGAGGCTGGTGCCGCCAAGCTTCGCATCAATCCCGGCAATATCGGCGATTGGGCTAAGGTCGATGCCGTCATCGACGCCGCCGGCGCTGCGGGCTGTGCGATTCGCATCGGTGTCAACGCCGGCTCACTCGAGCAGGATATCGCTGAGCGCGATGAGCTTACGCAGCCCGAGAAGCTCGTGATGTCGAGCGAGCGCTTCGTCAAGCACTTTGAGGACCGCGGTTTTACGAACATTGTGCTTTCGGCCAAGGCCCATAGCGTGCAAACGACGCTTGATACCTATCGAGCCCTGTCGCGTGAGATTCCCCACGTTCCGCTTCACCTGGGCGTGACGGAGGCGGGGACCAAGCTCCAGGGCACCATCAAGAGCTCTGTAGGCTTGGGTATCTTGCTTTCCGAAGGCATTGGCGACACCATGCGTGTGTCGCTCACAGCCGATCCGGTTGAGGAGCCGCCGGTTGCCTGGGGTATTCTGCAGTCGTTGGGCCTGCGTCGCCGTGGCCCCGAGATTGTCTCGTGCCCCACGTGCGCCCGCTGCCAGGTTAACCTTATTCCCATTGCCGAGGAGGTTACCGAGCGGCTTAAGAACTACTCCGCGCCGCTTTCGATCGCTGTGATGGGATGTGCCGTTAATGGCCCCGGCGAGGCTTCTGATGCCGATCTGGGCGTTGCGTGCGGACGTGGTCAGGCCTTGCTCTTTTCGCATGGCCAGATCATTGGTAAAGTAGCTGAGGACCAAATTGTCGACGCGCTTATGGCAGAGGTCGACAAGCTTATTGAGGAGAAATAAATGACCCGAGCAATGTATATGTCTAAGCTCTATGCGCCGACGCTTAAAGAGGATCCAGCGGACGCTGAGCTCGCCAGCCACCGCCTGCTGCTCCGTGCCGGCATGATCCGCAAAGAGGCCGCCGGCCTGTATTCCTATCTGCCGCTCGCATGGCGCTCGATCCGCAAGATTGAGAATATCGTGCGCGACGAGATGGACGCTGCCGGTGCCCAGGAGCTTATGATGCCTATCATGGTCGACGCCGAGTTGTGGCGTGAGTCCGGCCGCATCGACGCCTATGGCAAGGAGCTTGTGCGCTTTGACGACCGTCACGGTCGCGAGTTCGTCCTGGGTCCCACCCACGAGGAGACCGTCACGGCCCTGGTGCGCAATGAGCTGCGCTCCTACAAACAGCTGCCCGTCAACCTGTACCACATTCAGGACAAGTTCCGCGACGAGTTCCGTCCCCGCTTTGGCCTGATGCGCGGTCGCGAGTTCATCATGAAGGACGCCTACAGCTTCTCCGCCACGCAGGAGAGCCTGCAGGAGGAGTATGACAAGATGAAGCAGGCCTACGCTAACATCTGCGAGCGCTGCTATATCAAGGCCCTGCCCGTTGTTGCCGACTCCGGTGAGATCGGTGGCGATACCTCCGTCGAGTACATGGCTTTGGCCGACGCCGGCGAGGCTTCGCTCGTCTACTGTGACGATTGCGGCTTTGCTGCCGATGACGAGGCGGCAAGCACCAAGGTCGTCGTGACCGAGGGTCCTGGTGACGGTACGCTCACCAAGGTTGAGACTCCGGGCATGGGCACCATTGAGGCAGTTGCTAAGTTCTTTGGGTTCCCCGAGAACGGCACGCGCAAGTCGCTGGCACTCATCGACGCCGAGGGCAAGCCGGTCGTGGCCATTGTTCCGGGCGATCACGAGCTCAACGATTGCAAGGCCGAGCACGTCTTTGGCAAGGGCTATCGCATGATGATCGACGAGGAGCTTCAGGCGAACGGTCTGCACAAGGGCTTTATCGGACCGGTTAACCTGCCCGATGGCATTCGTCTGGTGTGCGACGAGAGCCTGCGCGATTCCAAGCAGTGGGCCTGCGGTGCCAACGAGGTCGATTATCACTTTACCGGTGCCTGCCCCGAGCGCGACTTTACCGTCGATGAGTGGGCCGATCTGGTCACCGTTGTTGCCGGCGACCCCTGCCCGCACTGCGGCAAGCCGCTCTCCGCTGCCCGCGGCATCGAGGTCTCTCAGGTCTTCCAGCTGGGCACCAAGTATTCCGAGGCCATGGGTGCCACCTTTATGGACGAGGACGGCAAGGAGAAGCCGCTCATCATGGGCTGCTACGGCGTTGGTGTGTCCCGCTCGCTCGCTGCCGTCGTGGAGCAGCACAACGACGAGCACGGTATCGTCTGGCCGGTCTCCGTTGCCCCGTACGAGGTCGCGGTGATTCCGCTCGATCCCAAGAAGGAGGAGTGCGCTACCGTCTGCGAGCAGATCGTTGATGGCCTGTGCGCCGAGGGTATCGAGGTTGTCGTCGACGACCGCGACGAGCGTCCCGGCTTTAAGTTTGCCGACAACGACCTTATGGGCTTCCCGTATCAGGTCGTTCTGGGTAAGCGTGGCCTTAAGAATGGCACCGTTGAGCTCAAGGACCGTGCCACGGGTGAGCGCGAGGATGTGGCGATCGACGAGGTCGTCGCCAAGGTCGCCGAGCTTGTGAAGGCAGCACGCCGTTAATCGACGATTTCGCTTGTAGTTCGATATACGGGACGGCCCGCATTTCTCCAGATCGGGGAGATGCGGGCCGTCCTTTTATCTTGTAGCATTCTCAATATCTAAAAGGAAAACCCCACAGCCCATATGAGCTGCGGGGTTTTCTTGTGCCTCCGATGCGAAATAAATCGCACAGATATTACTGATAATCGACGACGTCGATCCAGTTCTTCAGGAACTCATCGTTCACGTTGCGCTTACGAGCGAGCTCGGAAGCGGCGACGATGCTCGTCCACTGACGCACGACCTGCATGGGCATGTCGGCGCGGTCGCAGTAGAGCTCCAGGTAGGCCTCGGCCTGATCCTTGCTGTTGAGCGCGAAGAGCAGGTAGGTGGTGGCAACGTCGGCAGCAGGGGAGCCCTGGGTGGCGTGTGCCCAGTCGCACACATAGAGCTGGCCGTCGTCGCCGACGATGACGTTGGAGGGGTTGAAGTCGCCGTGGCAGACCTTGAACTCCTTGGTCATGCCGTCCAGACGCTCCTGAAGGTTGTAGCGCGTGGTGGCATTGAGCTGATCAAGGCCGTCGATCATGCGGGCGTACTTGTCGCGCTGACGGTTGAGCAGCGGGGAGGTGTAGCCGTGGATCTCGATTTGGAGGTCGACGAACATCTCGAGGTACTCACCAAAGCGCTGGGGCTCGGCAGTCATCTTCTCGGCAAGGGTGGTGCCCGGAACCTTCTCGGTCACGAGCGCCCAGCCGTTGGCGTTCTCGAGCTGGGAAACCTCGAGCGCCTTGGGGCTGCGGATGCCGCACTCATTGATGCGGGCAAGATTCAAAGCCTCGTTGAACACGTCGGAGACAGGCTTGGTCTCGTTAAAGACCTTGACAATCTTGTCGCCCAGGTCGTAAACGACCTTGTTGCCACGGCGGACGAGCTCGGTCTTGGAATCGGGTAGCAGCATGGTTGCATCCTTTCAACGATGCGATAGAAGCGACGGCGGGGGTGTGTGAAACACCCGTGCACCCCCGCCGTTAAAAACCGTGCTAAAACTAGCAGACGGCGTAATCCTGGGGCTCGCGGCCGTAGTAGGCGTCCAGGTAGAGCTCCTTGATCTCGCTCATGAGCGGGTAGCGCGGGTTGGCGCCGGTGCACTGGTCGTTGAATGCCTGCTCGGTCATTTCGTCGAGGGTGTCGAGGAAGTACTGCTCGTCAACACCGTAGTCGGCGATGGTCTTCTTGACGCCGATGAAGTCCTTGAGCTCTTCGAGCTTTGTGATGAAGTTCTCGAAGACCTCCTTGTCGTCCTTGCCCTCGATGCCGCAGTACTTGGCCATCTCGGCGTAGTTGTGCAGCGCGTTGGGGTAAGGATACTGGGAGAAGGTACCCATCTTGACGGGAGCCTCGGCGGCGTTGTAGCGCATGACGCGGGTCAGGATGACAGCGTTTGCGAGGCCGTGGGGCAGGTGATGGAAAGCGCCGAGCTTGTGGGCCATGGAGTGGTTGAGGCCCAGGAAGGCGTTGGCGAAGGCCATACCGGCCATGCAGGAGGCGTTGTGCATCTCCTCGCGGGCGTGCGGGTCCTTGGCGCCGTTCGTGAAGCTGGAGGGCAGGTTCTCGAAGACGAGCTTGGCAGCGCGCTCGGAGAGGCCCTTGGTGTAGTCGGAAGCCATGATGGAGACGTAGGACTCGATGGCGTGGGTCATGACGTCGATGCCGGAGGCAGCGGTCAGGCCGCGCGGGGCGGTCATGCAGTTGTCGGCGTCGACGATAGCCATGTTGGGGAGCAGCGCGTAGTCGGCGAGCGGCCACTTGATGCCGGTCTCCTTGTCGGTGATGATGGCGAACGGCGTGCACTCGGAGCCGGTACCCGAAGAGGTCGGGACGGCGACGAAGTAGGCCTTCTTGCCCATCTCGGGGAAGGTGAAGATACGTTTGCGGATGTCCATGAAGTCCATGGCCATGTCCTCAAACTTGCACTCGGGGTGCTCGTACATCATCCACATGATCTTGCCGGCGTCCATAGCGGAGCCACCGCCGACGGCGATGATGACGTCCGGCTCAAAGAGAGCCATCTGCTTGGCGCCGCGACGTGCGCACTGCAGCGACGGATCGGGCTCGACGTCGTAGAAGCAGTCGTGGGCGATGCCCATCTCGTCGAGCTTGGCCTCGATGGCGCGGGTGTTGCCATTCTTGAAGAGGAACTGGTCGGTGACGATGAAGGCGCGCTTCTTGCCCATGACGTTGCCCAGCTCGTCGAGGGCGACGGGCGTGGAACCCTTCTTGAAGTAGACCTTCTCGGGAGCGCGGAACCACAGCATGTTCTCACGGCGCTCGGCCACAGTCTTAACGTTGATCAAGTGCTTCACCCCAACGTTCTCGGAGACGGAGTTGCCGCCCCAGGAGCCGCAGCCCAGGGTCAGAGACGGCTTCATGCCAAAGTTGTACAGGTCACCGATGCCGCCGTGCGAGGACGGGGTGTTGATGACGATACGGCAGGCCTTCATGACGTGCTCGAACAGGCTGATCTTCTCGGCCTGGGCGGGGTGCACGTACAGAGAGGCGGTGTGGCCCGGGCCACCGGCGAGCACCAGGTGCTCGGCCTTGTCGACGGCCTCCTGGAAGTCCTTGGCGTGGTACATGGCCAGGACCGGGGAGAGCTTCTCGTGGGAGAACTCCTCCTTGGCGGGGTCGGTGGAGGTGACCTCGGCGATCAGGATCTTGGTCTTGGCGGGAACCTCGATGCCGGCGAGCTCGGCGATCTTGGCGGCAGCCATGCCGGGGATGCGGTGGTCGAGAGCGCCGTTCTTGAACATGGCGGCACGCAGGGCCTCCATCTCGGCACCCTGCTTGACGAAGTAGCAGCCGCGCTTCTGGAACTCGGCCTTGACCTGGTCATAGATGGTGTCGATGACGGTCACGGACTGCTCGGAAGCGCAGATCATGCCGTTGTCGAAGGTCTTGGAGTGGATGATGGAGTTGACGGCGAGCAGCACGTCGGCGGTGTCGTCGATGACGACCGGGGTATTACCGGCGCCAACGCCCAGGGCGGGCTTGCCCGAGGAGTAAGCGGCCTTGACCATGCCCGGGCCACCGGTGGCGAGGATGATGTCGACGTCGCGCATGACCATGTTGGTCAGCTCGATGGAGGGGACATCGACCCATCCGATGATGCCCTCGGGGGCGCCGGCCTTGACGGCAGCGTCAAGCACGAGCTTGGCGGCGGCGATGGTGCACTTGGCGGCAGCCGGGTGCGGGGAGATGATGATGGCGTTGCGGGTCTTCAGGCAGATCAACGTCTTGAAGATCGCGGTGGAGGTGGGGTTGGTCGTCGGGATGACGGCGCCCACGATGCCGATGGGCTCGGCGATCTTGGTGATGCCGTAAGCCTCGTCGCGCTCCAGGACACCACAGGTCTTGGTGTTCTTGTAAGCGTTGTAGATGTACTCTGCGGCGTAGTGGTTCTTGATGACCTTGTCCTCAAGAACGCCGCGGCCGGTCTCCTCGATGGCCATCTTCGCCAACGGGATACGAGCCTTGTTGGCGGCCATGGCGGCCTCATAGAAGATCTTGTCGACCTGCTCCTGCGTGTACGTAGCAAAAAGCGCCTGGGCCTCTCGCATCTGAGCGAGCTTAGCCTCAAGCGCCTCTACGTTGTCCACAATTGCGGGAGTAGTGTTTTCCGGTGACTTTTTCACCATTTGTGTCTCCTTGCGATCGGAGATTTACCCTACGCCTTGCATGATAGCAAGAAATTATTCGGTGAACGGTAAGATTCCCGTAAAAGGCACACTAAAACGCTTCAATAAACTGAAGCGTTTTAACCAAACTATCTGCCAGTGCATCGCCCTGCCCCCAATGAGTGCAAAAAGGCGCCCTCCGTAGGGGAGGGCGCCTTTGGTAAGTTCTATGTGAACGCGAGGTCTTTGACCCGGAGAGTCCGAGGTACTTGTTGGTAAGACCTTATTTAGGAGCGCGCAACCTTGCCAGACTTGAGGCAGGTGGAGCAAACGTTCATCTTGCGACGGTGACCATCGACGACGACGTAAACGCGCTGGATGTTGGGGCGGAACTTACGGTTGGTGACGCGGTGAGAGTGGCTGATGGAGCGACCGGCAACGGGGTGCTTACCGCAAACTTCGCAAACTTTGGACATAACTGACCCTCCTTGGGCGACAAACGAACATGTCGCGTTAACAAACAAGCCTGAACTATAGCACAGAAGCAGCTCCCTGTGCGTAATCTACACAGAGATATTCCTCTTTTGGCGATAGTGCTCACGCCACGGCCCTGGACGTAGATCCGATTTGCGTGCAGCAGAGGGGATTATGCCAGCTCGTGCGTGCGTTTTCAAGCTCGTCCCACAAATATATATAGGTTTATGGAGCATTGGGCTCCGTTTACGGATTGCTCTGTATTTATGCTCGCAATTAAGCTCGAGGTTGGCTACACTATCCCTTGACCATTAAAGGGGTACGAGATACCCACATGGAATTACATAGCTGCCATGCGAGCAGCCTTTCCTGTGGGTGTCTGGTCCGCTTTAAGCGGTCGGGCATCTATTTTTTTGACTGTGTCAGCAGTCAAGACATGTGAGGAAGGAGATCGATGGGCACGACTTCCCCCAAGGCGGTCATCATGGACGAGACCGCCGTCAATCGAGCGATGACCCGCATCGCGCACGAGATTCTCGAGCGCAACGAGGGCTGTGAAGACCTCGCTCTGGTCGGCATCGTCACGCGCGGCGACCTTCTGGCAAAGAAGCTCGCCGAGGAGATCAAGGAGATCGAGGGCGTCGAAGTTCCACTCGGCAGCCTGGACATCAGCTTCTACCGCGATGACTATGCGACCAATTTCGCTCCCGCGATCCACGCCACCAACATTCCCTTTAGCGTCGACGGCAAGCGCGTCGTGCTGGTGGACGACATCCTGTATACGGGCCGTACCATCCGCGCCGCTCTCGACGCCGTCATGGACCTGGGCCGTCCGAGTCGCATTGAGTTGGCAGTCCTCGTTGACCGCGGCCACCGCGAGCTCCCCATCTCGCCGGACTTTGTCGGCAAGAACGTTCCCTCGTCGCATGAGGAGAACGTGCATCTATATATGAAGGAAGTCGACGGCCACACCGCCGTCGAGATCAACGACGTCGCGCCGGGCTCCCACGTGGGTTCTGCGCCGCTGGGAGGTGAGTAGTACCGTGGCGTTCAACCATAAGCACCTGATCGACATTACCGAGTACTCCGAAGAGGACATCAAGCTCATCCTCGAGACCGCCAAGGCGTTCTCCGAGGTCAACGAGCGTGCGATCAAGAAGGTCCCCACGCTCAAGGGTAAGACCATCGTCAACATGTTCAACGAGCCCTCGACGCGCACCCGTAGCTCCTTCGAGCTCGCCGAGAAGCGTCTTTCGGCCGACAGCCTCAACTTTGGCGGCTCTTCGACCTCTACGGTCAAGGGCGAGAGCCTCGTCGACACCGTCGAGACCCTCAACGCCTATAAGATCGACTGCATCGTCGTGCGTGATAAGCACGCCGGCGCGCCCTACATCGTCACGCAGAACTCGCCCGCGAGCGTCATCTGCGCCGGTGACGGCAAGCACAACCACCCCACGCAGGCTCTGCTCGACCTGTATACCATCTGGGAGCACAAGGGTGACTTCCACGGTCTGAAGGTCGCCGTCGTCGGCGACATCTCCCACTCCCGCGTTTGCGGCTCGCTGATCCCCGCGTTGAAGATCATGGGCTGCGAGACCTACGCCGTCGCCCCCGGCACGCTGCTGCCGCCGGCGCCCGAGGTTCTGGGCTGCGACCACGTGACGAGCGACCTCGATTCCGTCCTGCCCGAGCTGGACGTCGTCTACATGCTGCGTGTACAGCAGGAGCGCCTCGAGGGTGCCCCGTTCCCGACCATTCGCGAGTACCACAAGCTCTTCGGCCTTACCAAGGATCGTGAGAAGCTCATGAAGCCCGACGCGATCATCTGCCACCCGGGCCCCATCAACCGCGGCGTCGAGTTCGACTCCTATATGGCCGACCACCCGCAACGCTCCGTCATCCTGGAGCAGGTCTACGCCGGTATCTGCGTGCGTATGGCTATCCTGTATCTGCTGCTTGGAGGTGCCGATAATGGCCTTGCTTCTTAAGAATGCCCACGTCGTCGACCCGTCCGTCGAGCTTGACGGTGTCGTTGACGTCCTGATTGACGGCGACAAGATCGCCGAGGTCGGCGAGAATCTCGCCGTCGAGGGAGCCGAGGTTCGCGACCTTTCCGGCAAGTACCTCGTCCCCGGCCTGGTGGATATGCACGTTCACCTTCGCGAGCCCGGCTACGAGGTCAAAGAGGACATCGAGAGTGGCACCCGCGCAGCTGCAAAGGGCGGCTTTACTGGCGTGTGCTCCATGCCCAACACCGATCCCGTTACCGATAACGGTACCGTCGTGGAGTTCGTTAAGTCCCGTGCTGCCGAGGTCGGTCACTGCCGCGTCTATCCGTCGGGCGCTATGACCCGCGGTCTTAAGGGCGAGGCCATGTCCGAGATGGGCGATATGGTCGCCCACGGCGCCGTCGCCTTCACCGACGACGGTCGCGGCGTGCAGGGCGCGGGTATGCTCCGTCGTTGCATGGACTACGGCAAGATGTTCGGCAAGGTCTTTATGAGCCACTGCCAGGACGAGGACCTGGTCGGCCATGGCCAGATCAACGAGGGCAAGGTCTCGACCCGTCTGGCTCTCGAGGGCTGGCCGGCTGCCGGCGAGGAGCTCCAGATCGCTCGCGACATCGAGATCGCCAAGCTGACCGGTGCCAAGCTGCACATCCAGCACATCTCCACCGCCCATGGCCTGGAGATCGTGCGTGCCGGTAAGGCCGCTGGCGTTCAGGTCACCTGCGAGGCCACCCCGCACCACATGTTCCTGACCGAGAACGACCTGGACGAGACCTACAACACCTCGCTCAAGGTCAATCCGCCGCTGCGTACCGAGGAGGATGCCGAGGCCATCCGTCAGGGCGTCATCGACGGCACCGTCGACGTTATCGTCACCGATCACGCTCCTCACACCCCGTGGGAGAAGGCCCGTGAGTTCGAGCTTGCGCCCTTTGGTATGATCGGCCTCGAGACCTCGCTGTCGCTCGTACTCACCGAGCTGGTCAACACGGGCAAGATGAGCATGGGCCGCATGGTCGAGCTCATGGCCATCAAGCCGCGTGAGATCCTGGGTCTCGACCAGGTTCAGGTCAAGGCGGGCTCCGTTGCCGACCTGACCGTGTTCGACCCCTCCGCAACCTGGACGGTTGGCGAGGACGGTTACGAGTCGCGCGCCGAGAACTCCGGTTTTGCCGGCCGCACGCTCACTGGTCGTGCCACCGATGTATTTGTCGGCGGTAAACAGACGCTTGCCGACGGCTGCATCTGCTAGCATAGCCTTATCGCTTTTGTGCGCGGCGCCCTTGCGGTGCCGCGCTTTCTGTTCGTTTGGACCATGCAACCGCATGGGGGATTGGAGCGTCTATGCCCACACCTTCCACTGCACGCATGCACGACTTCGAGGTCGTCTCGAACCGGGAGATCGCCGACGGCATCTTCTCGCTCGTCATCTCGGCCCCCAAGCTTGCAAGTGCGCTCAAGCCCGGTCAGTTTGTGAACATCGCCGTGCCCGGTGATGCGTCCTCGCTGCTTCGCGTGCCCCTGAGCTACTACCGCGCCGACGCCGAGGCCGGCACCGTCGAGTTGTGGTACGCCGTCGTGGGCGACGATACCCGTCGTTTGTCCCAGATGGGACCTGGCTCCACCTCTAACCTGCTGGGCCCCGGTGGCCGCGGCTGGATTGTACCCGAGGGCACCAGGAAGGCCCTGCTTGTCGCCGGTGGCATCGGCGTTCCGCCTGTCCTCTGCCTGGCCGGTAAGCTTGCCGAGCAGGGTGTGGCCGTCGACGTGTGCTTGGGCTTTGGCACCGCGTCCAAGGCCGTGGGCATCGATGAGTTCCGCGCGCTGGGCGCCACGGTTAACGTGTGCACCGACGACGGTACGCTGGGTACGCACGGTTTTTGCACCGACCCGGCAGCCGAGCTGCTCGGCGAGGGCGGCTACGACTACGTCGCCAGCTGCGGTCCCGCCGTCATGATGAAGAAAGTCGCCGCCGCTGCCGCTGAGGCCGGTGTGTACTGCGAGGTGTCGCTCGAGCGCATGATGGGCTGTGGCTTTGGCGCCTGCAACACCTGCAATGTCGAGACGGTCGACGGTATGAAGGGTGCTTGCATGTGCGGCCCCGTGTTCGATGCTTCCAAGGTGGTGGTCTTCTAGTGGGTACCGTGAACATGGCCGTCGATTTCGGCGGCGTCAAGATGCAAAACCCCATCAACACCGCAGCCGGTACCTTTGGCTACGGCTGGCAGTTCCAGAACTTCTTTGATGTCTCCCAGCTGGGTGCCATCACCACCAAGGGTTGCGCAGCCGAGCCCTGGCCCGGCAACCCCGCGCCCCGCATGGCCGAGGTTCCCGGCGGTATGATCAACTCCGTGGGCCTTCAGAACCCCGGCGTGGCTGCCTTTGCCCGCGAGTCCGGCCCGTGGCTCGAACAGCTGTCCAAGGACGGCTGCCAGGTCATCTGTCAGGTTGCCGGCCACTCCGTTGACGAGTTTGTCCGCGCGCTCGAGATGTATGTCGAGCTGTGCCCCTGGGCTGCCGGCTACGAGATCAACGTGAGCTGCCCTAATATCGCCGCCGGCGGCGCCGCCATGGGCTCTACGCCCGAGGGCGCCTCATCCGTTATGGCTGCCTGCCGCAAGGTGACCGATAAGCCGCTGTTCGTGAAGATGGCGCCGGTCAACGTCGCCGAGATTGCCAAGGCCCTCGAGGCTGCCGGCGCCGACGGCCTTTCGGTCATCAACTCCATTCAGGGCATGGCCATCGACGTCCATACCCGCAAGTCCCGCGTGGCAAAGCCCAAGGGCGGCCTTTCGGGCCCGCTGTGCCACCACATCGCCGTGCGCATGGTCTGGGAGGTTGCCCAGGCCGTCGATATCCCCATCAACGGTGTCGGCGGTGTCATGACCGGCGAGGATGCGGCCGAGTTTATCCTGGCCGGCGCCACCTGCGTGTCGGTCGGTATGGCCAACTTCGTCGATCCGTGCGCTTCGCTCAAGATCGCGCACGAGCTCGAGGCCTGGGCCGAGTCCCAGGGCGTAAAGGACATCAACGAGCTGGTAGGTGCTTTCGAATGCTAGAGACCGATGCCCGCGACCGCGTAATCGTCGCCCTCGACTGCGATCGTGAGCGTGCGCTCGAGCTCGCCCACGAGCTTTCGGGCCATGCCGCCTGGCTCAAGGTTGGCATGACGCTCTATTACGCTGAGGGCCCCGAGATCGTCAAGACCTTTAAGGACCTGGGCTTTAAGGTCTTCCTTGACCTTAAGTTCCATGATATTCCGCATCAGGTTCGCGGTGCCGCCCGTTCGGCCTCGCTTGCCGGTGCCGACCTGCTCTCGGTTCACGGCTTGGGTTCGGGCGCCATGCTCGCTGCCTGCCGCGAGGGCGCCGAGGAGGCGCGCGAGGACCGCGCCAAGCTCGTCGCCATCACCGTGCTCACGAGCATGAATCAGGATGCCTTGAGCGAGATCGGCGTCGAGTCGCCCGTGGCCGAGGAGGCCGCCCGCCTGGCAAAGCTCGCTCAGACCAACGGCATCGATGGCATCGTGTGCTCGCCGATGGAGGCTCACGACATGCGTGAGCTGCTGGGTCCTGATGCCCTGATCGTGACTCCGGGTGTGCGTCCGGTGGGTGCCGCCCTTGGTGACCAGTCCCGCGTGGCGACGCCTTCCCAGGCTATCGAGCGTGGCGCAAGCCACATTGTGGTGGGCCGTCCCATCACCGGTGCCGACGATCCGGTTGCCGCCTTTGACGCCATCGTTGCCGAGCTGGTCGAAAACATCGCGTAAAAGATTCCCCTAAGTCACCACTTTTGGGTCTCATTAGCACAAAATAGCCCCTGTGCCTGCGTAATCTTTCCCATCCTTTGTGTGGAATCGCAGGTCAGGGGCTTAACTTTGGGCGCAGTATATTGCACTTTTTGCGGGTATCGTCTAACCTATGGAGCCGCGATTGGGCATTTTGTACGTTCTACGTGCTAAAATGCCAATTATTGAATCAGATATAACCCAACTATTTGGAGGTACGAATGGCACTCCCTCAGCTTACCGATGAGCAGCGCAAGCAGGCTCTTGAGAAGGCTGCTGCCGCACGTCACGCCCGCGCTGAGCTTCGCGAGCAGATCAAGAAGGGCGAGAAGTCCCTCGAGTCCGTGCTCAACTCCGATGACCCCATCGCTTCCCGCATGAAGGTTCCCACCCTCATCGAGTCTCTTCCTGGTTATGGCAAGGCCAAGGCCGCCAAGATCATGGAGGAGCTCGGTATCTCCGCTACCCGTCGCGTCCAGGGCCTCGGCGTCCGTCAGCGCGAGCAGCTCCTCGAGCAGCTGACCAAATAAGTGAGCGCTCAGGATTCCAAGCTCTTTGTGATTTCTGGACCGTCAGGCGCAGGCAAGGGTACGCTCGTCACTCGTGTGCGCGAGCGCCGCTCGAACCTGGGCCTGACGGTTTCGGCTACCACGCGAGCACCACGCAAAGGTGAGGCCGACGGCGTCAACTACTTTTTTCTGACGCGCGAGGAGTTCGACCGCCGCGTGGCAAACGGTGAGTTTGTTGAGTGGGCCGAGGTCCACGGTAACTGCTACGGCACGTTGGTGAGCGAGGTTCAGTCCAAGCTCGCCTCTGGTTCGTCTCTCATCTTGGAGATCGATGTCCAGGGTGCCCTGCAGGTCAAGGAGCGTTTCCCCGAGGCCGTGCTGATCTTTATCAAGCCACCTTCGCTCGAGGTGCTTCGCGAGCGTCTAGTCGGTCGCGGTACCGAGACGCCCGAGACGATTGAGCTGCGTATGGCAAACGCCGCCGATGAGCTTGCCCTTGCCGACCGCTACGACGAAGTCGTGGTAAATGACGATCTCGACCGCGCGACCGATGAGCTCGTTCGCGTTCTCGATATGCATGAAAGGATCTGAGGTCCGTGTCCGTTGTAAAGCCTTGCATTGACGATCTTCTGGAGAAGACCGATCACAACCGCTTCCTGCTCGCTTCGCTTGCCTCCAAGCGCGCCTGCGACATCAATAGCATGCTGCGTGGCCAGCACAACCGCGTGCTTGCCGTCCAGGATGTCGATGACATCACTATCGGGCTTTCCGGTGCCGATACCATCTCGATGGCTATGGACGAGATTGTCGATGGCGACATCTCTTACGACGAGGCCCGTTACGAGAAGGCGCTCGGCCACAAGGTTGCTGAAGCCTAAATGGCGGCTCGCGTCTGCCTGGTCCACTATCACGAGGTTGGACTGAAGGGTAAGAACCGCGCACATTTTGAGCATATCCTCATGGATAACATCAAGGCGGCCTTGGCCGCCTTTTCCGTGAATGCCGTGTCTCGAATTTCCGGTTATATCCTCGTGACCTTTAACGAGCATCAGGCCGATGAGGCGGCGCGTGTCATTCGCACCGTTCCCGGCGTTGCCCGTGTGTCTTTGGCGTATCACACCAATCGTGACCCGCGGGAGTACTGCGCCGCCGCCGTGAAGGCGCTGCGCGAGTTTGGTTCCTTCGATTCTTTTAAGGTGCACGCCAAGCGCTCCAATACCGACTATGAGCTCACCTCGATTGACATCAATCGTCAGGTGGGCGAGGTGCTGTGTGAGGCCTTCCCCGATAAAAAGGTTCAAATGCACGACCCCGATGCGATGGTGCACGTACTGGTGGTCCAGGGTAGCGTTTATGTGTACGCTCGCTCCGAGCGCGGCGTGGGCGGTCTGCCGGTGGGTTCTGCCGGCAAGGTCGTGACGCTGCTGTCGTCGGGTATCGATTCTCCGGTGGCGACCTGGATGCTCGCGCGTCGCGGCGCGGTGTGCGTGCCGGTACATTTCTCTGGTCGTCCGCAGACGCCCGATACGAGCGAGTATTTGGTGCAGGACATCATCCGTGCGCTTGAGCCGGGTGTCCAGATCGGCCGCCTGTACGTGGTGCCGTTTGGCGACTGCCAGCGTGAGATTTCGGTCACCTGTCCCAGCAATCTGCGCGTGATCATGTATCGCCGCATTATGTATTCGGTTGCCGAGCGCATTGCACACATCGAGGGCGCCAAGGCCATCGTTACGGGCGAATCGCTTGGGCAGGTTGCCTCCCAAACGCTTGAGAACATCATGGCCGTCAACGAGGCCGTGAAGATTCCCGTGTTCCGTCCGCTCATCGGGTCCGACAAGCAGGAGATCATCGCGCGCGCCGAGGAGATCGGTACGTTCGATATCTCGACTGAGGCCGCTCCCGACTGCTGCACGCTATTTATGCCGCGCCGTCCCGAGACGCACGCTAAACTCGATGCCGTGCATGAGGCCTGGGAGTTGTTCGATCACGAGGAGATGATCGAGCGCCTGCTCAAGCAGACCGAGTACATCGACTTCGAGAGCAACACGTATAAGGCCCCCAAGACCTTAAAACGCAAACATTCGGAGCTTGCTCCGCGTGAGATTTACCAAGATCACGAGTAAATTTGTGCATAGACCGACGATGCGCCTGCATCGTCGGTCTTTTGCTATCTGGGCATTTTGCGGCTATGTGTTCATTTGCTGACGTGTGCCTGAATAAATGGACAGATTTGTGCAAGGTTTTGGTCGGTTTTTGGTTTGACCGCTAAAACCGGTTTTGGGGCGTGGCTGTTGCGGGACTCCTTTCCTGACACGATGGTGTTGGGAGGTTTTGCTATGGCGCAGCGCGAACAACACGAACGGGTCAAAAAGATGGACCGCTGGGCGGACAAGCTGCTCGGTCATAAGGCAGTGGTGATGGCGATACTTGTCGTCATTGCGATGGCGAGCGGCTTGGCGATGGCGAACCTTGGCGGCGGCACCGGCGGCGTGTCGTTTGAGCACACTGATGGTTCAGGCTCGTTGGTGGAGCCGGGATCCGGCGATGCCTCGAGCGGAAAGATATCCGAAGGCTCTTCGCCTAAGGCGTCTGCCGCGGCAGAGGTTTATGTCGATGTTGATGGCGCCGTTGTGTCGCCGGGTGTATATCGCCTCAAGGATGGCGCGCGGGTGGCTCAGGCGATTGATGCCGCCGGCGGGCTGGCGCCCGAGGCAGACGTTACGGGGCTCAATCGGGCATCTAAGGTCACTGATGGACAAAAAATCCACGTTCCAACGGTAGGGGAGCAGCAGTCGTCCATTGCGGAAGCTGGTGTTGATGGTGGGGCTTCCGCATCATCGGGCGTGAGTGGCGCAACAGGCCTAGTAAACATCAATACGGCAAGCGCGGCAGAGCTGCAGACGCTCTCAGGCATCGGTCCCTCCATGGCGCAGTCGATTATCGATGAGCGGACAAAGAACGGTGCTTTTGCCTCGGTTGACGATCTGATGCGTGTGTCGGGAATCGGCGAGAAGAAGCTTGCCAAAATCAAAGATTGCATCTGCGTATGAGTGCGACCGAGCGTGAGCATGTGATGCCTCCGCGGCCCCTGATGCCGTGGACGATGGCCCTGTGTGCCGGCATGTGCGTGAGCTGCGCCTTGGTGCTCAACGTGGCCGCTGATGCGCTGCTGAGGGAGCGGGTGCCGGCGGTCGGGCCGCTATGGGCCATTCCCGTTGCGGCGGCGGTCTTCGTTGTGCTGGCTCAATCTTGTGCGCGGCTTGCCCCTTGGAAGCGGTGGCTGTATGCCGCGTCCGTCGGTCTCGTGGCGGGAGCGGTCGTCTCGGCGTGGTGGGCTGTGGGCGCGCTCAGCGCCTCGAAGGCGCTCGACGGTCGAGCGGCAAGCAGCCTCGAGTTTGTCGTGCATGGCGATCCATCCATAAACGACGACGTGTATTCCTATACCTGCGAGGCACGTGCGGACGGTAAGAACCTGGCAACGGTTCGCCTATCGTGCGACCTCGAGCTCAAGGTCGGGGCGCACGTGCGTGTTATCGGTCGCGTTTCACGTTTTGAGAACGATGCATATGGACGATCGCGCGTGCTCCGAGGCGAGGTGCGTAAGGTTAAAGCCGTTCGTATTTTGTCGGTCGATGAGGGCTTTCCGGGGCCGCTGCTTCGGCTGCGAAATTGGCTGCTTGCGTCCATCGCGCCTGCAACCGACCCGGCGCGTGCGCTCATAGCCGGTGTCGTCTGTGGTCGTTCGGCCGAACTGCGCGCCCAGCCGGCGGGCGACTGGTTTTCGGTGACGGGAACGGCGCATCTTATAGCCGTCTCCGGCAGCCATTTGGCTATCGCGGGATTTGTAATTGAGGGTGTATTGCAAAAGACTCGCTGCTCACGTGGTGTTCAGCGGGCGATATTGGCGACAACGCTTGTGGGCTACACTGCCTTTACGGGCGCGTCTCCCTCGGCCGTGCGCGCGTGCTGCATGGTGTTCGCGACGCTTGTCGTAAACGGCGCGGGGCGTCGCCGGCACGGCGCATCGGCACTCTTCGTAACCATGTCCATCTTTGTGCTACTGCGGCCGACGGTGCTGTTCGAGATGGGCTTTCAGCTCTCGTGTGCCAGCGTCTTAGCCATTCTGTGCTTTTGCCCCTATGCGACCTACGCTTTGGGTGAGCTGGGTGTGCCATCGGGCGTTGCCAACATACTTTCCGTCACGCTGTGCTCGCAACTGGCAACACTTCCCATTACCATTCCTGCCTTCGGTACGTTCTCGCTCATTGCTCCGCTGGCAAATGCAGTCATCGGTCCGGTGGTGAGCGTACTGCTTGCTGTGTCGATCGTGCTGGTTCCCTTTTCGCTCGTGGAACCGTTGCGGATTTGGGCGCTCGTTGTGCCCATGGTTGCCGCCCGTTGCGCACTGTTCTTCGAGCAGCTGTTTGCCGCCGTGCCTGGTGCATCTGTGAGTGTGCCGCCCGATAGCATGTGGATTTACCTAGTGCCGTGTTTGCTGGCGGTTCTGTTGGTCTGGTGGCCGCGTCCCCGTGCACGTCCTATGGCGGTGGGGCTTTCATGCCTGGTGCTCTTGGCTGCGATTCCGTACGTCTACTGGGATCGATTCGCTCCGCCTTCGGTGACGGTGCTCGATGTGGGCCAGGCGGATGCGATTCTTATCCGCCAGGGCGACGCATTAGCACTCGTCGACTGCGGGCTCGATGAGCGCGTGGTAGCGGCGTTGGTTCGCAATAACGCGCACCATATCGATGCCGTCTTTGTGACGCATTGGGATGAGGATCACTGGGGTGGTCTACCTGCCGTGCTCGAACAGTTTTCGGTCGGAACGATTGCCGTGGCGGCGGATGCGCTGGAGGATGCTCCTGCCGAGGTATTGAACCGACCTGGCGTTGAGTATCGGCAGGTGCGCCTTGGGGATACGGTCGACATCGGCTCATTTTGCGCCCGCGTGATGTGGCCATTCGAGTCCGTGGATGGCGAGGGAAATGATGACTCGCTTGTCCTGCTGCTCTCTTATGTTCAGGAAGGCAAGGGCCTGCGTATGCTCCTCACCGGCGATGCCGAGCTCGACCAAGAACGGGAATTCGTGCAGGAGGTGGGGGATATCGATGTCCTTAAACTTGGGCATCACGGCTCTAAGGTTTCAGTCGATGGTGAGTTGCTGGACGTCTTGAAGCCCGAGCTTTCCCTCGCGAGCGCGGGCGAGGGGAATCGATACGGCCATCCGTCCGATGCCTGCATCGATGCCGTTAAGGATGCGGGCGGCGTGTTCGCGTGCACTATCGAACACGGCGACATTACCGTCATGCCGACTGCGAATGGCTTTGCGATGCGATGCCAGCGACCGTGACGACGTCGATGGCGTGTGGTGGGCCCCTGGGCTAGAATGGCACGGAACGAATACGAAGGCCTGCGGGAGGGGAGCGTAATGTCCGAAACCGGTCTGCTGCCGGCATATCTGATCGTCGGTACCGACGGCGTCAAGCGCGATCACGCCGTCTCGCGTATGAAGGCGCGTCTGGAAAAGTCGGGAATGGTCGAGTTCAACCTCGACGAGCGCGACATGACCAAGGACCCCGATATCGAGTCCATTATCGGATCGCTTAACACCTTTCCGATGGGCAGCGAGTTTCGCTTGGTAATCCTTGATGGCTGCTCAAAGCTCGCTAAGGCGGTCTCGGAGCCGCTTGTCGACTATCTGGCGAGTCCCAGCCCCACGACGGTCTGCCTCATCATCGCCGACTCGCTTGCCAAGAACACGCGCCTGTATAAGGCGATCGCCAAGATCGACAAGAAGGCCGTGATCGATTGCTCCGGCACCAAGCGCTGGGAGTTACCGCGCCGCGTGCAACAGATGGCGACGCAGCACGGCAAGTCGATCTCGACGGCGGCCGCCGAGGAGCTCGTTTCTCGCTCGGGCGAGAACACCCGCATGCTCGATAACGACTTGGCTAAGCTTGTCCAGATGGTCGAGGCGCCCCAGATTGAGCTTGCCGATGTGGAGCGCTGGATTGTACGTACGGCCGAGGTTCAACCCTGGGACTTTCTCAATGCAGTCTCGGCCCGTGACATGCGCCGCTCGCTCGAGCTCTTCAATCTACTGCCCGCCAAGAGCTACGTGTGGACTTACACATTGTTGTGCGGCCGCATTCGCGAGCTTATCGTTGCCAAGGCGCTCGATGCGCGCGGACAGGGTCGTGAGCTGGCCGCAACGCTCAAGCTCCAGTCCTGGCAGGTCAAGAATCACCTGACCTGGGCACGTCGCTTTTCGATGGCAGAGCTCGTCGCAGCGCTCGAGGGTGCCGTTGATGTGGAGCTCGCGCTCAAGGGTTCGGCCGATTCTGAGACCGCGCTTTTGCTCTGGATTACGAACATCTTGAGAAAATCGTGATGATACCTGCCTATTTGACAAATTCGTTCTATCCCTTTGAGGGGGAGCGTGCTATAGTAGGCGCTTGCATGACCTCACCGTGTCTCAGAGGTGTCATACATTTTTTGCAAGGAACTCGAAAGGAACTCCAGAAGTGGCAAACATCAAGTCTCAGAAGAAGCGTATCCGCACCAATGAGGCAGCTCGCATGCGTAACAAGGCTGTCAAGTCCGAGCTCAAGACGCTGACCAAGCACGTCCAGTCCGCCGTCGCCGAGGGCGACGCCGAGAAAGCCCAGGCTGCCCTCAAGACCGTCACCAAGCGTCTCGACATGGCTGCCGCCAAGCATGTTATCCACAAGAACCAGGCTTCCAACCGCAAGTCCGGTCTTGCCAAGCTCGTGAACAGCATCAACGCTTAAGTTGTAAATTTCACACCACACAGATTACGCGCATAAATGGAGCCTGTTTTATGGAACAGGCTCCATTTTTTGTACCGCTCGGGTAAGATAGTCCGCATGAATACTTCAATTGACATTTCCCACATCCGCAACTTCTCGATTGTTGCGCACATCGACCATGGCAAGTCCACGATCAGTGACCGCATTCTCGAGCTCACCCATACCGTCGACGAGCGCGACATGGAGTCGCAGCTGCTCGACACCATGGATATCGAGCGCGAGCGCGGCATCACGATCAAGTCCAATGCCGTTCGCGTGTCTTATGACGCCGACGATGGCGAGACGTATCAGTTCAATTTGATCGATACGCCGGGCCACGTGGACTTTACCTATGAGGTCTCGCGCTCGCTGGCAGCCTGTGAGGGCGCGGTGCTCGTTGTCGACGCCACGCAGGGCGTCGAGGCGCAGACCGTCTCTAACGCGACGCTCGCCATGAACGCCAATCTGGACATTGTGCCGGCCATCAACAAGATCGACCTGCCCTCGGCCCATCCCGACGAGGTCAAGACCGAGATCGAGGACGACCTGGCGATTCCTGCCGACGATGCCGTGTGCGTATCGGGCAAGACCGGCGAGGGCATTCACGATCTGCTTGAGTCCATCGTCTTTTTGATCTCTCCGCCTAAGGGCGATGCAAGCGCTCCGCTCAAAGCGCTCATTCTGGATTCGTACTTTGACGAGTATCGCGGTGTGGTGGCTACGGTGCGCGTCTTCGATGGTTCCATCAAAAAGGGCGATACGCTGCGTATGATGCAAGCCGAGGGCGACTTTTTGGTCGACGGCGTGGGCGTCAAGCGTCCTGCCGAGACCCCGGTTGATGCGCTGACGGTTGGCGAGGTCGGCTACGTGGTCACGGGCCTGAAGGACCCCGAGGCCGTTCGCGTGGGCGACACCCTTACCTGGGCGTCGAACCCCTGCCCCGAGCCGCTTCCGGGCTACCGCGAGGCCAAGCCCATGGTCTACACGGGCCTGTTCCCCATTGATAACAAGGATTACGAGAACCTGCGCGACGCACTCGATAAGCTCCACGTTAACGACCCGTCGTTGGTGTGGGAGCCCGAGACGTCCGTGGCGCTCGGCTTTGGCTTCCGCGTGGGCTTCTTGGGCCTGCTGCACATGGAGGTCGTCAAGGAGCGTCTCGAGCGTGAGTTCAACCTGGACCTCATTGCCACGAGTCCTTCGGTCGACTATCACGTGTACAAGACCGATGGCGAGATGATCGATGTCCGCAGCCCGCAGGACCTGCCCGAGGCCACGCGTATCGAGCGCATTGAGGAGCCGTACCTCAAGGCCAAGATCATCTGTCCTCCCGAGTATACGGGTGCCGTCATGCAGCTCGCCATCGAGCACCGCGGCGTGACGACCGACATGATCCATCTCACGAGCAAATCGGTCGAGATGCGCTTTGATATGCCGCTCGCCGAACTCATCTTGGACTTCTTTGATCAGCTCAAGAGCCGCACCAAGGGCTATGCCTCGCTCGACTACGAGTTCAACGAGTACCGTCCATCCGAGCTCGTGAAGCTCGATATCCTGCTTTCGGGCGACGAGGTGGACGCGCTGTCGTTTATCGTCCACAAGGATAAGGCTTACGGTCTTGCCCGCGGCCTGTGCGACAAGCTCAAGGAGATTATTCCGCGCCAGCTGTTCGAGGTGCCCATCCAGGGTGCTATCGGCAATAAGATCATTGCCCGCTCCACCGTCAAGGCGCGTCGCAAGGACGTGCTTGCCAAGTGCTACGGCGGTGATATTTCGCGTAAGCGCAAACTGCTCGAGAAGCAGAAAGAGGGCAAGAAGCGCATGAAGGCCATTGGCTCGGTCGAGGTCCCGCAGGAGGCGTTTATGGCGATTCTCAAGGTGGACGAGTAGGTCTATGACGCTCTCCGAATATAGTCAGTGGCTGCTGGGCGCTTATGCCGAGCAGCCGTTCCTTATGGCTCCCATGGCGGGCGTGACCGACCCTGCCTACCGCATCATGTGCCGCCGCCGCGGTGCCAACCTTGCCTACAGCGAGATGGTGAGCGTGGCGGGCCTTGCCTATGCCAGCAACAAGACCTGGCGCCTGGTGCTACCGGCCGACGAGGAGCAGCAGATTTGTGTGCAGCTCTTTGGATCCAAGCCCGATCAGTTTGCGAGCGCCGTCGCCGCCGTCGAGGAACGCGTTGGCAATCGCCTGTCGCTCATCGATATCAATATGGCATGCCCCGCCCGCAAGGTCGTTACCAAGGGCGAGGGCTCGGCGCTTATGCGAACGCCCGAGCTGGCGGAGAAGATCGTCGAGGCCACGGTGGGTGCGGCGCACGTGCCCGTGACCGTCAAGATTCGCAAGGGCTTTTATGCCGAGGACCGCAATGCCGCGACATTTGCCCAGATGCTTGAGGGTGCAGGGGCTGCCGCAGTCGCCGTGCATGGTCGTTGCGCCACGCAGCTCTACACGGGCCAGGCCGATTGGTCAGTCGTCGATGAGGTCGCAGATGCCGTCGAGATTCCCGTGATCGGTTCGGGTGACGTGTTCTGCGCCGAGGATGCCGCGGAGCACCTGCGTAACTCGGGTGCCAGCGCGGTGTTTATCGCGCGCGGTATCTACGGTAATCCCTGGGTCTTTGGCGATGCTCGCGCCCTTGCGCTCGATGGCATACCGGTGCCGCCGCGCAGCTCCGTCGAGCGCCTGGACGCCCTGCGTGAGCACCTAACGCTGACGCATGAGCTCCTGCCGCTCATGTCGCGCGCCCGCACGTACGCAAGCTGGTACTTAAAAGGCATGCCCCATGCCGCCGCTTGGCGTGCCCAGGTGGTGCGCTGCTCCACGTATGAGGAGTTCATGGCACTGGTCGATGAGATCGAGCGCGATGTGGTGGCCTGCGAGGCTGCCCTTGCCGCCGGCGAATCGGTGCCACCTCATCCGCTGGAGGCTTAAGGGTGGCCGTTACCGCGCTGTATGCGCACGTGCCGTTCTGTGCCCAAAAGTGCCGCTACTGCGACTTTGATTCGCGCAGTTTCGCTCCGTGTGAGCTGGGCGCCGCGCTCGATGCCTATTTTGAGCAGTTGTATGCGCGCCTCGATGCTTTTGGCAATGCCGGGGCCCTCGATCGGATCCGCACCGTCTATGTTGGCGGCGGCACGCCGTCGCTGGCGGGGGAGCGCCTGGTGGAGCTGGCGCGGCGTATTCGTGCGTGGTGCGCCCCCGTTGAGTTTACCTGCGAGGCCAATCCCGAGTCGCTGACCGCCGAGCTTGCCGCTGCGCTTGCTAAGGCTGGTGTCACACGCGTCTCTCTGGGCGTGCAAACGCTCGATAACACCGAACTTTCCGCCATCGGCCGCATCCACGATGCCGATCGTGCGCTCGCTGCCATTGCGACGGTCAAGGACGCTGGGCTTGACGTGTCGTGCGACCTTATGTGCGGACTTCCCGGGCAGACCGCATCGAGTTGGAGGTGCACGCTCGATGGCGTGCTGGCGGCGGCTCCGCATCATGTGTCGGTTTACCCGCTCACGCTCGAGGAGGGGACGCCCTTCTATCTCATGGCGTGCCGCGACGAGTCGCTCGAGCCTGATGAGGATTTTCAGGCCGCCTGCATGGACGTGGCGCGCGAGCGCCTGGGGGCGGCTGGCTATCACCCGTATGAGGTGGCGAGCTACGCGCTCGACGGCCATGAGTGCGCCCATAACATTGCCTACTGGACCGGCCAGGGTTATCTGGGCCTGGGCCGTTCTGCCGCCGGTATGCTTGATGCTGGGGATTTCGACCGCTTGGCCGGGCTGTTCCCCGGCGTGTCTTCTCGAGGCGATGCGCACCGCGTGCGTCTGGTGCAACGCGACGATGACGCGACGGCGTTCGAGGTCGAATATCTGTCGCAGCGCGAGGCTGCGGCCGAAGACCTGATGCTCGCTTGTCGCATGACGCGCGGTGTTGGGCCCGACCTGTTGGTTCGCGCGGCCCGCGTCATCCCAACGGATGAGCTGGCAGCTGCCTGCGATCACGCACTCGAATTGGGTCTTGCCACGTGGGTGCCCGATGGCGTCGAGGGATATGCGGGGCGCGTCGCCTCGAAAGACGTTATCACAGGTCGCGCCCGCGCCCGTTTAGCGCCGACACACCTGGGTTGGCTCGATGGAAATGTTCTGTTCGAGCTGTTTTGGGGTCTAGCATAGACTGCTTGGGTAGAATTACCGCAAGATATACGCTGCTTTGAGCAGGAGGTTGCCGCGCATGGCGACGATGAACGAAAAAGATTACTACGAGATTCTCGGTGTTTCTAAGGACGCCACCTCGCGTGATATTCAAAAGGCCTTCCAGCAGAAGGCCCGTAAGCTCCATCCGGACGTCAACAAAGAGCCGGATGCCGAGGAAAAGTTCAAAGAGGTTTCCGAGGCATACGCCGTGCTTTCGGACGAGCAGAAGCGTGCGCGCTATGATGCCATGCGCTCGGGCAATCCCTTTGCGGGCGCACCTTCGGCCTCGCCCTACGGTGGCGGCTATGCCGGCGGCGCCGGGTACGGCAATCCCTTTGAGGGCGGTTTTCCCTTTGGCGGCGCTTGGGGCCAGCCGCGTCGCGGGCGGGCGGCCTACAATCCCGAAAGCGGTGCCAACGTGGTCGTCGACATCAAGCTCGATGCCAAGGAGGCCAAGGGCGGTGCCCGCAAAACCGTTCGCTACACGCGATTCGATACGTGCGGACACTGCGGCGGCTCGGGATCTGTCTCCTCCGAGCATGCCCATACCTGCCCAAGCTGCGGCGGGCGCGGCCATATCGATGTGGACCTGTCCTTCCTGTTTGGCGCCGGCACGTTTCAGTCGGTTTGCCCCGAGTGCGGTGGCTCGGGCAAGGTCGTAGCCGATCCGTGCCCCGATTGCGGCGGCAGCGGCCGTACCCGCGTGACCTCCGAGCAAACGATTGAGTTTCCTGCCGGCACGCACGACGGCGACGAGGTTCGCATTAGCGGCATGGGCCATGCCGGTACCAATGGCGCCACGGGTGGTGACCTGGTCGGTCGCGCCCATGTGGAGGCCGAGCGCCTGGAGGGCAAGGCCCGTACCGGCTTTTACCTGATGGGCATCGTCGCGCCGTTTTTGGTGCTGTCGGCCATCTCGGGCGTGTTCTCGGCCTTTGCCGTGATGTGTTTTATTCCGTTTGCCATGGGCCTGTTCATGGTGCTCTCGGATGGGGTACTTCACCGTAGCCTGCTATGGTGGAAGCGTGGCGCGATGCAGTTCGCCAACGGTTTCGCCAACGGCTTCATGTTCGCGCTTGTGTCGGTGTGGTTTGCGAGCTGCTCGCAGCGCGCGATGCTTTCGCCCTACGGGATGCAATAACATCAAACCCTCTGTTTGCGGTCGGCCCTGCATGGGTATAGGACGCACTGTGACAATATTGAAAGTCGGAAGGATTCGGTCGTGTCGGAAAATAGGGATTACTACGAGGTACTTGGCGTCGATAAGGATGCCGACGCGCGGACCATTAAGCGCGCGTTTCTAAAGAAAGCCCGTACGGTACACCCGGATGTTTCGGACGACCCCGAGGCCGAGGCCAAGTTCAAGGAGCTTAACGAGGCTTATTCTGTCCTTTCCGATGAGCAGAAGCGTGCCAATTACGATCGCTTTGGTACCGCCGATGGCCCTGGTGGCTCCGGCTATGTCGATATCAACGATATCTTTGGCGGTATGGGCATGGATGACCTGTTCTCGTCATTCTTTGGCGGCGGCGCCGGCGGTGGTGCCCGCAGCCGGCGCGAGCGCCGTCGCGGTCGCGATATGGCCATCTCGCTTTCGGTGACGCTCGAGGAAGCTGCGCTTGGCTGTAAAAAGACGATCAGCTATGACCGCCTTGCTCCCTGCGAGGATTGCAACGGTACGGGCAAGGCTGACGGTGCGACCGAAAAGCAGTGCAGCCGCTGCCACGGCACGGGCTATGTCACCACGGTCCAGCGCTCTTTTTTGGGCCAGGTCCAGTCCTCTTCGCCTTGCCCCGACTGCCACGGCGAGGGCACAGTCATCGATCATCCCTGCGAGACCTGTGACGGCCAGGGCCGCACGCCTTCGCACGAAAAGATCGATATCGATATTCCCGCCGGCGTCTCGACCGGTCGCCAACTGCGCGTGAGCGGCTTTGGCGAGGCCGGCCTTCGCGGTGAGCCCTCGGGCGACCTGATCGTCAACGTGCGTGTCGCCGACCACGAGCGCTTTAAGCGCAATGGCGACGATCTGTACCTGGTGAGCGATATCTCCATTGCGCAGGCCGCGCTCGGCTGCGAGATCGAGGTCGAGGGCATTATGCCCGACGAGGTCGTCAAGGTGTGCGTCCCCGCTGGCACGCAGTATGGCGACACCGTCAGCGTCAACAATTTCGGCATGCCGCGCATCGGCGGTGGCGGCTCACGCGGTCGACTGGTCGTGCAGCTGCGCGTGGTCGTTCCCACGAACCTTTCCAACAAGCAGCGCGAGCTGCTCCGCGCTTTTGCCGACGAGATGGGCGATGACGTCGCTTCCGGCAAGAAGTCGGTAACCGATCGTATCAAGAGCGCCCTCGACGATATCCTCGATTAAGGAGCCCGCTTGCTCGCACCCCATATTTCCGTCGTCAACCTTGGCTGTCGCGTCAACCGGGTTGAGTCCGACCGTATCACTGCCGATCTTATGCACCAGGGCTTTGCGATGGTGGAGCCCCAGGATGCCGACCTGATCGTAATCAATACCTGCGCCGTGACGGGCGAGGCCGAGGCCAAGACCCGCAAGGCCGTCCGTCATGCGCTGTCATATCCAGGCGAGCCCTACGTGGTCGTGACCGGCTGCGTCGTCAACCTGCATCCCGAAGAGCTATTAGAGCTTTCGGACCGTGTGATTGCCGAGCCGTCGAAAATCGACGTCGCCGAGCGTGTCTGCGAGGTACTGGGTGTCGAATCCGATAGTGTGGCTGCCTGCAGCGACAGCGATGTGGTCGATGCTCTGGGGCGCTCGCGTCTGGGCGTGAAGATCCAAGACGGCTGCAATCACCGCTGCACGTATTGTATTGTGTGGAAGGCACGCGGCCCCGAGCGCTCCGTGCCTGTCGAGTCCGTGCTCGAGCAGGTGCGCGAGGCCCAGGAGGCCGGTGTGCCCGAGGTGGTGCTGACTGGCGTGAACCTGGGCGCCTATGACGGCAAGAGCGCGACTGACGAACACGTGGAGATCGATGAGCTGCTCGAGGCCATTATGGAGCGCACTACGATTGCCCACGTGCGCATTTCTTCAGTGGAGCCCATGGACATTTCCGAGCGCCTGCTCAAGGTGATGGCGCGCTATCCGCAGCGAATCGCGCCGTTCTTGCATCTTCCCGTGCAGTCCGGCTGTACGGCAACCCTGCATCGCATGGGTCGTCCCTATAGCGCGGAGGCCTTTGAGGACACGGTACGCATGATTCGTACCAATCTGCCCCAGGCGTCACTTTCTTGCGACGTCATCGTCGGCTTTCCCGGCGAGACGGACGAGGAGTTCGAGGAGTCGCTGGCGTTGTGCCGTCGCGTGGGCTTTTCGCGCATGCATGTCTTCCGCTATAGCAAGCGTCCGGGCACGCTTGCGGCCGATATGCCCGATCAGGTACCGCCCGAGATTATGGCCGAACGCAGCCGCCGCATGCGTGCCGCCGCTCAGGAGCTTGCGATTGCCGATGCCCGCCGCCGCGTGGGCACGGTCGAGCGTGCGGTGCTCGAGTATGGCGACAACCTGACGCTCGGCTCCTTCCATCATGCCCGTCTTGACGATGTCTGCGGGCTCAAGGCCCCGTGCCTGCTCGATGTTGCTATCATCGGAGTCGATGATTCCGGCTTAGTCCATGCTCGCAGGGAGGTCCATGGAAGCCTCGAAGATTAGACTTACCGTTCCCGAGGGGATTGACCCTTCGCGCGTCTTGGGCGCCGGCGACGCTG
Source organism: uncultured Collinsella sp. (assembly GCA_905193815.1). Classification (GTDB taxonomy): domain Bacteria; phylum Actinomycetota; class Coriobacteriia; order Coriobacteriales; family Coriobacteriaceae; genus Collinsella. Next base: position 6,476 of record CAJJQF010000002.1, on the reverse strand, counting down.
TCCTTCGCGCGGTTGAAGACTTGGTTCGCGCCCATGTGGTTGCGCGCGGTGACCAGATTGCCGTGAGCGGCGACCCGGACGAGGTCGAACTCGTGGCGCGTTTTTTCGAACACGCTTTTCGCGAGGCGGCTGCCGGTCGCACGCTGTCTGCCGACGACGTCTCGCGTTGCTTGGCTGTCCTGCGCGATGGCGAGCACGACGTCTCGTCGCTGCGCGATGACGTGCTGCTGTCGTATCGCGGCCGCGTCATTCGTCCCAAGACGCTCGGCCAAAAGCGCTATGTTGATGCCATCCGCTCGCATACCATCACGTTTGGCCTGGGCCCCGCCGGTACCGGTAAGACCTATCTAGCCATGGCGCTCGCCGTCGCCGCGCTCAAGCGCCACGAGGTGGGTCGCCTGGTCCTTACGCGGCCCGTTGTCGAGGCGGGGGAGAATTTGGGCTTTTTGCCCGGCACCCTCGAGGAAAAAATCGACCCTTACATGCGTCCGCTCTACGATGCCCTGTTTGACATGATGGATCGTGAGCGTACCGACGAGCTCATGGAGCGTGGTGTGATCGAGATTGCCCCGCTTGCCTACATGCGCGGCCGCACGCTGAGTGATGCCTTCGTGGTGCTCGACGAGGCGCAAAATACCACGCCCGAGCAGATGAAGATGTTCCTGACGCGCCTGGGCTTCAACTCCAAGTTCGTGATTACCGGCGACCTGAGCCAGCGTGACCTGGTGGGTCGTCGTGGTGGCTTGGCGGATGTCGAGAAGATTTTGGGCCGTGTCGATGATGTCGCATTTTCGCACCTCGAGCGTGCCGACGTGGTGCGCCATGCCTTGGTGGGACGTATCGTCGAGGCATACGATACTTATGATGATGTGCGCGAGAAGCGCGTACGTGACCGAAAGGAGTCCCGTTGAGTGTATTGATCAGCAACGATGCCGAGCTCGATACGCTGCTCGACGCGCATGAGGTGGAGCACATCTGCGAGGTTGTGCTTGCCGCCGAGGGCGCTGAGCGTGAAGTCGAGATTTCCCTTTCGTATGTCGACGAGGACGAGATGCACGAGCTCAACCACGAGTGGCGCGGTATCGACCGTACCACCGATGTGCTCTCGTTTGAGTGCGACTCTGCCTTTGATGAGGACATTCCCGCTGACGAGACGATTGAGCTCGGCGATATTATCTTGGCGCCGCAGGTTATTGCTCGCCAGGCTCCCGGTTTTGGTAACAGTCCCGCCGACGAGTGCCGGCTAATGCTTGTGCACGGTATGCTGCACCTGCTGGGCTATGACCACATCGAGGACGACGAGGCCGAGGTCATGGAGGCCCGCGAGGATGCCATCCTGCGCGATCTGGCGCTCGAGCGCGGCGAGGACCCCAAGTTGGTCCATGTCGGTCCCATCACCAACCATGCCCACGACTAGGAGCCGTCTATGATTCCCGGATCGAACAAGGACCATCCGTCTTTTTTAAAGTCGTTCTCCTACGCCATGGAGGGCTTTGTCACCGCCGTTAAAACCGAACGTAATATCAAGGTCATGCTCGCGGCGGGCGTGTGTACCGTCATTGCCGGCTGCATCGTCGGCCTCGACATTGCCGAGTGGGCCACGGTTATCATCTGCTGTGGCCTGGTGATTCACGGCGAGCTGTGCAATACCGCCATGGAGGCGATCGTCGACCTGGCGACTCAGGAACTTCATCCGCTGGCGAAGCGCGCCAAGGATATCGCCGCCGCTTCCGTGTACGTTCTTTCCATCACCGCCGCAATCGTGAGCCTGCTGGTCTTTGCTCACGCGCTTGGCTTTATTTAGAAAGGGATTCCCATGTCCGACAATATGCAGCCTACCGATGAGGTTCTGGACGACGAGGTTCTGGATGAGGTCGTGGATGCCGATTCGCTTGACGAGGTAGAAGAATTCGACCCGTTTGAGGGCATGAGCGACGAGGAGCTTGACGCCCTATGTGACGAGGACGAGACGTCTCTGGGCTTTGGCGATGTGGAGCCCGGTTTCCGCAGCGGCTTTGTGGCCCTGGTCGGTCGTCCCAACGCCGGTAAGTCCACGCTGCTCAACGCCTGCTATGGCAAAAAGGTCGCCATCACCTCGCCGGTGGCCCAGACGACTCGCCGCCGCATGCGCGCCGTGGTTAACCGTCCCGGCTACCAGCTGGTCTTTGTCGATACCCCGGGTATCCATAAGCCCAAGGACGGTCTGGGCTCCGAGCTCAACAAAAGCGCCCTGTTCGAGCTCAATGACGTTGACGTCGTCGCGTTTTTGATTGATGCCACCAAGCCCATCGGCAGGGGAGACGCCTGGGTTGCCGAGCGCGTCAGAGGCACCCGCTGCAAGAAGGTCCTGGTGCTCACCAAGGCCGACGAGGCCGACCCCGCACAGGTCATGGAGCAGCTCAAGGCAGCGCATGAGCTTATGGAATACGACGACGAGATCGTGACCTCGTCGGTGAAGAACTTCAACGTCGACGCCTTCATTGAGACCGTTGCGCAGTTTTTGCCCGAGGGTCCGCGTTGGTTCCCCGAAGATATGGGTACCGATGCTTCCGACGAGACGCTTGTCGCCGAGTTTGTGCGCGAGAAAGTCTTGCGCCGCACCCGTGACGAGATCCCGCACTCCGTGGGCGTGATCTGCGATGCGCTCGAGCAGACCAAGAAGGTGCTGCGCGTGCATGCCACCATTTACGTCGAGCGCGAGGGCCAAAAGGGCATCATCATCGGCAAGGGCGGCGAGATGATCAAACATATCGGTATCGACGCCCGTCGCGATCTTGAGCGTATCTTTGGCACGCAGGTCTTTTTGGAGCTGGACGTGAAGGTCAAGGCCGGCTGGCGCGACGATGAGGCCCAAATCCGCCGCTTTGGGTATAACGCCGAAGACTAACCTTTCGAACGCATATGGCAGGTTCTCGCACATATCGCACGAAAGTGCTCGTCCTCGACAAGACCAAGCTCAAGGAAACCGATTTGATCTTGACGATGCTTGACGAGCTAGGCCGCCAGGTGCGTGCCGTGGCAAAGGGCGCGCGCAAGCCTGGCGGTCGCTTGGCGGCGCGCTGCGAGCTGTTCTGCACGGTTGATATGCTGCTCGCGCACGGACGCTCGCTTGACATCGTGTCGCAGGCCGAGTTGTTGGAGGCTCCCCTTGGCGCCGCCCCCGATTACGAGGCGACCTGTGCGGCGAGCGCGATTGCCGAGGTCGCGCGTGTATGTTCGTTTGAGGATGCCGAGGATCCATTTACCTTTGCCATTTCCTCGCGCGCCTTAGAACTTGTGGGCGGCGGCCTCGATACGGCGCACATGGACCTCCTGGTAGCCGCCTTTGTCTTTAAACTGCTGTCGCATATCGGGTATCGACCCGATTTTTCTGCCTGTGTTTCGTGCGGCGACCCTATGCTGTCGTATTTTTCGTCTCAGGCGGGTGGCTTGCTATGCGGGTCGTGCGCGTCGAGCGTTCCGGGTGCCGAGCTTGTGTCGACCGGTGAGGTCGCCTGGTTACGAGCCCTTATGGGCATGACCTTCGACGAGCTTATGGATCAAAAGATCGACCCGCATACTGCGGCGTTTTTGCTCGGGCTTTCGCATGTCTGGGCGGCAACACATACCGATCAGCGCCTCCGCGCGATGGAATTCATGTTGGGTCGGTGATGATGCGCAGGCGCGGGCTGCTTGTGGTAACATACCGACCTGTTGGTACCTCGATCTTGGTTGTTCGCTCCACCGGCGGCTTCCCAGTCCGAGGCGAATAGCGTCGCCTGCGGGCGACAAGAAACGAAAGGTGAAACAATGACTGTTTCCAAAGAGCGCAAGGCGGAGCTGACTGCCCAGTTCGGTAACACCCCGGTCGACACCGGCAACCCCAAGGTTCAGGTCGCCATCCTGTCCGAGCGCATCAAGGAGCTGACCGAGCACATGAAGTCCCACCAGAAGGACTTCCACACCCGTCGTGGCCTGCTCATGCTCGTCGGTCGTCGTCGTCGTCTTCTCTCCTACATCAAGAAGAACGACATCGTCGAGTACCGTGAGCTCATCAAGGCTCTGGGCATCCGCGACAACATCCAGTAGGATTTGTACATGCTAAGAGCGTCCTGCGCAGCGGGGCGCTCTTTTTGTGTAAGGGCGTGAACAATCACGCTCTGAAGCGTGGCGGGGGCAGGGGGCCCGCGTCACATGAGAAGCCCGCAGGCAAGGGGCCTGTGGGGTAAAGGAGAACAATGACACTCGTATCCAAGACCTTTGAGCTGTACGGCAAGACCTACACCTTTGAGTCGGGCGAGCTTGCCAAGCAGGCCACCGGCGCCTGCCTGGTCAAGCAGGGCGACACCACGATGCTCGACACCGTGGTCGTCTCCAAGGAGCGCAAGAACTACGACTTCTTCCCGCTGACCGTCGACTTCAACGAGAAGATGTACGCAGCCGGCCGCATCCCGGGTGGCTACCTCAAGCGTGAGGGCCGTCCCAGCGAGAAGGCCACGCTCACCGCGCGCATGATCGACCGTCCGATTCGCCCGAGCTTCCCGGACGGCTTCCGCAACGAGGTGCACATCGTCGCCACCTCGCTCGTCGCCGACCAGGTCAACCCCTTCGACGTCATCAACGTTATGGGTGCTTCCCTGGCCATGACGCTTGGCGGCGTGCCCTTCGAGGGCCCGCTTGCCTGCGTGCGCATCGGCCGCAACGTGGAGACCGGCGAGTTTATCGTCAACCCCACCTACGAGGAGCGCGAGAACTCCGATCTGGACCTGGAGCTGGGCGGCTCTGCCGACTTCATCTCGATGGTCGAGGCCGGCGCCGAGGAGATCTCCGAGGACGACATGCTCGCCGCCATGAAGTTTGGCCAGGAGGCCCTTGCTGCCTTCTGCCAGGCTCAGGACGAGTTCGTTGCCGAGTGGGAGCAGGTCAACGGCCCCATCGTCAAGAAGGAGTACCCGCTCGACCAGCCCGTCGAGGAGGTCCAGGAGCGCATCTTCGCCCACTACGACGAGATGGCAGCCGCCCTTCGCGACGCCGACAAGCTCTCCCGTATCGGCAAGGTCGAGGCTCTGAAGGAGTCCATCCGTGCCGAGTTCACCGACGAGGAGCAGGCCGCCTGGGAGCGCGAGATCCCCGTGGCGCTCAAGAAACTCGAGAAGAAGGCCATGCGCACCATGGTCGTCGAGACCGGCGAGCGCGTCGACGGCCGTGCCGCCGACGAGATCCGTCCCATCATGGTGAAGGACAACTACCTGCCGCTCGTTCATGGTTCCGGCCTGTTCCAGCGTGGCCAGACCCAGGTGCTCTCCGTCCTGTCGCTCGGCATGCTCAACGAGGGCCAGCGTCTGGACACCATCGAGCCCACCGAGGGCAAGCGCTACATGCACCACTACAACTTCCCGCCGTTCTGCACCGGCGAGACCGGCCGCATGGGCAGCCCCAAGCGCCGCGAGATCGGTCACGGCAACCTGGCCGAGCGCGCTCTGCTTCCGGTGCTCCCCGACGAGAACGAGTTCCCCTACGCCATCCGCGTCGTCTCCGAGGTCATGGAGTCTAACGGCTCCTCTTCGATGGCTTCGACCTGCGGTTCTACGCTCGCCCTTATGGACGGCGGCGTGCCCATTAAGCGCCCGGTCTCCGGTATCGCCATGGGCCTGATCCAGGAGGAGGGCAAGACCGTGGTCCTGTCCGACATCCAGGGTCTCGAGGACTTCCTGGGCGACATGGACTTTAAGGTCACCGGCACCACCGAGGGCATCACCGCCCTGCAGATGGACAACAAGGCCACCGGCCTCACCTTCGACATTCTGGCCCGCGCCCTGCAGCAGGCCAAGGAGGGTCGCGCCTTCATCCTGCAGAAGATGCTCGATGTGATCCCCGAGCCGCGCCACACCACGCGCAGCACCGCTCCGCGCATCGTGTCCATCCAGGTCCCGACCGACAAGATCCGCGACGTCATCGGTTCCGGCGGTAAGGTCATCCGCGGTATCCAGGACGAGACCGGCGCCTCGGTCGACATCCAGGAGGACGGCACCGTCTTTGTCGGCGGCACCGGCGAGTCTGTCGACCAGGCTGTCGAGCGCATCAAGCTCATCATCAAGGTTCCCGAGCCGGGCGAGGAGTACACCGGTCGCGTGGTCTCCATCCAGCCCTTCGGCGCCTTCGTCAACCTGCTGCCCGGTAAGGACGGCCTGCTGCACATCTCCCGCGTCGCCAAGGGCCGCGTGGAGAAGGTCGAGGACGTCCTCAATGTGGGCGACGAGGTCAAGGTCGTCGTCATCGAGGTTGACGATCGTGGCAAGATCTCGCTCGATCGTCTCGACAAGCCCGACGCACCGGAAGGCTCCGCCGACAACGGACGCGAGCATTCTCACCGCAACAACAATGATCGCGGTGAGCGCGACATGCGCCCCGGCCGCAGCCAGCGCTCGAGCAACGGCCGCACGCCGCGCCGTCGCCACGAAGCCTAAATCACGCACTATCCGACTGCACGAGAAACG
>CAJJQF010000001.1:0-125262 GCA_905193815.1 uncultured Collinsella sp. | reverse complement strand
GCGGCGTGACCTCGGGCCCCGGCGGCATGATGCAAGCCGGTTCCGGCGCGCTGTAGGGCGTGGCGACAATTTGATACGCGCAATCGAGGCGCTCCGAAAAGGGCGCCTCGATTTGTAGAGCTGCGGTAGCTGTGACCGTTACGCTATACGGTCCACCGTTAGCCGATGATGCGAGGGCGCTCGGCGTTTTCGACTGGTTTATGCACGCAAAGTCTGGGAATATACAAGTCGCATGTCTTACTGTCTAACCAGTTGCGCCAAGGAGGCACCATGGACTACAAGATTACCGGCTACGAGCCCGCCCAGCTGTTCCATTTCTTTGAGGAGGTCAGCGCGATCCCCCGTGGGTCTGGCAACGAGAAGGGCATCAGCGATTTCCTGGTCGCGTTTGCCAAGGAGCGCGGTCTCGATGTGTATCAGGACGAGGTCTACAACGTCATCATTCGCAAGCCCGCATCTGCTGGCGCCGAGAATGCCCCGACCGTAATGCTGCAGGGCCACATCGATATGGTGTGCGACAAGTTGGGCTCCGTTGAGCACGACTTTACGACCGACGGTATCGACCTGGTCGTCAAGGACGGTGTCCTCACCGCTAACGGCACCACTCTGGGCGCCGACAATGGTATCGCCGTCGCGCTTATGCTCACTGTTCTCGATGACGATTCGATTGTTCACCCCGCCCTCGAGTGCGTGTTCACCACCGACGAGGAGACCGGCCTGGTTGGCGCCGAGACGCTCGACAAGTCCCAGATCAGCGCCCGCACCATGATCAACCTCGACTCCGAGGAGGAGGGCGTTGCCACCGTCAGCTGCGCCGGCGGCGTCGTCGTTACCTACACCTGCCCGATCGCGCGCGAGCACAAGACCGGTAGCACCCTCACGCTCGACATTTCCGGTCTGTTGGGCGGCCACTCCGGCAGTGATATCAACCTGGAGCGCGGCAACGGAAACCTCATCATGGCCCGCATCATCGACCGCCTGATGGTCGCCGGTGAGCCCGCCATCGTCAGCTTCAACGGCGGCACCAAGGACAACGCCATCAACCGTGAGTGCAAGGCCGTTCTGGTCTATGCCGATCACGCTGCCGCCGAGGCTGCGGCCGAGATCGCCCGTGGCATCATCGCCGACGTCACTGCCGAGCTCGAGGTCTTCGACCCCGGCTTTACCTGCACTGTCGAGATTGCCGACGACGCCGAGGTCGAGGCCATGGACCAGAAGTCCGCGCTTGCCCTCATCCGCGCCCTGCGTCTTGCCCCTAACGGCGTGATTCGCCGCAACGTCGCCACCGACGGTTCTGTCGAGGTTTCCTCCAACATCGGTGTGGTTGCCACTTCTGACGACGAGGTCAAGATCATGCTGTCCCCGCGCTCCTCGATCACCTCGCTGCAGAACGAGTTCAAGGACCGCCTGCAGACGCTTGCCGATGTCCTGGGCTTCGACGCCAAGTTTGAGTTCGAGTATCCCGGCTGGAGCTACGCCGAGCATTCGCCGGTCCGCGACGTCTTCGTCGAGAGCTATCGTAAGCTCTTTGGCTCCGAGCTGCGCATCGAGTCCATTCACGCCGGCCTTGAGTGCGGCCTGTTTGCCGAGGCCCTGCACGGCCTGGACGCCATCGCCGTGGGCCCGACGCTCTCCGATGTCCACACCCCGGACGAGAGCATGGAGCTCGCTTCTGCCGAGCGCTTCTACGAGCTGCTCATCGACGTCCTCAAGCGCCTCGCTGCGTAAAGGTTGCGCTAGTAGCAGTCCGAGTCACGTGCTAGCGGATTGCAAATGACATTACGAGAGGGGGCATTCGAGCGTTTGCGACGGGTGCCCCCCCCTCTATTGTTTGATAATTGCGAAATTACGGCCACCTAGTCCATTTCTGCCCTGATGAGGTCGTGGGTGCGCTGGCAGTTTTCGCGGACGGGGCCGAGCATATGCTCGCGCAGGTCCGCCATGCCGGGCAGGTCGGCGTATTCGTCCATGACCTCTTCCATGCAAATGGGCACCTCGTAGGCGAGGTTCATCATGGTCGCAAAGCAAAACTTCTCGGATAGCCCGGCATCGGTGAGCGTCGCCTCCAGCGCGGGATCTCCCATACCGTGGTATTGGCGGATAGCGCCTGGACCGATGCGCCCCACACGATTTTCGCCGCCAACGCTCATGGCAAGACGCGCCCGGCGGCGCATGCGCTCGTATGCCAGCCCCGATGCGACATCGTACATTCGAGCCATCATGGCTGCGCCGTCGTTTCCAAGGAGTAGGGAATAGTTTTTCGCGTGCGCATCCGGTGCGCCGATAATGGCGTTGAAGAACAGTATCTGCGTAAACAGATACAGGTTAAGTTGATGGTGGCTCGTATTTACGAGGAGCTCTTGAATGTCGCGGGTGGTCGGGCCGCCGTCTGCTGTGTACTTTTGGGCGGGCATCACCCCAAGTGCCTGACAGAGGTCTTCTTGATGTAGGCGCCTGATCGTTCCGTCTTCGACTTTCACGCGGTCATAGCGCTCAACAATGAGGGCAGGTTCGTCCTCAAACATACGATATTCGACGTTTGCCGTTGCGATACCGGCGCGCTGGGCGCTTTTCATGCAGACAAACTCATTGAGAGCCTCGAGTTTAAATCCGATAACGCCATTTTTGAAAATATGCGTCGTGGGCGAGGAGCCCATGCATTCGCACCAGCGGCCGTTTATGAACGCGAGCGCGAACTTGCCCTGGTTGCCTCCAAGTGACCAACTTTCATCTAGACCCATCCACGATGCATCGCGGTCATCTCTGATCGACTTGAGACGGAGAGCAATTTCGTGGTCGTCTATAGGGCGGTAGTCGCCAGCGCGATGCAGGACGGCGTCGGCATCTTCTTCGGCACAAAACTGCACTCCGCCCGGACAGTCGAGTCCGATATGGCTGAGCAACGCAACGGGATTGTTGGGCCTAACGTTGAATTCGGCGGCAATCGCTTTTCGTTGGTCCTCGCTGTCGGGTAGAAGGCCAAACAAGTACGGATTCATGACCTGTTGGCCGTATGTGCGATTTGATACGGGTATGTTGGTCGATAGGGCTGGCCCGTCATAGTCATGATCGTAGGTAAAGCTGATAAGACCGTTCTCATCTTGCGTGAGCGTTCCCGCAGGTACGCCGCAAATAATGGTCCGAAGTGATGTTCTGGCCATTGGCTATTTCCCTTCGGGCTTGGTTTGGTTAGATGCGTTTGCGGCAATCGAGACTCCGAGATTGGACATGGCGAAATCGGCGAAGGCCCTGTCGTAGAGCTCGGACGTAAGGGGGGTATCTGCAAGAGCCGGAATGGTTGTGCTGCGACGGTTGCGATGATGAAGACGTTGGGCGTGATGGCGTCTGGAGGTGCTGCAAGGTTGATCAGCATGCGGGGCGTCGACTGGGTGCTCATTTTTCGTTTTGCTTATATCTCCTTGTGCTGCGAGCGCCAGTCCAAGAGCGTCGAAAATCACCAGCAACTTGTCGAGTCGAATGCCGATGGCGTCTCCTAGCTCGAGCGATGCGAGCAGACGCTCCGAAACACCGGCCTTTTTGGCGAAGGCGGCACGGGTGAGACCCTGAGTCTCGCGTGCCTGGCGCACGTAGATGCCAGCTTGGCGCGGTGTGGTGATGGGAAGGGTATCCACGGCGATCTCCTAACGTGCAGACTTTTGCATATCAGTATGACATGCAAAAGTCTGCACGAATAGGCATTATGCAAAACTCTGCATGAGACTCCTACATTGACGTTGGCTTATGAGAGGCGTTTTTTATATCGCGAGGATCCCGAGGTGCTCAAGCAAGATCTTAAGCCCGATGAGGGTGAGCACGACGCCGCCCACGATGGTGGCGGGTTTTTCGTAGCGCGCGCCAAAGGTGTGGCCGATCGCTACGCCGGCGACGGAGAAGATAAACGTTGTGATGCCGATAAGCGATACAGCGGGAACGATGTCAACCGAGAGCGCCGCAAATGAGATGCCCACGGCCAGGGCGTCGATTGAGGTGGCGATGGCGAGGATCAGGTACTCGCCCAGGTCAATCTTTTCGGCATCCTTGCCGTCGCCTTCATCCTCGTCCTCGGTAAAGGCCTCCCACAGCATTTTGCCGCCGATGAAGGCCAAAAGGATAAAGGCGATCCAGTGGTCGATGGGTCCGATGATGCCCATGAATTGACTGCCGAGCGCCCATCCGATTACGGGCATGCCGGCCTGAAAGCCGCCAAAGAACAGGCCGAGCACTACGGCGGCCTTAAGGTTGATCTTCTTCATGCCAAGGCCCTTGCAGATGGAAACGGCAAAGGCGTCCATCGAAAGGCCAACGGCGAGCAACGCGAGCTCTGCGAGTCCCATAGTCTGGCTCCCTCTCTGCGGGCGAACCCGCGTGTACTTCTGCCGGGGGAGCAAAAAAAGACCCGTGGCGTACGCGTTGCGCGCACAGCCACGAGTCTCGTTCATTAAGGCAAGCCAGGCCGCATCGGCCAGTGTGTTGACTTGCCGCGCCACCGGAGGCGAACCCGATCACGCGACTACTCCCTCATTTATGCGAATCCCGATGCTACCACATAAGCAGCTCATTTGGATTGGGGCTCTCAGCTGTGTTCGCTCATTCTGTAAGCATCGGATTTTGCGGGCGTCACAGGGGCAAACCGTGAGAAACTTATTGACGTTTATGGAGCGTATACGATGGGAGCGATGCCTTGGATAAGAACGAGCTGCAAAAGCGTATGGAACAGGCCATCCGCCTGACGGCACCTGGTCAGCCGATCCGCACCGCCCTCGACATGATCATCGCCGGTCACCTGGGCGCCCTTATCTGCGTCGGCGACACCGAAAACGTGCTCGCTGCCGGTAACGACGGCTTCCCGCTCAACATTTCGTTCACCTCGAACCGTTTGTTCGAGCTCTCCAAGATGGACGGTGCCATCGTCATCGACGGCGACCTCACCCAGATCCTGCGCGCCAACTTCCACCTCAATCCCGATCCCTCGCTCGCCACGAGCGAGACGGGCATGCGTCACCGCACCGCCGCTCGCATGTCGGTGCTCACCGACGCCATCGTGATCTCGGTCTCGGCCCGTCGCGCCGTCGTCAACGTGTACGTCCACGGCAAGAGTTACGAGATCCAGCCCGTCACTACCATCATGAGCTCGGTCAACCAGCTCGTCGCCACGCTCCAGACTACCCGTCAGTCGCTCGATCGCTCCCTGCTGCGCCTGACGGCCCTCGAGCTCGACGACTACGTCACGCTCGCCGACATCACCGGCATCTTCTCGAGTTTCGAGATCATGCAGCAGGCAAAGACCGAGCTTAAGGATTGCATCGTCAAGCTGGGTAACCAGGGCAAGCTCGTGCAGATGCAGCTCGAGCAGCTCGCGGGCTCCAGCATGGATACCGAATACGACCTGATGATCCGCGACTACGCAAGCGATTCCTCTGAGGCCAACGCCGAGAAGATCCGCGCCGAGCTTGCCCGTATGACGCCTAAGGACCTGTCCGACCCGCAGCACGTGGCGGCAGTTCTGGGCTATGACGACTTGGACGAGGACTCCGTCATGACGCCGCTGGGCCTGCGCACGCTTTCGCGTGTGTCCGTCGTGCGCGACGGCGTGGCCGAGAAGATCGTCGACGAGTACGGCTCACTGCAGGAGCTCATGGACGACATCAGCGAGGATCCGGAGCGCCTGGGCGACTTTGGCGTTAACAACCCTGCCATTCTTGCGGACTCCCTGTACCGCATGAAGGGCACCAAACAGGGGAACGCATAATGGCGCCCGTATGCGCCGTGGTCGTTGCCGGTGGCAGCGGCCAGCGCTTTGGTAACCCCGGTGGCAAGCAGCTCGTTAACGTGGCGGGCCGTCCGCTCATGAGCTGGTCCATCCGCGCGTTCGATCGGAGCGATAAGGTCGGCCACATCGTCGTGGTTTGCCCTGCCGAGCGTCGTGCCGAGATGCGCCGCCTGGCCATCGACCCGTTTGACTATGACACGCCCATCAGCTTTGCCGATGCCGGCGCGACCCGCCAGGATTCCACCCGCGCCGGCGTGCACGCGGTGCCGGCGGGCTTTGAATACGTCGCCATTCACGATGGTGCTCGTCCGCTCATTACGACCGAGGCCATCGACCACGCGATCGACGTGCTTGTGGGCGACCGCGCCCTCGACGGTGTCGTGTGCGGTCAGCCCGCGATCGACACGCTCAAGATCGTCGATGGCGACAACATCGTCGAGACGCCGCCGCGTGAGCTCTACTGGGCTGCGCAGACGCCGCAGGTCTTTAGCGTCGATGCTATGAAGCGCGCCCACGCTGCAGCCATTGCCGAGGGCTTTATCGGCACCGATGATTCGTCGCTGGTCGAGCGCATGGGCGGGCGCGTCCGCTGTGTCCAGAGCCCGCGCGATAACCTTAAGGTGACGGTGCCCGAGGACCTGCGTCCCGTAACCGCGATTCTGCTTGGCCGCATGGCCGAGGGAGAGGACCTTCCCCATGTTCAGTAACCTGCGCATTGGCCATGGCTACGACGTTCACCGTCTGGTGGAGGGGCGTCGATGTATCATCGGCGGTGTCGACATTCCCTACGAGCGCGGCCTGCTGGGCCACTCGGATGCCGATGTGCTCGCGCACGCCTTGGCCGACGCCATTCTGGGCGCCTGCCGCGGGGGAGACATCGGCAAGCTATTCCCCGATACCGACCCCGCCTATGAGGGTGCCGACTCGATGGTGCTGCTCGCTCGCGTGATGGACTATGCGCGCGAGTTGGGCTTTGAGTTTGTCGATGCCGATTGCACCATTGCCTGCCAGCAGCCTAAGATCACCCCGCACCGCGATGCCATGCGCGCCAACCTCGCCCATGCCTTGGGCGTCGATGTCGAAAACGTGGGCGTCGCCGCCACTACGACCGAAAAGCTCGGTTGGGAAGGCCAGGGCGAGGGAATCGGCGCCTGGGCCGTCTGCCTGCTACAGAAAACCGTTAAGGAGTAACGAATGCGTATCTACAACAGCGCTACCCATAAAAAGGAAGAGTTCCAGCCCATCGAGTCCGGCAAGGTCCGCATGTACGTGTGCGGCCCCACGGTCTACGACAACATCCACATCGGCAATGCCCGCACGTTCATCAGCTTTGACGTGATTCGTCGCTGGCTCATCGCGAGCGGCTACGAGGTCACGTTTGCCCAGAACCTCACCGATGTCGATGACAAGATCATCAAGCGCGCCAACGAGCAGGGCCGTACGGCCGCCGAGGTCGCGACGGAGTTCTCCGACAAGTTCATCGGCGTTATGCGCGCCGCCAACGTGCTCGATCCCGATGTGCGCCCCCGCGCCACCAAGGAGATCGGCCCCATGATCGCCATGATCAAGACGCTTATCGAGCAGGGCCACGCTTACGCCGCCGATAACGGCGATGTGTACTTTGCCGTGCGCAGCGATCCCAACTATGGTCAGGTCTCGGGCCGCAACATCGACGACCTTATGGTTGGCGCACGCATCGAGGAGAACGAGGACAAGAACGACCCGCTCGACTTTGCCCTGTGGAAGGCCGCCAAGCCCGGCGAGCCCAGCTGGCCGAGCCCTTGGGGCGAGGGCCGTCCCGGTTGGCATACCGAGTGCGCCGCCATGGTGCATCGTTACCTGGGCACCCCGATTGACATCCACGGTGGCGGCTCCGACCTTGCCTTCCCGCATCACGAGAACGAGTGCGCCCAGGCCACCTGCGCCTGGCACCAGGGTTTCTCCAACACCTGGATGCACACTGGCATGCTGCTGGTAGACGGCGAGAAGATGTCCAAGTCGCTTGGCAACTTCTTTACGCTGGTCGAGGTCCTCGAGCAGCACTCCGCTGCCGCCCTGCGCCTGCTGATGCTGCAGACGAGCTATCGCTCGCCGCTCGACTTCTCTTGGGAGCGCCTGGAGGGTGCCGAGAACTCGCTCACGCGTATCGCCGGTACGGTCGAGAACCTGCGCTGGGCCGCGAACCATGCGACGGCCGATGCCGATGCGGCTGCCGCCGAGGCGTTTGCCGCCAAGGCCGCTGAGACTCGTGCCGCCTTTATGGAGTGCATGGACGACGACTTTAACACCGCTGGTGCCATGGGTGCCGTCTTTGGCTTTGTGACCGAGTGCAACCAGTACCTGGAGCAGGCGGGCGACGCTGCTGACAAGGCCGCCGCGCTTGCCGCCGCCGACACGCTGGCCGAGCTGCTCGATACGCTTGGCGTTGAGCTTCCCGAGCCCAAGGTCGAGCTGCCGCTGGGTCTGCTAGGCGTTGCCGCTGGCCTGGTCGCCTACACGGGCGACGACGTGGACGAGGCTGCTGCCAAGATTCTCGAGGCTCGCGCCGAGGCCCGCGCCGCCAAGAACTGGGATCTGGCCGACGCCATCCGCGACCAGCTCAAGGACCTGGGCCTGACGATCGAGGATACTGCCGCTGGCACTCGTATTAAGAGTCTCTAGTATTTGTCGACCGTTCGAGGTGCGGCAGATTGCCTTGAAAGAGGAGGGCATAGACCTGGTGGTCATGCCCGACGATTGAAAGGCAAGGTGCCGTGGCTCGGACGGTCGATTCTTGTCCGTTATCTATTTAAGGAGGCCGTTTTATGGCCGACAATCGCAAGCGTGCACCTCGTGGCGGCAAGCAGGCCGCTTCTGGCTCGCGTCCGATTCGCCGCAACGATCGCGCTGCCGCTCCCAAGGGCCAGCGCGATCGTACCCAGGCCGCACGTCCGCAGCGCGATCGCAACCGCGATGCTGTCCAGGCTCCCAAGGGCGAGTTTATCGAAGGCCGCCGTGCTGCCGCCGAGGCGCTGCGTACCGGCTTTCCCGTCAAGTGCGCGCTCATCGCCGAGGGCGGGGAGCGCGATGCCGCTCTGTCTCGTCTGGTCGATGATCTCAACGCCGCGGGCGTCCGCATTAAGTATGTGCCGCGCGCGCAACTCGATGCGCTGTCGAGCCATGGCGCTCACCAGGGCATCGCGCTCGAGGTGGGCAACTTCCCCTACGCCGATGTTGCCGATATCCTCGACCGCGCGGGCGACGGTCCGGCGCTTGTCGTTGTGCTCGACCATGTGACCGACGACGGCAACTTTGGTGCCATCGTGCGCTCTGCCGAGGTCGTGGGCGCGGCCGGTGTCATCATTGCCAACAAGCGCGCCGCCGGTGTGACCGTTGGCAGCTACAAGACTTCTGCCGGCGCCGTCATGCATCTGCCTATCGCGCAGGTTCCCAATATCGCCCGTGCACTCGACGACCTCAAGGCCGCTGGCTTTTGGGTGGGCGGTGCCTCTGAGCACGCCGAAGGCAGTTGCTGGGATGCACCCTTCGAGGGCCGCGTGGCGCTCGTCATGGGCTCCGAGGGCGACGGCATCTCGCGCCTGGTGCTCGAGAAATGCGACTTTTTGACCAAGCTTCCCCAGCGCGGCATGACCGAGAGCCTCAATGTTGCCCAGGCGACCACGGCGCTGTGCTTTGAGTGGCTGCGCCGCAACGCCGGCGAGCTCATGGGGGAGGAGTAGCGCATGTCCAAAAAGAACCGTGCCAAGTCCAAGGCCAAGCGCTTTGGCGAGGGCTCGGCCAAGCCGATTGTTTCGGCCGCGACCTACGGCGTGGGCGGCAATGCGTTTGCGCAGGCCATCGCCGACCCGGTCTCGACGGTGCACTCCAACAAGCCCGAGCTGCTGGTGGTCGACGGTTACAACGTGATCCACTGCACGCCGCGCTACGAAAAGCTCGTGTACGACCATTCCGACGATCCGTATTCCAGCGACGTCCACGATATGGCGCGCACCGCCCTCATCAACGACGTCGCCGCCTTTGCTCAGGGCCGCTACGAGGCCGTAATCGTGTTTGACGGCGCGGGCAATATCTCCAACGAGCGCCCCAACCTGCCTGCTCGCGGCGTGCGTATCGAGTTTTCGCCGACGGGCGTATCGGCCGATACCGTGGTGCAAAAGCTCTGCATCGAGGCGCGCGAGGAAGGCCGCGCGTGCTCCGTGGTGTCGAGTGACGGCACGATCCAGGCCGTCGTCATGGGCAAGGGCGTCACGCGCATCTCGAGCCGTATGCTGGTGGACGAGATCAAACAGATCGATAACGACGTTCACGAGGCAGAGGAAGCTCCGCAGATCAAGATGACTCTGGGCAGCCGCCTGAGCCCCGATGCCCTGGCCAAGCTCAAGGCCCTTCGCGGGAGGTAGGGGAGTTGGCGGGGCAATGCTGCCTCGCTAACTCCATTCAGCGATGTCGATCATTCTTTCGAGGCGCCACGTTAGCGCCTCTTTTAGATAAGGCAGTCTCGCTGCTAGGGCATCGTTTTTAGACAGAATCTCGATTGCCTCGTCAACGAAGCCTTCGAGTTTGTCGCCGTCAAACCAGCCCATGTCCTCGACGAGCAACATTTGTTTGGCGGGGCTTGAATGAAACTGCGCGCTGGTAAAACTGTGCTCTCCTGCCCGAAGCTCCTCAAGAGAGATGTTGCACCAGAGCGATGACCCCGAATCGAAGATGGGGGCTGGTCTGCAGACCAGTGAGTTGACGTTTCGCACGAGGCCGAAGTTGCGCCAATGACGATCGTAGTTGGCGATGATGTCGTCACACACGATCATGCGGTCAAGGGCATCCTTGACGCCTGTTACCCCGAGTTCCTCGCAGTTTGCTACGTATCGCTCGTAGTCGGTTAGCCGTTCATCTGCGTTTGCGTGCTGGTTTACATAGAACGCGGGGACATACTCTTCTTCATCAGTTAAGAAGACATCGCATATGCTCAGGGCGGAAGTGCCCGTGCCCTCGAGCGAGTAAGGCACATAATCGCAGGCGTTTAGGATGCGACGGTGGAGCGCGGTCGCCACCAGCTCGTTATAAGGTTCCTGGTTTAGATGTGCACCTGCCTTGTGGAGGATTCGACGGTCATCCTCGCATGTCCAGTACTTTTGAAGATTGCCGTCCGAGGTGTTATCGGGCTTTGCGGCAGCTGCCTTGCCCTCTGGGGCGAAGGGCGCGATGCTGAGAGAGACGTCGTCAAAAGCATTATTGAAGAAATTGATATCTTCCCACGCGAGACCGGAGTCTTGGGGCCTGATCCAATACTGGTCGGATAAGGAGAGACCAAGATTTCGCTGTACGAGTTCATCGGGAACATCGACTGCGGCTTCTGCAAGCAGGGAGGCTAGCCCAATGCGTGCGAGCGGGATACCGCGGCCGCGCCACCAGATGCGGAAGGAGTCTAGCGATATGGGGCTATTAGGGCCAAATACTCCAATAGGGGCGTGGGCGTAATCGATGTCGGCACCGATGTGGGTAAAGTCTTTTCGCGATGTGCTGTAGACCAGCTGAGCGACTTCGTACGTGCGGTTCATGAGGGTGAACGCGATCTCGCTCTTACCGTGGCCGCGGCGGGGACGTCCCCCCGTTTTGGTCACAGAGCGGAGTCGCGTGTCGACGCTGTCTTTGTCGATGAGCCATACACCAGAAGCCTTGCGGGCCTCAAGTGCTCCGTTTTTTATGAGCTCCTGCACCCTGCGCGGAGTGATGCCGAGCAGCTCGGCGGCTTCTTTGGTAGTAAGCATCGCGAAACCCTTCGCCAGAACGAATAGTTCTATATATAGCAATTGTAATTAAAACTATTCGTTCTGGCGAATAGTTTTGAGATGTGGTCGGGTGAAGGGCCTGTTGCGCCTCGTCGGCAATTCCTTTATTCTTAATTGGCTTCGCGCGAAAGCGCCAAGTGTGCCAGTGTGGCGCAACGGTAGCGCAACTGATTTGTAATCAGTGGGTTGCAGGTTCGATTCCTGTCACTGGCTCCATGAGAGTTTCGGGCTCTGTCTCTATATGGGACAGGGCCCGTTTCTATTTAGGTGGTGCGCCATCGGGTTAGCGCCCATCCCGTTTTTGGTTTGTCTCGTCCTCCAGTTTGTCTAAATCTGTAACACCAAGACCGATATTTGGCATCTAACTGTTACAGATTGAGATGAAACTTAGGGTGTTTTAGGAATATCTTGATCTGTAACATGTAGAAGCGGAATAGGCCTCTTACTGTTACAGATCGAGACAAGGGCGGGTGCGGACCTGGATGTCCTGCTCGAGCGTGGATTTCTGGACACGCGAGCGAAGAAAATCTCCCGACCGGAGAACGAGCGTGGATAATTAACTTGGATAGGGAGCTAAGGTAAACACCGATTGTCTATCGACGGCTTTAGAAACAACGACCCCGATTTCATTGTGGAATCGGGGTCGTTTGTGCCTCAGGAATCCGAATGGATTAATCGAGCTCCTAAGGGACTTCTTGGGTTCTTGCTAATGGTCTGCCGAGGATGTCCCCAATGCAAACAGCGGGCATCTACTCAATATAGCTGGGGTTCTTCTTGATGATTACGCGTGCAGCGATGAAAGAGACGACGATGGCGATGATGGCGACAACGCATGCCAGCACGAAGTTGCCCATGGACCCATCGGGAGCGATAAAGATGAGTGCCGAAAGAAGGCCGGGGCATGCTCCCGCAACATACTCTTTCAGGACAAAGATGCCTGCAGGGAGTCCAGCGCAGAGCGCGCCGATTGCCGTGCCGACAAGCAGGCGGGGACGCTCGATGAGGCAACCGTAGAACGCGGGCTCGGTTACGCCACAGAGTGCGGTAACGGCAACCGTGGTGACCATACCCTTCTTCTCCTTGTTTCCCTTCATGGCAGTTGCCAGGGCGAGGCTCGTGCCGCCAATGCAGAGGTTCGAGATGAATCCAAAGATAATGGGTGCCCAACCGAGCTGCGCCAGGCTCGTAACTTCGATTGCGATGTAAGCCTTATCGAGACCGAGCATGACGAAATAGGGGTTAAGGGCTGCCAGGATCGGAGTAGCGATAAATGCCACGTTGTCCATAAGCCACGTGACGGCATCACTCAGCGCGTAGCCCATCATGCTGCCGGCGGGGCCAAGGATAATCAGCTCGACGGGCACGACGATGATCATGGTGAGCAGCGGCTTCAAGAACAGTTTGGTAACGTCGGGAATGATCTTCTGAAGGCTGCGGTCGACAAAGTACATGAACACAACGCCCAGTACGATGGGCACTACCGTACTCGAATAGTCGTTCGTCGGGATGGGGATACCAAGAAAGTCGAGACCCTCGGCACCGCTAATGGACGAGCTGATCATGATCGCGCCCAGCAATGCGCCCATGATGGGCTGCATCTTCATGACGGCTGCGAGCTGATAACCAAGATAAACGGGCAAGAAGCTAAACGAAGCGCTAAAGATCGCCAACAGGACCTGGGCGGTTCCGCTATCGGTGCTTAATCCGCAATAATTGACCAGGAGATTCTTGATCGAAAGAATGAGTCCGCCAACGATGAGCGCCGGGACGATGGGCATGAATACCTGTGCAGAGACGTTCCCGAATTTCTCAATCAAGCCCATGGCGGTGTTACCGCTTTTAATGCCTTCTGCAAGGTCTTTGGCGGTTTGGGCATCGTCGGCAACCGTGCCACCGCCGACTTCGATTCCCGCGAAGTCGAGGAAGTCGTTGTAAGCCTCGGTGACGTTTGGGCCGATGATCACCTGAAGCTGGCCACCGCTGACTACTGCCCCGAGCGCCTGATCGGCCGATTTGGCGAGCTGGAGATCGATGATCGAGGTGTCTCGTGCGTCGATGCGAAGGCGTGTCGCACAATGAGTTACCGATGTAATGTTCTCTTTGCCGCCAACAGCCTTTAGGACTGTTTCGGACATTGCCTGATATTTCATCTCTTTCTCCTAACCTTCCTGCTCCTGATACTTCGAGATAAGGTCTCGGTACCAATACCAGCTCTTTTTGGGGGTGCGCTCCAGATTGTTCTCGAAGTCGATATGGACAAGTCCGTATCGTTTTTCGTAGCCGTTGATCCAGCTATACAGATCCATCGTCGACCAGAGGTAGTAACCCTCAACGCGCGCGCCGTCGCGCTTAGCCCTCATCATGTGCTCGATGAACTGGCCCAGAAGCTCGATGCGGTCATCATCGTGGATCATTCCGTCTGTGTCTGGTTGCTCATAGGCGCCATGTCCGTTTTCCGTAATAAAGATGCGGGGCGCGTCATAGCGCTCGTGGACATCCATGATGGTTGAATACATGCAACTTGGGAGTATTTCGCGGCCCCATTTATTGCGGGGAACATTGCTGTCGCGGGCGCTTTCAAACAAGGGCGCAATGCATTTTCCTTCGACCCTTTTGCTCGAACTGCCCTTATTGTTCGCCGAAACGGCAAGCTCTCCACCGTGCCAGTCGGTTACATACTCTCGGCAATACACGTTGAGTCCAATAAAATCGACTTTACCGTCTCTGAATTCTTTTACGTCATTTGGGGATCGATAGAGCGAGACGCCAAGTTTTTCAAGGATTTCGTCCATTTCTGGCGGCAGTTGACCCTGAAGCGCTGGTGCCAGAATCATGCGATTGGCGAAAAAGTCTGCGTATCGAAATACGTCATCAGGGTGCTCGGTTGCCGGGTCGAGTTCGACAACGCCGCCATCGTGGACGGCGCCGATGATGCCGTCGTAGCCCATTTGACGATATGCTCGGACTGCGAGTGCGCTTGCGCGCATCAGGTTGTACTGAAACTGCATGTACGACTGAACATCGAGCGATCGATTGGGGGGATAGTTGCCCAACATGTTTACGCAGTAGCTGTAGAAATGCGGCTCGTTAACGGTAGCCCAGATTTTGACGCGGTCTCCAAAGCGCTCAAAGCAAATCTTGGCGTATTTGCAGAACCACTCTGCCATGTCGTTGTTCAGCCATCCGCCTTTGCAAGCAAGCGTGAATGGCAGATCGTAATGGAACAGCGTAACGTTGGGCTCTATGCCATTTTCGAGGCAGCAATCAATGACCCGATTATAAAAATCGATACCCTCTTCATTCACTTCGCCGATACCCGTGGGGATGATTCGACTCCATGAAAGAGAGAAGCGATAGGTGTTTTGTCCGCCTTCTTTCATCATGCGGATATCTTCTTCATAGCGATGGTAGAAGTCGCAAGATACATCACCGTCAACATGGTTGATGTTCTTATTGCTTGTGTGGCTAAAGAAATCCCACTCACCAAGGCCTTTGCCGTCTTCGTTCCAGGCACCCTCGCACTGATAAGACGCCGTGGCGGAACCCCAGAGAAACGGCATGTTGTTCACGTTGCCCATGAATCCCCCTTCCATCACTCAAAACACGGTGGATACGTGTGGCGGAATTATGATTAAGATGACGTCAACTGATTTGAATCATAGGAGAACGACCAAAGCTGTTTGATCCAATAAATGAACCATGATTTCGAGGAGAGCGGAAAGAGGGATCACGTGAATATCAATGACTTCGATGTGCTCAATCGCATTAGCTCCATCATCAACAGCGAGTTTGGGTCAAACGATGCCGCCATCGCTCGATATCTCATCGCTCACATTAGGCGTTCGAGCGAAATCAATGTTGCCGCAATAACCCGCGATGCATTCGTGACTCGTTCCGCTGTTCGTCGTTTCTGCAATCGATTGGGCTACCAGTCTCTTAGCGATTTGAAAGAATCATTTACTCAGTCAGTCTTTCCAAGCGACTTAAGCCATCGAGAGGAGGAATTTGGCTACGAGGAGTACAGGGCAGAGCTCGACGTTCGCATGATCGAGATGTTCGCTGAGGTTGAAAGCGGCGTGTCCGATATCGCTATTAAGCATCTTGTCGACGAAATTGATGGCCATAAAAACGTTGAAATCTGGTGCACCAATAATGTGAGCGCCAATCTCGTACGATTTCAGCAGGAAATGTTTTATGCGGGCAAGATAGTTCGCATAGTTGCTGGGGCTAACGTCGCGGAATTGAAAAACATGGGAGACGCTTCGCAGTCATTGATAATTCTCGTATCGGTCTCCGGGCTATTTGCGTCACAGGCGCGTGAGTATCTTGATTGCCGTTCGGGCAGGAAGATTCTAATTACTGCGTTTAGCAACGATGACAAATCGAGGTCTTTTGACCGTGTATATCGTCTTGGTAATGCGGGAAACGGAATTGACCGACTCGGCGTTTATTCGAAATACGCCATGACTTATTTTTTCGACTTGCTATCGTCGTGTTACTTGAGTCGCTACCCCTGCACCAAGGGGGAGCCGCTCTATGGGTCTACTTTGGCCTGGCCCGAGTAGTTGCAGCTTTACAGTTCTCTCGCCTGGAGAATGAACGTGGATAATCTGCCACTTTGGCCTTAGAGCCGCGCTAAAAGTGGGAGATAATCCACGCTCGATCGTGGCGTGGAAGCCCCGATCTCGACCTATATATAGGTGCAAATAAGCTGGTATCGAAGTTCGATACTGAAGGTGTACTCCACTACAGCAAAGTGTTACCTTGGGAAACGTCACCTCAGTATCCAAAACCACCGTCCTTCATATCCAAACTCAATAAAACCGCAGGTCACGGCTATATAGATACGCCCGGCACCGTGTATCTAGAGGTTTTCGTTGACAGCCCCCAAGGTGGCATCGTATTATCTTCTTCGTTCGCGGGGGCGGCGGTCCAAAAGACCAAAGGACCTGCGGATACTTGAACGATTGGGAGTTTGCCCGAGTGGTTAATGGGGACGGGCTGTAAACCCGTTGGCTCTGCCTACATAGGTTCGAATCCTATAGCTCCCACCCGTCAAGTGCCTGTATAGCTCAGTCGGTAGAGCACTTCGTTGGTAACGAAGAGGTCACCAGTTCAAGTCTGGTTGCAGGCTCCATCCGGCGGTGTAGCTCAGTTGGTTAGAGCACACGGTTCATACCCGTGGCGTCACTGGTTCGAATCCAGTCACCGCTACCATAGGTAACACGGTGGCTTCTCAATAGTATGTTGAGAGGCCACTATGGTATAAAGGCAAAGTCCCGTCCGGGGACGACCTGTTAAGAGGAGGGCTTTATGGCCAAAGAGAAGTTTGAGCGCACTAAGCCGCATGTTAACATCGGCACCATTGGTCACGTCGACCACGGCAAGACCACGCTGACCGCTGCCATCACCAAGGTTCTCTCCGAGACCGAGGGCTGCAAGGCTGACTTCACTGCGTTCGAGAACATCGACAAGGCTCCCGAGGAGCGCGAGCGCGGCATTACGATTTCCGTCTCCCACGTTGAGTACGAGACCGCTGCCCGTCACTACGCTCACGTTGACTGCCCGGGCCACGCTGACTACGTCAAGAACATGATCTCCGGTGCTGCTCAGATGGACGGCGCTATCCTGGTCATCGCCGCTACCGACGGCCCCATGGCTCAGACCCGCGAGCACATCCTGCTCGCCCGTCAGGTCGGCGTTCCCTACATCGTCGTCTTCCTGAACAAGTGCGACATGGTCGACGATGACGAGCTCATCGACCTCGTCGAGATGGAGACCCGTGAGCTCCTCTCCGAGTACGATTTCCCCGGCGACGACATCCCCGTCATCCGTGGTTCCGCTCTGGGCGCTCTCGAGGGCGACGCCAAGTGGATGGACGCTATCCGCGAGCTCATGAAGGCCGTCGACGAGTACATCCCGACGCCTGCTCGTAACAACGACCTCCCGTTCCTGATGGCCGTTGAGGACGTTATGACCATCTCCGGCCGTGGTACCGTTGCTACCGGCCGTGTCGAGCGCGGTGAGCTCAAGCTCAACGAGCCCGTCGAGATCGTCGGCATCAAGGATACCCAGAACACCGTCGTTACCGGTATCGAGATGTTCCGTAAGTCCATGGACTTCTGCGAGGCTGGCGACAACGTCGGTCTGCTGCTCCGCGGCATCAAGCGCGAGGACATCGAGCGCGGCCAGGTTCTCTGCAAGCCCGGTTCGGTTACCCCGCACACCAAGTTCACCGGCGAGATCTACGTTCTGACCAAGGAGGAGGGCGGCCGTCACACCCCGTTCTTCGATGGTTATCGTCCTCAGTTCTACTTCCGTACCACCGACGTTACCGGTACGGTCAAGCTCCCCGAGGGCACCGAGATGGCTATGCCTGGTGACCACATCACCATCGAGGGCGACCTCATCCACCCGATCGCCATGGAGGAGGGCCTGCGCTTCGCTATCCGCGAGGGTGGCCACACCGTCGGTTCGGGCATCGTCTCCACGATCATTGAGTAAATTAGCTCTTTGATATAGCTGACTTAGAGAACCCGGCACTTATATGGGTGCCGGGTTCTTTTCTGCAATGGATATTGAGCCGTTGCTGGTGTCGAGAGGATCGATAATGGTCCTGGATGCACCGTCGATTAGCTCTCGATGGCTTCATTGATGTGTTCCAAATATGAATGGATCCACCGAGAACCAATTGACTCGAGGTTTTCATTGACAGCACTTACGTGGAGCTGATAAAGTAACAACTCGTGCCCGTACGGGGCGGAAATGAAAGGTTCAGGATACATGCGTACTCTAGTTACTCTTGCGTGCACTGAGTGCAAGCGCCGCAACTATACGACCACCAAGAACAAGTCGACCATGCCTGATCGTATGGAGATCAAGAAGTATTGCCCCTGGTGCCGTCACCACACGCTGCACAAAGAGACTCGCTAGTCTCTAGTCACATACGCCAGTAGTTCAATTGGTAGAGCATCGGTCTCCAAAACCGAGTGTTGAGGGTTCGAGTCCTTCCTGGCGTGCCAGTCATTATTCCGTAAGCTCCCACTTGGGGGCTTACGGTTTACTCATGTATAAGCGCATTGCGCGGAGGTAACCCAAATGGCCAACAAGAAGAACAAGAAGAAGGCTCAGCAGCCGGCACCTGCCAACAAAGCTGCCGCCAACTCCAAGGTTGAGGCCAAGAAGGCCGTTGCCAAGAAGAACGAGAAGGCTGCGAAGTCCAAGAAGAACGAGAAGCCTGGTTTCTTCGCCCGCACCAAGAAGTATTTCGCTTCGGTCAAGTCCGAGATGAAGCGTGTCACGTGGCCCGATAAGAAGGAGCTTGTGAACTACTCGGTTGTTGTTTGCGCTTCTCTGATCGTCGTCGGCGTCGTCATCGCTCTGCTCGATGCTGGCTTTGGCGAGGCTCTTGCTCTGTTCTCTGGATTGAGGGGCTAAACCATGTCTAAGCGTTGGTACGTCGTTCACACTTACTCTGGATACGAGAACCGCGTTAAGTCCGATCTCGAGCATCGCATCGAGACTATGGGCATGCAGGACCGTATCTTTGATATCGAGATTCCTATGGAGCGCGTCACCGAGATTAAAGAGGGTGGCAAGCGTGAGACCAAGGATTCCAAGATCTTCCCGGGTTATGTCCTGGTCCGCATGGAGATGGATGACGATGCTTGGACGTGTGTTCGTAACACGCCTGGCGTCACCGGTTTCCTAGGCGGCAACGGCAAGCCCGCTCCGCTTTCCCGCGACGAGTACAACAAGATGACTCGTCGTCCCGGTAAGGGCGATTCGCCCAAGCGCACCTCGGTTGATATTGAGGTCGGTACGTCCGTCCGCGTCACCGATGGCCCGCTTACCGACTTTGATGGCAAGGTCTCCGAGGTTAACACCGAGGCTGGCAAGCTCAAGGTCACGCTGATGATCTTTGGCCGCGAGACGCCGGTCGAGCTCGACTTTAACCAGGTCGCTGTCATCGCTTAAGTTTTCGTCCGTTCGCGCGAGCGTGCTTCTTCTGTGACTGCTCATCTCAGGAGTGCTTCTAACACGTGCGTGCTTACGATATAGCAAGTACTTCACACTCGTGATTCGAAAGGAATGACCATGGCTGAGAAGAAGGTTGCCAACGTCATTAAGCTCCAGATTCCTGCTGGTGCAGCAAACCCCGCTCCTCCCGTCGGCCCCGCCCTGGGCGCTGCTGGCGTGAACATCATGCAGTTCTGCCAGGCCTTTAACGCCGAGACGCAGGACAAGAAGGGTGACATCATCCCCGTTGAGATCTCTGTCTACGAGGACAAGTCCTTCTCCTTCATCACCAAGACCCCGCCGGCGGCTCACCTTATCAAGAAGGAGCTGAACCTCAAGTCTGGTTCCGCTAAGCCCCAGGCTGACAAGGTTGGTCAGCTCTCCCAGGAGCAGCTCACCAAGATCGCCGAGATCAAGATGCCGGACCTCAATGCCAACGACATTGACGCCGCCAAGAAGATCATCGCCGGTACCGCCCGTTCCATGGGCGTCACCATCGCTGAGTAGCGATTTCTTATGGTAACGGCGGGTGCTCCGACCGGGGCGCCCGTTAAATGTGTGCAATAGGGCACACGATACGATGTGGGAGGGCTCACGCCCGTTTAACCACAGGAGGTAATGCACATGGCTAAGCATGGTAAGAGCTATAACGCCGCTGCCGAGAAGATCGACCGCGCCACGCTCTACACCCCCCTTCAGGCTGCCAAGCTCATCAAGGAGCTCGACACCGCCAAGTTCGACGAGACCGTCGAGGCTCACTTCCGTCTGGGCATCGATACTCGTAAGGCTGACCAGAACATCCGTGGTTCCATCTCCCTGCCCCACGGCACCGGCAAGACCGTTCGTGTTGCCGTCTTCGCCGAGGGCGAGAAGGCCCGTGAGGCTGAGGCTGCCGGCGCCGACATCATCGGTTCCGACGAGCTCGTCGCCCAGATTCAGAAGGGCGAGATCAACTTCGACGCCGCTATCGCTACGCCGAACATGATGGCCAAGGTTGGCCGCATCGGTAAGATCCTTGGTCCCCGTGGCCTCATGCCGAACCCCAAGCTCGGCACCGTGACCATGGACGTCGCCAAGATGGTCTCCGAGCTCAAGGCTGGCCGCGTTGAGTACCGCGCCGACCGCTACGGCATCTGCCACGTGCCCCTGGGCAAGAAGTCCTTCTCTGAGCAGCAGCTCGTCGAGAACTACGCTGCCCTGTACACCGAGATTCTGCGCGTCAAGCCCTCTTCTGCTAAGGGCAAGTACGTCAAGTCCATCTCCGTGTCTTCCACCATGGGCCCTGGCGTCAAGGTCGATCCCGCTGTCCAGCGTGACTTCCTGGCTGAGTAACTGCTAGTTACTGCCTGAGCAAAGCAAGCATTGCTAAAGAAACCCGGTTCTGTCTCGTGCAGGACCGGGTTTCTTGCTATCGCGTCAAAAGCACCACAAAGGGGACAGTGTCCTCTTTGTGGTGGTTACCAGGGTGTTCTGGCCGTTGAGGGCTCGATGGCTTCGTGGCGTTTGAGCTCGCGGCGCATGGTTTGCGAGTTGAGCCAGGCTGCCTGCCAGCCACGGATGGGGTAGCGCGCTTCGTCGAGCTCAAACTGCGTATAGCCGCAGGCGTTGATAATCGTCGTCCCGCACGCGTGTTGCCGCTCGCGCTGAAAATCGGGACCGTAGCTCTGGTGCACATGCCCGTGCACCATGTAGTCGGGTCTCCAAGACTCAAGCGCTGTGTTAAAGCATTCGAATCCTCGATGTGGCAGATCATCCAGATCGCCCATGCCGGCGGCGGGCGCATGGGTCAGCAGGATGTCGCAGCCGCCGACCATCTTCACTTTGTGTGACAGCTTGCGCACGCGCTTGGCCATCTCGCGCTCGGTGTACATGTTGGCGCCATCTCGGTAGCGCATGGAGCCGCCAAGCCCCGCAATGCGGACGCCTCGATACACGTACACGGTGTCTTCGACGCAGATACAGCCGCCCGGTGCATGACGTGCGTAGCGGTCATCGTGATTGCCGCGCACGTAGATGAGCGGTTTGTTGATGACCGTGACCAAAAACTCAAGATAATCCGGGTCCAGATCGCCAGCGGACAAAATCAGGTCGACACCTTCAAAACGCTCCTTGCGAAAGCACTCCCATAGGCATCGTTCTTCGGTATCGGCTATGGCAAGGATTTTCATAGGGCGTGGACTTTCGGCTCATCGTCGAGTTGCGGAATGGTGCCTACCACGTTGTCCGCCAGCCAATTCATCTCGACAATCTGCGTGCTCGGCAGCGGAGGGAAGCCTTCGATCTGTACCACGCCGTTCTGGCTGTGGAGCTCGCCGCCAAAGGGGTTGATGGATCCCTCAACAATGCCGTTGCGGAGCAACTGCACGAGTTTGCGCGTTTGGTAGGGTAGGCCCGGAGCGTAACGGATGTCGATAACGCCGGAGCTCATGCCATACCAGTAGTTGACAGCGCGCACTTGGTTGTCGTCGCTGGTCTCGTCCCACGTGCCGTGAAGAAGGCTTTTCACGATAAGCTCGTAGTAGCGCCCCCAGTTCCAGACGGGCATGGCGATGCCGGTAACCTTGCCATCGACCAAGCGGTGAAGCCCGTAGGCGGTGGGATCTTCCAGCGACTTTGACATATCGGCGCCGGTCATGACGCTCACGCCTTCGCGGCACATGGCCTCGGCAAGGCCTCCGGCGGGCACATCGCCCCAAGTCAGGATAATTTGCGCACGGGGGTCGAGCAGCGAGGCGCCAATCGCAAAGGCGTTGATCTCGCTGAGCGCGCCCGAGGCGAAGACCGACGCGTGGTAGCCGATGCGGTGGTTGTCCGCCATGCTGGCGGCAAGGGCGCCCAGGAGGAACTTGGCCTCGTACATCTTGCCAAAGTACGAACGGACGCTTTGATGGGGAAGGCCGATAGAGCAGTTGAGGAACCGAACCTGGGGATACTCAACGGCAGCCCTGAGCGTGTATTCCATCAGGCGGTGCGAGGTCGAGAAGATGACGTTTGCCCCATGTTTGACAGCCGTTTCCACGGCGGCGTAGAACACGTCCGGATCGTGACAGTCCTCGAACGCCTCGGTGTGCACGATACCGTCAAAGTGCTCATCGAGATACTGACGCCCTTGGTCGTGCAGGCTGTCCCAGCTCGACGTCGCACAGGGGAACTCATGGATAAAGGCGATGCGCAGGGGGTTGGCCGCCGAATAGACGGTCTTGCCCATAAAGAAGTTGAGCACGCCGGAGGTGGACTTGGCGGGCGACTCTTCCTCATCGACGCTCGGTGCTTCGACAAGATCAACCTTGTCCTCGTCATTTTTGCCGGCGATGACCAGCTCGCGCCAAATCTTGCACAGGCGGTTTACGACGATATCCGTTGGCGTATCCAGCAGGCGGTCCTGGTTGTACACATTGAGGTACACGAGCATGGCGTCGGCAGGCGTAATGTCCAGGTGGTCGCCGCCTGCGCGAAGGTAGGCGCGCTTAAAGAGCAGGAAGGTGTGGCGCAGGTAGTCGACCTTTTTCTGCGGCCATTTTTCGATAAGGTTCTGACCGAGCATCTTGGCGAGCGTTTCGTAGCTTCCCTCACGCGAGAACTCGATCTCGTATAGGGGGCAGACGCGCCAAAACGCGCAGAATTCACCGTACAGGCGGCTTTCGACGGAATCCCATGTGCCGGGGTAGAGACGGGTGACCTTGGCCGAAACCGTCGGGGCGTCTAGGAATTTGAGGACACTGACGCGTTTGTTGCCTTCCTGGACATAGAACCGATGCATGAACTCGGTGACGATGACGGGGTCGCGATAGCCCTCGGTCACCTGGATGTCGTAGAGGTTGGACCACTTGCGGGCGAACTCGGTGCTAAACGGAAGCAGGGGCATAAAGTTACACGAAAAGGCGGACTGGCGGCCTTTGGTGACCGTGCCGACGACCATTTCGAGCGGAATATCCCTTAGGCCGACATTCTCTCGCTGACCTAAGGGGAGCTGGGCAACGAGGCTGTCGAGGTCCGTAAGGTACGGGTGCTCGCTTTGGCTAATGGCGCGACGGCGTCCCTGCTCGCCGCGCTTGCGTGCTTGACGATAGGCCTCTTCCATGATGTTGCTCCCTTAGTCGTTTAAACAACTATATGAACCATGGTACCACGAATGAAAACCGCTACAACGATGCCTGTCCCCTTTGTGGTGATTTAGACAATGATGGGGGCGATGGCACGAATGCAGGCGTCGGCTGCCGTAAAAGTGGTGCTGTCGTCGCTGACGATAAAGATGATCTTGCCCTTGATGCCAAAGTCGCCGATTTCGCTAAAGAGCACGTAGGGCTCCTTGTCAAAGCCCGAGATTGGCGAAACGGCCGTTTTGGTGGCGCTGACGAGCTCGTCTGCTAGCGCATCGAGAGACGCCCATTTGGAGGGGTCTTTCACCGCGACGGGGACGGCCACGCGCCCAAAGGGCATCAAATGCACGAGTGTGTTCTTGGAAATATTGGAGTTGGGGACGATGATGGTCTGCCCACAGGCATCCTCAATCGTTGTATGGCGCCAAGTGATGTCTTGGACCACGCCGGATACGCCGCCGACCTCGATATTGTCGCCGGGTTTGATGATGCCCATAAAGGTCACCTGCATGCCGCCGATAAGGTTTGACAGCGTGTCCTGAAAGCCGAGCGAGATGGCGATGCCGCCGACGCCAAGAGCGGCGACGAGCGCGTTTGCGTTAATGCCAAAGCAGTTGTCGAGGATAAAGCTGCCGCCAATCATCCAGATGACGGCGCGTGCGATGTTGATGAAGATACTCGATGCCGGAAGCGGGTTATCGTCTCGGTTAAGCAGATGGTTCAGGGTCTTGGATACGACCTTGGCGGCGACGGCGGTGCCTATCGCCAAGATGACGGCCCAGATGATGTTGTGGACCCACCGTTGCTCAAAGAAATGAAGAATCGGCTCAAACAATTCCATGTAGGGAAAACCTCCTTATGATCGTCCAACCATGATACCCACCAAGAAGCCCGTCCGATCAAATTCGGACGGGCTTCTGTGCTCGATATAAGGTTTACGCGGCGGGGCTGTAAGGCCCGGCGGTGTAGCTTAGCGTCGACGCTTCCGGATAATGCCGAGCATGATGACGATGATGCCGCCGATAAGGCACGCGCCAACTATTGCCAACGTGCGGTCTCCAGTTGCGGCGAGCTTACCGGTCGTCTTCTTGGTGATGACCTTCGTGGTCGTCGTGTCCGTTTTAGGCGAGGGCTTAGGCGTCGGGGCCGGTGTGGGCGTGGGGTCCACGGCTGCGGAGCCGAAGCTGATGGTGCCGGCGAGCCCGGCCATCTTGCTCTCCCAGCTGTCTTGCCCGATCAGCGCCCTCAGCGCCGCCTCGCACGTGCCCCACTCGGTGTACTTGGTGGCGTGTGCAAAGGTGGGAAAGTCGGTCGTGTTGGTAATGATGTAGTTGTTGGTGGCGACGGTATAGGTCTTGGCGGGGTCGAGCGTGCTGCCGTCCTTGGTGAGTGTGGCACTCACAATGCGCTTGCCTTCGGGCTGCGTCCAATCAATCGTCACGTTGATACCGCCAAAGGAGAGAACGCTGCCAGAGTCATCGCGCCACTTGTACTTGTCTTGCGCCTCCTGCTCGGTGTGACCGGCCGCCACATAAGCCTGCTGAAGCTCGTAGCTGTCGTTGCAATCGTCGCTAATTTGTAGCGAGTGCTCGAGCGCTGCGAGGAAGTCCGCGCCGGTCATGGTCCAGGTCTCCACGGTGTTGCCGTAGGGCGAGATGGCGATGACGTTGCCGGCGGTCACGTTGCCCGCCGCGATGCCGCCGCGGATGCCGCCAGCGTTCTCGATGGCAAGGTCCGCGCTCGTCAGGGCAAGATAGGAGCCGCAAATCACATGGCCGATGGTCTGGGCCTTGGTGGTATCGCCCTCCTTGCTGGGGCGGAAATCGGTGGTGCGCACCATTTCCCAACCATGCGTGCCTGCGGCGTCCTCGCCGTAGAAATAGTTGGTGGTGGATGTGCCGAGCACCTTGTTCGATTCGTTTTCAAAGGCCTCGTCGAGCGGCTTGATCTTGTTGCGGACGGCTTCAAGGCGGTTTTGGTAGTCGGAGCCCTTGTCGGGGTCTGCCAAAAGGTCGTTGACGTTCTTGGCGGTGTAGAGCTTCTCGTCGCTGCCGTCTGCAGGGACCGTGGCCGTGTCATCGTCGGTCGACTCGGTGCCATTGGTGTCGTACTTGTACGGAATGGAAAGCAGCCCCACCTCGGCAAAGGCGCTGCCCGCCTCGACAATGTGGATCGTCTTGCCGTCGGCTCCCGTCACCTTCTCGTTAAGGTTGATGTGCTCGTGGCCTGCGATAAGGGCATCGACGCCACGGAGCCGCGTGGCAAAGGTCTTTGCGTCGAGCGTGTGCGCGATACACACAACAACATCGCAGCCCTCCTTGCGCAGCTGCTCTGCCTCGGCATTGATGGCGTTCGCGGCACTCGAGAACGACGTACCCGCGACCAGGTCCGCGCGCAGCGAGGAACCTAGCGACTCATCCATGGCTCCGACGACGCCGACCTTGATTTTGTAGTCGAATGTGGAGTGATCTTCGCTATCCTCCCAGGTGCGATCGAGCGTCTTCGTGAAGCTCGAGCTCCATACGCCGCTCGTAGACTTCGCGTTCGCGCAGAGCATGGCGAAGGGCGTGTCGGTGGTGCTGTAGCCGGTCATGGTGCGGAGTTTGTCCGCGCCGTAGCTCCAGTCGTGGTTGCCTGGCGTGGTCGCATCGTAGCCGTCGGCGTAGAAGGTGTCCATGAGCTCGGCGATGCTCTTGCCCTCGCTCATGGTGGCGAAGGACTGTCCGTGGAAGGTGTCGCCCGCATCGAGCAAAAGATCGGGGGCGCTGCTTTGGGCGCTATAGAGAACCGCCAGTCCGTCAAAGCCCACAGTGCCGGTGCCCTTGCTTTCGTTGTAGCTGTACTTGTAGCTGCCGTGGATGTCGTTGGTGTGCATGACGGTCACAGAGCCGTCAATAGCGGCGGGCAGGTTTCCCGCGAAAGTGAGGCTTGGGATGCCTGCGAGCGCGCCGACAAACAACGCGGCGGTTAACGCAAGGCGGGGGAGTCTTTTCATGGCAGCTTCCTTAGTCCTTAGCCAGAATGTCTGGTTGAATATCGGATTATCGACATAATATGCGAAAACCGCCGCAAGGGCGCCTGTCCCTTAGCGGCGGTTTTGACGTTTGCGCAGATAAAACCTGCCAAAATAAACCTGTCCCTTTTTGGTAGGTTTAGCTTAGCAGCATGCGGTCGTTGGCGAGCTCGCCACCCGAGACCTCCTCGAATTTCTGCAGCAGGTCGGCTACGGTGAGCGACTTCTTCTCATCGCCCGCCACGTCGTAGATCACATGGCCCTCGTGCATCATGATCAGACGGTTGCCCAGACGGATGGCGTCGTTCATGTTATGCGTGACCATGAGCGTGGTCAGGTGGTTCTCGTCGACGATCTCCTCGGTCAGGTTGAGCACCTTAGAGGCCGTCTTGGGGTCGAGGGCCGCAGTGTGCTCGTCGAGCAGCAGCAGGCGCGGCCTGGTGAGAGTGGCCATTAGCAGGGTGAGTGCCTGGCGCTGGCCACCCGAGAGCAGGCCGACCTTGGCGTTGAGACGCGTGTCCAGACCAAGGTCCAGGCGCTTGAGCAGCTCAACGTACTCATCTTTCTCGGCCTTGGTGACGCCCCACGAAAGGCCGCGACGCTGGCCGCGACGCTTGGCGAGGGCCAAGTTCTCGGCAATCTGCATGTCGGCAGCGGTACCGCGCATGGGGTCCTGAAACACGCGGCCCAGGTACTTGGCGCGCTGCGACTCGCTCAGGCGCGAGATGTCGGTGCCGTCGAGCTCGATAACGCCCGAATCGAGCGGGTACACGCCGGCGATCATGTTGAGCAGCGTGGACTTGCCGGCGCCGTTGCCGCCGATCACGGTTACAAAGTCGCCGTCATTCAGGGTGAGGTCGACGCCGGTGAGCGCGCGCTTCTCGGTGACGGTGCCCTTGTTAAAGGTCTTCTTGACATGCGAGAGCTTAAGCATCTGCCTCATCTCCCTTCGTGTAGGAGCTGCGGAGCTTATAGCGCTCCCAAACCACGGGCACGCACAGGGCCACAGCGACAATTACGGCGGAGAGCAGCTTCATGTCGTTGGCGTCCATGCCCAACTGCAGCACGATGGCGCGGATAAGGAAGTACACCACGGAGCCAAAGACGGCGGAGGCAAGACGGACGCTAAACTGCGTGAGGCCGCCGGGCAGCAGACGGCCGAGCACCTCACCGATAACAATGGCGGCAAGACCGATAACGATGGCACCGGTGCCCATACCAATGTCGGCATACTTTTGGCTCTGGCAGATGAGCGCGCCCGAAAGGCCGATGAGGGCGTTGGAGAGCACGAGGGCGATCATCTTGGTGGAGTTGGTGTTGACGCCCAGAGCGCGGATCATGTACTCGTTGTTGCCGGTGGCGCGCAGCGCCGAGCCGATCTCGGTGCCAAAGAACCAATACAGGATGGCAACGATAGCCACGGCGAGCAGGATGCCCAAGATGATGGCAACGGTGGACTGCGGCAGACCGGTCATATTGCTGACGGCCGAGAACACGGTGCCCTTGGCAAGAATGGGCGTATTGGACTTGCCCATGATACGCAGGTTAATGGACCACAGGCTGATCTGGGTGAGGATTCCGGCGAGGATCGCGGGAATCTCAAAGACGGTGGTCAAAATGCCCGTGACGGCACCCGCGATGGCGCCGGCGCACATACCGGCCAGCACGGCGAGCAGCGGGTCGACGTTGTTATTGACGATGAGCACAGCGCAGACGCAGCCGCCGAGGGCAAAGCTGCCGTCGCAGGTCATATCGGGAATGTCGAGCAGGCGGAACGTGATAAACACGCCAAGCACCATAATGCCCCAGAGGACGCCCTGCGAAACGGCGCCCTGCAATGCAATGAGCATGCTTCATACCTCCTAGGATAGGGTGGACACGTGAGTCACCATGATAGCGGTAACAATGCATAAAAGAGCTGCGGCCGGATGTTTTGACTCATCCGAAACAAGCAGGGCGGACGCCGGTCTACAGCGCCCGCCCCTGTGGCTCAGATATTGAATAACGCGGCTAAAGCGCGAGCACGGGCTCTAGACGCATGCCGCGTATGGCATTACGCGTCCAGAGCGGAAAGGTCGATGCCCAGGGCCTCGGCCATCTCGTCGTTCTTGACGACGACCAGGTCCTTGCTCGAGAGGTGCTTGATCGGCATGTCTTCGGGCTTGGCCTCGCCCTTCAGGATCTTAACGGCCATCTCGCCCGCGGCGTAGCCCAGGTCCTCGTAATTGATGGAGAGGGTGAACAGGCCGCCGGCCATGCACATACCCTCCTCGCCAGTCACGAAGGGAAGCTTGTTTTCCTTGCAGATCTGGCCGACCTGCGAGGCACCCGCGGCGATGGTGTTGTCGGTGGGGGAGTACAGCGCGTCGACCTTGCCCACGGCAGACTCGACGACGGACTGAATCTCGTTGGAGCTCGAGACGGTGAAGTCAGTGTACTCGAGGCCCAGCTTGTCGAGCTCCTTCTTGGCGGCCTTGATCTGGACGTCGGAGTTGGACTCGGCGGTGCAGTAGAGCAGGCCGACCTTTTTAACGTCGGGCAGGACCTTCTGGATCATCTCGAGCTGCTCGGCGACCGGGGTGAGGTCGGAAGCGCCCGTGACGTTGGTGCCGGGCTTGTCGTTGTCCTGGACCAGGCCGGAGGCGGCGTAGTCGGTGATGGCGCAGCCCACGATGGGGATATCGGCCGTGGCGCCGGCGGCAGCCTGCGCGGCGGGCGTGGCGATGGCATAAATCAGGTTGACGTTGTCGCCCACAAACTTGTCGGCAATGGACTTACACGTGGACTGGTCGTTCTGGGCGTTCTTCTGGTCGATCTTGACCTTAAGGCCGCTCTCCTTGATGGCCTTGACAAAGCCGTCGTTGGCGGCATCGAGTGCGGAGTGCTCGGTGAGCTGCAGAACGCCGATGGTGTAGTCGGAACCGGCGGCAGCAGAGCCGGAACCAGAGTTGCCGCCGCATCCGGCGAGCGGGGCGAGCGCGAGCAGGCCGGCGGAGACCAGAAGGCTCCTGCGGCTGATGGTGATGTCCTTCATATCATTACCCCCAGTATAAAAATGGCTGGAAACACTGCACTGGGACAAAGTGCAAGTGGAACTATAGTAGCGCTGATGTCCATTTTTACAACAGCCTGGCGGGTTTTTTAATACAGAATCGGATGGGCGGTACGGGTAGTCGAATGGGCGGCGGAGGGTCCTATGCGGCGGAGGAGGCGTCGTCCTCGTCTAGGGCGGCGAAGAGCTTCTTGCCGTCGAGGAGACGTGTGGTGACGTTTCTCATTCGGCCAATCTCTACGGTACGCAACGTGTCATCGGCGCCTCGGGCGTCATAGACCGTTCCCAGCAAATAAGAGATGCCGTCTCGTTGCTTGATGGCAAAGGGACGGAGTGTCATCCGTGCTGCTTCGGTTTCGCCGCGTGTCGTGACGCTCGAAATATCAAAACTCACCGTGGTTCCGTGGTCGATGGCCTGCTCGACGAGCTCGCACGTGTCGATGCGCTTGATGGGCGTGCGTGTTGCCTTGGTAGCCTTGCTGCCTGCGCTTGGAGCGGGTTCGGGTGTATCGAGGTAGCCGCGAACGTCGGCGCTCGCCATGGCAACTAAGTGCTGCGCCATGCTCTTGCGGATAGCGATAGGTGTGGAGCGGTTGCGCATGACCATACCGTGGAGCCGGATGATCTCTTCATCGGTGAGCGGGCGGGTAAGAAGTTTGTAGCCCACGCCGCGTTTGTACTCAATTTCGTATCCGGCATGGCGAAGCGCGGAGATGGCGGTGTAGATGCTGCGCCGCGCCGCCGAGATGGGCATGCGGGCGGGGTCGTCGGGATGGGCGAGGCGCCGGATCAACTCATCGGAAAGCATGGCCTTGTCCTCGCCGGTGTTTTCGCTTAATAGTTGCAGGATGCGAACGGCGCGATAGGCCGCCATCGAGGCGGCGCCTCTAGTCGTGGTGTCGTAGGTTTCAACAGCGGCTTCGGTCATCGTGCCCACGTCCTTTCCGTTTTGGGTGGCGACGGTATGGAGCCTAGGACGTGGGGCTTTCCCAGGGGCGCAGGGCGCTCTGGGCGGTCGGTAGTCGTCGGCAAACGGCGGGTCGAGTTTTCAACAGCCCTGCTCAACTGACCAAAAACTTGCCAAAAGCTTGACGGATGCTGTTGAAAAAAGCGCCTCTCGACCGATGTCGAGAGGCGCTTGTGCGATGAGCGTTGGCGTGTGGCGACGCGAGCTAGCGTCCGACGATTAGAAGTCGGCGTTGCCCACGGTGCGCGGGTGCGGCAGGACGTCGCGGATGTTGCCCACGCCGGTCAGATACATGACCAAGCGCTCGAAGCCCAGACCATAGCCGGCGTGCTTGCAGGAACCGTAGCGGCGCAGGTCAAGGTAGTACTTGTACTGCTCGGGATTCATACCCAGGTCCTTGATGCGGGCCTCGAGCAGATCCAGGCGCTCCTCGCGCTGGGAGCCACCGATGATCTCGCCGATGCCCGGCACCAGGCAGTCGGCGGCGGCGACGGTCTTGCCGTCGTCGTTCATGCGCATGTAGAAGGCCTTGATCTCGGCCGGGTAGTCGGTCACGAAGGTCGGGCGCTTAAAGTGCTCCTCGGTCAGGAAGCGCTCGTGCTCGGTCTGCAGGTCGATGCCCCAGCTGACGGGGTAATCAAACTGGTGGCCAGCAGCGACTGCCTGCTCCAGGATCTCGACGGCTTCGGTGTAGGTAACGCGGGCAAAGTCGGAGTTGGCGACATGGTCCAGGCGCTCGAGCAGACCCTTGTCCACAAACTTGTTGAGCATATTGAGCTCGTCGGGGCAGGTGGCCATAACGTCCTTAAGGACGTACTTGAGCATGGCCTCGGCGTTGTCCATGTAGTCGTTGAGGTCGGCGAAGGCCATCTCGGGCTCGATCATCCAAAACTCGGCGGCGTGGCGCGTGGTGTTGGAGTTTTCGGCGCGGAAGGTGGGGCCAAAGGTGTACACGTCGCCAAAGGCCATGGCAAAGTTCTCGGCATTGAGCTGGCCGGACACGGTGAGGCTTGCATGCTTGCCAAAGAAGTCCTGGCTCCAGTCGACCTCGCCGGACTCGGTGAGGGGCGGATTTTTGGGGTCGAGCGTGGTCACGCGGAACATCTCGCCGGCGCCCTCGCAGTCACTCGTGGTGATGATGGGGGTGTTGACGTAGACAAAGCCCTGCTCCTGGAAGAAGCGGTGGATGGCGGCAGCCGCGACAGAGCGGATGCGGAACACGGCGCGGAACAGGTTGGTGCGCGGGCGCAGGTGCTGCTGGGTGCGCAGGAACTCGACGGTTGCGCGCTTCTTCTGCAGCGGGTAATCCGGGGCGCTCGTGCCCTCGACCTCGATGGAGGTGGCAGAAAGCTCGAAAGGCTGGGGCGCATCGGGGGTCAGCTTGACGGTGCCGGTGCAAATGAGTGCGGCCGAGACGTTTTGATGGGCGATCTCGTCGTAGTTGTCGAGTGCCTCGCGGTTCATGACGACCTGCATGTCGCGGAAGCAGCTGCCGTCGTTGAGCGTAACAAAGCCAAAGTTCTTCATGTCGCGGACGGACTTGACCCAGCCGGCGACGGTGACGGTCTGGCCGCCGAGCGACTCGGCATCGGCATAGAGCTGCGCGATTTTGGTGCGGTTCACGTATCCTCCCATAACGGTTGAATGATGGTTATCCATACAGTTCGATATTCTAGCAGCTCGGCTCATTTGGGCTATACAGATAAGGCATTGGCGGGATGGTTTTTCAAACGAAAAGCGCCCGCGGCCAAATGGTCGCGGGCGCTTGACGAGGTGCCTTTTGGCTGTGTGGCGTGGGGCCTGGCTACTTGGTCTTGGCAACCAGCAGCGGGTCGCCAAGCTTGACGAGCGGGTTGCCGCCGATAAGCGTTCCAGACTCGCCGACATGGTCGATGCTCTTAAGACGATCGAGCTCGGAGACGATGACGGTCACGATGTCCTCGTGACCAGCGGCCTTAATGGCCTCGCGGTCGAAGCTGATGAGCGGCTGGCCTGCCTTGACCACATCGCCCATCTCGACAAAGCGGGCAAAACCCTTGCCGTTCATTTCCACGGTGCCCAGGCCAACATGGATGAACACGCGCAGGCCGTCCTCGGTGATCATGCCGATGGAGTGGTTGGTGACAGTGGTGGCACCGATGCGGCCGTTGGCGGGCGCATAGATGGTGCCGGTAATGGGCTCGATGCCATAGCCCTGGCCAAGCATGCCCGAGGCGATCGTCTCGTCGGGAACCTCGTTCAGGTTGACGAGCACGCCGTTGACGGGGGCATAGATGACGCCTTCGCGGGTAGCGAAGCTTGCTGAGGGCGGAACGGACGCCTCGCCGGTCGAGGTGAAGGTGGACTTAAGCGAATCGAGCAGACCCATAGTTGCCTCCAACTTAAATAGGCGCATATCGCGCGTTTGGTTTGCCGGAAACGTTTCACATGTGTTTCGCGGCTTGGTCAACGCCCCTATTCTACGCTGCTCAACGATACCTCTGAACTGGGATTATGTGATATATCAGTTGAAGGGAAACTTATTGCCGGAGTGTTTCTGCGCCACGGGTTCAAGTGGGGTACGCTTGAAGGCGAAAAACAAGGGCGCATAATTTGCGCGAAGGGAGCACATATGATTGTCGAGAACCATGCGCTGTGGGGCGAGGAGCCGACCGAGGATTATCCGGCGACGTTTACGTATTTGGGTGCCGAGCCGTTGCCCGATAAACCGAATGGCCGCCGCCCCGCGGTGATTATCTGTGGCGGAGGCGGGTTTACACATATCGCTCCGCACGAGCAGGACCCGGTGGCGTTTGCATTTTTGGATCACGGTTACCAGGCCTTTGTGCTCAACTATGTCACGAGCTCTACGGGTGACGTGAGCTTTCCGCACCCCCAGGCAGATCTTGCCAAGATGGTCGCCACGGTGCGCGCCAACGCCGACGAGTGGCATGTCGATCCTAAGCGCGTGTGCGTCGTGGGATTCTCGGCGGGCGGCATGATCTGTGCCTCGCTGGCAACGCAGTGGAAGACCGGCCCCTTCGCGGCACTTGCCGGGGCACGTCCGGACGACATTCGTCCCGATGCCGTGGTGCTGGGCTATCCGCTGCTCGACTTTGCCTATGTGCGCGACATGCAGGCGCGCGATCCGCGCATTGACTTGCGCGTGCCCAAGACGGGCGGCAAGACGGGGCGCGATTTGCTCAACGACTACCTGTCGATGGTGACGGGTGGCGAGGCAACTGACGAGCATTTGGCCGATATCTGCCCCACCACGCATGTTTCGCGTCAGATGCCGCCGACCTTTGTGTGGGGCGTGTCCGACGACAAGACGGCGCCGATCGCGCAGGTCTACCCGTTTGCGCAGCGCATGGCCGAGGAGGGCGTTGCATGCGAGATGCACGTCTTCGACCAGGGCGGCCACGGCCTTTCGCTCGGCAACGCCAACACCGCGGTCGACAACGAGGACAAGCAGGTGGCGGTCCGCCCTTGGATTCGCCTAGCCTTCCGCTTCCTGGAGCGCCATCTGTAAGAGGACGGGCATCCCAGCCCTTCAATAACTTGCGGTGAAATAGTTCCGATCTGGGGCATCAACCAGCCCATCCAGGAACTATTCCACCGCAACTTCGTTTTTGATGCCCCGCCCGGAAACTGCGCCCCAGTTTTGCCTTTCAAGGTGGGACGCAGTTTCCCATAGGGCCTCGACTGGGAAAGCGCGTCCCGTTTCGAGCGGGGATTCCGGGATGCATTTTCCGTAAGAGGCCTGTTTGGGAAACCATATCCCGTTTCGAGCCGGAATTCTGGGATGTAGTTTCCCCGAGAGGCCTCATCGGGAAACTATGGCCCTGAACTCTCCTGCCTGTCCCCATTGCGCCAATTTGCTGATTGAACATCGTTGCATGTTCGCGCTATCATGCATGGTTAAAATTGGTTAGCCATGGCAAACGGTTAGCCATGGTAAACAAAATGCAACGCCCTGTGGGCGCCGGGGGAGGAACACGGACGTGAAGCTCGATACGCTCGAGATTGGAAAGGACGCCGTTGTCGCATCGGTGACATCGGACGACCAGGCACTCCGACAACATATTTTGGACATGGGCCTAACACCGGGCACCGAAGTCACCATGATGAAGTACGCCCCCATGGGCGACCCGCTCGAGATTCGCCTGCGTGGCTACGAGTTGACGCTGCGCAAGGACGATGCCGCACGGATTGAGCTCGTGGGTGTTCACGACACAGATACGGGTCCGCGCGCTAACGCCGCAATCGGCACGACGGAGCACCCGGCACTCGGCGAGGGGACGTATTCGCCCCGTGCGGCAAAAACGGCCGTGCCCGAGGGCGCACCGCTTCATTTTGCCCTCGCCGGCAACCAAAACTGCGGTAAGACCACGCTGTTTAACCAGCTGACAGGCTCCAATCAGCATGTCGGTAACTTTCCCGGCGTGACGGTCGACCGCAAGGATGGCACTATTCGTAACCACCCCGAGGCGAGCGTTACCGACCTGCCTGGCATCTATTCGCTGTCGCCGTACACGGGCGAGGAGATCGTGAGCCGTCAATTCATCCTTGACGAAAACCCCGACGCCATCATCGACATCATCGACGCCACCAACATCGAGCGCAATCTGTACCTAACGCTGCAGCTTATGGAGCTCGATCGCCCCATGGTTATCGCGCTCAACATGATGGACGAGGTGACGACCAACGGCGGTGCCATTGACGTCAACCTGCTCGAGAGTCTGCTGGGCGTGCCAGTCGTTCCCATTAGCGCCGCGCGCAACGAGGGCATCGGCGAGCTGGTGGACCATGCCCTGCATGTGGCGCGTTTCCGCGAGCGCCCCGGCCGCCTGGACTTCTGCGCACCCGATGGCCCAGACGGCGGTGCACTGCATCGCTGCATCCACGGCATTGCCAACCTTATCGAGGACCATGCCGCGACGGCGCACATTCCCGTGCGTTTTGCGGCGACCAAGCTAGTTGAGGGCGACGAGCTGGTAACCGAGACGCTTCACCTGGACCGTAACGAGCTTGATGCCATCGAGCACATCATTACCCAGATGGAGGGCGAGGCCGGCACCGACCGCCTTTCCGCGCTGGCCGATATGCGCTTTAGCTTTATCGGCGACGTGTGCGGGCGCTGCGTCGTCAAGCCGCACGAGAGCCGCGAGCACGTGCGCTCCGTCAAGATTGACCGCATCCTGACGGGTCGCTACACGGCCATTCCGGCGTTCTTGGTGATCATGGGCCTCGTCTTTTGGCTGACATTTGGCGTGATCGGCGCGGCGTTGCAGGGACTCATGGAGGACGGCATCGCTGCCATCATCGCCTCGGCCGATGCGGGTCTCAAGGCGTTCGGCACCAACGACGTGGTGCGTTCACTGGCTGTCGACGGCGTGCTTACGGGTGTGGGCAGCGTGCTGACCTTCCTGCCGATTATTGTCGTGCTCTTCTTGTTCCTCTCCATTCTGGAGGACTCGGGCTACATGGCGCGCGTCGCCTTTGTCATGGATAAGGTGTTGCGTCGCTTTGGCCTGTCGGGCCGCAGCTTTGTGCCCATGCTCGTCGGTTTTGGCTGCACCGTGCCGGCTATCATGTCGACCCGTACACTCCCATCCGAGCACGACCGCAAGATGACGGTCATGCTCACGCCGTTCATGAGCTGCTCGGCCAAGTTGCCGGTCTACGGTCTGCTGTGCGGGGCGTTTTTCCCACAGGCAACGGTTCCCGCCATGGTCTCGCTCTATCTGATTGGCATTGCGGTTGGCTGTATCGCGGCTTTGGTGCTCAACCGCACGGCATTTAAGGGCGACCCAGTGCCGTTTATCATGGAGCTCCCCAACTACCGCCTGCCGAGCGTCAAGACGACGGTGATGCTGGCATG
The DNA here is from genome assembly GCA_905193815.1 of uncultured Collinsella sp. Taxonomy (GTDB): domain Bacteria; phylum Actinomycetota; class Coriobacteriia; order Coriobacteriales; family Coriobacteriaceae; genus Collinsella. The sequence continues at coordinate 88,689 of CAJJQF010000001.1, read as the reverse complement.
GGATAAGGCCAAGGATTTTATTACCAAGGCCTTTACCATTATCTTTGCCGCTACGGTGGTCATCTGGTTCCTTCAGACGTTCGATATCCGCTTTAATGTGGTCGCCGATCAGTCGCAAAGCCTGCTTGCGGGCCTCGGCAGCATCATCGCGCCGGCGCTGGCGCCGCTTGGCTTTGGCGATTGGCGCGCATCCACGGCGCTCGTCACCGGACTTATCGCCAAGGAGAGTGTCATCTCGACCCTCACCGTGCTTTTGGGCGCGACCTCACCCGCGGCACTGTCGACCATGTTTTCGCCGTTTACCGCTTACGTGTTCCTGGTCTTTACGTTGCTGTACCCGCCCTGCGTGGCGGCCATCGGCGCCGTCAGGAGCGAGTTGGGCGCGCGCTATGCCGTTGCCGTGTTCGCGTTTCAAGTGACGGTCGCCTGGATCGTGGCGTTTGTCGTGCATTCGGCGGGCATATTGCTGGGGTTGGCTTAGTTATTTATTGACGGCGCAACCTCTGTGTATCGAATTGTTTCGGTCCCGTGTCCGTTACTGACGGATGTGGGACCGTTGCTATATAATCGCCTCCGCTCAAAATGATTGGAGATGTTATATATGAGTCAGGCAAGGCAAGACGGCATCACGCTCAGGCAGTGGCTCCCACTCGTCGGGCTCACCTGCTGTGCGTTCGTGTTCAACACGTCGGAGTTTATGCCCATCGGCCTTTTGACTGATATCGCCGCGTCGTTCTCGCTTACCGAGGCCCAAGCTGGCATCATGATCTCGGTCTATGCCTGGGGCGTCATGCTGCTGTCGTTGCCGCTCATGGTGTTTGCCTCGCGCTTCGAGTTCAAGCGGATGCTGCTGGGCGTGCTTGCCGTGTTCTCGCTCGGCCAGTTCCTGTCCGCCGTGGCGCCCACCTATCCCATCTTGGTCTGCGCGCGCCTGGTGGTCGCTTGCGCGCATGCCGTGTTCTGGTCGGTCGCTTCGATTATGGCCTCGCGCCTGGTCGACACGCGCCATGGGGCGCTCGCCATCAGCATGATCGCCACTGGCTCGTCCATCGCGCAGATCTTTGGCCTGCCCCTCGGTCGCGCCATTGGCTTGGCCGTGGGCTGGCGCATGACGTTTGCCGTGGTCGGGGGCCTCTCGGCCATCGCGGCCGTCTACCAGGCAGCGGTGTTCCCGGCCATGCCGGCGGGTGAGCGCTTTACCGTCAAGCAACTGCCCGAGCTGCTCAAGAACCCGCTCCTCATCGCGCTCTACGCAGTCACGGTCTTCATGGCGACCGGCTATTACGCAAGCTACAGCTATATCGAGCCCTTCCTGGCGCAGGTCGCGCACGTCGATGCGGGCGCCATTACCATGACGCTGACGGCGTTTGGCTGCTCTGGTTTGCTCGGAAGCTGGCTGTTTGGCCGCCTGTTCGATGGGCATCGCTTCCCGTTCTTGGCTATCACGCTCTCCGGCGTGCCGGTGGCCCTGCTGCTCATGGGGCCGGCCGCATCGTCGCTCGTGACAGTGCTTGCCGTCTGCGCACTGTGGGGTTGCTGCGCCACGGCCTTTAACGTGGCGTTTCAGGCCGAGCTCATCAAGCACACGCCGGCAGATTCGTCGGCCGTTGCCATGTCGATCTTCTCGGGCCTGTTCAACCTCGGTATCGGCACGGGTACCGCGATCGGCGGAGCCGTGGTTTCGGGTCCCGGTATCGCCTGGATCGGCTTCGCGGGCGGTGCGATCGCTGCCGTGGGCGTCATCCTCGCTATCACGGTGATGTTCCCGGCCATTCGTCGCGCAAAGCCTGTCGCCTAATCACGTTTCCTCATCAGTTGCGGTGGAATAGTTCCTGTTTAAGGCCTCTGAAGGCCCAAGCAGGAACTATTCCACCGCAACTTATTTTGGGGAAGAGGATACAAGCTGGGCATACGATACAAGCTGGGCATACAATGGATGTCGTTGTGTTGAGCTTACCGGGAGGCTGTTATGTGGGCATACGAGACGACGTTCTATCAGATCTATCCGCTGGGCTTTTGCGGGGCTCCGCGCGAAAACGCCGCGCCCGTTGCCGAGGATGAGCTCGCCCAGGCTGCCAACGCCGCGCCCAACCCCGATGCTCCTATCATGAAGGTCGCCCAATGGGCCGACTACATGCAGGAACTCGGCGTTGGCGCTGTGCTTATCAACCCACCGCTCGAATCTGATAGCCACGGCTACGATACACGCAGCCTGCGCCATATCGACCGTCGCCTGGGTGGGGACGCCGACTTTGCCGCCGTATGCGACACGCTGCATGCCCATGGCATCCGCGTGGTGCTCGATGCCGTCTTCAACCACGTCGGCCGCGGTTTTTGGGCCTTCCGCGATGTGCAGGAGCGCAAGTGGGACTCGCCGTACAAGGACTGGTTCCACATTAGCTTTGACGGCGATTCCTGCTATGGCGATGGCTTTTGGTACGAGGGCTGGGAAGGCCATTTTGAGCTTGTGAAGCTCAACCTGCAAAATCCCGCTGTGGTCGATTACCTGCTCGAGTCCGTGCGCCGCTGGGCCGAGGTCTTTGGCGTCGACGGCCTGCGCCTGGACGTTGCCTATATGCTCGACCGCGACTTTATGCGCCGCCTGCACGTCTTTACCCGTGAGCTCAAGCCCGACTTTGTGCTGATCGGCGAGACGCTCCACGGCGACTACAACCAGATCGTCAACGACGAGATGCTCGACTCCTGCACCAACTACGAGTGCTACAAGGGCCTGTACTCTAGCTTTAACTCGGTCAACATGTTCGAGATCGCGCACTCGCTGCACCGTCAGTTTGGCGGCGACCCCTGGTGCATCTACCGTGGCAAGCACCTGCTGTCGTTTGTCGACAACCACGACGTGCCGCGCCTGGCAAGCATCCTTACCGACAAGTTCTGCCTGCGTCCCGCCTACGGCATGCTCTTTGGCATGCCGGGCATCCCGTGCGTCTACTACGGCAGCGAGTGGGGAATTGCCGGCGAAAAGGGCGGCCCCGATGGCGACTGGGCGCTGCGACCTGCGCTCGATGAGCCTGCGCCCAACGAGCTGACGGCCTTCATCAAGCAGCTCGCGCACCTGCGCTCGGCAAACGACGCGGCGGCCCGTGCCCTCAACTACGGTGCCTATCGCAACGTGGTGATCCAGAACAAGCAGCTGCTGTTCGAGCGCGCCTGCGACGACGCGACGGTGCTCGTGGCGGTCAATGCCGTGAACGAGCCCTATACCTTTGGAGCCGGCGAACTCAACGGCTCCTTCGTCGACCTGCTTGCCGACGATGCGCCCACGGTCGAGCTGACAGGCTCCCTTGAACTTGCGCCCTATGAGGTGCGTTATCTGCTGAGGGCCTAATTCATGACTGCGCCGGACGAGGGCTATCAGCATATTGAGCATGGGTTTGAGCCCGTGTTTGACGAGCGCTCGCGCGTTTTGGTGCTGGGGTCGTTTCCCTCGGTGCTCTCGCGTGCCAATGCCTTCTACTATGGCAATCCGCAGAACCGCTTTTGGCGCGTGATGGCCGCGTGCCTTGGTGCGCCCGTGCCGCCCAACGAGGGAGACTCTTTGGCGAGCGGCGAGCCCGTGACGCTTGACGCCTCGATTGCCGCCAAGCGGGCTATGCTGCTGAACGGCGGCGTGGCCCTGTGGGACGTGATCGAGAGCTGCGACATTAAGGGCTCGAGCGATGCGAGCATTCGTAACGTTGTGCCGGCACATATCGAGCGCATTACCGGCGCAGCTCCCATTGAGCAGGTGATATGCAACGGTGGTACAGCTGGCCGGCTCTACAAGCGCTATCTACAAGAGCGCACCGGGCTGCCGGCCATCGTTCTGCCGTCGACAAGTCCCGCCAATGCGGCGTGGCGTCTGGAACGCCTTGTCGAGCGCTGGAGTGAAGCCGTTGATTGGCAGGCTTTTTCGATTTAGCAGTTTGAGTGCTCGGCAAGATGCCTCATAACGGCGTGCCAGATCGGTGTGGGCAGCGCAGACGTGGCGCGCACCATGCCGTCGGTGTCGACGCCACCCGTTGCGGCGCCACCGAGCTTCTGCGCGTGTTCGACGGAACACCCCATGCGAACGGCGCCCACGAGCTTGTCCATGGCCTCCGAAAACGGTCGCCGCAAGAGTCCCATGCGCGGGGAGCGACGAAGCGCTGCGATGCCGCTGCCGGCGCAGATGGCAACGCCGCCACACCACAATTGGCCATGGCGCTCACATGCCTTGTGCAGGCGAATGGCGGTCTCACGCGCCTGCTCAGCGTCCTGTTGTGCGGCTCGAATCACGGCATAGACACGCGTTCCCGTACTGCCAAAGCGCTCAAGCGCCTGCTCGATGGCTGTCAACGTCTCATCGTCAGCCACATCTTCAATGGCTAGCACGATGCCATCGGCAACGCTGCCGGCGTCATTTGCCTTCAAGTCGACCGGGCGGGGGAGTACGGTGCCGGAAAACCGGGCATAGGCGGCGATGGCATCCTGCAGGTCCCAGAGTAAAAAATCAAGATCGGCGCTATTGGGAATACTGATATACGCAACGGTGTGTAGTGTTTTTGGTACGTCGTCGCGCGCGGTCGTCTCCATGTCATCTCCTTTCCGGCTCGTTTCCGTTTAGGTTACACCGTCTGGTGGCGCCCCGCCGCGCTATCCTAGTGCAACCCTTACGAAAGGAACGCCATGCGTCTGCCCATGAATACCTCGCTTGCCATGCTCAAGCCCTCCGGTATCCGCCGGATCAACGCGCTCGCCGCCCAGCATCCGGGGTGCATCGCGCTCGCGCTCGGCGAGCCCGATTTTCCCACGCCCGATGTGATTAGCGCTGAGGTGACCGCCGCACTGGACCGCGGTGACACGCACTATCCGCCCAACAACGGTCGCCCCGCCCTGCGTGAGGCGTTATCTGCCTACATGGGGGACGCGGGCCTTACGTTTTCGGCCGACGAGGTCATCCTAACCGACGGCGCGACCGAGGCCCTGTCGGCAACATTCATGGCTATGCTCAACCCCGGCGACGAGGTCATCATCCCCACGCCGGCCTTTGGCCTGTACGAGAGCATTGTCGTGGCCAATCACGCCAAAGCGGTCTTTTTGGATACGGAGCCTGCGCAATTCCAGATTGACGAGGATGCGCTTCGTGCTTGCGTGACGCCGGCGACCAAGGCCATCGTCATTTGCACGCCCAACAATCCTACGGGCTGCATCCTCAACGCGGCTTCGCTCGACGCCGTGGCGCGCGTAGCGGAGCAGGCGGGCATCTACGTAGTTTGCGACGACGTATACAACCGCCTCGTCTATGTGGACGGCTACGAGCGCTTCGCCCAGCGCCACCCGGAGCTACGCGAGCAGACGGTGGTCATCGAGAGCTTCTCCAAGCCCTGGGCTATGACTGGCTGGCGCTTGGGTTGGCTCGCAGCCGCAGCCCCCGTCATCGCCGAGATCGCAAAGGCCCACCAATACCTAGTATCGAGCGCCGTCTCCTTCGAAATGGACGCCGCAGCCCGAGCCCTGACCGTCGACCCAACCCCCATGCTCGAAGTCTATCGAGCCCGCCGCGAGCGCGTACTCGCAGCCTTAGACGCCATGGGCCTCGACGTAGTGGAACCAGCCGGCGCCTTCTACGCCTTCCCCAGCATCAAGCAGTACGGCCTAACCAGCGAAGACTTCTGCATCAAAGCCATCAGAGAAGCAAACGTAGCCCTAGTCCCCGGAAACTGCTTCGGCACCGAAGGCCACATCCGCCTAAGCTACTGCGTCTCCGACCAAGATCTGGACGAAGGCCTCAGCCGCCTGTCCAACTTCGTTTCAACCCTGTAGCCCAACGGGACCCAAAATCATCAGCCCACCGACCCAAGCATTATGAGTGGGGCGCGTCGCTCAACGGACACGAGGATTCGCAGCAAAGGCAACGTAGCTCCGGCCGGGAGGGGCAGGGCGAGTTTTCCGTAGATTCCGCACGAGCCGAAGGCCACTTAATGTGGCCTTCGTGCGAGCCCAGGACTTGACCGAGCGGAAAACTCGCCCTGCCCCTCCCGGTCGGAGCGTATGCAGGGTTTGTGTACGAATCCTCGTGTCCGTTGACCGACGCCGGGGTCCCCGCCATAATACTTTCGGTTCACGCACGAATCCGCTGCCAGAGACAGCCGGCGCAAACGGGTCTTACCCGCGAGCTTAATGGGACTTCCCGCCAGCCGAGGTGGTCGAGTAGATATGTCTTCTCGCCCCCGTCGCTCATGCAGCGCGGGGGCTTTCTTTTTGGACATGCCCCCGTCACGTCCTTGTGGCGGACCGTGCCCGGAAAGAATTCGAGGAGGTGTAATTCATGCCCCAGCAGTACAAAATCGACAAGGTTGCAGAGATCGAGTCCCGTATCGCCGAGAACGCCGGTCTGTTCGTCGTCAACTACAACGGTCTGACGGTTAAGCAGGCTCAGGAGCTGCGTCATCAGCTTCGCGAGTGCGGCGCCGAGATGAAGGTCTACAAGAACAACCTGGTCAAGATCGCCCTCAAGAACCAGGAGCAGCCCGAGATCGACGAGATCCTCGCCGGCCCCGTCGCTTATGTGTTCTACGAGTCCGAGCCGGTCGAGGCCGCTAAGGCCCTTAAGGACTTCTCCGCTAAGTCCAAGGGCGTCCTTGAGATCAAGGGCGGTATCTCCGACGGCAAGGCCGTTTCCGCTGATGATGTTAAGGCTATCGCCGAGCTGCCCACCAAGGATCAGCTTCTCGGCCAGATCGCCGGTCTCATCTCCGGTTTCGCTCGCGACATCGCTGTCTGCGTCAACGGCGTTTCCTCTGGTCTCGCTCGTTCGATTCAGCAGGTCTCCGAGCAGAAGGCAGCCTAGTCGCTGTTTTCACCCGCGGCGGCAACGCCGCACCCCTGGCGCATTCGCGCCGTGTTTTAACTGATCTCCGTGCACAGACACGGAAACCGAAAGGACTTAGAAATGGCTAAGCTTACCACCGATGAGATCATCGATGCTCTTAAGGAAATGACCCTTCTCGAGGCTTCCGAGCTCGTCAAGGCTATCGAGGACACCTTCGGCGTTTCCGCCGCTGCTCCTGCCGCTGTTGTCGCCGCTCCCGCTGCTGGCGCCGCTGAGGCCGAGGAGAAGACCGAGTTTGACGTCGTGCTCGAGGGCTTCGGCGACAACAAGATCCAGGTCATCAAGGCCGTCCGTGAGCTCACCAACCTTGGCCTGAAGGAGGCCAAGGAGGTCGTCGAGGGCGCTCCCAAGGCTGTTCTCGAGGGTGCCAAGAAGGAGGACGCCGAGGCTGCCAAGGAGAAGCTCGAGGCTGCTGGCGCTGCTGTCACCCTCAAGTAATCAGGCTTTCTCGCCAGATTTCTTTGCAGACGGGGTTCGCATTGCGAGCCCCGTCTTTTTTGTTTTTCGGTCCCTCGACATCGGTAGCTCAAACTGCCATGTTCTGTGATTTGCGTCGTATCGGGCGCCCTGCCGTTGGGCAATAAAATTGCACCATTCGAGCAATAATTTGCGTTGACCTGCTGAAGAATTGTCTCTGCCTTGTAGCGACATATAGTTCCAGCGGTAAGATGCTTGGGTATCGCAATTTGGTCTGCGGCTGTGTGCCGCACGCATGGGGCGCTTTTACGCCTGCGAAAGGATCTTTGAATAACATGAAGGCAATCATCCCCGCCGCCGGTCTTGGCACGCGTTTTCTGCCTGGCACCAAGTGCACGCCCAAAGAGATGCTGCCGGTGCTCGACAAGCCCGTCATTCAGTACGTCGTCGAGGAGGCGCTCGACCCCGAGGAAGTCGACGACGCCATCATCGTTACTTCTCCCGGCAAGCCCGAGCTGCTGAACTACTTCCAGCCCGATCGCTCGCTCGAGAACCTGCTGCGCGAGCGCGGCAAGAACGCCTATGCCGATGCCGTCGCCCACGCTGGCGGTATGTCGGTCGACTTCCGCTATCAGTACGAGCCCAAGGGCCTCGGCCATGCTATCCGCTCTGCTGCCGACGCCGTGGCAGGGGAGAACTTCCTGGTTCTTCTGGGCGACTACGTTGTGCCTAACCGCGACATCTGCGACAAGATGCTCGCCGTTTCCAAGGAGCACGGTGGCGCTTCGGTTATCGCCGTCGCTGCTTGCTCGCCCGAGGAAGTCAGCCGCTACGGCGTTATCGCCGGTGAGCGCGTCGGTTCGCTCGAGGGCGCCGAGGACGTTGCCGATGCAGAGCCGGGCGCTGTCTGGCGTATCGGCGGTCTGGTCGAGAAGCCCGCTCCCGAGGCGGCTCCGTCCAACCTGTACATTGTCGGCCGTTATCTGCTGAGCCCGCTGGTCATGGACCTGCTCGCTGATCAGCAGGCCGGCAAGGGCGGCGAGATCCAGCTCACCGACGCCATGGCCCGTTCGCTCGACCGTGAGGCCATGTATGCCGTCGTCATCGACCCGCTGTCGGGCTACGACACCGGCACTCCCTCTGGCTGGATGGCCACCAACGCCCTCATGGCTGCAAGCGATCCCCGCTTTGCCGATGCCTTCTGGGACGCCATCGACGAGCGCGGCGGATTGATGCGCAAGTAAGCCTTCGGACATCGACATTTACGGGCGCGGACCTCGGTTCGCGCCCGTTTTTTATAAGAGCTGCGATTGCCGGCCCTCTGTTCACAGAAAATATATGAACAGATGTTCGATACACATACATCTACCTGCGTGTTTTCTGTCGAAAAACTTTGCTACTCCAAAAACTCAATCGCGTCAAGGCTTTTCTTGCCCAACGGTCGGTACCTGATAAACTATTAGGTTGCGATAACTGGCGAAGCTATGCCTCGCCAACCCACCGAGCATTTCCGTGAAGGAGGAAAAACCTGGTGACCTACGCATACACTGCCACTGAGCGCAAGCGCGTCAGCTTCGGGAAAATCCCGGAGGCCATGGAGCTCCCCAACCTTATCTCTGTTCAAAGGGAATCCTTTGAGCGTTTTAAGGACGAGGGCCTTCGTGAGGCGTTCAAGGAATCCAGCCCCATCCAGAGCCAGAACCATGTTCTCGAGGTTACCTTCGGCGAGCATCAGTTCGGCGACCCCGCGCACACCGTCGAGGAGTGCCGCGAGAAGGATATGACCTATCAGGCTCCGCTTCTGACCGACGTCCGTCTCACCAACAAGGAGACCGGCGAGATCAAGGAGCAGCTCGTCTTTATGGGCGACTTCCCCATGATGACCGATCAGGGCACCTTCATCATCAACGGTACCGAGCGTATCGTCGTCTCGCAGCTCGTCCGCTCCCCGGGCGTGTACTACAGCTCCGAGATGGATTCGGGCAAGCAGATCTACAAGGCCCAGATCATCCCGTCCCGCGGTGCCTGGCTTGAGTTTGAGGTCGACAAGCGCGACCAGCTCATGGTCTCCATCGACCGTAAGCGCAAGCAGAGCGCCACGATGTTCCTGCGCGCCCTTGGCATTGCCGTCACCAACGACGACATCATCGAGCTGCTCGGCAACTCCGATGTGATCAAGCGCACTCTGGAGCGCGACACCGCCCTCACCCGCGAGGATGCCCTTATCGAGATTTACCGTCGCCTGCGCCCGGGCGAGCCTCCCACCGTGGACGCTTCCCGCAGCCTGCTCGAGGGCCTGCTCTTTAACCCGCAGCGCTACGATCTGGCCCGCGTCGGTCGTTACAAGGTCAACAAGAAGCTCAACCTCACCACCGAGGAAGAGGTCACGGTGCTCACCGACGAGGATATCGTCGCGACGCTGCGCTACCTGCTGTCCCTCGCTGCCGGCGAGCAGGGCTTCAAGGTCGACGACATCGATCACTTTGGCAACCGCCGCATCCGCACCGTCGGCGAGCTCGTCGCCAACCAGTTCCGTATCGGCATGAGCCGTATGGAGCGCGTCGTCCGTGAGCGCATGAGCTCCCAGGACATCGACGAGATCACCCCGCAGTCGCTCATCAACATCCGCCCGATCGTGGCCTCCATCAAGGAGTTCTTCGGTTCCTCGCAGCTCTCGCAGTTCATGGACCAGGCGAACCCCCTGACCGGTCTGACCCACAAGCGCCGTCTGTCCGCACTCGGCCCTGGCGGTCTTGCCGGCCACAAGTCCGGCTCCAGCCGCCGCACCAACGTGCCGACGGCCGTCCGCGACGTTCACAACTCGCACTACAGCCGCATGTGCCCGATCGAGACCCCCGAAGGCCCCAACATCGGCCTGATCGGCTCGCTCGCCCTCTACGCCCGCGTCAACGAGTACGGCTTCATCGAGGCTCCGTTCCGCCGCGTCGAGAACGGCGTTGCCACCGACCAGATCGACTGGATGACCGCTGACGAGGAAGAGAAGCACGTCATCGCGCCGGCTAACACGCCGCTCGATCCCAAGACCAACGAGTTCATCACGACCGATGCCGAGGGCAAGCTTGTCCGCCCGCACACCGTGATCGCCCGTACCCGCGACTTCGACGGCTCCTTCGGCGCTCCCGCCGACGTGCCTGTCGAGGACGTCGACTACATGGACGTCTCGCCGCGTCAGATGCTCTCCGTCGCAGCCACGCTGATCCCGTTCCTCGAGCACGACGACGCCAAGCGTACGCTGATGGGCGCTAACATGCAGCGCCAGGCCGTGCCGCTGGTTCACGCTGCCGCTCCCTATGTCGGTACCGGCATGGAGCGTCGCGCCGCTCTGGACTCCGGCGAGGTCACCCTGGCCAAGAACGCCGGCGAGGTCATCTTTGCCGACGCCGCCAAGATCATCGTCAAGCATGCCGGCGGCATGGACGAGTATCACCTGGCCAAGTACCAGCGCTCCAACCAGTCCACCTGCATCAACCACCGTCCGCTCGTGCGCGTCGGTGACACCGTTGAGCAGGGCGAGCCCCTGGCTGACGGTCCTTCGACCGATCATGGCGAGCTCGCACTGGGTCAGAACCTCACCGTGGCATACATGCCGTGGGAAGGCTTCAACTACGAGGACGGTATCGTCGTGTCCGAGCGCCTGGTGGCCGAGGACCTGCTGACGACCATCAACATCACCCGTCACGAGATCGATGCCCGCGACACCAAGCTCGGCCCCGAGGAGATCACCCGCGAGATCCCGAACCTCTCCGAGGACATGCTTGCCAACCTCGACGAGGACGGCATCATCCGCATTGGCGCCGAGGTCGGCCCTGGCGACATCCTGGTCGGCAAGGTCACGCCTAAGGGCGAGAGCGCTCTGACCGCCGAGGAGCGCCTGCTGCGCGCCATCTTCGGTGCCAAGGCCCACGACGTCCGCGACACCTCCCTTAAGATGCCTCACGGCGCTTACGGCCGCGTCATCGACGTCGTCCGCTTTAGCCGCGAGAACGGCGACGACCTGGCCCCCGGCGTCAACGAGCAGGTGCGCGTCTACGTCGCCCAGCGTCGTAAGATCCAGCAGGGCGATAAGATCGCCGGCCGCCACGGCAACAAGGGTGTTATCTGTAACGTTCTGCCGGTCGAGGACATGCCCTACATGGCTGACGGTACCCCGATCGACGTTATCCTCAACCCGCTGGGCGTTCCTTCGCGTATGAACGTCGGCCAGCTGCTCGAGTGCCACCTTGGCTGGGCTGCTGCCTGCGGTTGGGATACCGAGCAGGCCGACTCCGACAAGTACGTCCCCGGTCCGTTCTTCACCGCCACGCCCGTCTTCGACGGCGCCAAGGAGGACGAGATCGCCGAGGTCATCCGTCGTGCCAACAAGAACATGCTCAACAAGGCCACCGCTGCCTTTGGCGATCACATGCGCCCCGAGTTCGTCACCCAGCTTGACGAGCGCGGCAAGACCCGCCTGTTCGACGGCCGCACCGGCGAGGAGTTCCGCGAGCCCATTACCGTGGGTACGTCCTACATCCTCAAGCTCGGCCACATGGTCGACGACAAGATCCACGCCCGTTCGACCGGCCCTTACAGCCTGGTTACCCAGCAGCCTCTGGGCGGCAAGGCCCAGTTCGGCGGCCAGCGCTTCGGCGAGATGGAAGTTTGGGCACTGTACGCTTACGGTGCTTCCAACGTCCTGCAGGAGATCCTGACCGTCAAGTCCGACGATACCGTGGGCCGCGTTAAGACCTACGAGTCCATCGTCAAGGGCGAGAACGTTCCTGTCCCGGGTATCCCCGAGTCCTTCAAGGTTCTCGTCAAGGAGATCCGCTCCCTCGCGCTGGACATCGAGCCCATGCACGATGCCGACGAGGATGCCTCCGCCCCTGTGACCGCCGAGGAGACCTCTGCTCTCGACGACCTGGCTGCGCTCGCCGGCGTTGACGCCGACGTCGAGGCCCAGGATGCCGAGACCGCCGAGGCACCCGAGGCTGTCGCCGCCACGACCACTGATAAGGAGTAGTTGACTGTGGCAGATTTCGAAGCTACTGATTTTGACTCGGTAAAGATCTCCCTTGCCTCCGCCGACCAGATCCGTTCCTGGTCGCACGGTGAGGTCAAGAAGCCGGAGACCATCAATTACCGTACCCTCAAGCCCGAGAAGGACGGCCTGTTCTGCGAGAAGATCTTCGGTCCCGCCAAGGACTGGGAGTGCTCCTGCGGCAAGTACAAGGGCATCCGCTTTAAGGGCATCGTCTGCGAGCGCTGCGGCGTCGAGGTCACCTCGGCCAAGGTGCGTCGCGACCGCATGGGCCACATCGAGCTCGCCGCTCCCGTGTCCCACATCTGGTACTTCAAGAGTCCCACGAGCTTCCCGATGAGCCGTATGCTCGACATCAAGTCCAAGGACCTCGAGAAGGTTCTGTACTTTGCCAGCTACATCATCACCGAGGTTGACTACGAGGCTCGCGAGGCCGACGCCGACGACCTGCGCGAGGAGCTCGCCGCCGATCTGGAAGAGATCGATGCCGAGTGCGCCCGCCAGATCGAGTCCCTCAAGGAGCAGGGCGACCCCGAGAACTTTGACGAGTTCTCCGACGAGGAGCCGCTGACCCCCGAGGAGATCGCCTCTGGCATCGTCGACATCGAGGAAGAGTGCAAGGACGAGAAGCAGCTCCGCACGGACGCCTTCAACGCCTTCATGAAGCTCACCGAGCGCGACCTCATCTCCGATGAGCCGCTGTTCCGCGAGATGACCCGTTACTACTCCATGTACTTCAAGGGTGGTATGGGTGCCGAAGCCGTCCGCGACCTGCTCGCTGCCATCGACCTCCCCTCCGAGGCCGAGAAGCTCAAGGCCATCATCGCCGACGAGGATTCCCAGAAGCAGAAGCGCGAGAAGGCCGTCAAGCGCCTCGAGGTCGTTGACGCCTTCCTGAAGGGCGGCAACAGCCCCGCGAACATGATCCTGGACGTCATCCCGGTCATTCCGCCCGATCTGCGCCCGATGGTCCAGCTCGACGGCGGCCGCTTCGCCGCGTCCGACCTCAACGACCTGTATCGTCGCGTGATCAACCGTAACAACCGACTCAAGCGCCTGCTCGACCTGGACGCCCCTGCGATCATCGTGAACAACGAGAAGCGCATGCTCCAGGAGTCCGTGGACGCCCTGTTCGACAACGGCCGTCGTGGTCGCCCGGTCTCTGGCCGTGGCGGTCGCCCGCTCAAGTCGCTCGCCGAGGCCCTCAAGGGCAAGCAGGGCCGTTTCCGTCAGAACCTGCTGGGTAAGCGTGTCGACTACTCCGGCCGTTCGGTTATCGTTACCGACCCCAAGCTGCTGCTGCACCAGTGCGGTCTGCCCAAGACCATGGCGCTGGAGCTCTTCAAGCCCTTCGTCATGAAGCGCCTGGTCGAGCTTGGCAAGGTCGAGAACATCAAGGGCGCCAAGCGCGCTATCGACCGCGGTGCCACCTTTGTGTGGGACATCCTCGAAGAGGTCATCGACGGCCGCGTCGTGCTGCTCAACCGTGCACCGACCCTGCACCGTCTGTCCATCCAGGCCTTTGAGCCGGTGCTGGTCGAGGGCAAGGCTATCCACCTGCATCCGCTGGTCTGCTCGCCCTTCAACGCCGACTTCGACGGCGACCAGATGTCTGTCCACGTGCCGCTGTCCAGCCAGGCTCAGGCCGAGGCTCGCGTGCTCATGCTCTCTGCGAACAACCTGCGCTCGCCGGCATCCGGCAAGCCGGTCAACATCCCCTCGCAGGACATGATCATCGGTGTGTACTACCTCACCCAGGTTCGCGAGGGCCTGCCGGGCGAGAACCACGTGTTCTCGAGCTTCGACGACGCGCTGCACGCCTATGACTGCCGCTCCGAGGTCGACATGCAGGCCAAGATCCAGGTCCGCGTGTCCGCTGCCGACGCCAACGTCATCAACGAGGACGGCACCCGTATCTTCCGCGTCAAGAACGGCAAGAACGAGTTTGTCGACTACGACGTCACCGGCAACAAGACCGCGCGCTTCGAGACCTCTATCGGCCGCATCATCTTCAACCGCCAGTGCCTGCCCGAAGACTATGAGTTCATGAACTACAAGATGGTCAAGGGCGACGTGGCCAAGCTGGTTGCGGACTGCTGCGATCGTTACCCCGAGGCCAAGGTCGGCCCGATCCTCGACGCCATCAAGTACTCCGGCTTCCACTACGCTACCCGCGCCGGCCTTACCATCTCGGTGTGGGACGCTCTCATCCCTGCCGAGAAGCAGGAGCTGCTCGATCGCGCCCAGGCCAACGTCGACCAGATCAACGAGTACTTCGAGGAGGGCTTCATCAACGAGACGGAGCGCCACATCGAAGTCGTTAACGAGTGGACCGCTTGTACCGACAAGGTCGCAGCGCTCATGCTCGACATGTTCGACGAGGAGAACCCGCTGTACATGATGGCCGACTCCGGCGCCCGTGGTTCTAAGACCCAGCTGCGTCAGCTCGGCGGCATGCGTGGTCTGATGGCAGACATGTCCGGCGAGACGATCGACCTTCCCATTAAGGCGAACTTCCGCGAGGGCCTGCTGCCGCTCGAGTACTTCATTTCGACCTACGGCGCCCGTAAGGGCCTGGTCGATACCGCATCCCACACCTCGGACTCTGGTTATCTGACCCGTCGTCTGGTCGACGTGGCCCAGGACGTCATCGTCCGCGAGGAGGACTGCGGTACGCACGAGGGCGTTACCTACAACCTCATCATCCCCGGCACCACCGACCTCAACACCGACCTTGTCGGCCGTTGCTTCATCGAGGACGTCGTGGCTCCCGATGGCACCGTGCTCTTTGAGCAGGACGGCTACATCGAGAAGGTCGCTGACATCCAGAAGATGGTCGATGCCGGCCTCAAGAAGGTCAAGCTTCGCGCGCTGCTTACCTGCCGCTCCAAGTACGGCGTGTGCCAGAAGTGCTACGGCTGGGATCTTTCCACCCGTCGTCCGGTCGCCATCGGTACCGCGGTCGGCATTATTGCCGCCCAGTCCATCGGCGAGCCCGGTACGCAGCTTACGATGCGTACCATTCACTCCGGCGGCGTCGCTGGCGTCGACGATATTACGCAGGGTCTGCCTACGGTCAGCCGTATGTTCGATATCGTCGGCAACGTCAACGAGAAGATTCTGGGTCGCGAGGCCGAGCTGGCTCCGTACTCCGGCCACCTATCGATTAAGCCCGAGAAGTCCGAGTACGTGCTGACGCTCACCGACTCCGAGGATCACACCCGTGTCCTCGACGAGCGTCGCGTCCCTGCTTCGGTGCGCTTTATGCCCGAGATCGAGGACGGCTGCGAGGTTCGCGCCGGCGATCAGATCACCAAGGGCTTCGTCAACTTCCGCAACCTGCGCAAGCTGACCGACATCGAGTCGACGATGCACACCTTCGTCGAGAGCGTCAAGGACGTCTACACCAGCCAGGGCGTCGACCTGAACGACAAGCACATCGAGGTGCTCGCACGTCAGATGCTGCGTCGCGTTCAGATCACCAACCCCGGCGACTCCAAGTACCTGCTTGGTCAGTACGTCGACCGCTACGAGTTCGCTGACGAGGTCGAGCGCGTTGCCCGTCTGGGCGGTCAGGCTCCCGTGGCCGAGCCCGTCATCCTGGGTACGCTCAAGGTCGCGTCCAACATCGACTCCTGGCTGTCGAGCGCTTCGTTCATCCGTACCGCCGGCGTCCTTACCGAGGCTGCCATCGAGGGCAAGGTCGACCACCTGCTCGACCTTAAGTCCAACGTCATCGTCGGTAAGAAGATCCCGGCTGGTACCGGCCTCAAGCCGTACGCCAACGCCAAGCTGACGTATCGCACGGCCGACGGCTACGTGGACATCGACGGTCCGGCTTCGCCCAACGCCAAGTCGCTGCCCGAGTGGGCTCCTGTGGAGCTCAAGGACCTGGACGAGCAGCTTCCGCAGCAGCTCGACTGGGCCGGCTACGACGAGTTCGGCGGTGCTGACGGTTCGTTCACCCGCAACGGCCACACCATCTCCGCCGAGAAGGCTCGTCTGTACCTGTTCGACGACCTGGGCGTGTCGCAGCGCTGGACCAACAAGTTCAGCGAGGTCGGCATCGAGACGGTTGGCGACCTGGTTGGCAAGTCCGAGGAGGATCTGCTGCGCATTGATGGCATCGGTGCCAAGGCGATCGAGGAGCTCCGTGACGGCCTCGAGGCCCACGATCTGCTCTACATCCTCGAGAACAACGACGACGTTGCCGACGAGGAAGACCTCTCGCAGCTGCTGCAGATGGTCTTTAGCCCCGACGGTCCGGACGATATCTTGCTGGGCACCTCCGCTCCGACGCATCACGCCGACGCCGACGAGGAGCTCCTGGGCGCCCCGATCGACGACAAGAAGGCTCCCGCCAACGGCGCGATCAACGAGGACATGGCTTCCCTCGACGAGCTGCTCAACCAGCTCGTGGACACCGACGACGCCGAAGAGGCCAAGGACAACGACGAGGAGTAACTAGTTCCGCCGTTCTAACGAACGGCGGCGATCTCCGTCGCTGCGCGGCCCCCAGAGCTACAATCTGTCATTCAAAAGGCAGGGCATGACCAAAAGGTCAATGCCCTGCCTTTTTCATGCCACCTTGTACGCTCTGGGGGCCGCTCGCTTGCGTATGCTCAACCTGTTGCGTTCCGTCGATCCCTTGCCAATAAGGGGCAGGGTTTTTTTGGTAGGTTATTCATGCTTGAATTTGAAACATTCCGTTCGGTCAAAGCGTATCTATGGTGAGGACCTCATCAAGAATCATTAACGTCACCGGGAGGTGATTATGGAAGAACAGGCATTTAGACAGGCGGTCGAAGATCACCGGGATGTCGTGTTTCGGATCGCATTGACGTACCTGCGCGATTGTGCCGACGCCGACGATGTTGCCCAGGATGTCTTTCTTAAGCTGTTTAAAAGCGATGGACATTTTGAAAGTTGGGAACATCTTCGTCGATGGCTTATCCGGGTCACGATCAATGAATGCAAATCGCTCTTTCGAAAGCCGTGGAGACGCGTGGAGGATATTGAAAGTCTGACCGATTCGCTTTCGGCGGCGCAGGATGAGACCAAGGCGGTCTTGTCAGACGTTATGCGACTTCCGGAGCGATTCCGTGTTCCCATCGTGCTCTATTACTATCTGGGCTTTTCGACTTCAGAGATTGCCGAGTTACTGCATGTGCCGGCCGCGACCGTTCGAACGCGTTTAGCTCGCGGTCGATCGAAGCTCAAGTTCATCCTAGAGGAGGGCGACCGTGAAATCCAACCAAATCAAGCAGGCCTTCGAGTCCATCCAAGCCGATAGCGATCTTGCCGACCGTGTGCTTTATGCTGCCGCTGGCGAGCCGCTTCGTCGAAAGGGTCACGCGAAGCCTCTGTATGTTGCCGTTGTTGGATGTCTTGTCGGAGTGCTGGCGACCGGAGGGGTCGCCTACGCCGTCGTCAATTCCAGATATTTTGCCTCAGCCTGGGGAAACCACGGCAACGGGGATTCCATCACCTGGACCAACGGTGGCTCATCGGGGACTAAATACACCTACACCAGAGAGTTTGGTGACGGCATCGCGCCCCAAAGCCTGGAGGGTGCAGTCCAGGAGGTTAATCTGTCCGTCGAGGGCAACGGCTATACGCTCGATATCCATGAGATGGCTATTGACCAAAACGGCTGCGGAGCCGTGACGTTTACGTTGTCCAATCCAAATGGCGTTAACTACTACAAGCCGGCAGCAGAGACAGGCGAACTTGTTCTCTATGGTGAAGAAGAACAAGGCATCGGCACGCCCAGCATGAACTTCGGCGAGGAATGGGCTGACACACGCTGCACCATTGATAAGGACACATCAAGCGACACGGTCATTAATGGCACGATGTACTTTGCCTCGTGGGATCGCGAGCGAGATTTGGGACATGCGGTCACCTGGAATATCAGCTGGACGGAGGGCAAAGGTGAGGATGCGAAGGTGATCGAGGTATCGACGCCAGAGTTTAACGTCGGAGCGCACGTCGATATAAAGGAACTCCGCTCCGATGACTCGTCTCTTGAGATTAGCCCGTTTTCCATCCAGACGCACATCGATGATCTGGGCTATGAAGCAGTTGATCATAAACTGACCGTCAGCTACAAGGATGGATCGGAGCAGATTATCGAAGATGACGACGCAGGGGCGTACAATTTCTATGTTTCGATGGCACGCAATAGCGGAGAGAACATTTGGGTGCCAACGAAGTTGATTGATGTCGACCAAGTGGTCTCAGTAACGCTTGAGGGCACGAGATACACATCAACAGGAGAGACCGAAACAGAAGTACCCTTTACCATCGTCTATTCGTAAGATTTGGGGCCGCTTCCTACTAGGGGAAGCGGCCTCTTTTGCGTTAAATGGAAACGCCGCCGATTTCCATGCGTCAGATGAGAGCAGATTACCGCTGGAACGCGACGTTTCCCCAGATAAAACCGAACAAAATAAACCTGTCCCTTTTTGGCGGGTAGCGTTGCCCCGCCGAGCACGTCGGATTCCCGGCCCGGGCGGCCGGCGGCTTAAGTTTGTCGCGAGTTCCGCACGAGCCGGAGAGCACTTAATGTGCTCTCCGTGCGAGTCAGGACTGTAGAGCAGCAAACTTAAACCGCAGGCCGCCCGGCCCGGGAATCCGCCCCTGCGCACAGGAGGGGATTCCTTTTGTGTAGGCTTTGCGGAAATATGCTCATTTTAGGATACGCCCGGCGGCGTGGTCTGTTGACGGCACAGCTAACGCCACGTATCCTATCGAACTGCGTGTTTCGTAGGGGGATGCTGACCCCTCGATTCAAGCCGTTGCACTTTACAGAAAGCTGGAATCATTCGAGAAGGAGTACGCTTTGCCTACTATTAACCAGCTGGTTCGCCAGGGCCGTCGTTCCGTGCCCAAGAAGTCCAAGAACGCTGCTCTGCAGCACAACTCCCAGAAGCGCGGCGTGTGCACCCGCGTCTTCACCACGAGCCCCAAGAAGCCGAACTCGGCTCTTCGTAAGGTTGCCCGTGTTCGCCTTGTCAACGGCATCGAAGTTACTGCTTACATCCCGGGTGAGGGCCACAACCTGCAGGAGCACTCCATCGTGCTCGTCCGCGGCGGTCGTGTCCGTGACCTCCCTGGTGTCCGTTATCACGTCATCCGTGGCGCCTACGACGCTGCTCCGGTCCAGAACCGTATGCAGGCCCGTTCCAAGTACGGTGCTAAGCGCCCCAAGGCCAAATAAGCCAGATAACGTTTTGATACTTTCGCCGTGTGCCGCCTAAGCGCCGCACGGTAGACACTTAAGGAGATTTCACATGCCGCGTCGTGCAGCAGCTAATCGTCGTGAGGTTCAGCCTGACGCCGTTTACAACAACCGCCTGGTGACTCAGCTCATCAACAAGGTCCTTCTTGACGGCAAGAAGGCCACCGCTGAGCGCATCGTTTACACCGCTTTCGAGATCGTTGCCGAGAAGTCTGAGGGTGGCGACGCTCTCGCTACCTTCAAGAAGGCTATGGACAACGTCAAGCCCACGCTCGAGGTTAAGCCCAAGCGTGTCGGTGGCGCTACCTATCAGGTCCCGATGGAGGTCAACTCTCGTCGTTCCACCGCTCTGGGTATCCGCTGGATCGTCAACTTCTCCCGCGCTCGCAAGGAGAAGACCATGGCCGAGCGTCTCGCCAACGAGATTCTCGACGCCTCCAACGGCCTGGGCGCTTCCGTCAAGAAGCGTGAGGACGTCTTCAAGATGGCCGAGGCCAACCGCGCGTTCTCTCACTATCGTTGGTAAGTTAAGGTAAGGAACTAACATGGCTAAGCCTAAGTACAAGCTTTCCGATACCCGTAACATCGGCATCATGGCCCACATCGATGCCGGTAAGACCACCACGACCGAGCGTATTCTTTACTACACCGGTAAGACCCACAAGATCGGTGAGGTCCATGAGGGCGCTGCCACCATGGACTGGATGGTTCAGGAGCAGGAGCGCGGCGTAACCATTACCTCCGCTGCTACCACGTGCTTCTGGAACAAGGACGGTAAGGACTACCGCATCCAGATCATCGACACCCCGGGCCACGTTGACTTCACCGCCGAGGTCGAGCGCTGCCTGCGCGTCCTCGATGGCGCTGTCGCCGTCTTCGACGCCGTTGCCGGCGTTCAGCCCCAGTCTGAGACCGTTTGGCGTCAGGCTTCCACCTTCAACGTCCCCCGCATCGCCTTCATCAACAAGTATGACCGCGTGGGCGCTGACTTCTTCAACGCTATCGAGACCATGAAGGATCGTCTCGACGCTAACGCCGTGGCCGCTCAGGTCCCGATGGGCGCCGAGGACAACTTCTGGGGCGTCATCGACCTGGTCACCATGACTGCATGGGACTTCAAGGCCGACGAGAAGGGTATGACCTACCCCGAGCCGATGGACGAGATCCCGGCTGAGTTCGCCGACATCGCTGCCACCAAGCGCGAGGAGCTCCTTGACGCTGCTGCCAGCTTTGACGACGAGCTCATGGAGAAGATCCTCATGGAGGAGGACTTCACCGTCGAGGAGCTTAAGGCCGCTCTGCGCAAGGGCGTTCTGGCCAACGAGCTCAACCTCGTCTTCGTGGGCTCCGCCTACAAGAACAAGGGCGTTCAGGAGCTGCTCGACGCTGTCGTCGACTATCTGCCCAGCCCGCTCGACGTCGAGGCCGTCACCGGTACCGATCCGGACACCGGCGAGGAGATCCAGCGTCATCCTTCCTTCGACGAGCCCTTCTCCGGCCTGGTCTTCAAGATCATGACCGACCCGTTCGTCGGTAAGCTCACCTACGTCCGCGTTTACTCCGGCCGCGCCGAGTCCGGCTCCTACGTTGTCAACGCTTCCAACGGTCAGCGCGAGCGCCTCGGCCGCATCCTCGAGATGAACGCCGCCGAGCGTATCGACCGTGACGACGCTGCCGCCGGTGACATCGTCGCTTGCGTCGGCTTCAAGAACTCCACCACCGGCGACACCCTGTGCGCCGAGGGCAAGGAGATCGTCCTCGAGAAGATCGAGTTCGCTAAGCCCGTTATCGACGTTGCCATCGAGCCCAAGACCAAGGCCGAGCAGGACAAGATGTCCCTTGCTCTGACCAAGCTCGCCGAGGAGGACCCGACCTTCCAGGTGTCCACCAACCACGAGACCGGTCAGACCATCATCGCCGGCATGGGCGAGCTGCACCTCGAGATCATCGTCGACCGCCTGCTCCGCGAGTTCAAGGTTGACGCTAACGTCGGTAAGCCCCAGGTTGCCTACCGCGAGACCGCTGGTCACGACGTCGAGAAGGCTGAGGGCAAGTTCGTCCGTCAGTCCGGCGGTCGCGGTCAGTACGGCCACGCCGTCATCAAGCTCGAGAAGATGGAGGAGGGCTTCGGCTACGAGTTCGTCAACGCTATCGTCGGCGGCGTCGTGCCCAAGGAGTACATCCCGTCCATCGACAAGGGCATCCAGGAGGCCCTGAACACCGGTGTTATCGCCGGCTTCCCGGTCCTCGACGTTAAGGTCACCCTGTTCGACGGTTCTTACCACGAGGTCGACTCCTCCGAGGCCGCCTTCAAGATCGCCGGTTCCATGGCTATCAAGGACGCCCTCAAGAAGTCCGATCCGCAGCTGCTCGAGCCGATCATGGCTGTCGAGGTCGAGACCCCCGAGCAGTACATGGGCGACGTTATGGGCAACCTCTCCGGTCGCCGCGGCAAGATCGAGGGCATGGAGGATCGCAAGAACAGCAAGCTCATCCGTGCCAAGGTGCCGCTGGGCGAGATGTTCGGTTACGCTACCGACCTTCGCTCCCAGACCCAGGGCCGTGCATCCTACACGATGCAGTTCGACTCTTATGAGCCCGCGCCCAAGTCCATCGTGGACGAGGTCATGAGCAAGAACGCCTAAGTTCGAGCTCCCTGTTACGTAATCCGCGAGAACATCTCTCGCACTCTTTGGAGGTTTAAGTTGGCTACCCAGAAGATCCGCATTCGCCTCAAGGGCTATGATCACGAGGTCGTCGATCAGTCCGCGAAGCTCATCGTCGAGACCGCTCAGAAGACCGGCGCTCGCGTTTCCGGTCCTGTCCCCCTGCCCACCGAGCGCAACCTGTACACGGTTATCCGCTCGCCGCACGTGAACAAGGACTCCCGTGAGCAGTTCGAGATGCGCACTCACAAGCGCCTCATCGACATCCTCGACCCCACCTCGGGCACCGTTGATTCGCTCATGCGTCTCGACCTCCCCGCTGGCGTCGACATTGACATCAAGCTCTAAGCGATATCGCTCATAGCTTAAAGGGCCCCGCTGCCGTTACGGTAGCGGGGCCCTTTTGTTTTGAATGATGGTTTGGACTGCCGGGTAATGCTGCCGAGCCGATGGCTGCGGCGCCCTAATCGCTTAAGTGGCGCAAAGACGCCTCCTCAAAATGGAAGAAACGCAAGCCGTCTTTCGTTTCGATGCACGCGCGACCAAAGCCATCGACCGTTTTAAAGATGCCTCGCGCCAGCTCGTCTCCAGCGGGGGAGCGGGCGATAACGTGCTCTCCAATCCAATTGAGGTGAGCGACATATTCGCCGTGGACGGGCGCGAGCGGTCCGGTGTTTTCTTCCATGGAGTTGAGGCGTTCTGCCCAGGCATCTACGGCGTCTATAACGGCGTGATAGACCTCATCAAGGAGCATGTCGACGGTAGGAACGTTTTCGTTAAGGTCCGAGAGGCCAATTGCCGCCAGGCCGCCATCGGGCACCTCCTGGGGCGTGTAGTTTACGTTGACGCCAATGCCGCAGACGGCGAAGGGCCCGCCCTCGTTGTCACGAGCCGCCTCGACTAAGATGCCGCCAAGCTTATGTCCTCGTGCGACGAGGTCGTTGGGCCATTTGAGGCCGATCTCGTTAGCAAGACCCTGCTTTTCGAGCGCCTCGAGCACCGCTAGGCCGCTGACGGCGGCAAGACCAGAGTACTTTGCAGGATTAACGCATGGACGCAGGACAATCGAAAGCAATAGGTTGCCGGCGGTTGAATCCCACTTGTGGCCGCGCCGGCCGCGTCCTGCCGTCTGAGCCCGGGCGGCAAGTCCTGTGCCGTGCGGCGCTCCTTGTTTTCCTGCTTCGAGCAGGTCATCGTTGGTCGATCCGGTTACGTCGACTATCGTTAATTTGGCATCCATAGCGGCTGCTACCTCCTTAATGAATAAGTGAATAACGCAATAGTGTCGTGAGGCAGACACAATGTGAAGCCTTTGTCGCATTTGGACAATTTAATGTTAACACGTCAACAATGACTAAAATGCGCTATCCTCTCTTGGTCGATGTAAACACGTCAACAACTCAAAGGAGGTTAGTGATGGGTTTCACGATACTGGGAACGGGCTCGGCGCTTCCCGAGCGCAGCGTTTCCAACGACGAGCTGTCCGAGTTCCTGGACACCTCGGATGAGTGGATTTTTACCCGTACGGGGATCAAGAGCCGCCATGTGTGCACCACCGAGTCACTTGACGACCTTGCCGTAGCGGCGAGTGAGCGGGCACTCCAGGTGTCCGGAATCGACGCGAGCCAGCTGGATCTGATCGTCTGTTCGACGACGACGGGTGACCACCTTGTTCCCGCTGAGGCGTGTGCCGTTGCTGAGCGACTAGGCGCGACGTGCCCTGCCTTCGATGTCTCGGCGGCTTGTGCCGGCTTCGTATTTGCGCTCGATGTCGCCGAGGGCTATATCGCCCGCGGTCGCGCCGAGCGCGTGCTTGTCGTTGCTGCCGAGCAGATGACGCGCGCGCTCGACTGGACCGACCGTGCCACCTGCGTGCTCTTTGGCGATGGGGCAGGCGCCGCAGTGATTGAGGCTGGGGGAGACAGTCCCCTTGCCGTTGAGCTTTCGACGGCGCCCGACGTCGAGACGTTGCGCGTTCCCGGTCTGGTCGGTACCTCGCCGTTTAAGGCTTCCGCAGATAGCGCGAGCGTGCTGTCCATGAATGGCCGCCGCGTGTTCAAGTTCGGCGTCAACGCCATCTGCGACACGGTCCATAAGCTTGCGATCGATGCGGGCATTTTGGTCGAAGACATCGATCATTTTGTATTCCATCAGGCTAACGAACGAATCCTGAGCCAGGCGGTCAAGCGCCTGGGCGTGCCGGACGAGCGCGTGGTTCGCACGTTGCGCGAGACCGGCAACATTTCGAGCGCATGCATTCCGCTTGCCCTCGACCGGCTGGCAAACGCCGGTGCACTTCACACAGGCGACACCATCGCCTTGGTTGGATTTGGCGCCGGTCTGGATATAGGTGGCTATCTGCTTCGTTGGAAGTAGTCGCACATAGGAAATAAAAACGCCCCTAGGGCACAAACAAAGGAGAACTACCATGGCAGATCAGAAGACCTTCGAGCGCGTTTGCGACGTTATCCGCGAGACCGCCGGTCTTGACGATGTCGAGATGAAGCCCGAGTCCACGCTCGAGGAGATTGGTCTCGACAGCCTGGGCACCGTCGAGATCCTCGTTGCCGTCGAGGACGAGTTTGGCATCCAGCTCGATACCGAGGAGAACCCCAAGACGGTCGGCGAGTTCGCCGATACGGTTGAGGCGGCATTGGAGAAGTAGAGATGCTCAAGACTCCTCTCTGCGATCTGCTCGGCATCGAAAAGCCCGTGTTCCAGGGCGGTATGGCCTGGATTGCCGATGCCTCGCTGGCGTCCGCAGTGTCCGAGGCGGGTGGCTTAGGCATCATCGCGGCCATGAACGCCGACGCCAACTGGCTTCGCGACCAGATTCATGAGCTGCGCGCCAAGACGGATAAGCCCTTTGGCGTCAACGTCATGCTCATGAGCCCGTTTGCCGACGAGGTCGCGCAGGTCGTGATTGACGAGCGAGTGCCGGTCGTCGTGACGGGCGCCGGCAATCCCGCCAAGTACATGAAGGCGTGGAACGAGGCGGGCATCAAGGTCATCCCGGTCGTTGCCTCGGTGGCGCTGGCGCGCCTCGTGGCACGTCGTGGAGCCACGGCGGTTGTTGCCGAGGGTACCGAATCGGGCGGCCATATTGGCGAGACCTCGACGATGGCACTGGTGCCGCAGGTCGTCGATGCGGTTGACATTCCCGTCGTGGCCGCCGGCGGTATTGCCGACGGCCGCGGCGTGGCGGCCGCCTTTATGCTGGGCGCCGAAGGCGTGCAAGTGGGTACGCGCTTTCTGGTCGCAGACGAGTGCACCGTCTCGGAGCAGTACAAAGAGATGGTCCTGAAGGCCAACGACACTTCGACGCGTGCGACCGGTCGCTCGACGGGACATCCAGTGCGCGCCCTCAAGAGCCCCTTCACCAACGCCTATGCCAAGAGCGAGGGTTCCGGCGCGAGTGCCGAGGAGCTCGGTGCTATGGGAACCGGTGCGCTGCGTAAGGCCGCCAAGGACGGCAACTACGAAGAGGGTTCGTTTTTGTGTGGACAGATTGCCGGCATGGTCAACGAGCGCCAGAGCGCACGCGAAATCGTTGACGACCTGGTCGATGGCGCCGAGCACGTCCTGAAGGGTGCGTGCGCATGGGTGGCGTAGCGTTTTTGTTTGCCGGCCAGGGTGCCCAGCACCCCGCGATGGGCGTCGACTTGATCGAGACATCGCCGGCGGCTGCCGAGGTGTTCGCCATTGCCGATGAGGTGCGCCCGGGGACGAGCGAGCAGTGCCGGAGCGCCTCCAAGGAGGAGCTCTCGCAGACCGAGAACACGCAGCCTTGCGTGTTCGTGCACGACTTGGCTGTCGCCGTCGCCCTGCGTGAGCGCGGCGTGGTGCCTGCCGCCTGTGCGGGATTCTCGCTGGGCGAGGTCGCTGCACTCACCTTTGCGGGGGCATTCGATACGCGAGCGGGTTTTGAGCTTGTGTGTGAGCGCGCGGCATTGATGGCCACGGCGGCCGAGCGTCACCCCGGCGGCATGCGCGCCGTCATCAAACTTGATGCTGCGCAAGTCGAGAACCTGGCTGCGCAGGCCGGCGAGGACTGCTGGCCGGTCAACTACAACAGTCCCCAGCAGACGGTTGTGGCCGGAGCGCCCGATGCGCTGCAGGAGCTCGACGTCCTAGTAAAAGAGGCCGGCGGCCGCGCTATGAAAGTCGCGGTGTCGGGTGCATTCCATAGCCCATATATGGCAGAGGCGACCGAGGGGCTGGCGACGTATATCCAAGCCGGCCACGCGCCGTCTCCGCTGCTGATTCCGGTCATGGCAAATATGACGGCGGCGCCCTATCCGGCGGACTCGCGAGCAGTATCGGATGTCTTGGCCAACCAGGTGAGCAATGCCGTTCGCTGGGTCGACACGCTGCATACTCTGCAGGATCAGGGTATCGACACGTTTATTGAGGTCGGTCCTGGCAAAACACTGTCGGGCCTGGTCAAGCGTACGCTGAGCGACGTTCGCGTGTATTCGTGCGAAACGGCCGAGCAGGTCGCAGCTATTGCCGATGAGCTCGCATAGCCCACAGGGCTGTAACCCGAAAGGAATGACATGGGCAACTTGAACAACGGCGCGCTCGAGCGCAACGACTCACGCCGTGTGGCACTGGTCACGGGCGGCTCGCGGGGAATCGGCCGCGCTTGTGCGGTTGGCTTGGCGGAGGACGGCTTTGATATTGCCGTCGTCTATGCCGGTAGCGTCGATGCCGCGCGCGAGACATGCGGAGCCTGCGAGATGGTTGGCGCCACGGCGCGCGCATATCAATGCGACGTGGCAGACCCCGCTGCCGTCAATGCGTGCGTGGAAGCGGTCCTCAACGACTTTGGCTCCATTTGGGCGCTCGTCAACAACGCCGGCATCACGCGCGACGGCCTGCTCATGCGTATGGGTGACGATGCCTTCGACCGCGTGCTCGATGTCAATCTCAAGGGCACGTTCAATACGACGCGCGCACTCACCAAGACCTTTATGCGCCAGCGCGGCGGTTGCGTCATCAACATGAGCTCGGTTGTGGGCCTGATGGGCAATGCCGGGCAGGCTAACTACGCTGCCTCCAAGGCGGGCGTCATCGGCCTGACCAAGGCGGTAGCGCGCGAGCTTGCGCCCCGCGGCGTACGAGTGAACGCGGTCGCACCCGGGTTTGTCGAGACGGATATGACGGCAAAGCTCTCGGAGAAGGTTCGCGCGGCAACCGAGGAGCAGATTCCCCTAAAGCGCATGGCGCGCCCCGAGGAAGTGGCCGGCGTGGTGCGCTTTTTGGCGAGCGATGCGGCTGCCTACATTACGGGCGAGGTCGTACGCGTCGACGGCGGAATGGCGATGTAGAAACCAAGGCCGAAGAACGGCTTGGATGAGGAGACCATGATGGAACAGAGAGTTGCAATCACCGGTATCGGTGCCGTGTCGCCGCTCGGCAACACCGCGCTTGCCACCTGGGCGGCCATGTGCGCCGGCACGTGCGGCATCGGCCCGATCACGCACTTCGATACCGATGCGTTTGCCGTCAAGGTGGCAGCCGAGGTCAAGGGCTTTGACGGCAACGAGTACTTTGGCAAGCGTGACGCCAAGCATCTCGACCCCTGCGTTCAGTTTGCGATGGCGGCTTCGGACGAAGCCATGCACGATGCGGGCTTTGATGTCGAAGGCGCCATCGATCGCGAGCGCCTGGGCGTCTACGTGGGCTCGGGCGTGGGCGGCATGACGACGCTCGTCGACAACGTCCATACGATTGCCGAACGTGGGCCCCGCCGCGCATCGCCCTATATGATCGCGATGATGATCCCCAACATGGCATCGGGCAATATCGCAATCCGCCACAAGGCAAAGGGCCCGACCCTGCCCGTGGTGACCGCGTGCGCGACCTCGGCCCATGCGGTGGGCGAGGCGTTCCGCGCCATCAAGCACGGCTATGCCGACGCGATCCTCGCGGGCGGCGCCGAGGCCGCAATTATCCCCGATGCAGTTGCGGGCTTTACGTCCTGCCGCGCATTGACCACCAACCCCGATCCCGCGACGGCCTGCCGTCCGTTCGATGCAGACCGCGACGGCTTTGTGATGGGCGAGGGCGCCTGCGTGCTCGTGCTCGAGAGCATGGAACATGCGCAGGCGCGCGGTGCGCACATTTATGCCGAGGTCGTGGGCTACGGCAACACCGATGATGCCTATCACATCACGAGCCCTGATCCCGAGGCTGCCGGCATTGCCCGCGCGATATCGCTGGCGGTGACCGAGGGCGACGTCAAGCCTTCCGAGGGTCTCTACATCAATGCCCACGGCACATCTACCAAGCTCAACGATTCGTCCGAGACGGCGGGCATTAAGCGTGCGCTCGGCGAGGACGCGGCGCGCGCCGCGCACGTCTCGTCGACTAAGTCGATGACCGGCCACATGATCGGTGCCACGGGCGCCATCGAGGTCATGGCCTGCGCCATGGCGCTCGAGCAGGGCGTGGTGCCGCCGACCATTAACTACCACACGCCCGATCCCGCCTGCGATCTTGACTACACGCCCAATCGCGCGGTTCGCGCCGACCTTACCTGGGCGCTTTCGACCAACCTGGGCTTTGGCGGACACAACGCCGCCATCGCGCTGCGTAGATATACGAGGAGCTAGAGCATGGATTCCAAAAGACTTGCCGAGATAGCCGATGTTATGGAGGACCGCGGCCTCACGCGCGTGCGCGTTGAGGAGCCCGATGGCACCGCGGTCGAACTCGAGCGCGCGAGCGCCGCACAGCCGGTTGCCGTGCCCATGCCCATGCCGAGCGCTATGGCCGCTCCAGTTGCAGCTCCCACAGTCGCGCCTGCCGCACCGGAGCCCGCCGCGCAGACACCTGTTGCCGCACCGGAGCCCAAGGGCACCGAGGTGACCGCTCCCATGGTCGGCGTTTTCTATGCTGCCCCAGCGCCGGGCGACGAGCCGTTTGTGCGCGTGGGCTCCAAGGTCAAGGCCGGCGAGACCCTCTGCATCATCGAGGCTATGAAGGTTCTCAACGAGGTGACAGCCGAGGCAGACGGCGAGGTGCTCGAGATCTGCGTGGCCGACGGCGCCCTCGTGGAGTTTGGCAGCTGCCTCATGAGAATCGGATAGGTGATATCCATGAACAAAGAAGAGCTTAAGGAACTGTTGCCGCATCGCGAACCGATGCTTTTGCTCGACGAAGCCGAGCTGGTGGGCGACGAGGCCCACGGCAAGATCACGATTACGGGCGACGAATACTTTTTGCAGGGGCATTTTCCGGGAAACCCGGTGGTCCCCGGCGTGATCCAGTGCGAGATGCTCGCCCAAAACTGCTGCGTGCTGCTGATGGGCGATGAGGAGGCGCGCGGCGCGACGCCGTTCTACACGAGTCTGGACAAGGTGCGCTTTAAGTGTCCGGTGCGCCCGGGCGACACGGTGGATCTGGTGTGCTCCATCACGCGTGCGCGCGGGCCGTTCCGCTTTGCGACGGGTACCGCGAGCGTCAACGGTGAGGTTTGCTGCCGCGCCGATATGTCTTTTGCACTCATGCACGAAAGTTAAGGAAGGCTCCATGTTCGACAAAGTGCTCATCGCCAACCGCGGCGAAGTCGCGGTCCGTGTTATCCGCGCGTGCCGCGATATGGGCATCAAGACCGTCGCTGTTTATTCCACGGCCGATGCGGACGCGCTGCACGTGCAGCTTGCCGACGAGGCGTATTGCATCGGTGGCCCGCGTCTTGCCGAGAGCTACCTCAACGACGATGCCGTGCTCACCTGTGCCGTAAAGTCGGGAGCTAAGGCAATTCATCCCGGCTATGGCTTCTTTTCCGAGAAGGCGAGCTTCGTGCGCGACTGCGACAAGTATGGCCTGGCGTTTGTTGGTCCTTCGGCCAAGGTGATCGACAGCATGGGCGACAAGGACGCCGCACGTCGAACGGCTGCCGCGGCGGGCGTGCCCATCGTGCCGGGCTGCGATTTGCTCAAAAGCCCCGAGGAGGCAACGGCCGAGGCCGAGCGCATTGGCTGTCCCGTGCTCATTAAGGCGCGTGCAGGTGGCGGCGGTCGCGGTATTCGCAAGGTCGAGCGCGTGGAAGATGCGGCAAAGGCGTTCATCGAGGCGCGTGCCGAGGGCGAGGCCGTCTTTGGCGACGGCGAGTGCTACATGGAGAAGTTCGTCGCGCCGGCGCACCATGTCGAGGTGCAGATTATGGCCGATAAGCAGGGCCATGTGTTTTCGCTCGGCGAGCGCGAGTGCTCGGTGCAGCGTCGCAACCAAAAGCTAATCGAGGAGAGCCCCGCGCCGTGCCTCGACGGACACGACGACATTCGTGCTCGCATGCACAAGGCAGCGCGTGACCTGGCTCGTGCCGTCGGCTACGAAGGAGCCGGTACCATCGAGTTCCTGTATTCGGACGACGGCAATTTCTACTTTATGGAAATGAACACGCGCTTGCAGGTGGAGCATCCGGTTACGGAGTTTGTGACCGATACCGACTTGGTCAAGTGGCAGCTGCGCGTGGCAGCCGGCCAGCCTCTGCCCTTTGAGCGGGAGGACATGCCGGTCCGCAACCACGCCATGGAGTGCCGCATCAATGCCGAAACGCCGGACTTTCTGCCGTCATGTGGAACGGTCACCGCGTTGCGTGTGCCGGGTGGTCCGCGCGTACGCTGGGATTCCGCCATGTTTACCGGTGCGAACGTTCCGCCGTACTACGACTCTATGCTCGGCAAGCTCATCGTGTGTGCGCCCACGCGTGACGGCGCTATTCGTAAGATGCGCTCGGCCCTGGGCGAGCTCGTGATTGAGGGCGTGAGCGAAAACAGCGAGCTTCAGCTCGACGTGCTGGCAAACGACGAGTTCTTGTCAGGCATGTATCACACCGATCTGATGGGGCATCTCTATGCTGATGAATAGAAAAGCGAAGACGGTCAACGTCCTCGAGGGGCCAATGACCGAGTCGTGCGCCGAGTTTCCCGCGCGTCACGTGTTTATCAAGTGCCCGGAGTGCCGCCGTGTGATCGATGAGGCGCGCCTGCACGACAACCTTGAGGTCTGCCCTCGTTGCGGCAAACACTTTCGCGTGAGCGGGCGCGACCGCATGCGCATGACGGTTGACGAGGGCACGTTTGAGGAATGGGATGCCAATCTGGCGCCGGAGGACTTCCTCTCGTTTCCCGGCTATGCCGACAAGCTCAAGAGCGTGAGCGAGCGTTCGGGCGAGCGCGATGCCGTTGTGTGCGGCAAGGGCAAAATCTGCGGTTGCGATACGGCGCTCTTCTTTATGGACGCCAACTTTATGATGGGCTCGATGGGTTCCGTGGTGGGCGAGAAGATCTGTCGCACATTTGAGCGAGCGACCGAGCTGGGATTGCCAGTTGTCGGCTTTACCGTTTCGGGCGGTGCGCGCATGCAAGAGGGCGTGACATCGCTTATGCAGATGGCCAAGATTTCTGCGGCGGTTAGGCGCCACAGCGAGGCGGGCGGCCTGTATATCACGGTGCTCACCGACCCCACGACCGGAGGCGTAACCGCGAGTTTTGCCATGGAGGGCGACATTATCCTGGCCGAGCCCGATGCCCTGACGGCATTTGCCGGCCCGCGCGTGATCGAGCAGAACATGCACAAGCGCCTGCCCAAGGGATTCCAGCGCTCCGAGTTTTTGCTGGAGCACGGCTTTTGCGATGCCGTTGTTCCGCGTGGCGAGATTGCGCTCACGGTAGGCGAGCTGCTGGCGCTGCACGAAGGGCACGCGCCCGGCCTGGGGGCACCGCATGAGATCGTGCATACGGGTCGCCGCGGCAAAAAGCTGGGACACTTGTTCAAGCGCTCGGCCGCACCAAAAACCGCGCTCGAGATTGTCAAGCAGACCCGCTCGGCAGATCGCGCCACGGCAGGCGAGATGATCTCGCTGGGCCTGGATGGATTTGTGGAGCTGCACGGCGACCGCTACTTTGGCGACGACGCTGCTGTGGTGGCTGGCATTGGCTGGAAAGACGGACGCCCCGTAACGGTCATCGCCGTCGAGCGCGGCACCACGACTAAAGAGCGTATGCGTCGCAACTTTGGTATGGCACATCCCGAGGGCTACCGCAAAGCGCGTCGCCTGATGCGCCAGGCCGAAAAGTTTGGTCGACCGGTTCTGTGCCTGGTCGATACTTCGGGCGCGTTTTGCGGCATCGGTGCCGAGGAACGCGGCCAGGGTGAGGCGATTGCCCAGAACCTCATGGAGATGAGCGGCCTTAAGACGCCGATTGTCTCGGTGGTGACAGGCGAGGGCGGCTCTGGTGGCGCGCTGGCGCTGTCCGTGGCCGACCGCATCCTGATGCTCTCGAGCTCGGCCTATTCGGTCGTGAGCCCCGAGGCCTGTGCGTCGATCCTGTGGAAGGATACCGAGCGCGCGAATGAGGCCGCCGAGGCGCTTAAGCTCACGGCCCCCGATCTGTTGGCGCTCGGCATCATCGACGGCAT
The DNA here is from genome assembly GCA_905193815.1 of uncultured Collinsella sp. Taxonomy (GTDB): domain Bacteria; phylum Actinomycetota; class Coriobacteriia; order Coriobacteriales; family Coriobacteriaceae; genus Collinsella. Next base: position 56,017 of record CAJJQF010000001.1, on the reverse strand, counting down.
TGTTGACGATAGGGGCCTGTCGCATGAGGAGATCGCCGGTGCCGTCATGTCCTCGGCATTTGATGCCTTCGATACGCTTGGGCAGCTCGACGACGCGACCCTCACAAACCTCCGCTACGAAAAGTACCGCGCAATCGGTCAGTACCGCACGATGTGACAAAGGGAAAGCTCGCATGTCACATTGGGAAAGGCGTTCCATGTCACAAGTTTCTAACACCTCGTTTACAACGACGGTTTCATCAAACGCCATGGCCGTGGTGGACTATCTGTCCAAAAGCATGATGTCGGCGCTGCCGTTTATTGTCTGCGCGGCGTTGTTCCGCACCGTCGCTGTCATTATGGGCGAAGGCATGCTGGGCCTGTGGTCTGCCGATTCCGATATCTATCGCCTGTTCTACAGTTGGCTCTATAACGCCGGCTACTACTTTTTGCCCATTTATCTTGGTTGGGCGGCCGCCCGCCAGCTCGGTTGCTCGGAGCAGCTGGGCATGATGCTGGGCGGCGTATTGATTGCGCCCGATCTGCTTAAGCTCGTCGATGCCGCATCGACGACGGGGGCATCGATGACTTCCGTGTATGGTCTGCTTCCCGCGCCGGTCAACGATTACACGACGACTGTTATTCCAGTTCTCCTTTCGGTGCCTGTGCTATGGCGAGTGGAGTGTTTCTTTAAGCGCGTTATCCCTAGGGCCGTGGCGTTTTCGTTTGTTCCGTTTGCGACCATGCTTGTCATGGTTCCGGTTTCGCTGTGTATTACGGCACCGGCGGGCAGCTATCTGGGCATGCTGTTGGGCCAGCTTATGTTTATGCTTGGCAATTCCGGTGGCATCGTGTCGCTGCTCACGCTCATGGGGCTTGCCGCAGGCTGGGAGTTTCTTAAGATCGCGGGCGTCAGCAACGTTGTCCTATCGCTCGCCTATGCGCAGTTTATGAGTGTGGGAACGGATTCGTGCATCCTGATCGCCGCGACGATGGCAACGTTCGCCGTTTGGGGCATGCCCTTTGGCGCGTCGCTCCGCGTTGCGGATAAGGACGAGAAGGCGCTCATGCTGGGCTATTCGATCTCGGGCGTGCTTGGCGGCGTAAGCGAGCCGGCGCTGTACGGTTGCGGCTTTAAATATGGCAGGTGCCTGACGTGCATGGCCATTGGCGGCGCCGTCGGAGGCCTTGTTGCGGCCGTGGGCCACGTTACGGCCTATACCATCGGCATGACGAACGTCCTTATGGTCATTGGATTTGCCACGGGCGGCATCTCGAACCTGCTGTGGTGCTGTGCTGCCGGCGGTGTGGCATTTACGGTGTCTGCGGCGCTGAGCTACTGCTTTGGCGTGGTGCCGGCGAAGGGGCAGGCGGCAGAAGACGAAGCCGATTTGCCCGAAACCTCGAAGAGCACGGCCGAAGCAAGCGCATAAATCGATCGACAAAGGGGCAGTCCCGCATGGCACATTCCAAGGTCGTGGCCCGTGTGGGTTGCGGCCTTTTTGTATCTGTGGGACAAAGTGGCTGCACTACAATCCGTTTGAGCAATAGATATAGCAATAGATATATAGGTAGTACCGTGGGGGCGGATGTAGATGGTCGAGTGGATTGTTAAGCGTGCGCAGGGCGACCGTGCGCGCGTGGGCACGTTGACGGGCGTGGTGTGTATTCTCGCCAATGTGGCACTATGCGCTGCGAAGGGCGTAATTGGCGTGCTGTCGGGATCGGTTTCGATTGTGGCGGACGCCATGAATAATCTGTCCGATGCCAGCTCGAACATCGTGAGCGTGCTTGGCTTTAAGCTGGCGGGCAAGCCAGCAGACCCCGAGCATCCTTACGGACATGGCCGCTACGAGTATCTCTCGGGTCTGGTTGTGGCGGCGCTCGTGCTGCTTATTGGCGTTGAGCTGGTGAAGTCCTCGGTTGAGCGCGTCATCCACCCCGAACCTGTCGAGTTCTCGCTTGCCCTGGTGGCAGTCCTTGCGCTTTCGATGGTTGTTAAGCTGTGGATGGCGGCCCTCAACCAAAAGCTCGGCGATCGCATTGAGTCCGAGACATTGCATGCGACCGCGCAGGATTCCAAGAACGATGTCCTTGCCACAGGTGCCGTGTTAGCGTGCGCAATTGTTTCGCAGATGACGCACATCAATCTTGACGCATGGGTCGGCCTTGCCGTTGGCGCCTATATTGGCTGGAGCGGCTTTGAACTTATCCAAGATACGGTGAGCCCGCTTTTGGGCCAGGCGCCCGATCCTAAGCTGGTCAAGCACATTCGAGACAAGATCATGAGCTACCCCGGCGTTTTGGGCGTCCACGACCTGATGGTTCACGACTACGGCCCGGGCAGGAAGTTTGCAAGCGCTCACGCCGAGATGGCAGCCGAGGCCAGCCCGCTGGAAAGTCACGACACGCTTGATAACATCGAGCAGTCGTTTAGAAACGAAGACGGTATGATCGTCACGCTCCATTACGACCCCATCGTGACCGACGACCCCAAACTGGCGAGCATGCGCTTACGCATTCACGCCATGGCCCAGGAGATCGATAGCCGCCTTTCGGTTCACGACCTACGCTGTGTGCCGGGTCCTACGCACACCAACGTGATCTTTGACTGCGTGCGACCCTCGGATTTGGCGATGAGCGCAGGGGACCTAAAGCGCGCGTTGGCGAAACGTGTCGAATCCGAATATCCCAAGTCGATTGCCAAGATCACGATCGACGAAGACTATGTCGGCCATACCCACGAGTAGGGCCGAGCCGATAAAGCAAGTTATACAGAAGGGGAGAGCATGAAGCGTCTATATCTACTCCGCCACGGCCAGACAGAATTCAACGTCAAAAAGCTGGTCCAGGGCCGCTGCGATTCACCGCTGACCGACCTGGGCCGCAAACAAGCGGGAATGGCAGCCGCATGGCTCAAGAGCCACGACGTTGTCCCCGACAAAGTGGTCTCTTCGCCCTTAGGCCGAGCCATGGACACAGCTCAGCTCGTCGCATGCGAGCTCCTCGGCCCGGACGCAGCAGCCGAGCCCTGCGAAGGCATCATCGAGCGCTGCTACGGCACCTTCGAAGAAGGCCCGCACGACGCTCTGCCCACCGACGTCTGGGATCCAGGCGAGGATCTGGTCCCCTTCGGAGGAGAAGGAAGCCGCGCACTGCAAGAACGCATGGTAGGCACCCTCACTAATCTCATGGACTCCGAGGACACCGAAACCCTTCTAGCAGTAAGCCACGGCAGCGCCAGCCGCCAATTCATCAAGGCTGCAGCCCCAGAGGGCTTCGAGCTCCCAGCAAAACTCCCCAACTGCGCCATCATGATCTTCGATTTTGACGAGGCAAAGCCACAAGCAGAAGGCGAGCCTCATCAATGTAAGTTCACCCTCCAGCAAATAGTGGACCCCCAACAAAGTCATTAGCCTGAGCGAGCAAGGTTTAGCAGACATCAACGTGGCGTTCCCAGTGTGCGGCGGAGGGGGCGGGCCTGAGACATATTAAGGTTGTCGCGAGTTCCGCACGAACAGGAGAGCACTTAATGTGCTCTCCGTCGTGAGCAGGACTGTAGAGCAGCAACCTTAATATGTCTCAGGCCCGCCCCCTCCGCCGCACACTGGGAACGTGCCACGCACTTTACCTGCGTAAACAATGTGAGTGAAATATGAATCTCGATGGATACGCCCGCAGCCGTGTATACTAATCAGCTGTGTGTAACCAGGGGAGTATTCTGGCTGGACAAAATGCCTGCTTAATAGGGTTGTCAGGTAGTCGGGGCGAAATACAAGGCTGGGGAGCACGTCGTGTAAGTAGTGGTCCTCTAGGGGCGTACGCTCGGTGGTGTACGCATTGTCCCAAGACCACGCGAGAGTTGGGATCATATCTTGATCAGCATGATTCTCGGCCGCAAGATTGGCATGACCCAGGTTTGGGACGAGGACGACAACGTCGTTCCCGTCACGGTCATCCAGGCTGGCCCCTGCGCTGTCTCGCAGGTTAAAACTCAGGCAACCGACGGCTATGACGCCGTCCAGATCGGTTTCGGCGACATCAAGGCCAAGAACGTGAACAAGCCCATGGCTGGTCACTTCGCCAAGGCTGGCGTCGAGCCTGTCCGCTTCCTTCGTGAGGTCCGCGTCGAGAACGGCGAGGAGCACAAGGTCGGCGAGGTCGTCACCGTCGCTGATTTCGCTGATGTCGAGAAGGTCGACGTCATCGGTACCTCCAAGGGTAAGGGCTTCCAGGGTCGCATCAAGCGCTGGGGTCAGCGCCGCGGTCCTATGACGCATGGTTCTCACTTCCAGCGTCACCCCGGTTCTATCGGTCAGTGCGCCTATCCTGCGCGCGTCCTCAAGGGCGTCAAGATGGCCGGTCACATGGGTAACGAGCGCGTTACCGTCAAGAACCTTTCCGTTGTCCGCATCGATGCCGAGCAGAACCTCATCTTGGTCAAGGGCGCTGTCCCGGGTGCCAAGAATGGTCTCGTCGCCATCCGTATGGCCTAAGGGCCCAGCCCATTTAGCCCAGCGTCATACCAAGGAGAACACTTAAATGGCAAAGTTTGAAGTAAAGAACAGCGAGGGCAAGAAGGTCGCCGAGGCCGAGCTCGCCGCTGAGGTGTACGGCATCGAGCCGAACATCCACGTTATGCACCACATCGTCAAGTGCCAGATGGCCTCTTGGCGTCAGGGCACCCAGTCTGCTAAGGGTCGCTCTGAGGTTTCCGGTGGCGGCAAGAAGCCTTGGCGTCAGAAGGGCACCGGCCGTGCCCGCCAGGGTTCCATCCGTGCTGCCCAGTGGCGTCACGGTGGCGTTGTCTTCGCCCCCAAGCCCCGTTCCTACGCTAAGCGTATGAACAACAAGGAGGTCAAGCTGGCTATGCGCTCCGCGCTGTCCGCCAAGCTGGCCGATGGCGAGCTCGTGCTCGTCGACGACTACGGCTTCGAGAAGCCTTCCACCAAGGCTGCTGTCGCCATGCTCAAGGCTCTCGGCCTTGAGGGCAAGCGTCTGACCATCATCGTTCGCGATGAGGACGTCAACGCCTACCTGTCGTTCCGCAACATTCCCAAGACGTTCATCATCACCGCTGACGAGGCCAACACCTACGATCTCGTCAACAACAACGCTGTGCTGATGCCCGCCGACATCGCCGCTCACTTCGGGGAGGTGCTTGCATAAATGACCGCCCACGAGATCATCATCCGTCCGATCGTGTCCGAGCGTTCCTTCTCCGGCATGGAGCTGAACAAGTACACGTTCGAGGTCGCCAAGGATGCTAACAAGTATCAGATCAAGGACGCTGTCGAGGAGATCTTCGGCGTCAAGGTCGTTCGCGTGAACACCCTGACGGTCAAGCCCAAGACCAAGCGCGTGCGCTATGTCGCCGGCAAGACCCGTTCTTGGAAGAAGGCCATCGTCACGCTGGCCGAGGGCGACACCATCGAGGTCTTTGGCAACCAGGCCTAAGACTCGCTGCTGTTGAGTGAGCTCATGCCTCCCAAATAGGGGAGGCGGGAGCTCAAGGTTTTGGGCGTATATAATGGACACGCCCGGAACCGTGTATACGTCCGGTGTCATCGCACCCGAGGCAGAACCTCGAATCCCTGTCTGCGATGGCTAACGGATTCCTATTGAAAGGGATTGTAATGGCTGTAAAGCACCTTAAGCCGACCTCCGCTGGTAGGCGTTGGCAGACGATCTCCGACTTCTCCGAGATCACCTGCACCAAGCCCGAGAAGTCTCTTCTCGAGCCCCTGCCTAAGAAGGCCGGTCGTAACAACAACGGCCGCATCACCACCCGCCACCAGGGCGGCGGCGTGAAGCGTCGTTACCGCGTGATCGACTTCAAGCGCAACAAGGACGGCGTGCCCGCCAAGGTTGCCACGATCGAGTACGATCCGAACCGTTCCGCTCGCATCGCTCTGCTGCACTACGCTGACGGTGAGAAGCGCTACATCCTGGCCCCCAAGGGCCTCGAGGTCGGTCAGACCATCATGTCCGGTTCTGACGCCGACATCAAGCCGGGCAACGCTCTGCCCCTCGCCGACATCCCCGTCGGTACGCTCATCCACGCCGTCGAGTTCCAGCCGGGCAAGGGCGCTGCTATCGCCCGTTCCGCCGGTAACTCCTGCCAGCTGATGGGTAAGGAGGGCAAGTACGCTATCGTCCGTATGCCTTCCTCCGAGATGCGCCGCATCCTCGTTACCTGCCGCGCCACCGTCGGTGAGGTCGGCAACGCCGATCACTCCAACATCGTCATCGGCAAGGCCGGCCGTAAGCGTCACATGAACGTGCGCCCGACCGTCCGCGGTACCGTCATGAACCCTGTCGACCACCCGCACGGCGGTGGCGAGGGCAAGAACCACACCTCTGGTCGTCCCTCTGTTACCCCCTGGGGTAAGCCGACGAAGGGCCTTCGTACGCGCAAGAAGAAGAAGGTCTCGAACCAGCACATCATTCGTCGCCGTAAGAAGTAATTTCGGATACCGAGTTTTAGGAGAAAGCACTTATGAGCAGAAGTCTCAAAAAGGGCCCGTTCGTGGAGACTCGCCTTCTCTCGCGTATCACCGCGATGAACGAGGCTGGCAAGAAGGACGTCGTGAAGACCTGGTCCCGCGCGTCCACCATCTTCCCCGAGATGGTTGGTCACACCATCGCCGTCCACGACGGCCGCAAGCATGTGCCCGTGTATGTTACCGAGTCCATGGTTGGTCACAAGCTCGGCGAGTTCGCGCCGACTCGTACGTTCCGTGGCCACAAGGCCAAATAGGGGGTTAACCGTAAATGGCAACTAAGTCTATTGAAACTGAGGCCACCGAGGTTCGCGCCGTCGCTAAGTACGTGCGTGTTTCCCCCAGCAAGGCCCGCCTGGTGGTCGATCTGATCCGCCGCAAGCCTGTTGCTCAGGCCTTCGACATCCTCCACTTCTGCGACCGTGCCGTCGCCGTGGATGTCGAGAAGGTTCTCCGTTCCGCCGTTGCGAACGCCGAGAACAACAACGGTCTGTGTGCCGACAACCTGGTTGTCGCCGCTGCCTATGTTGACGAGGGTCCGACGCTTAAGCGCATCCGTCCCCGCGCCAAGGGTTCCGCTTCTCGCATTCTGAAGCGTACTTCCCACATCACCGTCGTCGTTGCTCCTCGAAAGGAGGCGTAAAGCTGTATGGGTCAGAAAGTCTACCCCACCGGCTTCCGTCTTGGCATCACCGAGAACTGGCGCTCCCGCTGGTTCGCAGAGAAGGATTACGCTAAGACCCTCGGTAACGATCTCGAGATCCGCAAGTACCTCGAGAAGCGTCTTTCCCGCGCAGCTGTCTCCCGCGTCGAGATCGAGCGCGCTGGCGACAAGGTGAAGGTCATCATCCTCACCGCTCGCCCCGGCGTTGTCATCGGTAAGAAGGGTGCCGAGATCGATACCCTCCGCACCGAGCTCGAGAAGGTCGCTGGCGTCTCCAAGGGTCAGCTCTCCGTCGACGTTGTCGAGATCAAGCGCCCCGAGCTCGACGCCAACCTCGTTGCTCAGTCTATCGCCGAGCAGCTCGAGGGCCGCGTTGCCTTCCGTCGCGCTATGCGCAAGGCTGTCCAGTCCGCCCGCAAGGCCGGCGCTAAGGGCATCCGTATCCAGTGCTCCGGTCGTCTCGGCGGTGCCGAGATGGGCCGTCGTGAGTGGTACCGCGAGGGTCGCGTGCCTCTGCACACCCTCCGTGCCAAGATCGACTACGGCACGGCTGTCGCCAGCACCACCATGGGCGCTTGCGGCGTGAAGGTCTGGATCTACCTGGGCGAGAAGCTCCCGGGCCAGCCTGTTCCCAACCCTGCACTCGAGGGCTCTTCCCGTCCTCGTCGTCGTAACTCCGAGAGGAGGGGTCAGTAGTGCTTGCCCCTAAGCGTATTCTTCACCGCAAGGTGCAGCGTGGCTCCATGAAGGGCCAGGCCAAGGGTAATACCGAGCTGCATTTCGGCGAGTTTGGTATCCAGGCTCTCGAGGCCCATTGGATCACCAACCGTCAGATCGAGGCCGCTCGTATTGCCATGACCCGCTACATGAAGCGTGGCGGTCGTGTCTACATCACGATCTTCCCCGATAAGCCCATCACCAAGAAGCCTGCCGAGACTCGCATGGGTTCTGGTAAGGGTAACCCCGAGGAGTGGGTGGCCGTCGTCAAGCCCGGCCGCATCATGTTCGAGGTCAAGGGCGTGCCCGAGGAGGTCGCTCGCGAGGCCCTGCGTCTTGCTCAGCACAAGCTTCCCATCAAGACCAAGATTGTTGCTGCTAAGAACGCTGAGCAGCGCATCGAGAAGGAGATGGCTGAGGAGGCCGCTCTCGAGGCCAAGTGGGCTGCTGAGGACGCCGCCGCCGCCAAGGAGGAGAACTAATGAAGCCCGCAGAGATTCGTGAGCTCTCGGACGCTCAGCTCGTTGAGAAGCTGAAGGAAATGCGCGCCGAGCTCTTTAACCTTCGTTTCCAGATGGCCACCAGCCAGCTGGACAACACCGCTCGCGTCAACACCGTGAAGAAGGACATCGCTCGCGTCCTCACGGAGCAGCGCGCCCGCGAGATCGCAGCGGAGAAGTCCGCTGTCGCCGAGTAGGACCTAAGGAGAGAACATGACTGATTCGCGTAACTCGCGTAAGGTCCGTACGGGTGTCGTTACCTCCGTCTCCGGTGCCAAGACCATTGTTGTCACCATCACCGAGCGCAAGCGTCACCCCAAGTACGGCAAGATGATGACCAGCTCCAAGAAGCTGCACGCTCACGACGAGGAGTGCACGGCTGGCGTGGGCGACACCGTCCGCGTTATGGAGACCCGTCCTATGTCCAAGATGAAGCGTTGGCGCCTCATCGAGGTCGTCGAGCGCGCTAAATAAGCAGTCGCTCTTACGACTTGTACGTTTCCGAAGATGTGCGTATGCCTGGCTTGCATACCACGGGCCGTATAAAGGCTGCGCACCTCTCTTCGGTTCTTAGTTCGGAGGAACATCTACCATGATTCAGATGCAAACCATGCTGAACGTCGCCGACAACTCCGGCGCTCGCAAGATTCGCTGCATCAAGGTGCTTGGCGGTTCCAAGCGTCGTTATGCAGGCATCGGCGATGTGTTCATCGGTGCTGTCCAGGAGGCTACCCCTGGCGCCAACGTCAAGAAGAAGGACGTTGTCCGTTGCGTCGTCGTTCGCACCGTTAAGGAGATCCGCCGCAAGGATGGCTCCTACATTCGCTTTGATGAGAACGCCTGCGTTGTCATCAACAACGATGGTTCGCCCGTCGGCACCCGTATCTTCGGGCCCGTCGCTCGCGAGCTTCGTGACAAGAAGTACATGAAGATCGTCTCGCTCGCTCCCGAGACCCTGTAGTTAGGGGAGATATATGTATATCAAGAAGGGCGATAAGGTCCAGGTTCTCTCTGGTAAGGATCGCGGCAAGCAGGGCGTTATCCTGCGTGCTCTCCCCGCCGAGAACAAGGTCGTTGTCGAGGGCGTTTCGGTCGTCAAGAAGGCCGTCAAGCCCAACGCTGCCAACCAGCAGGGCGGCATCGTTTCGCAGGAGGCTCCCATCGATGCCTCCAACGTCAATCTCGTTTGCCCCGAGTGCGGTAAGGTTACCCGCGTCGGTCACGAGAAGGACGGCAAGAACAAGCTGCGCGTCTGCAAGAAGTGCGGCCACAAGTTCTAAGCTGCCCGCAACTTCAAGTTGCTAGCAAAGGCCCGGATGCCCCACGGCACCCGGGCCTTTTTCTATCCCTACTCATTGGGAACAGACTTAAATGAGTGGAAGTCGCTTGGCATTCATTGGGGACAGACTTAAATAAGTGCCGTTGAAACGCCGGTAGCTGGGGACGTTCCCTATGTGCCGGCAGCTAGGTAAGTCCCTATCTGCCGGCAGTTTGGGACAGCCCTTTGATGGCTGCGCCCCCCCCAGAGGGGTGGAGTAATACAGCCTACTCTGTCTTTTAGGGCTTTGGTGTTCCGCTCCTTTATGTTTCACAAGGATCGTTGCATGCGCATTTACGCGCATAGGCTTGCGCGATAATGCGCATAACCGCGCAAACATCTGCCAACTATGGCTAAATAATGACCGATAAGCAAATAAGCACGCAAACACGAGCAGATACGCGCGCAATTGTGCGAGTATAGGGTTGTTAGAAATGAAGGACTTCCGATAACTCAGGAGGCACATAATGGCAGATTCCAAACAGGCTCCGCTCGACGCCGAAGCAGCCGCTAAGGCGGCGTTCGCTTCGGTCCAGGACAGGCCATTCCCCGATGATATCTTTACGGCCCCCGAGCTCCGCTGGGCTGTGATCGGTTGCGGTGTTATCGCCAATCAGATGGCCCAGTCTCTCGCTCTTGCCGGCCGCAAGCTTGCGGGCGTCGCCAACCGTACGCTGTCCAAGGCTCAGGCTTTTGCTGAGCAGTATGGCATCGAGAAGGTCTATGAATCGGTCGAGGACCTCTATGCCGATCCGAACATCGACGCGATCTATATCACCACCCCGCATAACACGCATATCACCTACCTGCGCGCCGCTCTGGCAGCTGGTAAGCACGTACTCTGCGAGAAGGCCATTACCCTCAATTCCGCTGAGCTCGACGAGGCGCGTGCCATCGCCGACGAGCACAACGTGGTCCTCATGGATGCCACTACGGTGCTCCACATGCCCTTGTATCAGGAGCTGCGCCGCCGCATGGATGCCGGCGAGTTTGGCCGCATGAATCTTGCTCAGCTCAACTTTGGTAGCTATAAGGAGTACGGCGACCTGACCAACCGCTTCTACAATCGCAACCTTGCTGGCGGTGCCATGCTCGATATTGGCGTCTATGCCCTGTCCGTTATGCGCTTCTTTATGGCAAGCCAGCCCGCTGAGGTCATTTCGCTGGGCAACACCTGCGAGACCGGCGTTGACGTTGCGGGCGGCATCGTCTGCCGTAATGCCGAGCAGCAGCTGGGTGTTGTGAGCCTCACGCTCCACTCCAAGCAACCCAAGCGCTCGATTATTAGCTTCGATAAGTGTTATATCGAGGTCAACGAGTATCCGCGCGCCGATCACGCGACCATCGTGTGGACTGCGGACGGCCACCGCGAGGAGGTCCACGCCGGCACCGAGGCTTACGCCCTTTGCTATGAGATGGCCGATCTTGAGAAGGCCGTTGCCGGCGACGACTCTAAGCGCGAGCTGCTGGATTATGCTTCTGATGTTATGAAGCTTATGACCAAGCTTCGCGCCGACTGGGGAGTCGTGTACCCCGAGGAGGAGTAAGCGATGCTTGCGGAAGATAGGCTCAACGCGATCGTGTCGATGGTTCAGCAGGCCGGCTCGGTTACCGTGCCGGAGCTTGCTGAGGCCCTGGGCGTGACGGCGTCTACCATTCGGCGCGACCTGCAGACGCTCGATCGAGCGCACCGCATCGCCAAGGTCCACGGTGGGGCGACGAGTCTTGAGCGCGCGCACGTGACGCGCGACCTAACGCTTAATGAGCGCAGCGACCTCCATAACGATGACAAGGAGCGTATCTGCGCCCGTGCGGCGGCGCTTGTGGAGCCTGAGAGCTTTGTATACATCGACTCGGGCTCGACGACGCTCAGGCTCATCGAGCATCTTCCACACCTTGAAGATGTCACCTATGTGACCGATTCCGTGCTCCATGCTCAACGCCTTGCTTTGCGCGGCATGCGTACCGTGGTGCTGGGCGGCGAGCTCAAACCCGAGACCGAGGCGCTCGTTGGCCCCGATGCCCTGGCAACCTTAGACCGCTACAACTTCAACTGTGGCTTTTGGGGCTCTAACGGCATTGCCGCCGAGCAGGGCTTCACAGCGCCCGATATCGAGGAGGCGCAAGTAAAGCGTATCTCGATGCGCCATACGGCCAAGCGCTTCGTAATCTCGGACGCCAGTAAATTTGGCATGGTGGCGCCCGTCAAGTTCGCGGACTTCCGCGACGCAACGATTATTACCGCAGGCGATGTCCCCGCCAAGTACCGGGCAATGGACAACGTCATCACGGTCTAACAGCAGGGGACGGGCAAGCGCCAAAACCACCGCGAAGGGGTAGGAACCTATGTGGTGGTTTTGACGTTTGTCCAGATAAAACCTGCCAAAATAAACCTGTCCCTTTTCGGCAGGTTTTAGGGCTCCCAGGGGCAGGGGGCTTCTATGTGGATGTGCTCGCCGGTTACGGGATGCGTGAAGGACACGCTGTGGGCGTGGAGCATCAGGCCGCAGGGGCGCGGCGTTCCGTACAGGTCGTCGCCAACCAGGGGATGATGCTCGCTCGCCAGATGCACACGGATTTGGTGCTTACGGCCGGTGAGCAACTCGACATCGATATACGAACGCGCGGGAAGGCCTCGGCGGCTCTTAAGGCGCTTGAGCACCTTCACGCGCGTCTGAGACGGCTTGCCGCTGGCGCCAACGCGCATCTTGCGGCTATCGTGGCGGTCGCGGGCGATGGGCTTGTCGATGAGCTTCTCGTTCCAGTCGATCTTGCCCTCGGCGAGCGCCAGATAGTGCTTTTCGAACGCGTGGTCGATAATCATCTGGTCAAAGGCGGGCTGCGTCTGCTTGTCGAGCGAGAACAGCACCACGCCGGTGGTGTCACGGTCCAGGCGATTGAGCGGCTGCATGTCGGTCGCGGCAAAGCCGTCGCCCATCGCCAGCAGCAGGTCGCTGGCGTAGTCGGTGAGCGTGCGCTCGCCGGTGCCGTCGCCGTGGACAATCATGCCGGCGGGCTTGTCGATGGCCATAAGCCAGGCGTCGCAGTAGAGGACTTGAGGTTCTTCGTTCACGTGTAAGCCTTTCGGTTAGCTAATTCCCACAAACATGCAGCCCGAGGTGGCGCCGCGCAGGCGGGCGGCGGGCTTACGGCCGGCTTGAGCCGCCTCGACGGCGCGACGGACGCGAGCGACGGCACGGCCAATCTCATCGGCCTCGAGCAGGGTTCCGTCGACCATAAGATGACGGACGCCGGCGTCGAGCAACTGCGGTACCTGCGGCGTGAGGTCGATGGGGTAGGCGTCGTACAGGCGTGAGCGGCCGTGGATGTCGGTACGCACCGGCATGATCTTGCCGTCGATATTCTTGAGCGAGAGCTTGCGGGCACGCAGGCGGCAGTTGGCACAATCGTGGATACAGCCGTTGGCAACCTGCAGGATGCAGTGCTCGCTCGTCATAACGCGCGGGCGGCCAAAGACGGTGATGCCCAGAGCCGCGGGCGCGGCGGCGCCGAGCGAGACAATCTCGTCGAGTGTGATCTCGGGCGAGAGCCAAAGCGCACCGGCTCCGCGCTCGGCAAGCGCCTCCATGCAGGGCGTGTTGTGCACCGGCAGGCAAGAGCGAATCTCGGCCGTGGCGCCAACCTGGGCGGCCAGGGCAAGCTCAGAGATGTTGCCAATAGCGACCGTGGCGCCGGCAACAACCCACGGGTCGACGCGTACGTGGTCAACGGCGCGGCAGACCTCGTCGAGCACGGGTACGATGCCCTGCTCAAATGCATCGGCGGGGGAGAGCTCGGTCGCATCGAGTGCATCGGTGGTCATGTAGATGCGCGTTACACCCTCGGCGCGAGCGGCCTCGGCGGCCTCGAGCGAGGTGACGGTGGCGCAGATCTGCGGCTCATCGCGGTAGTGCTCGAGCGCGGGGCGGGAATCACTGGTTACAATCGCCGGCAGCTCGAGCGTTTTCGCGCGCTCCTCGTACGGTGCCAGAATGGCCTCTTCCAGCGCCTTACAAGCGGCGGCGCGCACCTTGTGCACGGCGGAAAAGCCCATACCGCAGCCGGCGTCGAGCGAAACGTCAAAGCTTGCGGCCTCAAAGGGAGAGGAGCCCATGCGCCCGACGTGCTCAACCAGATCGGATGCCTCGACGGCGCGGGTCTTGGCAGCCTCGACGGTAAAGCCCGTGGCCGTGGCCGTAAGCGAAGGATCGTCGCAACAGGTGAGCGTAACGGCAAACGGCTCGCCCAGACGCGCCACAACGGACACGTCTACGGCGCGGCGGCGCAGCACATCGCGCTTGAGCGCGGCGCCGGCGGCGTCAATGGCGCGCTGGCTTCGAATCACGCGCACGCGGCAGCCCTCGGGCATGCTACGGGGCACGCGACACTCGATGACATCGCCGGCAGCGGCATCATCGGCGGCAATGGTGGTCAGGAACTGGTCAAACTCGTTATCGTGGCGAAGCTCCAGCAGGTCGCCCTTGCCCACGGGCTCAAACAGCTCAATGCGGGCGATGGCGGCGCGGCGACGGCGGTCGTCGGGCTTGAGTCCGCGTACATCGCGGTTGGCCAGACGGCTGCCCAGCACCGTGCCCACAATCTGGCCGCGGTTGTTGGAGCGCTCGTAGCTCATCATCTCGTCGCCCGAGGTGCCGTCTTGATAGGCGTGCGTAAAGTCGCGGTTAAAACAGCGCTTGAGTTGGCGCTGGCGAGCGGCGTCCTCATCCTTAGAGGTCGAAACATCGGCAAGCATGTCATCAATCTGATGACGATACACGTCGACGATGGAATACACGTAATCGGGGGCCTTCATGCGGCCCTCGAGCTTGAGCGATGCGGCACCGGCGTCATACAGACGGCGAACAAGCTGCGATGTGTTGGTGTCGCGCGGGCACAGCGCGCGCTCGCGACCGGCAGGGGAGAGCGAGCGGCCGTTCTCGTCAATTAGCTCGTAGGGTAGGCGGCAGGGCTGGGCGCACATGCCGCGGTTGGCCGAGCGACCAGCCATGGCAAAGCTCGACAGCAGGCACAGACCCGAGTAGCAAAAGCAGATGGCACCGTGGCTAAAGACCTCGAGGTCCACATCGGGTGCGGCGTCGTGGATAGCGGAGATCTCGTCGATGGAGAGCTCGCGCGAGAGGGTCACGCGGTCGGCGCCCTGCTCGCGGCACCAAAGCGTTCCGCGGTCGTCATGGATGTTCGCCTGGGTCGAGATGTGCGTCTCGATGCCGGGCATGGCGCGCTTGACCTCAAAGAACAGACCCCAGTCCTGGATAATGAAGGCATCGGCGCCCAGCGTGGAGCAGCGATGGATGAGTTGCAGCGCATCGCTCATCTCGGACTGCTTGATGACGATGTTTACCGTGACGTAGACGCGCGACCCGGCTAGATGCGCGGCACGGCAGGCCTGCTCAAAGGCCTCGTCGGTAAAGTTGGTTGCCTTGCGGCGGGCGTTGAAGCTGCCCATGCCGCAGTAGATGGCGTCTGCCCCGGCAGCGAGCGCGGCGGCAAAGGGCTCCGGGCCTCCGGCGGGGGCCAAGAGCTCGGGTCTGCGGTTGGTGGTTCGACTGGCGGTTGCGGTCATATCCTGCCTTTCAAAATGCTCAGATAATCAAAAGTATAGTGGCGCCGTTGCGGCAGGCGATGCCCGTGCTCCAAGCGGGATAAAGTCTTCAGCAGCTTGGGCTGGCTGACCCCGTGGAGAACCGTTCAGCTGCCAACGGGCGCCGTTGGGCGATAAAATATTCTCGCAGCGTGATAATTATCTTGCATCGCGCGGAAACCTTGAGTACTATCCCAATCAAGCGCGGTGTTCAGACCGAACTGTGCCTCCCGGTGCGAACGCCGCGCTCACACTCTCTATCTGATCGTAAGGAGAAAAACATGAGCAAGACCGTCGTGTCTTCCGATAACGCACCCGCAGCCATCGGCCCGTATTCCCCTGGTATCCAGACCGGCAACATGGTGTTTCTGTCCGGCCAGCTGGGCATCGATCCCGCAACCGGCAAGATGCCCGAGGGCGTTGAGGCCCAGGCTAAGCAGTCCCTTGCTAACGTCGAGGCCCTGCTGACTGCCGCCGGCGCCACCTTTGCCGATGTCGTCAAGACCACGGTCTACCTGGCCGACATTGCCGACTTCGCTGCCGTGAACGAGATTTACGCCTCCAAGTTCGAGGCTCCGTTCCCCGCGCGCAGCGCTTTCCAGGTTGCCGCCCTTCCGGCCGGCGGTCTGGTCGAGATCGAGGTCGTCGCCGCTCTCTAAGGCGTTGGCCACAACTAAACATGACATGCAAAAAGACCCTGCAGCGCGTGCGAGCTGCAGGGTCTTTTGTCAAGTGACGGATCGCTTGTGGAGCCGCGCTCCATTTTGCTCGTTAGCCCTCCTTGCGAACTTTTTGCAGGTAGCGGTAGACGCTGGGCTCCGAGATGCCCAGCGAGGTGGCGGCGCAGGCCACGGCGCCCTTGAGCATGAACACCCCGTTGCCGTTGAGGTGGCGAATGACATCCACGCGGTCGCTCTGACCAAGCGACGCTACATCCAGCCCGCGCGCGCTCAGCAACTCGGCAATGCTGCGGTCGATGAGCTCCTGTGTGGACTCCGAAAGGCTTTCGACCTCGATAGGGGCGGGCTCCGTGCGCGTCGGCGCCGCGTCGAAGCACGCCATGAGCTGCTGCGCCATGGCGTTGATGGAGCGCACGGTCGAGAGGTCGGTGTTAACGCAGAGCATACCGACGATCTCGTCATTCTCGCGGATAAAGTACGTCGCTGACTCCAACGTCTTGCCTCCGGCGCCGCGGCCCTCGTAGCCCGTAATAAACGGCAGGTCGCGATACTTGGCGTCGTGCATGATCTTGAGCGCCAGATCGGTGGCGGGGCCGCCGACCTTGCGGCCGCTCACGATGCCGTTGCGAATATCGACGATGGCGTGGTCGGGATCCGAGAAATCGTGCAGCACGATTTCGCTGTTTTTGCCGAGTATCTGCTCCAGAAAATCGACCATCGGCAAAAAGCGGCGTACGGTCTCGTTCACGGGCAACTCCTTTGGGTGAAATCGGAAATGTTCATAACAATTTTTTCTCATGGTAACACGCTGCCCATCATCTCGTATATCCGCAGGTACATTGCGTAATGCAGACGAACGGTAGGAATTTAGCGGTAAACGGTTGACCAAAAGAAATGTTAGATGTTATTTTGACCAGACACTTTCCTGACCTGCGGAAATGCGTAATTTCAGCTGAAGAATAGTCTGATAACAAAAAATTATTATTGAGAATGAGAATCATCTTTAATACGATATGCAATGAAGGCACAACCTCAACCCCGCACTGCGTCACAATAGAGCGTTAGATGCGAAAACAACTACTTCGAGGATTGGTGGTCAAATGACCCAGGAGACGGTTACGAACGGCACTGAAGCCCTGTTCACTCGCGAAGGCATGCCTCCCGTTAAGGAAATGATCCCGTGTGCCCTTCAGCACGTACTGGCATCGTTTGCCGGCATCATTACCCCGGCGGTCATCATGGCCGGCGTCTACGGCTTTAATAGCCAGCAGAGCACCGACATCATCCAGGTCGCGCTCATTCTTTCGGCGATCGATACGGCCCTTCAGGCCTTCGCTCCCTTCCGTCGCATCGGCGGCGGCCTGCCCATCGTCATGGGCGTTTCGTTCGCGTTCCTGCCGGCCCTGCAGGCCATGGGTGCCTCGGGCTTTAGCTTTGGTGCACTGCTGGGCGGCGAGATCGTCGGCGGCGCCGTCGCGGTCCTCTTTGGTCTGGCCTACAGCAAGATCAAGTGGCTGTTCCCGCCCGTCGTGACCGGTACGGTCATCTTCTCCATCGGCGTTTCGCTGTATCCCACGGCCGTCAAGTATATGGCCGGCGGTATGGGTACGCCGCTATGGGGCACCCCGCAGGCCTGGTGCGTCGCTCTTATCACCTTCGCCGTGGTCTTTGCGCTCGCCAACTTTGGCAAGGGCACGCTCAAGCTGGGATCCGTGTTCTTTGGCATGATCGTTGGCATGATCGTCTCCATCCCCTTTGGCATGATCGACTTCTCCAGCGTCGCCACCGCTCAGGTCTTCGCCCTTCCCAAGCTCATGCCCTACGCGCTCGAGTTTGATCCCGAGGTCTGCATTACCCTCGCCGTCGTGTTCCCCATGGTTGCTATCCAGGTTATCGGTGACGTCTCCGCCGCCTGCCTGGGCTCCATCGACCGTATGCCCACCGAGCGCGAGCTCTCCGGCGCCATCGTGTCCCAGGGCCTTACCTCTATGGTCGGCGGCCTGCTGGGCGGTCTTCCCACCAGCGCCCTTGGCCAGAACGTGGGCATCATCTGCTCCAACAAGGTCGTCAACAAGTGGGTCTTTGTGATCATCGCGGCCGTCTTTGCCATCGCCGGTCTGTTCCCGCAGCTCTCTGCCGTCCTTTCCGCTATCCCGCAGCCCGTCATCGGCGGCGCGACCGTCGGCGTCTTTGGCACCATCACCATGAACGGCGTGCGCATGTTCACCCGCGAGGGCCTCACGCAGCGCACTACCACTATCGTCGGCACCTCCGTCGTCTTTGGCCTGGGTATCTGGATGGCCAGCGGTTGCCTTGCCGGCGAGGGTATGCCCGCCTGGGTGTCCACCGTCATCGGCTCCAATGCCGTAACCCCCACCGCCATCATGGCCATTGTCCTTAACCTGATCCTTCCGCAGACGCCGGTCGTGGCTCAGCACATCGATGCTGCCAAGGACGCTGCCGTGGATCTGGTCTTGCCCGAGAGCAAGAAGTAACCAATTCGGTGCTATTCGTCGGCGGACGCATCGCCTCGTCCGCCGACGCCATGCGGCGCCAAGCCGCACTTCAAAGGGTTTGTCCCTTTGGTGAAGCGTTGACGGGAGAGGGCCCGTTTCCGGTGTAGGCCGGCGCTTCGCACTCCGCCATGTCAGAGGTGTCAAACCCCGCCTCTGATGTTGAAGGGAGCATCCATGCTTCTGGTCGCTAACGGTTCCGTCTTTACCCGCAACGCTCAGACCCCGTTCATTCCAAACGGTGCGGTCGCCATTGACGGAGATACGATCGTCGAAGTGGGCCCCGAACGCGAGCTCAAGGCCAAGTACCCGGATGCCGAGTACGTCGATGCCCGGGGCAACCTCATCATGCCCGGACTCATCAACTGCCACACCCACATCTACTCGGGTCTGGCCCGCGGCCTTGCCATTAAGGGCTTCAACCCCACCAACTTCCTGGAGAATCTCGAGCAGCAGTGGTGGAAGATCGACGACAATCTGACGCTCGACGGCACCAAGGCCAGCGCCTATGCCACGATTTTGGACTCTATCCGCGATGGCGTCACCACGATCTTCGATCACCATGCGAGCTTCTGCGAGATCCCGGGAAGCCTCTTTACCATTAAGGATGCAGCTCAGGAGCTGGGCATGCGTTCGTGCCTGTGCTACGAGGTCTCCGATCGCCGTGGCCAGGAAAAATGCGACCAGGCCATTGCCGAGAACGCCGAATTTGCCCAGTGGGCCGCCAAAGAGCGTCGCGATAACGACAACCACATGATCGCCGCCATGTTTGGCGGACATGCTACCTTTACGCTGTCGGACGAGACCATGGATAAGATGGCCGAGGCCAACAACGGCCTGACCGGCTTCCACATCCACGTGTGCGAGGGCATGAACGACGTGTGGGATTCCCGCCTCAACCGCGGTGGTATCAGCCCCGTCGAGCGCCTGCTGCAGCACAACCTGCTGGGTCCCGACACCATGCTCGGCCACTGCATCCACGTGACGCCTGCCGAGATGGATATCGTCAAGGAGTCCGGCACCTGGCTCGTCAACAACCCCGAATCCAATATGGGCAACGCCGTGGGCTGCGCCCCCGTGCTCGAATTCTTCCGCCGCGGCATTCCTGTGTGCATGGGTACCGACGCCTACACCCACGATATGCTCGAGAGCCTTAAGGTCTTCCTGATCATTCAGCGCCACAACGCCGCCATGCCCAACGTGGGCTGGTGCGAGGCCATGACCATGCTGTTCGAGAACAACGCCAAGATGGCGAGCAAGTACTTCGATCGCAAGCTCGGTGTGCTCGAGGCCGGCGCTGCCGCCGACGTCATCGTCATGGACTACAAGCCCTTTACGCCGCTGAGCGAGGAGAACATCGACGGCCACATGCTCTTTGGCATGATGGGCAAAAACTGCCGCACCACCATCATCAACGGCCGCGTCCTGTACAAGGATCGCGAGTTCGTTGGGATTGATGAGGAAAAGATCAACGCGTGGACCATGGCTGAGTCCAAGAAGCTCTGGAGCACGCTCAACGATCGCGCCTACTAATTACAAGTAGATTCACGCGCGTCGGATGTTTCGCCGCATCCGACGCGCGTATAGGCGGCCTCCGCGGGGTCGCCGGCGCTGTGCTAGCGCTACACCGTATTTGCGCCCGCCGCGCGGTCTCGCCGGGCGTTACAGAGAGGAGCTCATTATGAGCGACATCATGAGGCCGATCCCGTTTTCGCAACTGATGAACTGGATCATCGAGGAGCACAAGACTCAGGGCGCCGTCTTTGGCGTGCGCAAGATGGTTACGACCAACCAGGAGGGCGCGCTTCCCATTTTTGACGAGCGCATCGAGACTCCGTTTGGCCCGGCCGCCGGCCCCAATACGCAGCTGGCCCAGAACATCGTGGCATCCTACGTGGCCGGCTCCCGCTTCTTTGAGCTCAAGACCGTTCAGGTTATGGACGGCGAGGAGCTTTCCAAGTGTGTGAACAAACCCTGCATCGTGGCGCAGGACGAGTGCTACAACTGTGAGTGGTCGACCGAGCTCGAGGTTCCGCAGGCCTTTGCCGAGTACGTGAAGGCATGGTTTGCCTGCCACCTCATCGCTCGCGAGTACGGCCTGGGTAGCCCGGACGGCTTTGTCTTTAACATGTCCGTGGGCTATGACCTGGAGGGTATCAAGAGCCCCAAGGTCGACGCCTACATCGAGGGCATGAAGGACGCCAGCGGCTCTGACGTCTGGAACGAGTGCCGTGCCTGGGCGCTCGCCAACCTGGACAAGTTTGAGCATGTCGATGCCGCGTTTGTCGAGTCCATCCCGGCACGCGTTTCCAACTCCATCACCGAGTCTACCCTGCACGGCTGCCCACCCGCCGAGATCGAGCGCATCGCGACCTATCTGATCACCGAGAAGGGCCTCAACACCTACATCAAGTGCAACCCCACGCTGCTGGGCTATGAGTTTGCCCGCCAGCGCCTCAACGAGCTGGGCTTCGACTATATCGTCTTCGACGATACGCACTTCCGCGAGGACCTGCAGTGGGCCGACGCCGTGCCCATGTTCGAGCGCCTGATTGCCCTGTGCGCCGAGCGCGGTCTTGAGTTTGGCGTCAAGCTTACCAACACCTTCCCCGTCGATGTGACGAGGAACGAGCTGCCTTCCACCGAGATGTACATGTCCGGCCGTTCGCTGTTCTCGCTGACCATCGAGGCCGCCCGTCGCATTACCGAGCAGTTCGATGGCAAGCTGCGCATCAGCTACTCCGGCGGTGCTACGGTCTACAACATCCGCGCCCTGTACGATGCCGGCATTTGGCCTGTCACCCTGGCGACCGACGTGCTCAAGCCCGGTGGCTACGAGCGCTTTAGCCAGATGGCAGGCGAGTTTACCGACCTGGATGGTAAGCCGTTCGCGGGCGTCTCTCTCGAGGCCGTGACTGCGATTCAGACCGATTCGCTCACCAACCCGCTCTACAAGAAGCCGCTGCGCCCGCTGCCCGACCGCAAGGTCGCCGGCAAGAGCCCGCTTTCCGACTGCTTTACCACGCCGTGCCGTACGAGCTGCCCCATTCAGCAGGACATTCCCGCCTACTTGGCGGCTGTTGACGAGGGCCGCTACGAGGACGCGCTCAACATCATCATCGAGCGCAATGCCCTGCCGTTCATTACCGGCACCATCTGCCCGCATCCCTGCGGCCGTGCCTGCGAGCGTGCATTTTACGAGCCCGAGGGCGCCCAGATTCGCGCCAGCAAGCTCAAGGCCGCCCGCGAGGCCATGACCGCCGTGCTGCCCAAGCTGCGCGCCCAGGCCATCGCAAACGACGGCGAGCGCAACGTTGCCGTTATCGGCGGCCGGCCTGGCGACGGCGTTCTTCCTGACGCGTGCCGGCGTGCCCGTCACCATCTTCGAGGCCCGCGACTCTCTCGGCGGCGTGGTCCGTCACGTGATTCCCGAGTTCCGTATCGCGAGCGACGATATCTCCCACGATGCCGAGCTCTGCCTGGCCTTTGGCGCCAAGGTGCAGCTCAACGCTCGCGTTGATTCCATCGACGAACTCAAGGCTCAAGGCTTTACTGACGTGGTCGTGGGCACCGGTGCCTGGATGCCCGGCTCTGCGGGCTTGGGCGAGGGTGCCGAGCTCGATGTGCTGGAGTTCCTCGAGGCCGCCAAGAAGGGCGAGAAACTCGAGCTGGGCGAGGACGTCGTGGTCATTGGCGCCGGCAACACCGCCATGGACGCGGCCCGCGTGGCCAAGCGCCTGGCCGGCGTGAAGAACGTGCGCCTGGTCTACCGCCGCACCAAGAAGCAGATGCCCGCTGACGAGGAAGAGCTTGATCTTGCTCTTGCCGACGGCGTTGAGCTCTGCGAGCTGCTGGCGCCCAAGGCACTCAACGGCTCCGTGCTGACCTGCGACGTCATGGAGCTCGGCGAGCCGGATGCAAGCGGCCGTCGCAGCCCCGTCGCCACGGGCGAGACCGTCGAGCTTTCCGCCACCACGGTGATCTGCGCCGTGGGCGAGGGCATCGATGCCAGCCTGTACGATGCCGCGGGCGTCGAGCACGACCGTCGCGGCCGTCTTGCCGCCACCTCCACCGGCGTCGAGGGCGTTTGGGCTGCCGGCGACTGCCGTCGCGGTCCTGCCACCGTGGTCGAGGCTATCGCCGATGCCGCCGAGGTCGCCCGTGCCATCGCCGGTGTGGACTTTAACAAGTACGCCGACTGCAACGAGCAGGCCGGCCGCGAGGACACCTGCTACGAGCGCAAGGGGTCGCTGTGCCGCGACAAGCGCAACTGCACCAAGACCCGCTGCCTGGGCTGCGGCTCGGTGTGCGAGGTCTGCTGCGACGTGTGCCCCAACCGCGCCAACGTGGCAATTAAGGTGCCGGGCCTGGCCAAGCATCAGGTCGTCCATGTCGACGGCATGTGCAACGAGTGCGGCAACTGCGCCGTGTTCTGCCCTTACCAGGAGGGTCGTCCCTACAAGGACAAGCTCACCCTGTTCTGGAGCGAGGAGGACATGGAGAACTCCGAGAACGAGGGCTTCCTGGCCGTGGACGAGGACCACTTTAAGGTTCGCGTCGCCGGCACGGTCCGCACCGTCTCGGTCGATTCCGTCAACACCGGTCTTCCCGAGGCCGTCCGCCTGACCATCAGGGCTGTGCGCGACAACTATTCGTACCTTCTTAAGAAATAGGCGAGTCTCTTATGGCCAAATCCATTCAACATAACGTGGCCTACGTTGCCTGCGGAAGCGGTTGCGCCTCCGCAGGCGGCGACGCCCGCTGCAGCGAAGGCTGCATTGGCTGTGGCGCCTGCGTCACGGCCTGCCCCCACGGTGCCATTGCGCTGGTCGATGGCATCGCCCGCGTGGATCGCTCAAAGTGCACGGGCTGTGGCCTGTGCGGCATGGCGTGCCCGCAGCGCGTGATTGCCTTCGTTCCCGGCTACCAGAATATCCTGGTGCGCTGCAACAACACCGATAAGGGCGCCATCGCCCGTAAGATTTGCGATACGAGCTGCATCGGTTGCGGCATGTGCGCCAAAAAGTGCCCTGCCGGCGCTATCCGCATCGAGGACAACTGCGCCCATATCGACGGTGCGGATTGCCTGTCGTGCGGCATGTGCGCCGTCGTCTGCCCGCATGGCGCCATCCACGACCGCACCGGCATCGCCGCCGGCGTGTAGAAGGGAATCACCATGGCACAGGAATTCACTTTTACCGTTAACGGCGTCGAGTGCACGACGACTCAGAACAAGCCACTGCTGCGCTATCTGCGCGACGACCTGCACATTCACTCCGCCAAGGACGGCTGCTCCGAGGGCGCCTGCGGCACCTGCACCATCCATGTGGACGGTGCGGCCGTCAAGGCGTGCGTGCTGACCACCGCTCTTGCCGCCGGCCGCAACATCGTGACCGTCGAGGGCCTGCCCGAGGACGTGCGCGAGGCCTTTGTGTACGCCTTTGGCGCCGTGGGCGCCGTGCAGTGCGGTTTTTGCATTCCCGGCATGGTCATGGCGGGTGCGGCGCTCATCGCCGAGGACCCCGAGCCCACTGAGGAGCAGATCAAGTACGCCATTCGCGGTAACGTCTGTCGCTGCACCGGCTACAAAAAGATTATCGAGGGCATCTCGCTGGCCGCTGCGGTGCTCCGCGGCGAAAAGCAGATCGACGAGGACCTGGAGCGCGGCGATGACTACGGCGTGGGCAAGCGCGCCTTCCGTATTGACGTGCGCAAGAAGGTGCTCGGCGAGGGCAAGTATCCCGACGACATCGACGAGCTCGATCAGCCGGGCCTGACCTATGCCAGCGCCGTGCGCTCCAAGTATCCGCGCGCCCGCGTGCTCTCCATCGACACCTCCAAGGCCGAGGCCCTGCCCGGTGTGGTGGGCATCCTGCGCGCCGAGGACGTGCCGGTCAACCAGGTCGGCCACCTTATCCAGGACTGGGACGTCATGATCGCTCAGGGCGATATCACCCGCTGCGTGGGCGATGCCATCGTGCTGGTGGTCGCCGAGGACGAGGCGACGCTCGAGAAGGCCAAGAAGCTCGTAAAGATCGATTACGAGCCGCTGGAGCCCGTGCGCAACATTGTCGAGGCCAGGGCCGCCGATGCCCCGCGCCTGCATGACAGCTTCTTTGCCTTCGGCAACACGGTGGAGCTCAAGGACAACGTGTGCCAGAGCCGTCACGTGACGCGCGGCGACGCCGCCAAGGCGCTGGCAGAGAGCGCGTTTACCGTGACGCAGCGCTTTACCACGCCCTTTACCGAGCATGCCTTCTTGGAGCCCGAGTGCGCCGTTGCCTTCCCGTACAAGAACGGCGTCAAGGTGCAGTCGACCGACCAAGGTGCCTACGACACGCGCAAAGAGTGTGCCCACATGTTTGGCTGGGACAACGAGCCCGAGCGCGTGGTCGTCGAGACCATGCTCGTGGGCGGCGGCTTTGGCGGTAAGGAGGACGTGTCCATCCAGCATCTGGCCGCGCTCGCCGCATATAAGTTTCAGCGTCCTGTGAAGTGCAAGCTCACGCGTGCCGAGTCGCTCGCTTTCCATCCCAAGCGCCATGCCATGGACGGTACCTTTACGCTGGGCTGCGACGCCGAGGGCAACTTTACCGGTCTGGACTGCGAGATCAACTTCGATACCGGCGCCTACGCGTCGCTGTGCGGCCCGGTGCTCGAGCGCGCCTGCACGCATGCCGTCGGCCCCTACAAGTACCAGAACACCGACATTCGCGGTTTTGGCTACTACACCAACAACCCGCCCGCCGGCGCGTACCGAGGCTTTGGCGTTTGCCAGTCCGAGTTTGCGCTCGAGAGCCTGATCGACCTGCTGGCAGAAAAGGTCGGCCTGGATCCGTGGGAGATTCGTTACCGAAACGCTATCGAGCCGGGCGAGGTTTTGCCCAACGGCCAAATTGCCGACTGTTCCACGGCGCTTAAGGAGACACTGCTCGAGGTCAAGGATGCCTACTATGCGCATCCCGGACACGCCGGCATTGCCTGCGCCATGAAGAACGCTGGCGTGGGTGTTGGCCTGCCCGATGCCGGCCGCTGCAAGATTCGCATCGAGG
The DNA here is from genome assembly GCA_905193815.1 of uncultured Collinsella sp. Classification (GTDB taxonomy): domain Bacteria; phylum Actinomycetota; class Coriobacteriia; order Coriobacteriales; family Coriobacteriaceae; genus Collinsella. Next base: position 30,489 of record CAJJQF010000001.1, on the reverse strand, counting down.
ATGGCCGCGCCGTGGTCTACGCCGCCACGTCCGACATCGGCCAGGGCTGCAACACCGTCTTTTTGCAGGACGTTGCCGAGGCATGCGGCCTGCCGCTTCGCTGCATCGCCAACGGCGAGTGCTCCACTGAGAACGCTCCCGACTCCGGCACCACGTCTGGTTCGCGTCAGACGGTCGTGACCGGCGAGGCCGTGCGCGGCGCCGCCTTCCTGCTGCGCGATGCCATGCTTGACATCGAGGCCGGCAAGCCCGCGCCCGATGCTCCCGTGAGCGCGCATGGCGACGGCGTCAAGATCGAGTACGACGACGGCCACGCCTATCAGCTGCGAACGCAGGAGCTCGTCGCCGGCCAGGGTATGCATCCTCAGAATCCCGCGGCAACCATCAAGGCGCTCGAGGGATGCGAGTTTGGCTACGTGTACCTGGAGCCGACCGACAAGCTGGGCGCCGACGTTCCCAACCCCAAGAGTCACATCTGCTACGGCTTTGCCACGCATGTGGTCATTTTGGATGATGACGGCCGCGTGAGCGAGGTCTATGCCGCGCACGATTCCGGCAAGGTGGTCAATCCCATCTCCATCCAGGGTCAGATCGAAGGCGGCGTGCTCATGGGTATGGGCTATGCGCTTACTGAGGACTGGCCGCTCAAGGACTGCGTACCCCAGGCAAGGTACGGTACGCTCGGGTTGTTCCGTGCGCCCGAGATTCCGGATATCCACGCCATTTACGTGGAGAAGAACGAGCTGCTGCCCGTGGCATACGGCGGCAAGGGCATCGGCGAGATCGCAACGATCCCCACGGCGCCCGCCGTACAGAACGCCTATCGCGCATTCGACGGCAAGCTGCGTCCAGATCTGCCCATGGTGGATACGCCCTACAGCCGCGTCCGCAACCGCGGGTAGGGTAGGGCGCGGACGGTCATTGCTGACGAGCTGTTCGCGCTCAACATCAACTGTATATGCTGCGTCTTTGGCCCCAGCTCCATCGCGAGCCGGGGCCTTTTGTTTGGAGCGGAAACTGCACCCCGGATTCGATGCTCAGAATGGGATGCATTTTCCGGATCGGCTCTCAGGCGGAAACTGCGACCCGGAATCGATGCTCAGAATGGGACGTACTTTCCGGGGCAGCCATCAACCGGAAATTACGTCCCAGAATTTCGCTCCAGAGTGGGATGGCGTTTCCGGTTGAACCCTCTGGCGGAAAGTTCATCCCAGAATTGACGCTCGGAGTGGGACACGGTTTCCGGATCGGCCCTCAGCGGAAACTGCATTCCAGTTTGAGCGTTTATTCCGGGATGCGGTTTCCGCTGAGTGCTTCATCCGGAAAGTCTGTCCCGTTCTGAGCTTCGATTATGGGATGTGCTTTCCGCTAGGCATGCCATATGGAAAGCGCACCCCGTTTTGAACACTCAATCTGGGCCTTGGTTTCCGCGGGTGCTGCCAACCGGAAAGTGTGTCCCGCTTTGCCAAGCAGACGGGCATAAGCTCAACAGCCCCTACAGCTCCACGTCGTTGAGCCATGTCGGCAGCGCGGTCTGCCGGATGCCTGCCGTCTGCAGCTTTTTGGCGAGCATTCCTGCCGAGCGGACCTCGTTCATGGTAAAGCGCAGCAGGGGGTGACCGTAGAACGATAGGTGCGCCTCGCGCTGTCGTTCGGCAACGAGCGCCTCGGCGGTGGTGCGTCCGGCCAGCATGGTCTGGTCGGTATATTTGATGAGCCCGTCGAGCTCGCCCAGCGTGAGTTCCCGCGCCTGGCGCTCCCAGGCAAAGTCCGTTCGTATGGGTTTGGCCGAATCGAAGGGGTCCGTCAGCTCGTATTGAAGCCAGTCGGGCGCAAAGCCCGTCTCGATCATGACGGCTCGGGCGACCGATTCCCCGCCGCTCTCGGCGCGGGCGTCGGCATATCGAAGCGTTGTGAGGGCGGTGCGAATCGCGCGACCATTGCGGGCAGTCGCTCGTTGCTCAACGGCCTCCATCAGCTGTTCCGGCGCAAGGCCGAGCTTTGAGATCGCCGAATCGGCAATGGGCATGCCGTCGGCAAAACCAGTTTGCAGCAGGCAATCTGTGGCCGTTTGGATGGGCGGCGTTATCGATATGCCGACTCTGCGTATTGCTCCGGCCGGCTCAATCTGGTGCCGCTGAATATGTGCGCCCGGACGAGCCGACGGCTTTGTCGAGCTACAGACATGCGCAACATTCAGGTGTCGCCACGAGACCTCGAGCCCCAGCAGGCAGGCTGCCGAAAACGAGCAGAACGTCCAATCGGGGTGGATGATCGCAAGGGCGCGAATAATCTCGCAATGACGCTGCGCCCGGTTGAGCTCATCCCAGCGCATTTTACGCGCGAATAGTCCCGGCATGGGCGAGACGACCATGTCGCCGGTGCGCCGAAGGAGCGCTTTTCGGATCGCCGTGCTCGGGGGAATCAGACAGCGCCCCTCTTGTTCGGCTTGGGTGAGCAGTTGATCGATGAGTTGGTCATTGCAATGGGTCATGAGCTACCGCCTCCTTTTGGGTAGCAAAAACGTATCAGCTGGAACTTGCCGCTCAGCCGACCAAAAGCTGACCAAAATCTAACCATGCAGGTAGATGGCCTGTTTTCGGCGACATATTTCTTGTTTGAATCGGTGGGTGGTAATCGGCGACCGTGAACGGTAGCTAGATATGAAGTCTTGGTAAGTTTCGGGACGTGTACTTTTTGAAAAAGCCCATTCTATCTGCTGTTTTGTGTTTCTGGATCGCATATTTGAAGGCATGTGATAAGGGCGGCGGATCGTCGTCTTGTACCTGAGGAAACCGTGACCCGGAATTGCCGCTCGGAACGAGACAAGCTTTCCGGAACGGTCCACGTGCGGCGGTGTATCGCCCCTTTTCGTGCGGCGCTTGTCGAATTACGTTATAGCTAGCTATATTATAGGAAGGTATAATATAGCTAGCTATAACGCAAAGGAAGGATGGCCCTATGTTTATCGGAAGAACGGCGGAAATGTCCGAGCTCAATCGACTGTATGGCACGGGCTCCTTTGAAATGCCTGTGATTTACGGCCGTCGTCGTGTGGGTAAAACGCGCCTTATCACAGAGTTCATCCAAGGCAAGAAGGCTATTTACTTTCAAGCTCGTCGTACCAATGCGGAGGCAAACCTGCACGGCTTTAGCCAGGCGATACTTGCAGGCTCGGTTGGTGCTGCAGGCGTGTCGTTTCGTAGTTTTGACGAAGCGTTCGATGCATTGGCCACCTTGGCTCGCACGGAACGTTTGGTTGTCGTGATTGACGAGTATCCCTATCTCGCCCAATCGAATCCCGAAATCAGCTCGTTGCTGCAAGACAAGATCGACCACTTATACAAAGAGACCAGGCTAATGCTGATCCTATGCGGCTCGTCTCTTTCGTTTATGGAGGAACAGGTGTTGGGCTACGAGAGCCCACTATACGGTAGGCGTACGGCCCAGTTTAAGATCATGCCGCTCGATTTTACGACGACCCTCGGGTTGTGGCAGAACATGGGTCGCGAAGACGCTGCAGTTTGCTATGGCATGACGGGTGGCATTCCTGCATATATCGAGAAAGTCGATCCTGCCGCACCGCTCAAGGACAACATCAAACGTCTTTTTCTTACTCCTACGGGCTATCTCTTTGAGGAGCCGAGTAACCTGCTATTGCAAGAGTGCCGCAATCCCGAGCAATATGATGCGATCGTGCAAGCAATTGCTCAGGGGCGCTCGAAGATCTCAGAGATTGCGAGCTCTACGGGAATCCCTGCGAGCAACGTAAAGAGCTATGTGGATAAGCTGGCGTCGCTTGGGATTGTCGAGCGCGAGCTGCCCCTAAACGAGACGAGCAATAAGCGAGCCGTGTATCTGCTTAGCGACCAGATGTTTAGGTTCTGGTACAAGTTTGTGCCGCAGAACATTGGGCTGATTCAAAACGATATGGCCGAGATGGCGTATAAGCGCATTGAGCCGCACGTATCGGATTACATGGGTACGGTCTTTGAGCTCATATGCAGACAATACGTGTACGAACTCGCGCGGGCGGGCCAGCTCGATGTGGTTCCGGCGAGCGTCGGGCGCTGGTGGGGGACGGATAATCGCACGCATACGCAGGAAGAAATCGACTTGATTGTTGACGATGGCGAGGGCGCTGCGCTGTTTGCGGAGTGCAAATGGCGCAATGAACCGGTGGGCGAGGATGTTCTGGAAAAGCTCGTGTACCGAAGCGAGCTCTTTAGGCGGCAACGAAAAAGCTATGCGCTTTTCTCAAAAAGTGGCTTTACGCAGGGATGTCGGGATGCCGCGGAGAGTAGGGGAGACGTCAAGCTGATCTCGTTTGCCGAGATGTGAGGGCGGGGATAATGAAGCGCGTCCTGATTTGATGCTGGGAATGGGATGTGCTTTCCTTTTGCGACCTTTGGCGGAAAGTGCGTTCCAGATTTCGGCTTCAGAATGGGATGCCGTTTCCGGATCGGCCCTCAGGCGGAAACTACGACCCGGAATTCGGCTCCAAAACGGGATACGCTTTCCCGGTGGCATCTCTAGCGGAAACTGCATCCCGGAATGAGCTCTCGGAACGGGACACGCTTTCCCATCGGGGCTTCAAACGGAAACCGTGTCCCGGAATCGAGCCTCAGGGTGGGACGCATTTTCCGGTAGAGGCCTGGGACGGAAGGCGTGTCCCAGAATCCGGCTAATCCGATGGCCAGATGGTTGAGCGAGCGGGCTCCGAGGCTCCATTACTGAAAATTCATTTGTTAAACCTGGCAACCGTAGGTAGAATAAAGTCGACGGCAGCCCAAGGGTGATAGCTGGGCAGCGCCGTTACTTAGTTCAAGGGGTCAATGCCTTAACGGCGTCGACCCCTCTTCTTTTGCTTCGTACGCTGCTTAAGTGCCTCGGAAAGTCCGATAAGCGCCGTGAGGAGCGAGACCAAAGCGGTCAGGAGCTTCACGAAATCAGTCAGATCGGTCATGGGCATCACCTCCCGTCGCATGGAGGGCGCTGCCCGGCACATGGAGCTGCCGTCAACAACTGCAATTCTATCAAAGTACTGCTATAAATACGAATATATGTTCGATAATAACAGTGACGTGATTCTCTCAAAGTGTGGCTTTACGCAAGGATGCCGGAAAGCCGTGCTGTGCGATTTCATGTCCGCACGGGTTCCTATCCTTACGGCAATGTAGCCGCCTATGTAGCAAACGGCAGTTGACGGAGAAAGGCCCTAACCGTGTCAGCTGAAAAGACGCCGTGCATCTCGGCTATCGATACGACGAACTTTGCGCGCCAGATTGTGCTGGACTTTGAGTTTGCGCCGGTGCCAAAGCAGCGCCAGCGCCGTGGGCTGCGCAATGAGATTATTGAGGTCGGCGCCGTCAAGCTCGATTACCACGGCAACGTTATGGGCGAGTTCTCGCAGTTTGTGCAGACGGAATTTACCGAAGGCGTTGCGTTTCCCGTCCGCGAGCTCACAGGGATATCGGCTGTGGACACCGCGATGGCCGATCCGCTCTACGTGGTGATCAAAAGGCTCAGCGATTGGATCGGTCGCTACTCCGCCCAGGTGGTTTGCTGGAGCGGGACGGACCGTCGACAGCTTTTGACCGAGTGCCAGGCAAAGCACATCGACCTTTCCGCATTTCCTACGGACTGGGCCGACCTGCAGGCGTTTTACACCTCGATCATGGATGTGGGTAGCCACGGGTGCGTCTCGTTGAGCGACGCGACAACGTGGTTTGGCATCGGGTTCGACGAGTCGACGGGCCACGCCCACGGCGCCCTGGCCGATGCGCGCGTAACCGCCAAGTTGCTCAAGCAGATGATGGACGGGGACTATCGCGTGAGTCCGCGTGCTCAGGAGATCCGCCGGCGGTGGGGGATGGGCGATCGAGCCCAGACGCGCCTCTCCAGCAAGTGCCCCGAGCTGGTTGACCTGCTGCTGAAGCTGAAGGCGGGGGGGAGGTAGGGCAGATTGCGGAGCTCTAATTCTGCATTGTATTTGCGCCTAGGTGCAATATATCGGACTATGTTTGAGTCTTGAACCTGAATTGTTGTTCAACAATTTGTACCGTACCTGCGGCGCGAGAATAGTTACCGCTCATCGTTAATATGCCGAGCTTGGCAATAAAAATTTCGGACCCGAATATAATTCAAAATAAGGTTATGGGGTTGCTGGCTTCATTTCGGGTGGCCAAACAACAGAATGGCTAAGATAACGAGGGTATTGTGAACAGTAGTAAAAGGGCGTCATTTGCTGATCTATTTAACTCTCATTCTTGCGTAGGAAATGACATCCATTTCTCTTTCCCAAATATGGGTGAGGTTGAAATTACGTCGATCACGCGGGCGAACTTGTCTTTGCTGCGCAGGGCTCGAACAAAGGGATGCCCGGGCCTTATTGTCAGCTGCCCTGATTTCGAAAGAGAAGCCATCGCTATTGTGCTCTTGGCGGCGCTGGAGAACTTGATGACTGGTGAACCTCGCCAAGGACTTCATAAGGTTCAGATTGGCGATAAGGTCGCGATCGGAAACTGTGTCGTCAAGATTACCTCGATTGACGAAAAAGCAGTCAGATTTTCTTCTCAAGATGAATCGCTTGGCCTCAGCAGAGAGGTGAGGGAGTTTCCTCTTGCCCACAACGCTTCCGCTGCCGCGGAACTCTCGTTGACGCGAAGCACGAAAAAGCGCAAGCGTAATTCATGGCGTAGAGAAGAGGAGCTTTACCAATCACTTGCCCCGGCACTCAAAAACGTTCTGAATCAATGCGGTAGAACCGTCCAACCAGTTGGTTACGTTACTTCCCCATCCCAATACGCGAATGATGCGCCGACTGCTATCTGTAGGGGCAAGGTGCAGATAGCAGGCCGAGAATACGACCTAAACGAATTAATGCCAGTGACTTACATTGACCAAAGCGGCAAGGAGCACTGCGGCTTTAAATGGCCTTTCGCATGTACTCCATCCATTTTTATTGGCCCGCGCGTAGACGGTGTGGGCAGCATTTCTCAAATTATCGATGCCTCTATGGACGAATCACTCCCTGTTGACTTTGTATCCCTGAACATATCAACTCCCGATTTGATGAACACGACACTGTTGAGCGACATTTTAGATTTAAAAGATTGCGGAATTGGGGCTATTTGCTTCTGCGACCGTTGGACGATGGACCGTTTGCGTCAACTGGGAGACCGAGGTTTCTTATTTTTTGACTGGGATGACTGCAATGCCGCACTGCTATCGGATCGTCCGGTTCTGTCTGATATCCAACGCAGGATTCTTGACGCACCAAGTGAAATTGTGTGTCCGGTAGCTGATGAGCGGGCAGGTTTAACCCGTGCTGCCGAGATCGTGTACAAGACATTGGGTAGCATTGATGTGGATGATGACGATGTCCTCGGGGCGATCCAAGACATCTATGTTGTTTTGGGGTCTGCAATCCGAATGACGGAAGCGCCTGACAAACAGTATAGTGATTTGCAGTGTGACATTATCAACTCCGCGCGTAAATTGATCGAAGACTCGAGAGTTTTGATGCTCCCTGATTACAATCTGCTCGTTGAGGCATGCGGCATTTTAACTGCTGTATTTAGAGCGGGACATCGAATGCCAAAAGAACAGGTCATATACGATTTAATCGTCGACGGTATTGAGGATGACTTGTCTACCATTCTTGTTGTTGACAGAAATCGGGTTGACGAAGTCTATGCTTATTGGGCAAAGGAACTTGAGCTAAACGAATATAGCGTGAAGCAATTTAAAGTGATTGCGGTAAGAGACTATCTGCGAGGAAAATATCTCGGCAGCCAGGACCGAGTTATTTTTAGCGGATGGTATGACAAGGGGACTATGGTCAAGGCCCTTCATGCTGGTTTGGCGAACAATGTCTATCTCGTTCTCTATGGATATGAAGATGGAAACGGTGGACTAGAAGTTGGTTGGCGGACAAATGCCCGCTTGCAATGGAATGAAATGACAAACCGTTGTCTCGAGGTGTCGGATAAGACGTTGGATGCGTTAGACATTTCGCCGCTTAAGAGAGTTAATAGAGTTTTGTCGCCAAAACGGGTGAGAATACCGGTTAAAACTGAAGAAGCTTGCGATGAGCAACCATCGTCTTTTGTTAGCAAATTAGAGGAAAAGCGAATTAACAAAGACGTCGCAAAAGACGGAGAAGAGTCTGTTCTTGCAACGCCGGTACTGTTTCATGATGGAACCCACGTTTGGCTTAGGGCAAAGACTTCGGCTAGGAAGGGTGGCCGCCTTCTTGTTATCAGCAATTGTCTTGCTGGAAAAAGTGCGGAGCCTGAACAGAAATCCGCTTCGGCCCTTCTTCCTGGAGACGTGGTTCTGCGAACTCATTCAGATAAGTCGTATATAAAAAGGGAATCTGAAAGGTCCACGGAAAACTACGACAATGTGCTGGCTGCGGCGCATAAATGGCGTGAGCCAATTAAGGATGCACGTATGGCTGGATACACAGATGCCGAAATAGTAGACAAGATTTACTCAGAGGTGTCGGAAACGCGAACGAAAAGCGCGGTCCGAGCTTGGGTGAGAGGAAGAAATATTGCACCGCAAGCGAAGGAGGACGTGCGGGCGATATTTGTTGCGCTTGGTTTTTCGATAACCGACGAAGAATTAAATTCTATTGAGCATGCCGTCTCTGCTATTAGGAACAAGCACCGTGCGGTCGGTAGAATTGCAGCGAAAGATATGGTCGCTGCGTTTATTCGCGATTTAACCAAATATGGTCTTGATAGTGCGGTTGCCGGTTTCGACGAGCGCCATGAGGCAGGCGATATCGAACTGCTCAGAGTTGCTTTAGTTGGCGATCAAAAAGATGTGGCGATTAATCGCGCTGACGTTTTGTAGGGAGTGCTTTTAGATGAATGCAAAATTCGATGACGCTATTGATGAAGAGCTCAGGAACCGGCTGTATAAGTCTGTGCATGAGGAGTTTGTTGGGCCGATGGACCCAGACTCTGAAGAAATACTTGACGAGCGTGATTCTCCGGCGGGTCGGTATCATGCTGGAGTCTTGCACCCAAGGGGCGCTCACGTTGATGTCGCCCAAGGGGAGAGCGCCGGCAGAGAACCGGATACGGTTCTGGATGAACGCAATGAGGGCCCTGCTCGCGACGGAGGCTCGCCAGATATAGCGGATGCCTCAGACGTGGGCGAGGCTTTACCTGACGAGGACTATGAAGAGCCAGTCGCGCTATCTAACACACGTGCACAGTCTGCCATTAGCATGACCGTGGCAGTTCGGCCGGGAGACGTCCTATCGGCCGATATCCGTTGCGCAAAATATGTCCGAATCAAAGTCGACGACAAGAGCCATTTTAAACGCGTTCCCGTGCACTTTGTTTTCAAATCGGGAGACCTTGCAATTCCAAGCGGACGTCATGATGATGTCAAGCGCGTTTACAGGTTGGGGAAAGAGCATCTCGAGCTATGGCTCGTTTACCGTCGTGCTATTTCCGGCGGTGTAGTGCTCACGGTGGCTGTATGTAATACGGACAACGCAACGGGCAATCGGTCCGATGATGATCTCAAGTGTTATTACCAAACTAATTTAAGAATTAGCTCTAGCAGCGGCCTTATTCCGCCGGTATGGAATCAGGCAAATGATGTTGCATCAGCGGAAGATGCGACAAAACGACTTATCTATCGCAATATTCGAAACTATGCGATAGGGCATGGGTGTGCAACTCGTTGGGATGATAATCGGCCTGTATTATGGGCTGAAACTCAGATTATTCCAACTGCCGAAACGCGCTCAATGAAGCCAATTCACCCGTCTATGGAAAACGTGACCTTATCGATTGAAGATTTTGGCAATCCTGACCATTGGGAAAATACGCTCGGATCGATGCGGCTTTTATGCAAGAAATATGGTCAGTGGATTTTTGAAATAACGGCTGAATCCGAAGGGCTGTCCGAGTGCTACCAGACGGCAGCGCAGGACAACTTGTCCCAGTGCGAAGCATGCCTTAATCGCATTAAAGAGGGCATCAGTGTACTCGAGACTGATCCTATAGCAAGAAAAGCGTTCATAATGGCTAACGAGGCAATGTATGAACAGTTCTTGCATTATAGCGTTGTCTCAGGAGAGCGTGGCGGCCTTGATGAGCCCCTTGGATACACGCGCAGTTGGAGGCCCTTTCAGCTGGCCTTTATTTTGATGAATATCAGATCGATGGTGGATGAGACATGCGAAGACAGGAAAGTCGTCGACTTGATCTGGTTCCCAACTGGCGGAGGTAAAACGGAGGCATACCTGGGGCTTTCTGCGTTCGTGCTAATTTGGGAACGTCTGTCGCATAATGAGAGTAAAGGCGTTACCGTATTTATGCGTTACACCTTGCGTCTTCTAACTTCACAACAGTTTGATCGTGCATCTTCACTTATCTGCTCTCTTGAGGCGATGAGGCGTCGAGAATCCGAGCTGCTTGGTAGCCGCGAGTTCAGAATTGGGTTATGGGTTGGTAAAGATGCAAGCCCGAATAATCGTCACGATGCCAAGGAAAAGAGGCTGACTTATGTTGACAAAGAAGAGGGCCTCAATCCATTTCCTGTGCGCAAATGCCCATGGTGCGGGAGCAGCTTTGAAGATGATCGTAGGGCGTCTTATGTACGCCAGCGGGGGACTGAAAAACTGCTATTTGTATGCCCGAATCCTGAGTGCGAATATTCGAAAGGCGACGGGACTGCCTTTGGATGTCGTCGATGAGGAGATTTATCAAAACCCGCCATCACTTCTTGTCGGAACAATTGATAAGTTCGCCATGCTGCCCTACCGTCACGAAGCCTTTGCTTTGTTCGGAATTGACAATGGCAGAAGGGGCCGTCCTCCCAAACTGATCATCCAAGATGAGTTGCATTTAATTTCTGGGCCGCTAGGGTCGATGGCGGGTCATTACGAAACCCTTGTTTCTGCGCTTTGCGAGCGCACCGATGCCTCTTCCAAGATCTTGCCAAAGATCGTTGCTTCGACAGCGACGGTTAGCAGAGCTAAGGAGCAGTGCAATCAGTTGTATGCCTGTGGGGAAGACAAGGTGTTTCAATTTCCGCCTTCAGGGATAGACTACGACGACTCTTTCTTTTCCTATGAAGACAAGGAAGCTCGAGGTCGCCGATACGCCGGTTTGTTTATCCCGACTTTGAATGCTGCTTCGGCAAATATACGCCTCTATGCAGACCTTCTTTGGGAGCCTGCAACATGGAATGATGTTACTGATGAACAAAAAGATCCTTATTGGACCATCGTTGGCTACTATGGGACAACGAGAGAACTTGGACAAGCCGTCACTTGGATGGGCGGTGATATTCCGGAACGACTTCACGAACACAAGAAGCGTGCGGAGCGAGTTGGCGATAAATCCGTGCGGTATATCAACGTGGCGAAAGAGCTGACGGGTCGTAAGGATGCCGACGAGGTGAGAAAGGGCTTAGACAGCCTCACTATTTCATATCCTTCAAGTAAGGCTGTTGACCTTTGTTTTGCGACTAATATGATTTCTGTAGGCTTGGATGTCGGGCGTCTTGGGCTGACGGTTGTCGAGGGCCAGCCTAAGACAACGGCAGAATACATTCAGGCAAGTAGTCGTGTTGGCCGCGGTAAGGCCAAGGGCATTGTGTTTGTTGTTTATAGTGCTACGAAGCCACGCGATCGTTCGCATTACGAGAATTTTGCAATGTATCACAATGGGTTTTATCAAAATGTTGAGCCATCTAGCGTCACCTCATTTTGTAGACAGGTCCGCGATCGTGCTCTGTTCGGAACCTTGATCGGTATTTATCGGTCGGTGGATGAAGAAGATTCCGAGGCGTTCCGAAGCCCCGAGGAAAGGGCTTTTTCACTTGCGGCGGAAACGATACTATCTCGAATCGAAAAGGTTGACCCTCATGAGCTTGCTGGTGCCAAACAGGATATAGAAGCCATTCGCGCCATTTGGCAAGAGAGTGACTATGACCGATGGTTCGAACTTAAGCCGGATAATCTTGATCGGCCGACGCCTCTTATGCATCCTTCGGGAAGCAAGACGAGCGATGCATGGAGCGGGGGAACGTTTGATGTTCCGACTTCGATGAGAAGCGTTGACGCTCAATGCAAGCTGCGGATTGTAGGCTCATATGGCGAATATTACGAGAGGGAGGCGGAATGTAATGCCTAGATTCAATGCTGGAAATACTCGCAAACAGGGAAGAGGAAAAAGTTATTTGCTTCGCATGGGCCAGATGTTCGGGCCGTATAGCGTTGGCGCAATTTACCCGTGCGATGCCAATACTACGGTAATGATTGCTGGCCTTGATGCTTATGAGCAACAGGTAAACAAGGGGGCCCTGGAGACAATTGCAGATTCAAGGCTGAAAAGATACGTTGGAGTAAATAGGTTGTATGCGCCTCCAGTTGATGACGGGCACCACGGCGGTTTCGTCCCAGCGCTTCGTTTTCCCAACTGGTTGTATTGCCCACGATGCGGTCAAATGCAATACAAAGAGTCGACCAATGTAAGTACACAGATTCGATGTGAGGCTTGTTCAAAAAAATTTAAGCGCGATATTAAGCTCATTCCAGAGCGTTTTGTCGTCGTGTGTCCACATGGCCATATCGATAATTTTCCCGTTATGCAGTGGGTGCATAACGGAACAGACATTGATCCGAAATCAAGAGAACATGTTGTAAGCAGAAGGACCATGGGCGGAAGTACGACCATGGGCGATATCGTCTATCAGTGCACTTGCGGAGCTCGTAAATCGCTCCACGGGGCTAATAGACCAGAAGGACTTAACAAGATAGGGTATCACTGTAGCGGCAGGCAGCCATGGCTAAACCGTATTTCCAAGCAGCAATGTTCTTGCGACGGGAAAGACCTTCGCGTCGTTATTATGGGCGCAACGAACGTATGTTATCCAGATGTGGTCAGCTCGGTGCTCATCCCCGATGCATTGGATGAGCGGGTGAAGAAAGTTGCCGATGAGCAGTTTACTACGATGCTCGACTTCGATCGAAAAGGTGATTTGGACGCAGCGTTATCGTTAATTGCAAGCATGGGCGGAGTCGACCCGGAAGACTTGCGCCTGGCTTATCAACGAAAGAAAACTGAAGGGGACTCTGGACAATCCAATATCGAGTATCTTCATGACGAGTACCTGACGCTGCGAGATCCTAAGATTAGGAAAAGTGGCGAATTTGTCGGTCGTGCCGTTGATTCCAACGAATACGAGTCGCCGTTAATCCGTAACTACATAGCGGGTGTATCCCTGATAGACACTTTGACCGTAACCCGGGCTCTCGTCGGGTTCACCAGATTGAACCCTGAATACAACGATCTGAAGAGTATGGAGGAAAGGCGAAGAGAGCTTTCGAGAAAACGACTTGACTGGACGCTTGCAAACCAAACCGTTGGTGAGGGAGTGTTTGTCGAATTCGACCAGAGCGTTTTGGAAGAGTGGTGTGCGCGCCCCGAGGTTGCTGCCAGAATCGAGGTAATGCAGGAAAACCTTAATAACGCGATAAAAAGTCGTAATGCTAGGCCTAGGGAGATCAATCCCCTGTTCGTCGCCATTCACACTTTTTCTCACATAGTTTTGCTGGGTATCAGCGAGGTCTGCGGTTATTCGGCCGCATCTCTTCGTGAAAGAGTGTATTGCCAAGCGTACCTAGAGGATGGCGCCGAGGAGTTCGAGGACATGCACGGCGTTCTAATCTACACTGCGTCCGCGTCGGGAGATGGTTCTCTGGGCGGCTTGGTCAGATCCGGGGAGCCGGGCAGGTTCGAAGAGATTCTAAACAATTCCATGCAGAAAGCTACTTGGTGTTCAGATGACCCTGTCTGTATTGAATCGCGGGGCCAAGGGCTTGACTCTTGTAATCTGGCAGCTTGTTATAACTGTGCACTTGTTCCAGAAACCGCCTGTGAAAACGGCAACAGGTTTCTCGATAGGGCTCTAATCGTAGGTACGTTCGACATGCCAACGACTGGCTTATTTAGTGCTGATCTTTACAATGCCCTTTGAGGTAATTGGAACAGGAATTAGACTGCTCAAACGCTTGTTTAAATGTGGGCTAGCGAAAGCTGGCCCACTAGTTAATTGAAGATCATAAAGGCTATTCGGCTAAATATGTCCGCATGCGCATTTAGTTTACTGTCATGCAGTCACTATTGCCATGCGTTGTGATACACCTTAAGCTAGTGATTCGCTGTGTCAATTAGCGGACAAATCGTCCGCAGTTTATTCCGATTGGATAGCATGTTAGACGTAAAAGGGGAGATAACTGCAAAGCGTAAAGAGCTTGCGTTAACTCAAAAAGAGTTTGCCGCTGCCCTTGGGATGGGGCCAAATGGTGATAGGACTGTGCGCCGTTGGGAGACGGGGGAAACTTGTCCTTCTGCAGCTGAGCTGGCTTTTATTCGCTCCTTTGGCCATAAGGCTCCATTTGCACAAGGCGATCGCAAGGACGCCCCCTTTACTTATATTGACCTCTTTGCGGGTATCGGTGGCATACGTATGCCCTTTCAAGAATTGGGCGGCAGGTGCGTTTTCTCTTGCGAGTGGGATAGGTTCGCGCAGAAGACCTATCGTATGAATTACGGTGACACCCCTGCGGGAGATATCCACGAGGTCCGCTCGGAAGACATTCCGGATTTTAATGTGCTGCTAGCAGGCTTTCCGTGCCAGCCCTTTTCGCTTGCAGGTGTGTCAAAAAAGAAATCTATGGGCAGGGCGACGGGATTCGAAGACAAAACTCAGGGTACTTTATTCTTTGAAGTTGCTCGCATTCTGCGCGATAAGAAGCCGGATGCTTTCCTGCTTGAGAACGTTAAGAATTTAACGAGCCATGACCATGGCAAAACCTTCAAGATTATTATGCAGACGCTTGAAGATGAACTGGGTTATGACGTCCATTACAAAGTGCTCGACAGTAGAAATTGGACTTGCCAACACCGTGAGCGCATTTATATTGTCGGCTTCAAGAAAAAGACTCCATTTGACTGGAATCAGCTTGATATGGGGTCTGGTGGTCATACTGTTAAGGAGATCCTTGTAGACAGCCCGGATAATCGATACATTTTGTCAGATAAGTTATGGGACTATTTGCGTGCTTATAAGAAAAAGCATCAAGCGGCTGGCAATGGATTTGGCTATAGCACAGTGGGTCCCGACGACACCACACGTACCCTTTCAGCGCGATATCATAAGGACGGTAGTGAAATCCTTATTTCTCGTGGCGAGGGAGTCAATCCTCGCAAGCTCACTCCGCGTGAATGCGCAAGGCTCCAAGGCTTTCCCGATCAATTCATCATTCCGGTGTCTGACACGCAGGCATATCATCAATTCGGAAACTCCGTTACTGTTCCAGCAGTGCGGGCGGTCGCCAAGGCAATGATGGAGGCTTATTTCGATGGATTACGGTGTACTGAGTAGCTACTTTGATGGCGCAGTCGCAAAGAGGCTGGTCGCGGTTGATATCGACGGGAAAGTAAGCAATCAGCACGAATTCAATGGTACCGCTGAGCTTCGATCGCTCTTTGGCGATAATGATATTAGGGGCATACCGACGACCTTTGCTTATCTGTGCGACGATGCTAACCCGCTGTTTGACCATGGCTTCACAACTTGGTATGACGCCCGCAGGAAGCATCCTACTAGGACTGAATACAGGCTTTACTACAATGACAATGATGCAATTAAGGCCGCACATATCGACGACCTAATGATCATGGCGATTTCTGACGAGCACGGTCTTTTGGTTGTGTTCGCGAGCCGAGGGTCAAATGCCGAAAGCCAACTGAGGTGGCTGTTTGGTTTAGAGGATGTCTCTAGTGGCAGATTCTCGCGGTCAACGACTGATGATATTAGAATCGGCTCAATTGCGGCATCTATTCTCGAGGCAATTGGTATTGAGGTTGCAGTGCCAGCTTCTGCCGAGTCGTATCTGGACGATATGATCGAGAAATTTGGTGATTCGTTCCCCAAGGGAATCGACTTCACGAGGTACTCTGCTTCGACGCTTGGCGACCTTGATTGGAAGGGATCTCCTGACCAGTGCTTACTTGACTGCTATGAACGAGAAGAGATTCTATTCAAGGTATTCGAAAGGTACTTACTTGAAAATGACCTCACTCCCTATATGAGGGGAGTGCTGGACGTTGACGCAGTGCTTCGAATAACGATGTCAACATTTCAGCGCAGGAAGTCACGAGCAGGTGCGGCATTTGAACACCAGCTCGAGTTTCTATTTAAAGGAAGGGGCATTCGTTATACCGCCCAACCCTACACTGAGGGTAAATCGAAGCCGGATTTCATCATGCCGTCCATTGAGGCGTATAGAGATGTCTGTTTTCCGGTAGAGCGGCTGACGATGCTTGGAGCAAAGACAACGATAAAAGAGCGTTGGCGTCAGGTCCTCGAAGAGGCAAATCGAATTGATCATAAGCACCTTATTACGCTCGATGCAGCGGTCAGCACGGAGTACACGGACTCAATGCGCGAACACAATCTGCAGCTAGTTGTGCCTCGTCCCGTTTTTGTTTCATATACTGCCGAACAGCAAAAATGGCTGATGAGCGTAGGCGAATTCTGCGAGATGCTTGAGGAGAAGCAAACGGGCGAGTAGCTTGTATGCCGCTCGCCCGTTTGTGTGTGCTCGCGAGATTGATTGCGGACAAAAATCTTGGTGAAGAAGAGGCCGTGCGCATGCTTATCAAGTATCTCAACAAGATTCTTAGGACTAGAGGGCCACATTGCCTGGGTCGATTGCACTGATCGGCACTCTCACGCACCAGGCGTTCAGCAGCTTCTCATCAGCTCCTCTAAGCCGCATGTCGCTCATAATATCGTTGCGGTTGATTTTAAGAGAAGGGCGGCTATCCAGCTGTCCTTTCCCAGCCGCTTTTGAAATATTATTCCCGCCATGTCACTTTGGAACGAAGCTTTCTCGCTGCCGTGAAGCAGGTCGTGGCCGCCATGGCTAATGCGATGCTGGCCATCCAAGCGGAGTCGCCGGTTGCGGCGAGCTTTGGTTCATCGGCTGTCGTGCGTCCCGACCTTTTTGTAGACGTCTCGTCGGCGTCCTTTTCAGGAGTGGCAGGATCACTTTTGTTGTCGCCGGGTGAATCTACATCGGTCTTGCCGCCCGCCTGCTCCCCTTGGGCCTTCCCCTCCACGGTGAAGGATGCATCGGTCGCCGTCCCGTCCTTCCAGACGGCCGTGACGGTGTGTCCGCCGGCGGCAAGCGTGTCCAGGTAGGCCGGCCTGAGCTCGATAATCGTGCTGCCCTTGGTTGCGGTGTAGTTCTCAGCGGAGACCTCAGTTCCGTCCACGAGGAGACGCGCGAACTCATCGAGAGGACCGCTGAAGCGGAAGGTCAGACCGAACCCGCCGCCCTTTGCATACGCCTGCCCGTCGCCCTTGGTGGCGGCATACGGCGGGGCGGTCACGTCGAAGGTGACGTTCCCCGCATCGTCGACATCAAAGGTCTGGACGCCGGTCTTGCCGTTACGCTCGGCGTAGGCGGGGCTGTAGACGAAGGTCTCGTGGCCCGCCTTGTCGAGGACGCGGAGCCCCTCGATTTCGTACGACCCCATCGAGCGAGTTGTGGGGAATTCGATATCGATATAGCCATCTCGACCATCGTCCCTGTATGTTGCCCGAATCGAGGTGGAACTGACCGATGTCGAGGGATTCTCGATGAAGCCGGGGTCGCAGAACCTCACGTCGACCATTCTCACGCCTTCCGGGTCGCTGACGTTGAAAGATATTCGCAGCTTTTTGCCGACAGGGATGACTTTGGAGGAAAGGGAGACATCGGTTACCACAGGAGAGTGCGGATCGTTCGCGCTGTCGGTCACATCGAATATGAGGTCGGATGCGGGAAAGGTCTGGCAGGCAGAGCCATTGTCCCCGATGTAAGCCGAGTCATAGACCGTGGTCCGATACCCGAGGGAATCGACGACCTCCAACGCAATGATTTGGTATCTTCCCAGGTCTACGGTGCCGTCGAATGGGATATCGCATCCTTTATCAGTACCCAGCGAGTTGGAGAACTTGATGGTGTTAACCGTAACAGACGCATGGTCGTCGCCCGAGCCTCCGGCCACCTCTTTCAAGATGGGAGAGACCGATTTCGCACCGTCGGGGTCGCTCACCTGCCAGGAGACGTGCAGCTTTCCACCGATCATGATCTCATGGCTATCAAGACTGACCTTAGACACGGTTGGCGGGTTCTGGTCCGCGGGACCTTCGGTCACCTCATACTCGAGAGGTTCGGTGACGAAGGTCGGGCAGTCGATTTCCTTATCCTCGGCATACGCTGCGTCATAGACGTCGGTAACCCAGCCGAGCGCGTCGGTCACGCTAAGGCCAATTACACGGTACCTGAAGGGCCGATCATCGGGGGAGGTGGGGATATCGAAGCCATCGACCGTGTCTCCTTTCGAGGTGAATGCGTGGCGGACACTGACGCCATGACCGTCGTCGGTCCCGTCGGATACCGACTCGACTATCGGCGTGACGGACCGCACCCCGTCCGGGTCGTCGACGTCATGGCCGACATGCAACGTGGAGCCAGCCGTGACGGACATCGCGGATATCGTCACGTTGGAGACGATGGGCGGATTCGGGTCCGACACCGCGAGGGCGGTCGTGGGTAATGCTAATGCCACGGTGGCGGACAGCGAGGCGAGCAGGCTAAGCGCGAAGCGCCTGGAGAATTTCAAGGAGGTCATTGGCGGTGCCGATCTTCCATAATTGTTGCAACGACACCAGTATATCTTTGGCCCACGCTAGCCAGATGTTCTTTCCGCGAACGGCTCGTTAGTTTAGAGGCGGCATGTGGACGCCCGTCTCGTCCAAGTTTCTCGTAAGGGCGATTATGAGGGCATGAAGAGACTTTCTTGGAACAATCAATTGGGGGTATCAAAGAAATGCTGGACGCCGCCCGATCGCTCAGTGCCTTTGAGGTGAAATGCAGCGCATCGGCTACGTTGTTGAGATCATTCATCGAGCGACACGTCATTCCAACTGAGGCCACCGTCATGAGGCTTCTGTTCCTACACCCCCGCGATCCCGCGCGCGGCACTCAACAGCTCATACTCCCTCTGGCTCCACTGGTGCAGCTCGGCCGCGCGTACGGCGTCGCGACACAGGTCCAGAAGCACCTCAGCTCCCTCGCAGAAACACTCGCGGGCAAAGGCGCCGGATCCGTCCGCAACGCATGTGCCATCAGCAAAGAACTCCCAGCTGGACGGCTCGCGCGAGTCATCTCCGAGCAGCTTGATCTGCAGTACGTGCGGATTGCCGGCAGCGCAGAGCTCTTCCTCGAGCTTCTGCACCGTAAAGCGCATCTGGTGGGAGAGGTTACTCTTGGCCATGGCCGAGGCATAGCCGCTCGGCTTGTCCAGAAGATGCATTCGTCTTGGCTTGGCTGTCAGGTTGTGGAAGTTGCGCTCACTGCGCACAGAGAAATTGTCCATACGGACTCCTTTCATCGATGTTGGCAGGGCCACCGCGCCTCTTGGCCGGTTGGCGTCGGGATCGTGGAGCCAACTCTCTACCCCGACTCTGGATAAAACGTGCTCGCTCCTTGCGGGCACGATGGAGTCTATCAACGTGTACGGACAGAAATCAAGCGCCATCCGCGAAATGACGCGCGGATGGCGTTGGTTTCCCAAGTGATTATTCGGCTTTCATCCGGAAAAGTGTCGAAATAGGCACCTTAAAACTTCGGAAAAGTGTCAAATTCGATAGGCAAATTATCCGGAAAAGTGTCGCTGGATGACAAAACAGCACTTAGAAGCCGGTGCTGGATGCGGGATCCTGCGGCCGCCTTCAGCCCTCGCTACTCGTCGTCTCCGTCGTTGGGGTCGCCCTTGAGGGTGTTGATGTCCAGGTACTCGTCATCGTTCTCTTTTTGCTGGGTCTCCGACTCCGCTTGGGTGGGGCCGGAGAACAGCCGGAATCCCTCAAACGCAATGACGCCGAGCAGGGCAATGACAATGGCGATAAAGGCAACCTTGACTGCTTGCGGAAATTCCGAGAAACGCAGCGCCTTTTCCTCGGCGTAATAATCGGCGAAGCGCTCTTCGCCCGTGCTTTTGGTATACGCCGGCGCGGACGCGGCCTCCGGGTCATATTCCGGTGCAGGCGTGGCAGCGTACGGATCGTTGAGATAATCGCTCGATGCGGTGCCATAGTCCTCGGTCTCGATGCGACCGTTGCCAGCATAGTCATCGGAATAATCGGAATATGTCGCACCGCCTTCATAGTCCGCGGCGCTCGTGTTCGCGGCAAAAAGCGGGTTAACTGGAACGTCGAGCGCCGGCATGCCGGTAGAGGTCTCATCCAGATCGGCTGCAGCCCAGGAATCGTAGGCAACCTGACGGGCAACGGGCTCATCGAGCCTTGCGACCGGAGGCTTGCGTGCCGCAGGAACAGGCAACTGCTGGGCGCTGTACATAACAGTGCTGTCGGCCGATTTGCCCTGCGTCGCTGCAGCGAGAAATGCCGCCGTCTCGGACGGGTCGCTTGCGGGGCGGGGAGCGGGCGTGGGCGCCGAAGTGGGTGCGGGCGACTGCGCAGGAGTCGGCGCAGATGCGGGCTTAGGCGCAAGTGCGGGATTGGGACTTGACGGGCGAGCCCCGCCGCTCATGAGTTCGTCGGCGGTCCACGGGCGATCATCCATCACGTCGTCAAGGCTCAGCGAAAACAGGTCGTCTTCACTCTCATCGAACATGCGGTGCACATGTCCACCAATTGCCGGAATCAATCCGCGACCGGTGCATGATGCCTTGCTTAACGCCATTCTGTCCCATCCTTTCGAAATACTAATGACATCGATTATATGGAACTTCCCAAGCGGCCCGGTCTTGGATTCGTGCTTTCCAGAACTCGCGCCCAAAAGGGGAGGGGCAATCCAGGCGAGTGCCTACTTGTCGCCGGCCGCCGCCTTGGCCTCATTGAGGTAGCTATAGAAGCTGTACTTGGAGATGCCAAAGAACTCGCAGGCGCGCTCGCTCGACTTGGAAATGAGGAAGGCGCCGCGACGGTCGAGGTAGCCAATGGCACGAATGCGCTCGTCTTTGGTCATGAGTGCCGCGGGCTTGCCCACAAACTGCTCGCACTCGTGCAGCAGGTCCTCGAGCAGGTCGCCGATGTTCTTGGTAATGGGCTCGGGCTCGGTATAGCCCGTGCCGCCGGTGCCGGTAAAGGCATCGAGCGAGCGCTCAAAAGCCTTCATAAGCGTAATGTCAAAGTTGATGCCCAAAATGCCGACGGGCTTGCCCTCGTCGTTGCGGATAAAGATGGTCGAGGACTTGAGCAGCTTACCGTCGGTGGTTTTAGTGAGGTACGGCTCGCGGTCGTGTACATCGGTGGCGCCCTCGTGCATGGACTCAAACACGATATGGCTGGGGCCGTCACCCAGTTTGCGCCCGCTGACGTGGCCGTTTTCAATCACTACGATGGAGTGGTCTACGTCCTCGGTCTCCAGATCGTGGACGACGACTTCGCAGTTGGGGCCAAATTGGAGCGCCAGGCCGTGTGCGAGGCGCTTGTAAAACTCAATCTGTGCGGGGGTCATGGGTACCTTCCTAAAAATTAGTTTGGGCTCACTGTGCCATAAACCACACCTGTTCGCAAATAACGAAAGCGTCGCTGCGTTGTGTGACCGTTCGGCGGCGAAAAAGTACCGATTACGGCAACAAACAATTCGTTAGGTATGCCAATCAAAAAGTGTGATAGAACATTACTAACAAACTTTTTGTTTGGCATCCACATAAAAGTTCAGCCGTGTGAATGGGATCGGGCTGAAACGCGTATGCGGGGGCCGGCAAGAGAGAACTTAAGGAGTTCACCGTATGGCCGATAAGATCCAGTGGGCGAGCAACACGATGCCCAAGAGCGATGACAAGCACTTGGGAATCATGAGTCTCGACCACGTGAAGAAGGCCCGCGCCTTCCACCAGTCGTTCCCCCAGTACACCGTTACTCCGCTTGCCCGCCTGGACGGCCAGGCCGCGCGTCTGGGCCTGTCCAACCTGTGCGTTAAGGACGAGAGCTATCGCTTTGGCCTCAACGCCTTTAAGGTCCTGGGCGGCTCGTTTGCCATGGCCAACTACATTGCCGACGAGACCGGCAAGGACGTTGCCGACTGCACCTTCGATTACCTGACCTCCGACCAGCTTGCCAAGGACTTTGGCCAGGCCACCTTCTTTACCGCTACCGATGGCAACCATGGTCGCGGCGTGGCGTGGGCTGCCAACAAGCTGGGCCAGAAGGCCGTCGTTCACATGCCTAAGGGTTCCACCAAGCCCCGCTTCGATAACATCGCCGCCGAGGGCGCCACGGTGACCATCGAAGAGGTCAACTACGACGAGTGCGTGCGCATGGCCGCCGCCGAGGCCGACGCCTGCGAGCGCGGCGTCATCGTTCAGGACACCGCCTGGGAGGGCTACGAGAAGATCCCGTCTTGGATCATGGAGGGCTACGGCACCATGGCTTCCGAGGCTGCCGAGCAGCTGCGCGAGATGGCCATCAACCGCCCGACGCACGTGTTTGTCCAGGCTGGCGTGGGTTCGCTCGCCGGCGCCGTGGTGGGCTACTTCACCAACCTGTATCCCGATAACCCGCCCACCTTCGTCGTGGTCGAGTGCGCTCCGGCCGCCTGCCTGTACAAGGGCGCTGCCGCCGGCGACGGCGATCCGCGTATCGTGGACGGTGACATGCCCTCCATCATGGCCGGTCTGTGCTGCGGCGAGCCCAACATCCTGGGCTGGGATATCCTGCGCAACCATGCCACCGCCTTCGTGTCCTGCCCCGACTGGGTCACCGCTCGCGGCATGCGCACCCTGGGCGCTCCCGAGAAGGGCGACCCGCGCGTCATCTCCGGCGAGTCCGGCGCTGTGACCACCGGTCTGGTCGAGACTCTCATGCTCGATCCCGAGTACGCCGAGCTCAAGGAACTCATCGGCCTGGACAAGACGAGCTCCGTGCTCTGCTTCTCCACCGAGGGCGATACGGATCCCGACCAGTATCGCCGCATTGTTTGGGAAGGCGAATATCCCACTTGCTAATCGTTGGGGCGGAGTAAATAGGTATCGCTCCGCCACCTCAAAGGTAGATTCCTTCGTTTGAAAGGTTATGAACAATGGCTAAAGAACTCGATTTCGACGCTATCAAGGCTGCTGCTGAGTCTCATCGTGCTGATATGACTCGCTTCCTGCGCGCTATGATCTCCCATCCCTCTGAGTCCTGCGAGGAGGGTGAGGTTGTTGCTTGCATCAAGGCCGAGATGGAGAACCTTGGCTATGACGAGGTCAAGGTCGACGGCCTGGGCAACGTTATGGGCTTTATGGGCGAGGGCGACAAGATCATCGCCATCGACTCCCACATCGACACCGTCGGCATCGGCAACATCGATAACTGGGATGCCGATCCCTATGAGGGCTACGAGACCGACGAGATCATCTACGGCCGCGGCGGCTCCGACCAGGAGGGTGGCATGGCTTCTGCTACCTACGCTGCCAAGATGATGAAGGACATGGGCCTCATCCCCGAGGGCTACAAGATCATGGTCGTCGGTACCGTCCAGGAAGAGGACTGCGACGGCATGTGCTGGCAGTACATCTACAACAAGGACGGCATTAAGCCCGAGTTCGTCATTTCCACCGAGCCCACCGACGGTGGCATCTATCGCGGTCACCGCGGCCGCATGGAGATCCGCGTCGACGTTCACGGCACCTCCTGCCACGGCTCCGCTCCCGACCGCGGCGACAACGCCATCTACAAGATGGCCGACATCATCGCCGACGTCCGCGCCCTCAACAACAACGGCTGCGACGAGTCGACCGACATCAAGGGTCTCGTCAAGATGCTCGACCCCAAGTACAATCCCGAGCACTTCGAGGATGCCCGCTTCCTGGGCCGCGGCACCTGCACCGTCAGCCAGATCTTCTACACCAGCCCCAGCCGTTGCGCCGTGGCCGACTCCTGCGCCATCTCCATCGACCGTCGCATGACCGCCGGTGAAACCTGGGAGTCCTGCCTGGACGAGATCCGTAACCTGCCGGCCGCCAAGAAGTACGGCGACGACGTGAAGGTCTCCATGTACATGTACGACCGTCCGTCCTGGACCGGCGAGGTCTACGAGACCGAGGCTTACTTCCCCACGTGGATCAACAAGGAGACCGCTCCGCACGTCAAGGCCCTCGTCGACGCCCACAAGGCCATGTTTGGTGACGAGCGCATCGGCTGCGAGCCCAGCATGGACAAGCGCACCGGTCGCCCGCTGTGCGACAAGTGGACCTTCTCCACGAACTGTGTCTCCATCCAGGGCCGCTACGGCATCCCCTGCGTGGGCTTTGGCCCGGGTGCCGAGTCTCAGGCTCATGCTCCCAACGAGGTCACCTACAAGGACGACCTGGTCACCGCTGCCGCCATGTATGTGGCTGCCCTGAACCTCTACGATCCGAGCCAGGCCGATGGCGACGCCACCGTGTTCCGCGCCGGTCTGACCAACAACAAGATCGACTAGTCCCATTCCTCGATTTTGTTGAGCCGGGGACAGTTTATGCCCCCGGCGCCTCCTGTTGACTTGGGGCCCGCGGTCGTTATCTCCCATGCTTCCTCAACGGTGGCGGGTCCTCGTCATGGTGCTCTGCATGTTCTAGCCACACGCGCATGCCGGAGCACATCTACTCACTGCGATCGTTTCATCTTTAGAAAGGACATTTCCATGGACGCTAAGTTTACCGAGCTCGTCGAGCAGCTGAACGGCCTCGATTTTAAGGGTATGTACGGCAGCGACTTCCTGCACACCTGGGACAAGACCACCGATGAGCTCAAGGCTCTCTACATCATCGCCGACGCCCTGCGCGAGCTGCGCGAGAACAACGTCTCGTCCAAGATCTTCGACTCGGGTCTGGCCGTCTCCCTGTTCCGCGACAACTCCACCCGTACGCGTTTCTCCTTCTCTAAGGCCGCCAACCTGCTTGGCCTTGAGCTGCAGGACCTGGACGAGAAGAAGTCCCAGATCGCTCACGGCGAGACCGTCCGCGAGACCGCTACCATGATCTCCTTCATGGCCGACGTCATCGGCATCCGCGACGACATGTACATCGGCAAGGGCGACGCCTACATGGCCGAGGTCTCCGAGTCCGTGCAGCAGGCTTACGAGGACGGCGTTCTGGATCACCGTCCCACGCTCATCTCCCTGCAGTCCGATTCCGACCACCCCACGCAGTCCTCTGCCGACATGCTCTACCTCATCAACGAGTTTGGTGGCCTCGAGAACCTCAAGGGCAAGAAGGTTGCCGTCACCTGGGCCTATTCGCCCTCTTACGGCAAGCCGCTGTCCTGCCCGCAGTCGCTGATCAGCCTGCTGCCCCGCTTTGGCATGGACGTCACCCTGGCTCACCCCGAGGGCTACGACCTCATGCCCGAGGTCGTCGAGCGCGCCAAGGGCTATGCCGCCGAGTCCGGCACCACCTTTAAGCAGGTCAACACCATGGCCGAGGCCTTCGAGGGCGCCGACATCGTGATCCCCAAGAGCTGGGCTCCGTTTGCCGCCATGGAGAAGCGTACCAACCTGTACGCCGAGGGCGACGACGCCGGCATCGCAGCGCTCGAGAAGGAGCTGCTCGCCCAGAACGCCACCCATCAGGACTGGTGCTCCACGACCGAGCTCATGGAGAAGACTGCCAACGGCCAGGACACCATCTTTATGCACCCGCTGCCCGCCGACATCTCCGGTGTCTCCTGCGAGCACGGCGAGGTTAACGCCGACGTCTTCGACATGCACCGCGTGGGCATGTACAAGGAGGCCAGCTACAAGCCGTACGCCATCGCTGCCATGATGTTCCTGCAGAAGGTTGCCGATCCCGCCGCTACCCTCAAGGCCCTCGACGAGCGCAACACCGCCCGTTGGCTCCAGGCCTAAAGCCGGGCTGAGGTAAGCCATGTAAAGGGGGCGCTCTGCCAACTGGCGGGGTGCCCCTATTTTGCATCGCGGGCGTGCGGGATAAGCGCTTTCGATGTGGATGCCCGCGGCGCGAGTTATGGGTACGATGGTTTCAGGGGAGGTATCACCATGAAACTTGGATGCGTCATTATGGCTTCGGGCGAGGGCAAGCGGTTTGGCTCCAACAAGATGCTCGCCGATATCTATGGCGAGCCGCTGATTGCCCGGACCATCGATTCGGTTCCCCGGGGCTTTGACGTTGTGGTTTCGACGCGTTGGCCCGAGGTCGCCCAGATTTGCGAGGACAAGCATTGCCCGTGCGTGCTGCACGATGGCGAGCTGCGCAGCGAAAGCGTCCGTGCGGGCCTTTCGTGGGGAGTCGAACGCAACTGGAAAGGTTGCCTCTTTTTACCGGGCGACCAGCCGCTCGTGAGTTCGGATTCTTTTGAGGCTATGGTTCGTGCATTTGACGAGCGTGGCCGCAAACATCCGGTGCGTCTTGCGTGTAACGGTGAGCCTTCGAGCCCGGTGCTCTTTCCGGCGGAACTGTTCGATGCACTTATGTGTCTTGAGGGCAAGGACGGCGGGGGCTCGATTCTCAAAGGTCGCGTCGACGTTGCGCTGGTCGAGGCGCGTGCCTACGAGCTGTGGGACGTCGATACCGTCAAGGGACAGCGACGCATAACGGAGCATATTGCCGCCTGCTCGTATTTTGATCGCGTGGCCAACTGTATTAATCAATAAGGAGCAACATGATCATCATCAAAAACGGCGCGCTCGTGACGCCACAGGGGCTTCGCCGCGCCGATCTTGCCATGGATGGCGATAAGATCGTGCGGATCGCCGCGGCGATTGAGCCGGGCGAGGGCGATACCGTCGAGGACGCCGCGGGCTGCTGGGTATTCCCCGGCTTTATCGACGGCCACACGCACATGCAGTGCTGGACCGGCATGGATTGGACGGCCGATAGCTTTGAGACCGGCACGCGCGCGGCTGCCTGCGGCGGCACGACGACCATTGTGGACTACGCGACGGCCGATCGCGGCGTGACCATGCCCGATGCCTTGGCCGAGTGGCATCGCCGCGCCGACGGCACCTGCACGGCAAACTACGCTTTTCATATGGCACTCGCCGAGTGGAACGAGCGCAACCGCGCCGATCTTTCGGCCATGCGCGAGGCGGGCGTATCGTCGTTCAAGACCTACTTTGCCTACGATCATCTGCGCCTGGACGATGCCGAGACGCTCGAGGTGCTCGAGGAGCTCAAGCGTATTGGCGGCATACTGTGCGTGCATTGCGAGAACGGTACGCTGGTCAACGTGCTGCAGAAGCGCGTGTTTGAGCAGGGCATCCACGGGCCCGAGGGCCATGCGCTCAGCCGTCCGGATGTGTGCGAGGCCGAGGCCGTGAGCCGCCTGCTGTATCTGGCACACTTGGCCGGGGACGCTCCGGTCAACGTGGTGCACCTTTCGACCAGGCTGGGGCTCGAGGCCATTCGCGCTGCCAAAGCGCGCGCGCAGAAGAACATCTATGTCGAGACCTGCCCTCAGTATCTGATGCTCGACGATACTTGCTACTTGGAGCAGGGCGAGGACGGTTTTGCGGGTGCCAAGTATGTGATGAGCCCGCCGCTGCGCCATGCCGGTGACCGTGCCGCGTTGCGCGAGGCGCTTGTGGCCGGCGAGATCGATACGATTGCAACCGATCATTGCAGCTTTAACCTGCACGGGCAAAAGGACCGCGGGCGCGACGATTTCCGCGCGATTCCCAACGGCGGGCCCGGCGTGGAGCATCGTCCCGTCGCGATAGCCACGAGCTTTGAGGGCCAGCTGGGCCCCGAGGATCTGTGCTGTTTGATGAGCGAGAACCCGGCGCGCGTTTTTGGCATGTATCCGCGTAAGGGCTGTCTTGCCGAGGGTGCCGATGCCGACGTGTGCGTGTGGGATCCCAAAGCGCGCTGGACAATCAGCGCCGCGACGCAGCATCAGGCCGTGGACTACACGCCGCTCGAGGGCTTTGAGGCACATGGCCGCGCCAAGGCCGTGTTTGTGAACGGCGTGCTGGCGGCACGCGACGGCGAGCCCACCGGAGCCCAGCCCGGCCGCTACGTCCCCCGCTAGCAGCAAAGATGCCGTGTCCCCTCCTCAGTTGCGGTGAAATACGGACTGTTTGCGGCCGTCGGGCGGCCAAACAGTCCGTATTTCACCGCAACTGAGGAGATGGGGCCGGCTACTTGAGGCTGCTGGCGATGAGGGGGCGGCCGAGGGCTGCCTCGAAGCGGTCGGCCATCGTGGGGTCGGCAAGCGTGTCGACTTGGTTGAGCATGACGCGTGCGGTGCTGAGCTTCATCTCTTGCATCTCGGCATTGAGCACCTGGGCGACGCGCTCGGGCGTGGCGATGTCGGTAGGCTCGCAGCCGCAACGCTCGCAAAAGAGCTCGGGGCGGTGGACGGCTTCGTTGATGGGCTTGCCGAGCCCCGAGGCGCCGACGAGCCAGATGACGTTGGCCGTGCCGGCGGGAACGACCGGCTCCCACGGGGCGTGCGCCTTGAGCGGGAGTCGCTTGCTGCCATCTGCCTCGGCCAGGACGTAGTCAAAGCGCTGCGCTAGCTGGTCGAGCGGCTTGGCAGGGGAGGAGAGCTTGCCCGTCTGGGGGTCCAAGATACCAGCTTGGCAGATGCTTCCCCGCGCAAGCCCCGCGCAGGCCTCGCAGGTGCAACCGGGGATATGTGCGGCGCCCGGCTTCCAAGGTGCGGCGTCCAGGCGACGACTCGACCCGTCCCATGGCACGCCAGCGACGGGAAACATGTGCGTGGTGGTACAGAGAAGCACCCTGCCGCCAGCGCGCATGAGCTCAAGGCCGAGCGTCTTCAGCAACGTCGACTTGCCGCCGCTGCCGATAATCGCGGTAATGCCCGGCTCGATCCTGAGCGCCGAGACAAGATTGCCGCTAACCGTTTCCATCTGTTCACCGCCGTATAATACTGTGATAATAAATAATCATCAGAGTAGCGGTCGAACCGCTTTTGCTCTGCTCAAACCGTAGCACAGGGAGGTGCCCCGGGAATGCTCGTTTATGTTCGCGGCGCCGGCGATATCGCCACGGGCGTCGCCGCTCGCTTGGTGCGCGCCGGCGTGTCGGTCGTCATGGCCGATATCGCGGTTCCCACGTGCATCCGTCGCACAATCAGTTTTTGCGAGGCCATTCGCCTGGGCGAGGTCGAGGTCGAGGGCATTCGCGCTCGCTTGGCACGGACGCCGGCTGAGGCGCTCGAGATTACCCGAGCGGGGGATGTCGCCGTGGTGGTGGACCCTCAGGCCAAGATGCTCGATGAGCTTAAACCCGCGGCTGTGGTCGACGCGATTCTGGCCAAGTGCAATCTGGGCACCACGCGCGACATGGCTCCTGCCGTCATCGCGGTAGGGCCGGGCTTTACCGCGCCGGTTGATTGCGATGCCGTGGTCGAGACTATGCGCGGGCATTTTTTGGGCCGCGTGATTACCCAGGGCTCACCCCAGCCCAACACGGGCGTGCCGGGCATGATCGGCGGATACGGCAAGGAACGCGTTATCCACAGCCCCGCTGCTGGCGTGTTTAGGTCCGACCATGCGATCGGCGACATAGTGAGCGCCGGCGAGTGCGTTGGATATGCGGGCGATACGCCCATGTTCACGACGATTGACGGCTGCCTGCGCGGTCTTTTGGCAGATGGCGTTCAGGTGACCGAGGGCTTTAAATGCGCCGATGTCGATCCGCGCGGTGACGCCAGCTATATCAACTACATTTCGGACAAGGCGACGTCGGTCGGCGGCGGCGTGCTCGAGGCACTCGCTATGCTCACCGGTGTATTCCAGGGATAGGAAATTGCAATGGAAAAGCTCGATGTGGTGAATGCTGCGCTTGGCGCTCTGAAGGCTGGTAAGACGTGCGAGCTCGTGGTCGTGGCCGGCACGGCAGGGTCATCGCCGCGCGGCGTGGGCGCCTGGATGGCCGTCTTTGCCGACGGTAGCCAGGCGGGCACTATCGGCGGCGGCAAGATTGAGCTCTTTGCGCTGGACGAGGCGCGCGAGCTGCTGGCCGGGGGTAAATCGCGTCTGGTTCGCTACACCATGGGCGGCGAGAACTCCGATACCGGCATGATTTGCGGCGGAGCTATCTGCCTGTGCTATCTGCACCTGGACGCGACCAAGGCACCGTTGTTCCAGTCGGTTGCCGACGTCTTGGTGTATCGACGCATCGGCGACTTCGTCATCGACTTTGAACCGTTTGTCATTCAGGCCCTGGAGGGCGATGTGTCCGAGTACCATGGCGAAGCATCGCGCCATACCATTGCCGGCTGCCCCGAGCTTTCGCTGGTGGAGGAGGGGAGTAAGGTTACCTACACCAACGCGGCCTCTGAGATTCCCGCGGCGCACGTCGAGACGCTCTGCCCCGAGGGCCTGACCTATATCTTTGGCTGCGGCCACGTGGGCGCCGCGACGGCGCGGGTGCTCACGGCGGCGGGCTTTGCCGTCGTGGCGTGCGACGACCG